>CBCTIZ010000016.1:0-48611 GCA_965147105.1 uncultured Collinsella sp. | reverse complement strand
GCGGGTGGTTTAAAGCTGGCCGCTGCGCGGCCAGCAGACTAAAGTCTTGAATCAATTAAAGCGAACAGAACTCCGCCGTGTCGGAAAAATCAAAGGGCGAAACGGGGCCGCCTACTGGGATGCCTGGGCAACACGCGACAAGGGCGAATTCGGACACAGCACCTATATGGTCACTGTCTACACCAAAGACGGAATTAAGGACAATGTTGACGATTTCGCGTCATCCAAACTCGGCATCCCCAAAACAACCAAGCCCGCCAGCCCAGATGAAATCCTGTAGAGACGCTCATTAGAATGTCGTTCAGCGAGCGCGGCAGCATCGAGCTCGCCCCCACCACCACAAAGGGGACAGGAGCCTTTGTGATGATCTTCGGCCCCGGCTTTCACCATCTCGATCTATAACATCTAGCTGCCGTTTTGGACCTCAGATGTTACAGATCGAGACGAAATGTTCAGCAGTTCCCGTTTATCTAAATCTGTAACAACTACTCGGCAAATAAGGGTCTACCTGTTACAGAACGAGACAAACCGCGGACCACCACAAAGGTGCCTGTCCCCTTCATGGTGGTTTTCGACAAAAGAAGCCGCCCCGATAGCAGAGGCGGCATCAAGCAAGTCTATTTATTAGCGTCCCTCAAGACCCAACGAGAACGTCGCGGTAGCCCCTGCCACACCTTTCCCTCGGGCGACCCTCGCGAAGCGCGTGAGCACGAGGGAAAGGTGTGGCAGGGGCGTACGGCAGAGTTACTCGGCAGCGGCCTTGAACTTGTTGTAGTTGATCAGGCAGCCGGCCTTGACGATGGCACGCTCCTCTGCCGTCATATCGGCAATATAGAGCTCAATCTGCTCGACCGCACCGTCGGCGCGCACTACGTACGCGGCGATGTTCTGCAGGTCGCCATCGAGCGCGGCACGGATACCCGGCACAAAGACGTAGTCGCCCACCTCAAAGTTGGGCTCCGCCTCCATCTGGAAGGGCACCATGCCCCAGTTCATCACGTTGGAGCGATAGCGCTTGGTGGCGTACTCGTGGACGATGTTGGCCAGGCCGCCAATTACGCGCTGGCAGCTCGCGGCCTGCTCGCGGGCAGAACCGTCACCGGGCTTCTTGGCATAGAGCATGGAGCCGTATTCGGTCGTTTTGGCATCGGCCGCGACACCCGCGCCGGCCAGCGCCTCAAACACGCCCGCAAGCTCGGCATCGAGCGCGGCCAGGTCGCCCGCGGCCTCACCGGCGACGCGGCGCTTCTCCACGGCGTCGACCTCCTTGGAACGGCCCACATAGGCAGGGTCGCGGCGGCTGAGCGTAAACTCGGCCAGCCCCAGCGGATTGGAGCGGAAGGAGCTCGTCTCGCCCGAGGGAATGAGCTCATCGGTCGTGGTGACCGGGTCCATGATCTTGGAGCACACCTTGAGCAGGATATCGTCGCCGAGGGGCTCCATCGCGGGCCACGGCTTGATGTTGGGGCCTTCGACCAGCTCGTCGGCAGGCTCGGCCTTGCCAAAGCCCCAGTACACGCGCTTCTTGTACGGCGCGTCATCGAAGGTGTACTCGCAGGCCTCGTCCCAGGTGTCCTCGGGCAGGTCGGTCGCCGGCGTCAGGATGCCGCCGTTGGCAGCCGTCGCCGCAATGGAGCGGGCGTCCATCAGGGCCACGGCGCTCAGCTGGCCGTTGCCCGGCTTGGAACCCTCGCGGTTGGGGAAGTTGCGCGTGGTGTGGCGGATGGACAGGCCGTTGTTGGCAGGCGTGTCGCCGGCGCCAAAGCACGGGCCGCAGAACGCCGTGCGCACGATCGCGCCGGCCTCCATGAGGTCGTAGATATAGCCACGGCGCGTAAGCTCGAGCGCCACGGGTTGGCTCGTGGGATAGACCGACAGCGAGAACTCGCCGCAGCCGGTGTTGGCGCCCTTGAGCACGCGGGCAGCCTGGACCACGGAGTCGTAGTTGCCGCCCGAGCAGCCGGCGATAACGCCCTGCTGCACGTGCAGCTTGCCGTCGACGATCTTGTCGAGCAGGCTAAAGTGCGTCTTGCCCTCGCCGATCTTGGCGGCCTCGAGCTCTACTTCGTGCAGGATGTCCTCGAGGTTCTCGTTGAGTTCGTCAATCTCGAAGCCGTTGGAAGGATGGAACGGCAACGCAATCATGGGCTTGATGCTCGACAGATCGACCTCGACGCAGCCGTCGTAGTAGGCAACATCGGCGGGCTTGAGCTCGCGGTAGTCGTCGCCGCGGCCGTGCATGGTCAGGAATGCGTGCGTGTCCTCGTCGGTGGCCCAGATGCTCGACAGGCAGGTAGTCTCGGTAGTCATAACGTCGACGCCGTTGCGGTAGTCGGTCGTCATACTCGCGATGCCGGGGCCCACGAACTCCATAACCTTGTTCTTGACGTAGCCCTTGGCAAAGACGGCACGAATGATGGCGAGCGCCACGTCGTGCGGGCCGACGCCGGGGCGCGGGGCGCCCGTGAGGTAGATGGCGACAACGCCGGGATAGGCAACATCGTAGGTGTCACGCAGCAGCTGCTTTGCCAGCTCGCCGCCGCCCTCGCCCACGGCCATGGTGCCCAGAGCGCCGTAGCGGGTGTGCGAGTCGGAACCCAGGATCATCTTGCCGCAGCCGGCGAAGTTCTCACGCATAAAGGAGTGGATGACGGCGATATGCGGCGGAACGAAGATGCCGCCGTACTTTTTGGCAGCCGAGAGACCAAAGACGTGGTCGTCCTCGTTGATGGTGCCGCCCACGGCGCACAGCGAGTTATGGCAGTTGGTGAGCACGTAGGGCAGCGGGAACTGCTCCATGCCCGAGGCACGCGCCGTCTGGATAATGCCGACAAAGGTGATGTCGTGGCTCGCCATGGCGTCGAAGCGAATCTTGAGCGCCTCGGGGTCGCCGGACGTATTGTGTGCCTGAAGGATCGAATACGCGATGGTGCCGCGCTTGGCATCCTCGGGTGTCTGCGTAATGCCGCGCTCAGCGGCCTCGGCCTCAGGCACAACCTCGCTGCCGTTACGCAGGTAGATGCCGTCCTCGTACAGCTTGACCATACTGTCTCCCACTCTGCCCAAAAGATTTGGGCGCATAGCATACATTCGTTCAATATCGTGCCATAGAACGGTTGCGAGCGGGTTACGAATCTACACGTTCACTTTATCTCGGTAAAGCATAGGACGAGCCCGGTGCAGGACCGGCGGATTTGGTGCAAGTGTGTCCCTTTCAACTAGTCATTTAAGAACGTCCCCAATGACTACCCATAACAACGCCGATGTTTTGGCGCGGACAGCGAAAGCCCACCAATTCGGAGCAAAACAACGCCGCAAGTAGAGGACGGACAGCGAGCGACGTCCAGAGCGAACAAGTTGGCATGAAAAAGGCAAGGCATAGACCTTCTGGTCATGCCTTGCCTTTTGAATGACAAATTGTCGCTCTGGACGTCGCGCAGCGTCGGCCCGTTACGCGGGTTGGTAAACCCGCGTAACTACAAATCCCCGCCGGCGCCCAGCAGCTTACGCATGACCTGTTCGGGGTTAACTGAGCCGTCGCGCGGGGCCAGGGCGGTGATCTTCTTCTGCATCTTGTACTCGTGCAGCTCGTCCTCGAGCTGGCGTACGCGGGCACGGAGTTTTTCGTTCTCGCGCTCACGCTCCTCGGCACGCTCCTTCATATCGAGGATGCGCACCACGCCGGCAAGGTTGATGCCCTCGTCGGTGAGCTGGTTGATGAGCTCCAGGCGCTCGATATCGGCACGCGAATACAGACGCGTGTTACCGCCCGAGCGCTGAGGGTTCACCAGGCCCTTGGACTCGTAGACGCGCAGAGTCTGCGGATGCATGCCGGTCAGCTCGGCCGCCACGCTGATCATGTACAGCGGTTTGTTCCTATTGTCCTCGGCCATGCTACCTGACCCCTTTCCGTCTCGTTATCGTCCATCATAAGCCCGCGGGCGCGGGCGTGCGCCACGACCGCCCTAGTACGTCGCCTTGTAACGGTTGACCTTCTCGCGATAATCGCGCGTGTCGGCCTCGCGCAGCCTGGTCATGGCATCGCGCTCATCGTCGGACAGGTTCGTGGGAACCTGCACCTTGATCTCGACGAGCAGCGCACCCGTGCGGCCGCGATGCTTAACGTCGGGTGCACCCATCTCCTTAAAACGGAACTTCTTGCCCGTCTGGGTGCCAGCGGGCACCTTCAGACGAACCGTCGCGCCGCCGGGCGTGGGCACATCCACCGTGCAGCCGAGCGCCGCCTCATAGACCGAGATCGGCACCTCCATGGTCACGTCGGCACCCTTGCGCTTAAACAGCGGATGCTCCTCCACATGCGTGGTCACGACCAAGTCGCCGCGCTCGCCTCCGGCAACGCCGTACTCGCCACGGCGCTTGTAGCGCAATTTGCCGCCGTCGACCGCACCCGCAGGCACCGAGACCGTGATGGTCTGCTGCTCGCCTGTCGAGGGAATGCGGTAGGTGACCTTGTGCGTCACGCCGCGAAACGCGTCCTCGGCCGTCACATCGACGGTCAGCGACAGGTCGCCGCCCTTGCGAGCACGGCTGCGACCCGCGCCGGCACCGGCAGCGCCCGCAGCCCCGGCAAAGCCCGAGCCCCAATCGCTGCCCCAGGCGCCGTTGCCGCTAAAGATGCTGTCGAAGATGTCGCCCCAGCCGCTGGCACCCGCGCCGGCACCGTAGCCGCCGCCATACGCGCCGCCCGCGCCCGGCATGCCGCCAAACATGAGCATCTGGTCGTACTCTTTGCGCTTCTTCTCGTCCGAAAGCGTCTCGTAGGCCTCGCTGATCTCCTTGAACTTGGCCTCGTCGCCGCCGGCATCGGGGTGATATTTTTGCGCGAGCTTGCGAAACGCGCTCTTGATCTCTTTGTCGGAGGCGCTCTTGGATACGCCCAGGATGTCATAGAAGGTTTTGCCTGCAGCCATCGTAGCTCCTCTCCTGTTTCATCCGCCGCCCAGCGGGCGGCGGCTCATGCTTTCATATGGCACTAGGCCAGAAAGGGCCCCGGGTGTTGCCCCGGGGCCCTTCTCAATTACTCCTCGGTGCTCTCGGCCGTATCGGCCGCAGCATCCTCGGGCGCCGCTTCGGGCTCCGGTGCGGGGCGTTTCTCGCCGCCGTAGGTCACCGTCACCATCGCGGAACGCAGGATGCGATCCGCCATGCGGTAGCCCTTCTGGTACACGTCGTTGACGGTCTCATCGTACTGCGACGCGTCCTCGACGCGACCCACGGCTTGGTGCTCGAGCGGATCGAACGCCTCGCCCTTGGGGTCGATGGGCTCAACGCCCTCGTGCGCAAACACATCGAGCAGCTTGGCATGCACCGCGTCGACACCGTCGACGAACTGCTTAAAGTCGTCGGCAAGCTCCTGGCTGCGGGCATGGTCGATCGCACGCTCGATATCGTCGACCACCGGCAGCAGCGCGGTGACGAGCTTCTCGGTCGCGCGCTCGCGCTCGGCGATACGCTCATTGGCGGTGCGGCGACGGAAGTTCTCCCAGTCGGCCTGCAGACGGGCGGTGCGCTCGGTGGCGTCCTTTGCCTTGTCCTCGGCGGCCTTCTGAGCCTCTGCCGCAGCATCGAGCTCATTGCGCACGTCGGCAAGCTCCTTCTGGGCCTGCTCGAACTTGAGCTTAAAGTCGTTGTCGGCGGCTTCTTCACCGGCGCGGATAGCGGCTTCCACCATCTCGTCCTCGGTCATCGTCGCCTCCTTGTTGGAATCCTCTACCTGGTTCTCGGCAGCCTCGGCGGCCGGGGCCTCGTTGGCCTCGGTATCGTCAACGGCCTCTACGGGAATCTTCACGTCCTTCTCCTCAGAGTCAACGGGGGCGGCGCCAGCGGCGGCCGCCTCCGTGCGAGCTTTACGGGCGGACATGATTATTTGTCCTCGTCGTCCACAACCTCGTAGTCGGCGTCGACGACGTCATCGTCGGCAGGCTGGGCGCCAGCGGCACCGTCGGTCTGCTGCTGAGCGTCGGCGTAGACAACCTGGGCCAGCTCGTAGGCCACGGACTGCAGGGACTCGCCGGCGGCCTTGATAGCCTCGACGTCAGAGCCCTCGAGCGCCTTCTTGGCGTCGGCGATAGCGGCCTCGGCCTTGGACTTCACGTCGGCGGAAACCTTGTCGCCCAGCTCGTTAAGGGTCTGCTCGGTGGAGTAGCACAGGCTGTCGGTCTGGTTGCGGACCTCGACCTCTTCCTTCTGCTTCTTGTCCTCCTCGGCATGAGCCTCGGCGTCCTTGACCATGCGATCGACTTCGTCGTCGGAAAGCGCGGTGGAGCCGGAAATGGTGATCTGCTGCTCCTTGCCGGTGCCCTTGTCCTTAGCGGAGACCTTGACGATGCCGTTGGCGTCGATGTCGAAGGTAACCTCGATCTGCGGCACGCCGCGGCGAGCAGCCGGGATGCCGGTCAGCTGGAACTTACCGAGCGACTTGTTATCGCGAGCAAGCTCGCGCTCGCCCTGGAGCACGTTGATCTCGACGCTGGTCTGGTTGTCGGCAGCGGTGGAGTAGACCTCGGTCTTGGAGGTCGGGATCGTGGTGTTGCGGTCGATCATCTTGGTCATGATGCCGCCCATGGTCTCGACGCCCAGCGACAGCGGGGTAACGTCGAGCAGCAGGATGCCCTCGACGTCGCCGGTGAGCACGCCGCCCTGGACGGCAGCACCGTCGGCAACGACCTCGTCGGGGTTCACGGACATGTTGGGCTGCTTGCCGGTCATGGTCTTGACGAGCTCCTGGACAGCGGGCATACGGGTGGAGCCGCCGACGAGGATGACCTCGGTCAGATCGGAGAGCTTAAGCTTGGCGTCGCGCAGGGCGTTGGTGACAGGCTGCTTGCAGCGCTCGAGCAGGTCGCGGGTGATCTTCTCGAACTCGGCGCGGGTCAGCGTGTAGTTGAGGTGCAGCGGGCCGGACTGGTTCATGGTGATGAACGGCAGGTTGATGGTGGTCTGCTGGGCAGCGGAGAGCTCCTTCTTGGCGTTCTCGGCGGCCTCCTTCAGACGCTGCAGGGCCATGGGGTCCTGACGCAGGTCGACACCGTTCTCCTGCTGGAACTTATCGGCCATCCAGTCGATGACGCGCTGATCCCAGTCGTCGCCGCCCAGGTGGTTGTCGCCCGAGGTGGACAGAACCTCAAACACGCCGTCGGCGAGGTCGAGGATGGAGACGTCGAAGGTGCCGCCACCCAGGTCGAAGACCAGAATGCGCTGGTCAGTGCCCTGCTTGTCCAGGCCATAGGCCAGAGCAGCAGCGGTCGGCTCGTTGACGATACGCTTGACGTTGAGGCCGGCGATCTTACCGGCGTCTTTGGTGGCCTGACGCTGGGCGTCGTTGAAGTAGGCCGGGACGGTGATGACGGCGTCGGTGACGGTCTCGCCCAGATACTTCTCGGCGTCGGCCTTCATCTTTGCGAGCGTCATGGCGCTCACCTGCTCGGCGGTGTAATCCTTGCCCTCGATGTCGACGACGGCACGGCCACCCTGACCCTCCTTGACCTCATACGGCACGGTCTTGATCTCGGAGGTGCACTCGGAGTACTTGCGGCCCATGAAGCGCTTGATGGAGAACACGGTGTTCTTGGGGTTGGTGACAGCCTGGTTCTTAGCGGCCTTACCCACGACGCGGTCGCCGTCGGCACGGAAGCCCACGACGGACGGGGTGGTGCGGTCGCCCTCGGCGTTCACGATAATGGTCGGAGAACCGCCCTCGAGAACGGCCATTGCGGAGTTAGTAGTACCAAGGTCGATACCAAGAATCTTGCCCATTAGAAATTCCCTCTCTCTTGTGCGTTTGCACCGACTCGGCGGTCTGCCGCGCGGTGTTTCGGCTTGTCTTTCAGGATGTAGTGTATCCCCTTATGGGCCGGAATATACAAAATCTAAGTCAATTCATATAAGATTTCTTATTGCCAAGAGTTTAGGTTCTTAAATGCGCAGGTAGATGCGCTGTTTGAGTTCTAGGCAAATCTATCGAGATCTATGTAGAGATGGCTGAGGCTTGGGTCCGAGGGTGCCTGGGGCTGCCTTGCGGAAAGCTCGTCCCGTTTTGAGCGTGGATTCCGGGCCGCGGTTTCCGTCTGAAGGCTCAACCGGAAACCGTATCCCGTTTTGAGAGCTGATACCGGGTCGCAGTTTCCGCTAGCGGGCCCAACCGGAAACTGCGACCCGTTTTTCGACCAAATAACGGGTCGCCCTTTCCGCAGGCGCGCTCAATAGCTCAATATTTCAAGTCACCTTTAGCTAACATTTGCGCAGCTCAACGGCCCCACCTGCGCGTTTTTTAGTAAACCTTGGCATACTCGGCGAACGGTATGAAGATGCCGGCCAGAGGGTATTGCAAACGGTCGCTCCCGTGGTATGTTTTTGCCCGAATCAAACCGGCGCGCATCGCCTGTAGCGTCGGTCAACAGAGAGGAAACTACCATGGCTCATCCCGTAATTGATGCCGACGAGTGCATCGCTTGTGGCGTTTGCGTCGACTCCTGCCCCGCTGGCGTTCTGGAGCTCCAGGACGTCGCTACCGTCGCTGACGAGGACTCCTGCGTCGCTTGTGGCGCCTGCCAGGACGCTTGCCCCGCTGGCGCGATCACCGAGATCGTCGAGGAGTAACAACTCCCCCACCTGCACACTCAAAAGTACACCGTGCACAAAAAAGGAGGCCTCCGCATCGCCGCGGAGGCCTCCTTTTTTGTGCGGATAACTAATTTGGCACCGTCGCAGGTTGAGCTCACGTCAGCGAAAACACCCCTAAGCGAGCAAGGTGACGTGAAAGAGGAGGGAAGCGTACTTTTTGTACGCAACCGACGATTGAACGTCAGATTGCCGCTTAGGGGCGTTTGCAGCGTCGGCTACGATAGATCGTCCTCGTAGGGCATCAGGTCTGCTAGGTAGCCTTTCTCCTTGAGCATCGCCTCGATCTCGTCGAGGGTTTGCTCGTCCTCCGCCGCGATGCGATGGAAGTGATAGCCGCTTGTCACCGTCAGCAGTGGAAAACTCTTGCCGCTGGCAATACCCTCCAGATAGCGCTCGATATCGCGACGGTTGCGAATGTCCAGATCGGCTGTGATCTTGCCATACACGCGGTGATTGACGATCACGTTGAGAACGGCGCCTCCGGCGTCGACGATGCTCGTGAGCTCGTCACTTGCCTGCTCCACGCTATGGTGCACCTTGACCACGCGCGTGGGAACAGCCGGGCTGCCCGCCGCCTCCTGCAGCACGTAGCCGCGATTGGTGGCCACGATATCGTGCCCATCGGCGCGCAGCAGGGCGATGTCTTGCACGACAATCTGGCGGCTCACACCCACCTCACGAGCAAGCGCACTGCCCGAAACGGGCTCCTTGGCTCGCTCGAGCACGCCTATGATGGCACGGCGACGCTCGCGGGCGTCCATTATTTACCGTCCAGCAGACGCAGGTGCTTAAGCGAGAGGTCGAGAATCGGCGCAGAGTGCGTCAGCGCCCCCGAGCTAATAAAGTCAACGCCCAGGTCGGCGAGCGCGCGGATATTGCTGGCGTCCACGTTGCCCGAGCACTCGGTTTTGGCGCGACCGGCGATAAGCTCAATCGCAGCAGCCATGTCGTCGTGGGTCATGTTGTCGAACATGATGATGTCGGCGCCGGCCTCCACAGCCTCGCGCACCATGTCCAGGTTCTCGCACTCAATCTCGACCGTCGCGGTAAACGACGCATGAGCGCGCGCCATCTCGATCGCGCGCGTCACGCCACCGGCGGCATCGATGTGGTTGTCCTTGAGCATGACGGCCGTCGACAGGTTGTAGCGGTGGTTGCTGCCGCCGCCGATCTCGACCGCCGCCTTCTCAAACACGCGCATGCCCGGCGTGGTCTTGCGCGTGTCGACGAGCACGGTCTTGGTGCCCTCGAGCGCCGCGGCCATGCTGTGCGTGTAGGTAGCGATGCCGCTCATGCGCTGCAGGTAGTTGAGCGCCACGCGCTCGCCCGAAAGCAGCACGCGTGCATCGCCACGCACCTGCCCCACGTGGTCGCCGGCGTGAACCTCGTCACCGTCGGCAACATCAAACAGCACCGAGCTCTGCGGATCCAGCAACTCAAAGGTGCGGGCAAACACATCCAAGCCGGCGATGATGCCGTCGGCCTTGGCGATAAGCTCAACGGTAGCGGGACGCGCCGTGGGGCACACGCTCGCCGTGCTCACGTCCTCAAACGTGATGTCCTCGCGCAGAGCCTGCAGAATCAGATCATCGACGACGAGTTTCATGGTAATGGGATTCATGGTCTACTCCTCCACGGCCTGCGTGCCGGCGGCACGGGCCAGATCATCGATTGCCAGGGTGTCGGCGCTCAGGGCGCGATGACGGCCATCGAGCGCGGGATCGCCCGCCTGCTCCACGGCCAGCGACTCGCCGGTACGCATATACCACGCGGCGCGACGACCCCAGACCAGCGCCTCGAGCAGGCTGTTTGATGCAAGGCGATTCTTGCCGTGAACGCCGTTGCAGGCCGTCTCGCCCGCGGCGTAGAGCTCGGGCATCGAGGTGCGGCCGTCCTTGTCGACCCATACGCCGCCCATAAAGTAGTGCTGCGTGGGCGTGACGGGGATGGGCTCGTCCAGAATGTCGCGGCCGTCCTCCAGGCAGCGCGCGCGGATATTGGCAAAGTGCCCGGTCACCACGTCGCGCTCGACGGGTGCAAAGCTCAGCCACTCGTGCTCGGTACCGTCCTGCTTCATCTGCTCGCGAATAGCGGCGGCGACCACATCGCGCGGCTGAAGCTCGTCGGTAAAGCGCTCACCGGCGGCGTTGAGCAAAATCGCGCCCTCGCCGCGGCAGCTCTCGCTGATCAGGAAGGTGCGGCCCGGCTGCGGCGAGAACAGTCCCGTGGGGTGAATCTGCACGTAGTCCAAGTGCTCCATCTTAATGCCGTGCTCCTGAGCGATGTAGCAGGCATCGCCCGTGAGCTGCGGATAGTTGGTCGAGTGGTCATATACGCCACCGATGCCGCCCGTCGCCCACAGCGTGTGGCGGGCATGGATCTTAAACGGCTCGCCGGCATGCACAACCTCGGCGGCATTTGCCAGCTCGTCGGCGGGACGAACCGAGTTGTCCTCGTCCACGGAAACGGCGACGACACCGGCACACACCGTGGCGCCGTCACGTTCGCCCGTCAGGATGTCGGTCATGGCCACGTGCTCAAGAATCTGCACGTTGTCCAGCTTGCGCACGGCCTGGAGCAGCTTGGTCGTAATCTCCTTACCCGTAATGTCGGCATGGAAGGCGATACGCGGGCGGCTGTGCGCGCCCTCGCGAGTGAAGTCGAGGCTGCCATCGGCCTTGCGCTCAAAGTCCACGCCCATGGCCAGCAGGTCGTTGATGACCGAACGGCTCGAGCGGATCATGATGTCGACGCTCTCGCGACGGTTCTCGTAATGGCCGGCGTGCATGGTGTCCTCAAAGAAGGCGTCGTAGTCCGAGCCCTCGGGCAGCACGCAAATACCGCCCTGCGCGAGCATGGAATCGCACTCGTCGACAGCGCCCTTGGAGAGCATGATCACGCGCGTGCTCTTCGGCAGATTGAGGGCCGCGTACAGGCCCGCCACGCCGCAGCCGGCAATGACGACGTCGCACTCCATATCGAGGTATTGCTTGGTTTCCACAGGAATCCTCTCCCTTGTAATGCGACATAAGGGACTGTTCCTCATGTCGCATCGTTTTAGCGCGCCGCGTACTCGAGCATGCGGTCGAGCGTGAGTTTGGCCTGGTCGGCGGCCTCGTCCGACACACCGATCTGCACCTCGCCCTCGCCCGTCTCCAGGCAGCGCACGAGCTTTTCGAGCGTGATGAGATCCATGTTGACGCAGGTGGGCTGCACCGCGGGGAAGTAGAACTTCTTGCCGGTGCCCTGGCAGCGGCGCTCGAGCTCGTAGAGCACGCCGCGGACCGTCACGATAATGAACTCGCTCGCGTCGGACTCCTCGGCATATTTGATGATGCCGGCGGTGGAGCCGATGTAGTCGGCCTCGGCCAAGACGTCGGCCTTGCACTCGGGATGCGCCAGCACGAGCGCGTCGGGATGGGCCTCCTGCGCGTCGACGATCTGCTCGACGGTGATGATGTGATGGCGCGGGCAGTAGCCGTTGTTGAGGATGACGTGCTTTTGCGGCACCTGTTCGGCTACAAAGCGGCCCAGGTTTTGGTCGGGAATGAACAGGACGTGCTGCTGCGGCAGCTCGGACACGATCTTGACGGCGTTGGAGCTGGTGACGCACACGTCACTCCAGCTTTTGATCTCGACCGTCGAGTTGACGTAGCACACCACGGCCAGGTCATCGCCATACTCGGCACGGGCGGCATCGACCGTCTCGCGCTTGACCATGTGCGCCATGGGGCAGTCCGCGTTCGGCTCGGGCAGCAGCACGGTCTTGGTGGGATTGAGCAGCTTGGCGCTCTCGCCCATAAACTCCACGCCGCACAGCACGATGGTCTGCTGCAGCAGGCTCTTAGCGAGTTTTGCCAGGTAGAAGCTGTCGCCGACGTAATCGGCAACGGCCTGGACCTCGGGCGCCACATAATAGTGTGCCAGGATCACCGCGTCACGTTGGGTTTTTAGTTGCTGAATGGCCTCGACGAGCTCTGCGGGCACCAGTGCCGCGCGCTCCGTTGCCGTCGTTGCCGATGCCAGGCCGGCCGCAATATCGCGTGCAAGCTCCGATGCATCCATGTTCGCGCTCTGTGCCATCAAGGCCCCTCTCTTTTGGCGAATCTTGGGGCTTTAGTATGACACCTAGGTTTACAGCTGACAAGACAGCTGTAAACCTAGGTGTAAAGTTGAAATAAAGATTCAATCATGCGGCAGGTCCATTTTCGAACTGGCAAGCTGAGGATAGCCGAGCTCTCGATAGCGCAGGAGGCATCTTTCGCCACCGCAATACCGCTCGGCGCGAGTTGCGCGACGTGGGGCGCAAATGGGACACGCCTCCGCGAGCGGTCCGCACCCAATGTGGCAAAATCGAACTACTAAGGGGGCTCAGAATGCTCAAGATTATTGCCTGCGACGACGACGTCGCTTTTCTAGATAGACTGCACCGGATGATCGACCGTTGGTCGAGCGAGACGGGCACGGCGGTCGATGTTGCGCTCGTCACGCGCGGCGAGGACCTGCTGGCCCGCCATGCCGCATCGCGCGCCGACATCATCTTGCTCGATATGATCATGCCGCTCGTCAACGGCATGGACACCGCGCGCGAATTGCGCCAGGCCGATACCGCCGTGCGTCTGGTGTTTCTCACCTCATCGCCCGAGTTTGCACTGGAGTCCTACGAGGTCCGCGCCTTCGATTATCTGCTCAAGCCCGTGGCTTACGAACGCCTAGCGCAGTTGCTCGACGAGCTTTCGAGCATGCGCCCGGCGGCAACCGACGAGCTCGTGATCAAAACTTCCTTTGGCTACCACGCCCTGCGCCTGTCCGACATCGAATATGCCGAGGCGCGCAACAAGCACGTGGTCTTCCACCTGCGCGACGGACGCGATATCGAGGCACTTGAGTCGTTCCGCAGCGTCGAAGACCGTTTGGCGCAAAATGCCACCTTCTTTAAATGCCACCGCAGCTACCAGGTCAACCTGCGCAATATCGATCACTTTGACCGCACGGACATCGTCATGCGCTCGGGCGCGTGCATCCCGCTTTCGCGCAGCTGCAAGCAGGGATTCCAAGACGCCTACTTTGCGGTGCGCTTTGAGGGTGGGAGACACTGATGGTCTCCACGGTCGAAATGATCCTTTGGGCAATCCACCACGCCACGACGCTGCTCTTTGGCGTCTTTGCCTCGGCGGCGCTGTGCGGTGTCGAGATCAACCGGCGTCATGCGCTTGAACTGGTGCTGGTCGGTGCCGTAACTGGATGCGCATTTGGCCTCGCCAATGCCGTCGGCGGCGAGCTTTTCGCCCGCCAGGTATATCCACTCGTCGTGCATCTGCCGCTCGTCATCTATTTGTGCGCGCGCTACCGCCTGAGTCCACTGCTTGCCGCGCTCGGCATTACGAGCGCCTATCTGAGCTGCCAGTTCAGCAACTGGATGGGTATCGCCGCATTTGCCGCGACCGATTCGCAGATCACGTACTATCTGGCGCGCATCGCGACCACGCTCGCCGTCTTTGCCGTCCTGTTGCATTGGGCCGGCGACATCGGTCCGCGCCTGGCGATTAAAAGCACCACCGAGCTGAGCATCCTTTTAATCCTGCCGCTCGTCTATTACGTCTTTGACTATGCCACCAACGTCTACACCACGCTGTTCCACTCGGGCTCGGTGGTGACGGTTGAGTTTTTAGCCTTTGCGCTCTGTGCCTTCTATCTTATGTTTCTTGCCGTTTACCTGCGCGAATACGAAGAAAAGGAAACCGCCGAGCGAGAGCGCTGGATGCTCGAAACCCGCGACAGCGCCGCCATCAAAGAGCTCGAGGCCTGGCGTCAATCTGGGCGCGAGCTGTCGATTCTTCGCCACGATATGCGCCACTTCCTACGCGGTCTGGCCGCTTTGATTGAGGAGGGCCACACCGACGAGGCGCTCAAACGCATCGACGAACTCTGCGAAGCCGGCGACCGCACCGCCGTACGCCGCTTCTGCGCCAACGAGACCGTAAACATTGCGCTTTCGTCATTTAACTCGGAAATTAATAGAAACGGCATTACCGCCAACCTGCGCGCCGCCGTACCCGAAACCATCCATGTAGGTGACGCCGACCTGTTTAGCGTGCTCTCAAATGCCTTGGAAAACGCTATCACCGCCGCAAGCGCCGCGCCCCAAGGAAAGCGATTCGTCGACTTTGACCTGCGATTGGAGGACGGTCAGCTGCTGCTGTTAGTTTCCAACACGTTTGACCGCGCGCCGCGCATGGTCGACGGCATGCCTATAACCCAGCATGCGGGCCACGGCTTTGGCACCAAGAGCATCAAACTTGCCGTGGAGCGCATGAACGGCAACTGCCAGTTCCGCATTAACGGCGATCGGTTTGAGCTGCGCGCTGTGGTGTAGAAGTGCGGCGCCGATCTTGCGGCGTGGTTTGCCCGCCAGGCAATCGCTCGCCGACGCCAATCCGCTACAGCGGAGCGGCCGGCGGGGTCAGCTGCTTGATGTAGGCCCACATGCGCTGCTTGGCCGCCTTGTCGGTCAGCGCCGCCTCAAAGCCATCGAGCGCGAGCACGCGGCGGCCCTGCACATGGGCGACCAGGCCGGGCTTGAGCATGGCGGTGTCGAAGTCATCAATCGCCACGAGCATATCGGCGTAGGTTTCGCGCATGACATCGGCCGCGCTGTTATCGAGCAGCAGCACCGCCTCGGGATCCAGAGCCTCAAGCGCCTCGCGGAACAGGTCGCACGGCAGGGCATGGCCCACCGTCACAGCTCCGTCGCCCGCGCCGGCAACACTCGCCAGCACACAAAACTCTTCGGGCGCGTAACCGATTGCCCCGAGCGCCTTGCGCAATGCGGCGCCATCCGCGCCGGCGGCAAGTTCGCCGCCCGAGCGCTCGGCATCATCCAAATCACCTTTGACCAGCACGATCCGCGAGCACGCGTTGCCCGCGATGCGCACGCCACGGCCCACAAGCGATGCGAGCTCCTGCTCGGCGGCCTGAGCGATAGCTTCTTTTTTCTGGCTTTGTGACGTGGACATGTGCTCTCCAATCGTTTGCGTGCCCCCCATTATATAAAAGAGCCGCCCGTGAGTGGTTGCTTTGCGGGCCGTTGGGTATAAGCACGGTCGTACTGAGTTTTACGCGGCCGAGCCGCGTCGCATTATGGAGGTCACCATGGCTGACATTAAGCAGATTACCCCCGAGAACTTCGATTCCGTCGTTAGCGACAACCTTCCCGTACTGGTTGATTTTTGGGCGCCCTGGTGCGGGCCCTGCCGATCGCTCTCGCCCATCGTGGACGAGGTAGCCGACGAGCTGGCCGGCAAGCTTGCCGTTGCCAAGTGCAACGTCGATGACAATCAGGACCTGGCCATGAAGTTTGGCGTCATGAGCATCCCCACGCTGATTGTCTTTAAGAACGGTGAGGAGGTCGACCGCTCGGTCGGCGCGCTGCCCAAGGCAAGGCTGCAGGCATTGCTGGAGAAGCACCTGTAATACGCTGGTTACATTTTGGCGTCCTGCCGCCGTCCATGAGCGCTTTTGCACCGCTCGCCGGACTTCTGGATGCACCGCGTGCGACCACGGATAGTATGGTAAATACAAACAGCCCCCAGTGAACGGGTGCGGGTCACACAGACTCGCACCCGTTTTCTTATGCGGTAGCGCCCCGCGCGGGCGTAGTAGAATCTGAACCACTGGATTGCCCCGAGCATAAGGAGATTTCCCATGCATGACGTCGGAATGAACATGAGCCAGCTTGCCATGAGCGTCAAGCAGGTCGACGACACCATCGAGCTCGCCCACGAGTGGAGCCATCAGCTGCTGCATGCGACCGAGAATTTTGACATGGAGCGCATTGGCGCCAAGCTCGAAGCTGCCATGGCCGCACTGCACGAGGCGCATGACGCGCTCGAGGGCTACGAGGAAGCCATCGAGGCTGACCACAACTCCGTCGGCTCCGTAAAGCTGGTGTAGGGTGTCCGAACACGAACACGAGCACGGCTGCGGGCACGACCACCGCAACGACACGGGCGACGAGGTGAGCTGCCGTTGCGGCGGCGGCTCCGAGCTGGTCCGCTTTTCGGTCACCGCGCCCGATGACCTACTGCGCCGCTTTGACGAGCAGATCGCACGCCGCGGCGACGTGGCCAACCGCTCCGAGGCAGTGCGCGATTTGATTCGCGCCTCGATCGCCAAAGAGCAAATGCGCACGCCCGATGAGCACGTTATCGGGTCGCTCACCATGATCTACGACCATCACACCGGCGATCTGACGCGCCGCCTGGACGAGGTGCAGCACGACTACACCGACGAGATCGTATCGACCATGCACGTGCATCTTGATCACCACAACTGTCTGGAGATCTTGGCGCTCAAGGGTCGCGGCGAGCGCGTCTACGAACTAGCCGACCGCCTGCTGGGCCTGCGCGGCGTTAAGCACGGCGAGCTCACCTGCGCCGCCACCAAGCAGAGCCTGGGGCTGTAGCGGGTTTCCCGCAGCGCACCTGCCAAAAAGGGACAGGTTTGTTTTGGCAGGTTTAGAAGTTTTACCTACCAAAATAAACCTGTCCCTTTTTGGTCGGTTTTGATGAGGGGTGTCGCATGCGGCATGTGCATATTCATGTGACGGGCATTGTGCAGGGCGTTGGCATGCGACCGTTTGTGTATCGCGAGGCCATGGCGCATGGCATTTGCGGCTGGGTGCTCAATGCGGGCGACGGCGTGCACATCGAGGCGCACGCTCCGGCCGATGCGCTCGATGCTTTTGTTGCCGCGCTTTCTGAGCATGCGCCTGCGGCAGCCCGCGTAGAGCATGTCGAGACTATGGACCTGGCAGCCAACGGTTGGGATGCCGCCAGTAAACAGGGTTTTCGCATCGTAGCATCGCAGGACCAGACCGCGCACACGACGCTCGTCTCGCCCGATATCGCCACCTGCGACGATTGCCTGCGCGAGTTGTTCGATCCCGCCGACCGACGCTATCACTACCCCTTTATCAACTGCACTAACTGCGGCCCACGCTTTACCATCATCCGATCGCTGCCTTATGACCGAGCGGCCACGTCGATGGATTGTTTTCCCATGTGCCCCAAGTGCGCCGCGGAGTATGCCGACCCACTCGACCGGCGTTTTCACGCGCAGCCCGATGCCTGCTTTGATTGCGGGCCGCATATTACGTGGCGCGAGGCCGGCGAAGCCGCCGCGTCGCCGGCCGTCGGCACCACGCGCGAGACCAGTGACGCCATTATCGACCGCTGTGTTGAGCTGCTGGCCAACGGCGGTATCGTCGCTATCAAGGGTCTGGGCGGATTTCACTTGGCATGCGATGCCTCCAACGAGCAGGCGGTAGCCGAGCTTCGCCGCCGCAAACGCCGCAGCAACAAACCGCTTGCCGTTATGGCACGCGACCTTGCCGACGTTGAACGCCTGTGCCATGTCAACGACGTTGAGCGCGGCTTGCTGGCCGGCAGCATTCGCCCCATTGTGCTGCTGCGCCGACGTGCCGTTTGCGAGAGCGGCGGTTCCCCCAACGCCCTCGCGCTCGCGCTGTCCGTCGCACACGACCTTCCCGAACTCGGCGTTATGCTCCCCTATACCCCGCTTCAGCATCTGTTGCTTGCCGCGGCAGAAGCCCGCGGTATGCACGCGCTCGTCATGACCAGCGGAAACCTGAGCGAGGAACCCATCGAGACCGACGACGACCTTGCCTGGGAACACCTCGTTGCCGCCGGCATCGCCGACGCGTTGCTCGGTAACGACCGCGCGATCCTCTCGCGCTACGACGACTCTGTAGTGCGAGAGGCGAACGGCGCCGTTATGCCCGTTCGCCGCGCTCGCGGATATGCACCCCAGCCGCTGCCGTTGCCGGCGCTCGGCGGCGCTCCGTCCTGCATGCTCGCCTGCGGGCCACAACAAAAGGCCACGATTGCGCTCACGCGTGAAGGGACGAACGGCGAGGCGACCTGTTTTGTGTCGCAGCATATCGGCGATGTTGAAAACGGCGGGACCTTCGATGCCTGGAACGCCGCACGCACTCGCTTGGAAGATCTCTTTGACTTGGCGCCCGCCGCCTTAGCCTGCGATGTACATCCCAGCTATCTATCGAGCCAGTGGGCACGCGAGCAGGCACGAAAATGCAATCTGCCGCTCGTCGAGGTGCAGCACCATCATGCGCATATCGCGAGCGTAATGGCCGAGGCCATCGCCGCGGGCCAGCTTACAACCGACGCGCGCGTCCTTGGCATCGCCTTTGACGGCACCGGCGCCGGTACCGATGGGACCATTTGGGGCGCCGAGTTTCTTGTCGCCAGCCTTAGCGGCTTTGAGCGCGCCGCGCATCTGCGCACCTGGGCGCTCCCCGGCGGGGCGGCCTCCGTGCGTGACGCCCGCCGCAACGCCTTTGCTCTGCTCAGTGAACTCGGTCTGCTTGAACACCCGGGGGCCGTGGGGCTTTTGGACAGCCTTGACGAGCAGACGCGCAGCATAACGGCAACGATGATCGAACGTGGCATCAACAGCCCGCGCACCAGCAGCATGGGTCGCTTGTTTGACGCCGCAGCCGCGATCCTGGGCATTTGCGGCCAGGCGACCTACGAGGGTGAACCCGCCATCGAGCTCGAGGCCGCCGCCTGGCGCGCGCTCGGCAGCGAAAGTACCTGCCCCACCGGCAATATGGCTAGCTTTTCCGTAACCGAATCATCCCGTCCGGACGACTGCCACGTTCTGAACTCCAGACCGCTTATTGAGGCGCTTTTGGAGGGAATCGGGGCCGGCGTGCCCGCCGGCCAGCTCGCGCTCGACTTCCACGTCACCATCGCACGCGCGTCGGCCCGCATCGCAAACGAGATTTGCGCCCGTGAAGGCCTCGACACCGTCGCACTCTCGGGCGGTGTGTTCATGAACCGACTTTTGCTCCAGCTCCTCACCCGCGAGCTCAAAAGCATGGGTCTCACCGTCTTGGTTCCCCACTCCGTGCCCGTTAACGACGGCTGCATCGCCTACGGTCAGGCGGCGATCGCGCGCGCCCACCTCGCGCAGATCGCATCGCAGTAGCCCGATCTCGCTCGTCGCCGCGCCAACTGTCTCACGGGCGTAACGCGTTTGCCCGCGAACCCCGCGAGCGCTACCATCAAGCAATGGATTATCAAGCGCCTATCCAGCGCAAAGCGTATAAAAGGGGAACAATATGTGCCTTGCCGTTCCCGGCAAAGTAGTCAAACGCGACGACGACCTCAAGGCCACCGTCGACATGATGGGCATCGAGCGTCCGGTGTCGCTACGACTCGTGCCGACGGCACAAGTAGGCGACTATATTCTGGTGCACGCTGGATTTGGCATCCAGATCGTCGACGAGCAGGAGGCGCAGGATACGCTCGACCTGGTCAACACCATGACCGAACTGGTCGAAGAAGACCAACTGGCCAGCAACCCGGCCGAGGCATACTAGTGGCGGCCGGACAGCCGGCTCGCTCCGGTATCGACTTTTCGGCATTTCGCGATTCCAAGCTGGCCCGCGAGCTCATCGAACGCATCCGTGAACTCGTCGGCGACCGCACCATCAACCTTATGGAAGTCTGCGGTACGCACACCGTGAGCATCGGTCGCTATGGCTTTCGCTCCATTATGCCGGCGGGACTCAAGCTGCTGAGCGGCCCGGGTTGCCCCGTCTGCGTTACCGCCAACCGCGATATCGACCATGCAATCGCGCTCGCCAACATGGACGGCGCCATCATCACCACCTTTGGCGACATGATGCGCGTGCCCGGATCGTCCACCTCGCTCGCCGCGCAAAAGGCGGCGGGGCGCGACATCCGCATCGTCTACTCTCCGCTCGACGCACTCGACATTGCCGAGCAAAATCCCGAACGCCCGGTCATCTTTATGGGTGTGGGCTTTGTGGCCACAACGCCCACCATTGCCGCCGCTATCCTGGAGGCCGACGCGCGCGGGCTCCAGAACTTCTCGGTCTACTGTGCTCACAAGACCACGCCGCCGGCGCTGCGCGCCATCGCCAACGATCCCGAGACCACTATCGACGGCTTTATCCTGCCGGGCCACGTCGCCACCATCACGGGCTTAGCCCCCTTTGGCTTTTTGGTCGACGAGTTTAAGACCCCAGGCGTGGTAACGGGATTTGAGCCGGTCGACATTTTGCAGGGTATCTGCATGCTGGTCCAGATGGTTGTTGAAGGGCAGCCCACAATCGACAACGCCTACCGTCGCGGCGTCAACGCAGACGGTAACCCCGTGGCGCGCCAGCTGGTCGAGCAGGTGTTTGAGCCCTGCGACACCACGTGGCGCGGGCTGGGGCCGATTGCCAACTCGGGCCTTTCCATCCGTCCCGAGCTCTCGCGCTTTGATGCCCGCACCCGCTTTGACGTGCCCATCGAGCCGACGGTCGAGCCACGCGGATGCCGCTGCGGCGACGTGTTGCGCGGAGCCATTACACCAAGCGACTGCCCTCTGTTCGGCCACGCTTGTACACCCGAGCATCCCGTCGGCCCCTGTATGGTGAGCTCCGAGGGCAGCTGCGCAGCATATTTCCGCTACCGAAGCTAATGGGTTCCGCCGTTCTAACGAACGGCGAACCGGTCGACGCTGCGCGCCACCCATATAATTCCACCCACGATTGGAGTTTTCGATATGTCCCATAGCGTTACCGACAGCACCGTCCTGCTGGGTCACGGCTCCGGCGGCCAGATGATGAAACGCATCATCGACGAGGTCTTTTTGGATGCCTTTGGGTCGCCCGAGCTGCTCGAGGGCAACGATGCCGGCGTCGCCGCACTGCCCGCGAGCGGGCGCATCGCCATGTCGACCGACAGCTTTGTGGTGACGCCGCAGTTCTTCCCCGGCGGCAACATCGGCCGACTCGCCGTGTGCGGAACCGTCAACGATGTCGCGACCTCGGGTGCCAACGTGCGCTATCTGTCGTGCGGCTTTATCCTCGAAGAGGGCTATCCCATGGACAAGCTGCGTCAGATCGTGCAGACCATGGCCGAGACGGCGCGCGAGGCGGGCGTGGCGATTATCACCGGCGACACCAAAGTGGTTGAGCGCGGCGGGGCCGACGGCGTCTACATCAACACCGCCGGCGTGGGCGAAGTGCCCGCGGGTGTGGCGCTCAGTGGCGCAAACTGCCAGCCTGGCGATGTCATCCTGGTGTCGGGCACACTCGGCGACCACGGCATCGCCATCATGAGCCAACGCGAGGGCTTGGCGTTTTCGAGCAACATCAAAAGCGATGCCGCGCCGCTCAACCACCTGATAGCCGACGTGCTGACCGCCGCCCCCGACACACGCTGTTTCCGCGACCCCACGCGCGGCGGCCTTGCATCCACGCTCAATGAGTTTGCGCAGGCCAGCGGCGTTGCGATGGAGGTCGATGAGGACGCCGTGCCCGTGCGTCCCGATGTGCAGGCGGCTTGTGAGATGCTCGGCTATGACGTGCTGCAGGTGGCAAACGAGGGCAAGATGGTCGCCGTGGTGCCGGCCGAGCAGGCCGATGCGGCTCTAGCCGCCATGCGTGCTGCCCGCTACGGCGAGAACGCCGCGATTATCGGCCGCGTGCTGCCGCTTGGATCGGACGCTCGACCCGCCGTGCGCGTACGCACCGGCTGGGGCTCGACCCGCATCCTCGACATGCTCGTGGGAGAACAGCTGCCAAGGATTTGCTAACGGCAAAGGCTCGCGGCTAGCGCAGCGCGGTTCAAGGCCGGCAAAGATATTCAGATTCCAAACGTGCCCGATACGCAGGCCCAGTATCATGGAGTGCGTTTTATTACTCAAACGGCAGGAGCACCCATGGTGGCAGCGTTTTCCCATGTGATTTTTGACCTCGACGGCACTATCCTCAACACGCTCGAGGACCTGGCGGCCGCCGGTAACCATACCTGTGAGATGCACGGCTGGCCCACGTTTGCTGTTGACGAATACCGCTATAAGGTGGGAAACGGCATGCTCAAGCTGGTTGAGCGCTTTATGCCTGCCGAGTATGCGGGCGACGGCCGCATGTTTGAGCAGACGCTTGCCGAGTTTAGGGCTTACTACGGCGAGCACAAGGAGGACCACACCGCCCCCTATGCCGGCACGATCGAGATGCTCGATCGCCTGCGCGCCGCGGGCATCCAACTTGCCGTGCTCACCAACAAGGACCACGTCTCGGCGGCCCCGCTTATCGAGAAGTACTTTGGTCCCGACCGCTTTGCGCTGGTCCAGGGCCGTGTCGACGCTTTTCCGCCCAAGCCCGAAGCGCCCGCCACGCTGCATGTGATGGAGGAGCTGAGCGCCGACCCGGCAACCACGCTCTATGTGGGCGATTCCAATGTCGACGTCCTGACCGGTCACAATGCCGGCCTCAAGAGCGCGGGCGTCACTTGGGGTTTCCGCGGCCGCGCAGAGCTGGAAGCCGCCGGCGCCGACTACGTGGTGGACACCCAGGAAGAGCTCGCGGCGCTGATTCTGGGCGAGTAACGAACAGCACCGCTTAACGTAGCTGCGACAATTCTTTCGCGCGGAAAGCGCATCCCGTTTTGGAGCTCCGGAATGGGACGCGCTTTCCGTTTGAAGCGCGTCGGGGAAACTGCATCCCGTTTTGAAGCAATATTCCGGGTCGCACTTTCCGCAACCCACCCCATCCGGAAACCGCGGCCCGGAATTCGGCCAAAAACCGGGCCACATTTTCCCGATCACCCACAATGCAACACTTGTGCAAGGAGCGTCCCCAAGTGCCGCCCCAATGACTACCATGGCAACGTCGCAGGTAGAGGACGGACAGCGAGCGACGTCCAGGACGAACAAGTTGGCATGAAAAGGACGAGGCATAGACCTTCTTGTCATGCCTCGCCCTTTGAATGACAAATTATCGTCCTGGGCGGCGCGCAGCGTCAACTGGTTACGCGGTTCGTAGAACCGCGTAACCCCCTAGTTCATCATCGCATTCATCATCTCGTTGGTTGCGGAATCGTCAGCAGACCACTCGCCGTCGTCATTGGCGGTGTACTTGAAGGTGACCGTGGTGTCCTTGGTCTTAGCAGCCTTGGTCACATCGACCATAACCTGACCGGCCATCTTGTACAGTTCGTCATCGGAAGGCATCGAATCGAGCGCGGCGACCTTCTCCTGGTACTTGGTGGCAAAATCCTCAACGATCTGGTTCATGGACTTGCAGGTAATGGTGACCTCGGCAGTTGCGGTGCCCTTGTCCTCGTCGACCGTCACGTCGCCGATCTTGTAGTCAAAGCCCTCGAGATAGCTCTTGGCGTACTCCTTGGGATCGATGCCCAGCTGCTCGAACTCGTCGCCCGAAGCCTCTTCCAGACCGGCGAGGAAATCGTCTCCGCCGTTCTTAACCTCATCAAACTGAGTCGTAAGGTCCTTGGTGATGAGCTCCTCGACCGAAGGGCCTCCGCAGCCGGAAAGCAGGACCACGCACGCAACCAAGACGGCCATGAGGGGCGCAAGCAGCAGCTTCTTTTTCATGTTGTTCCTCCCAATGAGCGGCACCGCGCTTCCCAGACACGGCGCACGTTGTAATAAGGTAAGCCCATACTATCCTCTAATGAACACCCTCGGCAGTACGAAGGCGCGGTCGGTTCGTTTTAACGTCCAAACGGTCTGTAGACTTGCCCGACATGCAATAAGACGCGTACACCCGGTCTAATAAAAAGGGTGGCCGGACAATCCAACCACCCTAAGACATCCTCTGGACGCTACAGCTTACTTGCGGACGACCTTGACGATGACATCGCCGGCGGCGACGGCGGACTCAGCCTCAACGGCGAGCTCGACATCGGCAAACTCGGCGGTGTTGGACACGGCCACGACGACGCAGTCCTTGTAACCGGCAGCGGCGATCTTGGCGCGGTCGATCTTGAGTATGGGCTGGCCAGCCTTCACGACGTCGTCGGCCTTGACGAAGCCCTCGAAGCCGTCGCCGTTCATGTTGACGGTATCGACACCGACGTGCACCAGAACCTCGATGCCGCTATCGGACTGCAGGCCCACGGCGTGACCCATGGTGACGGTCACCTTGCCGTCGCAGGGAGCGTAGACCAGGTCGTCCTCGGGCCACACGGCGCAGCCCTTGCCCAGGACCTCGCCGCCAAAGACGGGATCGGGCACGTCGGCCATCTTGATGACCTTGCCCTTGACAGGCGAGCACAGCACGTCGGCGCCGGCAGAAGCAGAGATGGAGGCCGGAGCAGCAGCTGCCGCGGGCTCAGCCTTCTTCTTGAACATGTCAAACAGACCCATACGTTTTCTCCTCTTGATTAAGCGCAACGTTTTGCGCATGCCTATGGTGATTATAGTGCCAAATGGCCAAAATACTAAGGCGAGGGCTCGAATCGCAAGCCCTTCCCGGTAGTGCTCGTGGGATGTGCACCTCCTTTGCATCGCGGGTCGATAAGCCGAGTATCGCCTGCGCAGGTTATGGAGCGCATGGAGGGGCTCTACCAGACCACGCTGGCCGAGACGCAGGAGCTGCTCGACCCCACGCAGCTTGACCACGCCGCCAAGCTCATCGCGAACGCCCGACAGGTCGACATCTACACAGGCTCGCACAATCTCTATCCAGCGGGAATGTTCCGCGATCGCCTGCTCTCCGCCGGTAAAAGCGCGACGTGCCACGACAATTCCGAAGCCCAAGTGCGCACGGCGCTTGCCTCGGGCCCCGACCATGTGGCAATCGCCATCTCCTACAGCGGCCTTGCCCCCAACCTCAAGGACATCTTGCCGATCCTCAGCAGTCGGCATGTCCCGGTCATCGTTATCGGCACGCCTCATTGTGCGTGCATTCACCCTGGCTTTGCCGCCTGCCTCACGGTGAGTGACCACGAGAGCATGACGCATCGCATCACACAGTTCGCGAGCCACATCGCCGTGCAATACGTGCTCGATTCGCTCTACAGCAGCTACTTCGCCAAAGACTACGCCCGCTGCTCCGAGTTCCTAGAGCGCTCGTTTCCCTACACCCGCCTGCCCGGACTCAAGTAGCGACGAGCGTGGATTTTTGGACGCTTAACTAACGAGCGTGGATAATCTTCCACTTTGAGGCCGCACACAGGCCAAAACCGGGAGATTATCCACGCTCATTTCTGCCTAGTCATTGGGGACGTTCTTAAACGACTAGTCAAACAAGAACGTCCCCAACGACTACATCAGGAGTGTCCCCAAGTGCCGGCAGAAAAGGAACGTCCCCAGGTGCCGCATCCGGAGCAAGGCAACGCCGCAGGTAGAGGACGGGCAGCGAGCGGGCCGCATTTGAGACAAGGTGACGTGAAACGAAAGGGCGCTGACCTTCTGGTCGCGCCCTTGAAGCTGAACGTCAGATTGTCCAAATGCGGCCCGCGCAGCGTCGACCGGTCCGCCGTTCGGCAGAACGGCGGAACCTACTTGGCTCCGTACTGCTCGTAGTAGGCGTCGATGGCCGTCTTGAGTTCGTCATCGATGACGACCTTGCCGTCGATCTCGTGGTTGTAGAGGGTCTCGACGACCTCGGCCATGGAAACGATGCTCGCAACGGGGAAACCGTACTTTGCCTCGATCTCCTTCTGCGCGGTGGTCACGCCGCCCTTGCCGACCTCCATGCGGTTGAGGGACACGATCAGGCCCTTGATTTCGACGTCGGCGGCAGCCTTGACCTTGGGATAGGTCTCGTCGATGGACTTACCGCTGGTGGTGACGTCCTCGACCATGACCACGCGATCGCCGTCCTGCGGCTCATAGCCCAGCAGGTTGCCCTTATCGGCACCGTGGTCCTTGGCCTCCTTGCGGTCGCAGCAGTACTTGACCTCCTTGCCGTACAGCTCGTGGTAGGCAATGGCGGTCACGACGGCCAGCGGAATACCCTTGTAGGCAGGTCCAAACAGGACGTCAAAATCATCGCCAAAGTTATCGTGGATGGCCTGGGCGTAATACTCGCCCAGCTTCTTGAGCTGATAGCCCGTCACATAAGCGCCGGCGTTCATAAAGAACGGGGACTGACGGCCGCTCTTGAGCGTAAAGCTGCCGAACTTAAGAACGTCGGACTCGACCATGAACTTGATGAACTCTTGCTTGTAAGCCTCCATGCGGGCTCCTCTCGTAATCGCGTACGTGCTTCCAGTTTAGCGCAGGCGAAGCGTCGATGCGGGTACGCTTTGAGGCCACGGCATTCTGTAAAGGCTTTGTCGGGGGCAATGGTTTTCCGAACAATGGGGTTGACATCGCAAACCCCCTCATCAAGAATACGGGCGGATTAGAAAGGGGTACGAGATACCCAAAGCGCGCTGCGCTCAACCTTTAGGAGGTGTGCCATGGAAGGCAGTCCTAGTCGAAAAACCTGCATGTCGCCCTCGGCACGCCGCGAGGACTCCGCACACGCATAAACGCCACCGGCAGATCGCCAAAACCACCACAAAGGCGCGCTGCGCCCTTTGTGGACTCAAGAGCTTGACGTGAGCGACATCTAGGTTTTTTGAAGCAAATACGACACGTACGCTAACTCCCTTCAACAAGGAGGACCCTATGCTGATGCTCAAAACCGCCACGGTACTCGAAGCCATCTCCAAGCGCCGCCGCACGGCGCGCCCTGCCGCTCATACCGGCCTGTCCAAGAACACCATATTCGCCGCCACCCATAGTGCCGAGGACGCCCTCGTACTGCTTGACGCCCCGGCAAACGGCCTCACCGCCGAGCAGGCAACCGATCGCCTGAATGCCGTCGGCCCCAACACCATCGAGGCAACGACCAAAACGCTCGCCCGCCGCATCGCCGACGCGTTCATCGATCCCTTCGCCGGCATCCTCGCCGCGCTCGCGCTGGTCTCGCTCTACATCGACGTGCTCGCCGTGCCCGAGCCGCAGCGCGACCCCTCCACGGTCATCATCATCGGCATCATGCTGCTGGTATCGGGCGGTATGAAGTTTATCCAGGAAGCCCGCAGCGGCAATGCGGCGGAGGCTCTCAAGGACCTGGTCTCCAACACCTGCACCGCCCTGCGCGACGACGAGCGCGTCGAGACCCCCTTCGACGAGCTCGTCCCCGGCGATGTGATCCGCCTCTCTGCCGGCGATATGGTGCCGGCCGATGCCCGCATCATCACCGCACGCGACCTGTTTGTGATCGAGTCCGCACTCACCGGCGAGAGCGAAGCCGTCGAGAAGACCGCCGCCGTCACTGTCGTCGAGGGTGCCGACGGCTCCGCATTGCCGCTCTCTGCCTGCAAGAACATCGTCTTTACCGGCACCTCCGTGCAAAACGGCACCGCCATAGCGCTTGTCGTTGCCACCGGCTCGGACACCTACCTGGGCGGCATCGCCAAGACGCTCAACGGGCGCGGCGAGAAGAGCGCGTTTGACCGCGGCGTCTCGAGCGTCTCCATGTTGCTCGTACGCCTCATGCTCGTTATGGCGCCGGCCGTCTTTGCCATCAACGCCGCCACCAAGGGCAACGTCATCGACGCGCTGCTGTTCGCCACGAGCGTGGCCGTGGGCATCACGCCGCAGATGCTTCCCGTCATCGTGACCACGAGCCTGTCGCAGGGCGCCAAGGACCTCGCCCGTCGCCAGGTTATCGTCAAGGAGCTGCCGGCGATTCAAAACCTCGGCGCGATGGACGTCCTGTGCTGCGACAAGACCGGCACCCTCACCGAAGACCGCATCGTACTCGAGCGCTACCTCAACACCGACGGCAACGAGGACGCACGCGTGCTGCGCCATGCGTTTTTGAACAGCTTCTTCCAGACCGGCCTCAAAAACCTTATCGACCTGGCCGTAATCGACCGTGCAGATGTGACGCCCTCGGCCGTCGCGCCCGATTCCATGCTGGGCCAGAGCCTGCGCGACCGCTATACCAAGGTCGACGAGGTGCCCTTCGATTTCTCGCGCCGTCGCCTGAGCGTAGTTGTCGCCGACTCCCAAGGCAAAACCCAGATGGTTACCAAGGGAGCTGCCGAGGAAATGCTCGAGATCTGCTCCTTTGTCGAAGTCGATGGCATCACCCAGCCGCTCACCGAAGATAAGCTCGCCCAGATTCGCAAGCAGGTCGCCGGACTCAACGCCGAGGGCCTGCGTGTGATTGCCGTGGCGCAGAAGACCGATCCGCGCTGCGTGGGCGAGTTTGGCATCGCCGACGAGTGCGACATGGTGCTGATGGGCTTTTTGGCCTTCCTCGATCCGCCCAAAGCAAGTGCCGCGGGCGCCGTCGCCACCCTCGAAGCCAAGGGCGTGGCGGTCAAGGTCCTAACCGGCGACAACGACCGCGTCGCCGCCACCGTCTGCGAGCAGATTGGTATCGATGCGAGCAACGTCTTGCTCGGCTCCGAGATCGATGCGCTCGATGACGCCGAACTTGCCGAGCGCGCCGAGAAAACCAACCTCTTCGCCAAGCTCTCGCCGCTGCAGAAGGCGCGCCTGGTACGTGTCATGCGCGAGATGCTCGGCCACACCGTGGGCTTTATGGGCGACGGCATCAACGACGCCGCCGCCATGCGTGCGAGCGATTGCGGCATCTCGGTCGATTCGGCCGTCGATATTGCCAAGGAATCCGCCGATATCATCTTGCTTCAGAAGGACCTGGGCGTGCTCGAGCGCAGCATCATCGAAGGCCGCCGCACTTACGGCAACCTGCTCAAGTACCTCAAGACCACGGTGAGCTCCAACTTTGGCAACGTGCTGTCCGTGACCGTCGCGAGTCTGTTCTTGCCGTTTTTGCCCATGAGCGCCCTGCAGCTGGTGCTGCTGTCGCTGGTCTACGAGATCGTGTGCATCGCGCTGCCGTGGGACACCGTCGACGACGCCTGGACTGCCCGTCCGCGCGCCTGGGACGCCGCGTCCATCAAGGGCTTTATGCTCGAGCTGGGCCCCGTGAGCTCACTGTTTGACATCGTGACCTTCGCCGCGCTCTTCTTTGTGGTGTGCCCCGCCGCCGTGGGCGCGAGCTGGTCCGAGCTTGCCGCCGCGGGCAATGTCACGGGTATGGCGACCTTCGCTGCACTCTTCCAGAGCGGCTGGTTTGTCGAGTCCATGTGGTCGCAGACACTCGTGGTCCACATGCTGCGCTCCCCGCATCTGCCGAGCCCGCGCGACCACGCCGCGCCCGCACTGTGCGTTCTCACCGTGCTGGGTCTGGCGCTCGTCACCTGGCTGCCGGCAAGCCCCATCGCCGATGCGCTCGGCCTCATGACACTGCCCGCGGGCTTTTTCGCGCTGCTCATCGGCATCGTCACCGCCTACATCGCGCTCACTCAGCTGGCAAAGCGCCGCTACATTGCACGCCACGGCGAGCTACTGTAGCGAGCAGACGGAAAACACCCCGCCAGCTGCCGTTACCGCTACCGCAGCTGCCGACGCCGTTGCCGTTGCCCCTGCCGCCGCCGCAGTCTACCCCCCCCAGCAGTTGCGGTGAAATAGTTCCTGTTTAAAGCCCCGTGACTTTAATTTAGGGACTATTCCACCGCAACTTATTGGGAGGTTAGCCAGTCCTTGGGTGTCCAGGACCAGAAGAAGTTGATAAGGGCCACACGCGAGGCGGTACCGGCCTTTTTGTTGATCGAGGAAATGTGGCGATAGAGCGTGGAGCGCGAAAGAAAGAGCGTTGTGGCGATGTCCTGAACGCTCTGGTCCGAAACGACCAAGACCTCAAGAATATCGCGCTCGCGCTCTGTAAGCCCAAAGGTGGCGACGAAGGCATCAAGGCGTTCATCGGACGTGAGCTCCGCTGCCTCCACGGGCTCGGGGTCGGAGCATGTGGGCGCAAGATCCCCACCAAGATCGTCGGTGGCAAGCGGCAGTCCGTCCCGCATCGCGGCATCATCGGCCCGTTGCCCCAACTGCCCCAGCAGCGTAATCGCAATGCCCACAAACATCACGAGCGCCGCACCGACCGCAGCCAGCACATTTTGACTCGAGATAATCGCCACTGCCGGCGCCGTCACGAACATCGAGCACACGTTGTTGACGACGCGACCCATGCACGGCCAAAAATATGACCAGCGCGCATAGAGCGAGACGGCGGCATATTTTGTGGTAAAGAACACCACGAAAAAGCCCAAGCCCAGATAAAAGATGATCGTGGCAGCAAGCTCGTTGCCGCCATTGCCATCGACGATGAGCACAAAGAACGAAAGCGTGGACAGTATGGCGGCACATGTCATGCCGATATTCATATACGAGCGGCCGTGCAGGTCAAATAGTGCGCCAGCGACCAACGAGCTCACGACAAGCAGCAGGCGCGGCCAATCGCCCAAATCGACGGCTCCGACAGCATGCAGGGTCGTGAAGCCCGCGTTGAGAGCGGCGAATACGCTGGAAAGATACGCCGTCGCCACGGTCAGGCGAACTACGGCGCGACGGAATGCCGCCTTTGCCTCGGGATCGTCATGCCACTTGGCGCCATATTCCAGAGCATCTACCGAAAGCCCGGCAGCACTGGGTTCAAAGTTGGGATCGGACTCGTCGCGCAGCTTGGCGCGTCGGGCACCGTGGAGCAACGCCACCTGCGCGATCGCACAGACGACCAGAACAGCCTGCTGAGGAATGCCGACAGGCACCACCATGTGGTTGAGAACCTGCACCAGAACGCCCATGGCGTAAGAAAGTGCGGCGGCGCGCGCCAAGCAGGGCGTTCGCGCAAAGCGCCTCGCAAAATTTGCATGAGCAGTCGATCCGCAGTAGCCCAGCGCGCAGCACGCCACCAAACCGCCGGTAATTACCACCTCAACCTGAACCGCCATAATCAACAGCAGCAATGCCGCCACCAGCAAAACGCCCGTGACGTCACTCGTCGCGTCAATGGCATGGGGACGGCGATAGTACAGAATGGGACGCACAAAAAAGCCAATCACGCTCGCGCCGATGACAAGGCTCTCATAAATAACGACCTCGTTCGGAGACACGAACTCGGCCATGCGCACATCAAAAAGATACTCGCACGCCAAAAACGTGAAGAAGAACAGCACCAGGCATATAATCTCCCGAATGCCCCGACGCAAATATGCGGTTGTGTCTCCCATGCCCCTCATGGTTAACCCCCAGCCGCTCAATTGTCTGGAAATCTATTTTAATAAAGAACCAGTCTCAATATCGAAGCCAGGCTTGAAATGCTGCAAATTTGACCCCAGCCGTTCACGTCACACCGCGGTTTTGAGCCTCATGGACCAGAAGGGGCACGCGCGGCCTCTAGCTCGGCAAGGAGTGTCTCCAACTGCCACTCATTTAAGTACGTCCCCAATGAGTGCCCAATGACTACCCGCGGCAAGGAGTGTCCCTATGTGTCGGATGAAAAATGGGCCATGTGTCCCAGTTGTGGAGACTCCTTGAGCCGTCTGGGTATCGCGAAGGATCGCGCACTCCCCCATCATCAAAAGTGACACACGCTACCAGTTGATGGGAGGCAACCATGGGCTTCTTTGACAAGATGTTCGAGAAGAAAGAGTGCGCGATTTGCGGTACCGAGCTGGGACTTTTGGGAAAGACCAAGATCAACGAAGGCTACCTGTGCAAAGAGTGCGCCGGCAAGCTCTCCCCCTACTTCCACGGCTATCGCTCCAGCACCGCGGACGATATCCGCGAGCAACTCGCCTACCGCGAGGCCAATGCCGAGCGCTTGGCGTCGTTCAACCCCACGCGCACGCTTTCTGCCGGGCGCACCAACATCATGCTCGACGAAGACGCGGGCCTGCTGATCATCACCTCGCAGAGCCGCTGGCGCGACGCCAATCCCGACATCATCGAGTTCTCGCAGGTACTCGGTTGCGATATGGATATCGACGAGCATCGCACCGAGATTTATCGCGAGACCAAGGACGGCGAGCGCGAGAGCTATAACCCGCCGCGCTACGACCTGGATTACGACTTCAATCTGACCATCCACGTCAACACGCCGTACTTTACCGAAATCAACCTGCGCGTGAACGACTCCACCATCGAGCAGCGCGGTTCCATCGAATACCGCGAGGCCAAGCGCCAGGCAACCGAGGTCCGCGACGCGCTAGTGCAGCTGCGTCAGGAAACGCGCGACAGCGTCGTGGCCGCCAAGGCCCCCAAGGCCGCGGTCACCTGCCCCTTCTGCGGTGCAACCACCATTCCCGATGCCAGCGGGCGCTGCGAATACTGCGGCGGCGCCATCGGCGCATAGTCTCCGGCACGGAAAGGACCGATCATGGCCTTCGAGAGTGTCAACTATCAGTGCCCCGCATGTGGCGGCCCCCTTCACTTTGCCAGTGCCGAGCAAAAGCTCGTCTGCGACTACTGCGATTCGCGTTTTGAAGTCGAAGAAGTCGAGGCCCTCTATCGCGAGCGCCAGGACAAGGCCGATGCCAAAGCCGATGCCGCAGCCGCGGTCCCCAAGCCTGCTGTCGACGATGCCGTGCAGGAGCTGGCTCAAAACGCCGGCTACATCTGCTCGTCGTGCGGTGCCGAGCTGGTCTCGGACGGCACCGTCGCCGTCACCACCTGCCCGTACTGCGGCAACTCCGCCGTAGCGCCCGGTCAGCTTTCGGGCGACTTCTCACCCGACCTGGTGATCCCGTTTAAACTCGGGCGCGACGATGTCACGGCCGCACTCAAGGAGCACTACAAGGGCAAGATCCTGCTGCCCAAGAGCTTTGTCACCGGCAACCATATCGACGAAGTCCAAGGCGTTTACGTGCCGTTTTGGCTCTACGGCGCCCGCGTTGACGGCGAAGTGTGCTTTGATGCGACCAACGAGACCGTGACTGAGGAATCCGATCGCACCGTCACGACCACCGACCACTACGACGCCTACCGTAAGGGCAATATCTCGTTTGAGCGCGTGCCCGTCGACGGATCGTCCAAGATGCCCGACGGCCATATGGACGCCATCGAGCCGTTTGACTACGACGCGCTGCGCCCGTTTTCGGTCGCGTATATGCCCGGCTACATCGCCAACCGCTACGACGAGGATTGCGAAACCTGCAAGGCGCGCGCCGAGCGTCGTATGGAAGAAAGTACGATCTCGGCCCTGCGCGAGACCGTCGTCGACGAATATGACGATGCCACGGTCGAAAGCAAGCAGCTCGACTACACCTGGGAAGACAGCGACTACGCCCTGTTTCCCGTGTGGATGCTTTCCACCTCGTGGAACGGCAAGAGCTACCTGTTTGCCATGAACGGCCAGACCGGTCGCATGGTCGGCGAGCTCCCCTGCTCCAAGCCCAAGCTCGCCATCGCCTCGGTGCTGTTCTTTGTGATCGGGTTTGTCCTCTCCCAGATTCTCTTTATGGGCGAGAACGCCTTCGATCCGGATTTCCTCACCTTTGATATCGAGGGCATCCTCATCAACATCGTCGCGCCGCTGATCATCGTGGTCATCGCAGACGTGCTGCTGGTGGGCCAGCTCAAGACGGCCAACGAGGCCACCCACGCCGATTACTACTGTGGCGAGCTCGACCTGACCGAGAAGCACGACACCTTCAGCCACACCGAGACCACCGTTGTCATGAAGGACAACAAAGACGATTAACCATTCTGACCAATACCACCCGGCCTTTGACGAGAAAGGAAGATCACCATGGGACTCTTGAAAGCTGGATTGGGAGCTGCCGGCGGCGTCATGGCCGACCAGTGGAAGGAATTTATCTATTGCGAATCGATGCCCGCTGATGTCTTGGCCTGCAAGGGCAGCAAGCGCACCGGCGGCCGCAGCTCCAACACGCGCGGCGAGGACAACGTCATCTCCAACGGCTCGGTCATCGCCGTCAACGACGGCCAGGGCATGCTCGTGGTGCAAAACGGCAAGATCATCGAGGTTGCGCTGGAGCCCGGTGAGTTTGTCTTTGACACCGGCAGCGAGCCGAGCGTCTTTAGCGGCAACCTGGGCGACTCCATCAAGGAGACGTTCGCCAATATCGGCAGCCGCTTTACCTTTGGCGGCGACGCGGGCAAAGACCAGCGCGTCTACTTCATCAACACCAAGGAGATCATCGGCAACAAGTACGGCACCGCCTCGCCTGTGCCCTTCCGCGTGGTCGATAACAACATTGGCCTGGATGTCGACATCTCCGTTCGCTGCAACGGCGAGTATTCGTACCGCATCACCAACCCGCTGCTGTTCTACACCAACGTGTGCGGCAACGTGACCGATAGCTACACGCGCGATAAGATCGACAGCCAGCTTAAGTCCGAGCTGCTCACCGCCCTGCAGCCCGCCTTTGCCAAGATATCGGAGATGGGCATCCGCTACAGCGCCATCCCCGGGCACACCACCGAGCTCGCCCGCGCGCTCAACGAGGTCCTCTCCGCCGACTGGCGCGACCTGCGCGGCGTCGAGATCGTGAGCTTTGGCGTCAACTCCATCGCCGCCTCGCAAGAAGACGAGCAAATGATCAAGGACCTGCAGAAGGCCGCGGTCATGCGCGATCCCACCATGGCAGCCGCCAACATCGCCAGCGCCCAGAGCGATGCGATGCGCGCAGCAGCCGCCAACCCCAACGGCGCGATGGCAGGCTTCATGGGCATGGGCATGGCAGGTGGCATGGGCGGCATGAATGCCAGCCAGCTGTTCGCCGCCGGCCAGGCACAGCAGCAGGCTGCCCCACAGCCGACTCCGACACCCGCCCCCGTACCGGCTCCTGCCGCTGCCCCCGCGGCCGGCACGTGGACCTGCAGTTGCGGTGCCACCAACACCGGCAAGTTCTGCCCCGAGTGTGGCAGTCCCGCACCCGCCCCGGCACCGACCAAGTGGTTCTGCCCCAACTGCGGCAGCGAAAACGGCGGCAAGTTCTGCAGCAACTGCGGAACACCCAGGCCCTAGCCCCTCTATCTGGTAATTGGCGGGGGATCCGCCGCCCCCGCATTTGCTTCTATGGGTTTCGTTCGATAAAGGAGGACACCATGAAGACAACGTTCAAAAAGTCCGTACTCGCATTCCTGACATGCGTCCTGGCGCTCGCCTTTGCCCTGACGGGCTGCAGCGGCGGCGGCAAGGACCCCAAGGCCAACTTTGTCGGCAGCTGGCAGTACTCGGGTGGAACCTTGGACGGCGAAGAGCTCACCGATGAGTACATGGATATGCTCAAGGAGTGGGGCCTCAACTGTATCCTGATCCTCGACGAAGACGGCACGGGCGTCCTCGACATGTTCCTTGAGGTCGCCGACCTGAAATGGGAGGCCAAGGACGCCACCACCGTAACGATTACCGCCGAAGATGAGTCGCACGACCTGAAGCTCAAGGACGACAAGCTCGTCCTTGAGGTGGAAGGCGACAAGCTTATCTTTACGAAGTCCGACAAGGACCTGTCCGGTACGGTGAAGAAGGATCGCGAGGCGGCCGAGAAGGAAGAAGAGATCGATGAGGCCGTCGAAGACGACGATGTCCAGAGCGTCGAAATCTCCCCCGCCGTCACCGTCGCCGATGACGACCTGTGCACCATCACCATCACCGAGAAGTTCAAGGACGACTGGGGCGACATCGGCTTTGTCGTCAACATCACCAACAAGAGCGACAAGGACCTGACCTTCTACGCTCCTTCCGGCAAGACCAACGTCAACGGCACCATGAAGGACCCCTGGTTCTCGGCTCACCTGATGCCCGGCACCAACGCCACCGAGGAATTCACGTTCTCGAACGGCGAGCTTGACAGCCTTGACGACCTGGTCAACACGACCATCGGCATCGACGCCTATCTGACCGATTCCTACGAGGACGTCGCCTCCTACAGCGCAACCATCGCGTAACGGCAGACCACGACAGCCGCGGATTGGCGGACGCATCCGCGCACACCAGACGGGGCCGCAGGAGTTGATCCTGCGGCCCCGTCGTTTTTATGCCGATGCGTAACGAGCTTTAGCGCTCCATATTGGGGACGATGCTGCCCTCGGTCACCGCATGCACGGCAAGACGCATGATGTTGTCGTAGCCGGTCTTGCTTAGAATCTCCGAGATGCGACGCTTGATGGTGCCCTCGCTCATAAACAGCTCGGCCGCAATCTCGCGACGGCTTTTGCCCTCGCAGGCAAGGCGCAAAATCGACAGCTCGACATCGTCGAGAGCCGCCGTGCCCGAAAAAATGCTCTCGGGCGGCTTGGGAAACGTGCAATAGCCCGCCAGCGTGGAGCGCATCACGGCGAACAGCTCGTCGATACCGACGTTCTTGTACACAAAGCTATCGACGCCCGCCTCGCGAGCTTGATCGACAAATGTGATCTCGGGCATACCGGTCATGATAATGATGCGACACTCGGGCAGCTGCTCCTTGATACGCGCCGCCGCCACGATGCCGTTGGAATCATGCTCGGTGCATACGTCCATCAGTATCATGTCCGGGCGCTCCTTGAGCGCGACACCCAAGGCCTCGGAGGCATCGGCGATGGCGGAAACAACAGTCATATCGGGCTGGTCGCCAACGGAGCGCGCCAGGCTCTCGCGCAGAATGGCCTGGTCTTCGACTATAAGGACGCGAATCATGAGCTTCTCCTCCGAACAGCAGCGTTGGGCGTAAGCGGAATGGATACCGTAAGCGTAAAGGGTGGGGCGGCGTGGACCTCTAGGCTGCCATCCAGATTTTGCGCGACATGCCTCATACCAGGGATACCCGTTCCCTCGCGATACGATACGGGGGCCGGGGACCCGTCGTTAGAAATCGTCATGCACGCGACGGCGCCAGCATCCGTCCCCTCCTGCCACAGACGCACGTGGACCCGATGCGCCTGAGCATGCTTGGTGGCATTGGTCGAGGCCTCGCGGATAATCTGCAAAAATGCGGCGGCGACACGCGCGTCCTCAGGCAGCGCACCCTCAACATCGATCTGCATGCTCACCAGGCCAAAAGCATGGACGATATCGCCCAGCTGCTCTGCAGGCTCGCTGGCGCCGCCACTGCGCAAATCGGCGGCGATTGAGCGCAGCAACGGGTCAATCTGCTCGAGCGACTCATCGTCCAGACGCCCCTCCTCCAAATAGCGATGAAGAATGGACAGGCGCTGCCCGATCACATCGTGAACGCGGGCGCGCATGCGTAGGTAGGCCGCATTGTCGGCAACCTTTTTAACTTCTTCGATCTGGGACTGGAGCTCTTGGCCCGCAAGCTCAAGCAGGTGGTTGGCTTGCGCCAAGCGGTCATGAGCATGCGCGTACTCTGTCACATCAAGACCGATAATGCGCTCGAACGAACGGCCCGAAACCATAACACGATCGCACACAAATAGGCGAATCTCGGCGGGAGAGACCTCGACCACCGCACGCGCCTCACCAAAGCGGTCCAGATTAATCCGCATACGGTTCCTGCTGCTTTCGGGCATTTGCATGCTGAGTTTGCGAAGGTCGTTCCATGTGCTGCTCATGTCGCCCAGGTCGGTGGGCATATGGAGCTCTACGAGGTTTTTGCGCATGCAGCGGTTCATGAGCAGCGGACGACCCCTCGGGTCCAGATACAGGATGCCCACGGGAATCACGTTGATGGTCTCGATCGTCGAGAACATGGTGATATCCTCTTGGCGGTTACGGACGTCCATCAAGAGCGCCGCGATGGAACGGAACAGGAAGAACGCTCCCTCTGCGATAAGGACAACGGTCCACGCCGAGCCCATGGCAAGCACCACCGGCGGTGTAACGGCAACGACAAGCAGCAGCTCGACCAGCATGACGGGGCGACGATAGTGCACCATAAGCACCACGCCATAGGCAAAGATCGCGGCATTGAGCCACAACGCTCCGCCCATTGCCCTGGCGCAAACGTCAAGCGGCGCCACCAGATGCGAGCCAGACGACGCGAACAGGATAAGCGCCGAAATCATCAGATGAAGCACAAGGCTCGCCTCGTAGGCGCAAATCACCTTACGGTTATAGGACGAGCGGCGCGATGCGATGAGCGGGACGTGGATCGTCTGCAGACACGCAGCCAGGGCAAAGACAACATCGAGCGCAACGATTTGGGGAAGGATGAGCGAAATCTGCATCGTCACTCACCCGCCCTCGGCATCAAGACGATCATGCGCAGCTGGCCGGGCTCGCCCTCAAAGCGGTATGCCACGTTGCGCCCTTGCAGAGCGCTTTCGAGCTCTTGCGCAGCGGGCGTCTGCGAAAGATCTTCATCATCGTTGGAAAAAAGCGTGGCACGCAGCTCGACACTGCATCGGTCATGGTCGCCCAAGTGATACATAAGCGCCGGATGGTCGGTGGTGTAGGCAAAAAACGCAAAGTCGTACACGCAGTCGTACAGCGCGCTTACCGTACTGGCGTGCAACGGGCGCCGTATGGCGATAATCGAGGCGCAATCGATATCGATGGTGCGCAGGTCGCTTGCGAGCTCGTTGGCAATGAGCTGAATACGGTCGCGGTCAAAACCGCTCTCCCCGTGCTGCGCCAACGTGAGCGACCCCTTGCGCTTGCAATAGGCGACGAGCATCTTGGCGCGCTGCAGCATGCGGTAACGCTCGTGCGAAGACGCTTCGTCGGTCAACGGCGGCAGCGAGCTCAGCAGGTCGTACATCCCTTCGAGCGCGCGGGCAAGCGCTTGGTCCACGTCTTGGACCAGCAAGGTCTCGGCCTCTTGATCTGCCAAATGCGTCTTAAGGTCGTAGTCGGCGGCGAGCAGCTCGTTTTGACGCTGCAGCTCCATGCGACGATGTGCCAGTTCACGGTTAAGCTCGTTGAGCTCCGACACGTCTTGGGCAAGCAGGGCCGATCCGCCCAGCAGTGGAAAGGCACGGTACATCACATCGGGATCGGACGCCACGGCAAAGGCATGGGCGCGGCCGTGCTCCTGGGTCCGCAACTCCTCGCGCACGCCTACCGGCATTGGCTTTGACACCGGCGTGGCATAGACCTCCTGCAGGTCGCGCGTTAGAACTTTGAGGTCAAGCGGCAAGGTGTCGAAGATGCCGGCGATGTCGTGATACGACGGAATGACACCGCAATCGAGACAGATTTCCATCGCCACCACGCACAGGACGCAATAGACGAGCGAAAAGTTGAGCCTCCATGCCCAGGGCACGCGCAACGCATACGAGATGGCAAAGAATGCGCCACCCAGCAGTACGAGCGCCGCCGTGCCCGAAAAACGCTGGATGCGAAAGGACGAGGACCGACCAACCAGGATAAAAAAGGCCACGAAGTTAAAGGCCGTCCACACTAAGACAGCGAAATAACCCCAACCGTACGTGTAATCGTTGCTCCAGGTGTCGCTTGCACGGTCAAAGCGGAAGACCTGCTGGTGAAAATCGTTGGTGAGCACAAATCCGATAAGCAGGATGGCCACAATCCACAGCGCAGCGCAGTAGCGGCGACCCAGGCGGTGTTGCTCCAGGCCCGCAAGGCGCAGACCACACAACTGGTAGAGCAGCGGAATGAGCGTCATGGGCACGTAGTACAGGTACCACAGCACGGTGGCATAGAACGGCGTGAACGACTTGTACTTGAGAATGACTTCAATCATCCACAGGGCGCAGATGGTGGCGACGGCAACGAGGCGGCGACGCAACACATAGTCCAAACAGCGCAGATAGACCGATACGCCCCAAATCGAAAATACAATTGCAGCGACAAGCAACGGGAGAGAGCTCGAATGGGCGAGCGCATCCACGACCTCTTCGGACACCTCGCTATAGGCAGGCACGGCGTTAGAAAGTTTGGGGTCGGAGGCGAACAGTGCCGGCAAGACTGCCAAAAGTATGAGGAACAGCGCGGTGATAGCGCCGGCGATAGCAAAGACGCGGTGACGGTATACCTGATGTGTTATGCCAACCAGGAATCGCGGCATGGCGAAGAGCCTGCCGCCCCTGGGATCCGCCACGGGTGCGGATCGGGCGGCCGCGTGGCCGATATGTCGCTCGCGGGTACCCATTGTGCTTTTAGTGTACCGACAGGCGGGCCCAAAAAGCGGGCCACATGTCCCAAAATCCGCAGACGGCAAGGCGCCCGGCGAGCATTACCTGCTCGCCGGGCGCCTTGGTCAGGAGACTCTGAAGTCGAGTGTCTCAGCTTCCTTAGGAAAGGTCCTCACCATTAGAAGCAATAACTTTCTTGTACCAGTCGAAGCTCTTCTTCTTGGAACGCTTGAGGGTGCCGTTGCCGGCGTCGTCGCGGTCCACATAGATAAAGCCGTAGCGCTTGGACATCTCGCCCGTGCCGGCAGACACCAAGTCGATCGGGCCCCAGGTGGTGTAGCCCAGCAGGTCAACGCCGTCCTCGGTCACCGCATCGCGCATCGCGGCAATATGCTGGCGCAGGTAGTCGATACGGTAGTCATCGTTGATGGAGCCATCCTCCTCGACAACATCCTTGGCGCCCAGACCGTTCTCGACCACAAACAGCGGCTTCTGATAGCGGTCATACAGGTCGTTGAGCGTAATACGGAAGCCCAGCGGATCGATGGCCCAGCCCCACTGGCTCTCCTGCAGGTAGGGGTTCTTGGCGCCGGCGAAGGCGTTGCCCTGGGTGCGCTCGACATCGGGGTTATCGGCACCGGCGGAGCAACGGGTGCTGTAATAGCTAAAGCTGATGAAATCGACGGTGTTGGCGGCCAGGATCTCGCGGTCCTCGTCCGTCATGCCCACATCGATGCCCAAGCGCTCGAGCTTCTTGACGGCATAGGCCGGGTAGTAGCCGCGGCTCTGGACGTCGACGAAGAAGTAGTTGTCCTGGTTGTCGAGCTGCGCCTGGCGCACGTCGCCCGGACGGCAGCTGTAGGGGTAGTAGCTACCTGCGGCGAGCATGCAGCCGATCTTGACCTCGGGGTCGATCTCGTGGGCAATCTTGGTTGCCCAAGCGCTGGCGACGAGCTCGTTGTGGGCGGCCAGGTACTCGACGGCCTCCTTGTTCTCGCCCTCCTCAAAGACCAGACCGGCACCCATAAACGGCAGGTGCAGAATCATATTGATCTCGTTGAAGGTGAGCCAGTACTTCACCAGGCCCTTGTAGCGGGTGAAGATCGTGGTCGCGAGGTTCTTGTAGAAGTCGATGAGCTTGCGGTTGCGCCAGCCGCCGTACTCCTTGATGAGGTGAATCGGGCAGTCGAAGTGCGTGATGGTCACGAGCGGCTCGATGCCGTGCGCCTGACACTCGCGGAATACGTCCTCGTAGAAGGACAGACCAGCCTCATTGGGCTCGGTCTCGTCGCCGTTGGGGAAGATGCGGGTCCACGCCAGGCTCATGCGGAAGGTCTTAAAGCCCATCTCGGCAAAGAGGGCGATGTCCTCCTTGTAATGGTGATAGAAATCGATGCCGGTCTGCGCGGGATAGTAATAGCCGTCCTCGAAGTCGAGCATTTTACGCTGGCCGGAGACCACCGCATAGCGCTCGGGGCCGTGCGGAGCCACGTCCACGTTGGCAAGGCCGCGGCCGTCCACGTTATAGGCGCCCTCGCACTGGTTGGCAGCCGTCGCGCCGCCCCACAGGAAGTCATTACGGAAAGCCATGTATCAACCCCTTCGCACGCTGTTGTCATAGGTTCAGTATCCCTGCAAACAACGCGTCGCTCAACGGCAACGGCACGGGCCGATACTTCTTTTCGCACACGGCGGCCCAGCAGCCGCCCCCGCCTGACACTTTTTGATACCGCCGCCCCAAACCACCACAAAGGGGACAGGCACCTTTGTGGTGGTGTAGGGCGGTTTGTCTCGATCTGTAACAGTTAGGTCGCCAAAACCGGGCCTGGTGTTACAGATCGAGATTGTTAGGCCTGTCCCCTACGGTTTGTCTAAATCTGTAACAAGTAGAGACGATTTAGCCCGCTAGATGTTACAGATCGAGACAGAAGATTCTAGTCGCAGGTGATGTCGAGGTTCTTGCCGATGAGACCTACGTAGCCGCCCTCGGCAGCCTTGGGGCTGTCGGCGTGGCAGAGGACCCACTTGTCGGCCTTCCAGTAGCAGTAGCTGTCACCGGTGGCAGGCATGTCGGCTGCGGCCTCGGGGCGCGGGCCGTTGGTGCCCGCCGGCAGCGCCACCATCACCTGGAAGCCGCCTTCGTCGACCATGCACGGCGTGTAGTGGAGCGTGGTGTTGAAAACCTCGACAACCTTGCCCGCCGGCACGCGGAACGCCTTGACGCACGCGGTATCGAGCTTGCCGTCCTCGATCTCCCAGCGATGCGCCACGAGCAGGATAAAATCGCGAGCACCCAGGTTGAACTCGCTGGCGCGGTGGTACTCCAGGCAGTTGAGGCGCGTGTTGTGACCGTTGCACCAGCCGAGCTGGAAGGGACGGCCACCAAACATGAGAAAGCCCAACTTATCGGCATCCTTGGCGCCCTCGAGCTCCGGCGCACTTGCTACGTACTTGCTGCCCTCGGGAATGGGCGTGGCAGAGAGCGCCTCGAGCACGGGCGACGTGAGCTCGGACGAAACGTCATCCCAAACGTTGCCATAGGATTTGAACTCGGGATCGTTGACAGAGTAGATATGCATGTTCACTCCTGTTCGTAAATGTGACTATACGAACATTCTAGAACAAACATGAGCGATTTTGAACGCTCGTCCTGACCAATCAACAAAAAGGCGCCCCCGCATAAGCGAAGGCGCCCAATGCGCTCGTTTTGGGCGACAAAGCTCTTACGCCTGCTGATAGTGCAGGTGCTTCTCGTCGATATCGGCCAGGTCGCGGTCGAGGTAACGGCGTGCGAGCCAGTTAGCCATGGGAAGGTTCTGGTCCAAGTAGTTGCCGCACTCCTCAGGAGCGGCACCGGGGACATCGCCCTCAAAGCCAGCAACAAACTCGAACAGCTCGCGCACGAGCGGCAGAATCTCCTCGCTCGTCACCTCGCCAAACACGACGAGGTAAAAGCCCGTGCGGCAGCCCATGGGCCCAAAGTAGACAATGCGGCTCGACCACTCGGCATGGTTGCGGAGGAACGTCGCGCCCAGGTGTTCGATGGTGTGGCACTCGGCCGTGTTCATGACCGGCTCCTTATTGGGTGTGGTCAGGCGCAGGTCAAAGGTGGTGACGGCGGCGCCGGTCGCCGGATCGCGGTCGATGCGGCTCACATACACGCCGGGCTCAAGCAGCAGATGGTCAACGGAAAAGCTCGCGATGCGCTCCATGGCAGATCCTCTCGGTAGTCAATTTGGGACGGGTTCTTTTAGCTGGTTCGAATGGTCGCACCAATCATACCAGTCAAAAAAGCCCCGTCCCAAAAAGACAACTTAGCCCAAGACATGGGCCATACGTGTCTTGAACTCGGACAGGAAGCGCGGAGCATCCACGGTCAGTGCCACAAGCGCGCTCTTGTCCGGATCGGACAGGCGGCGCTCATCGCAGATGGTGCGACCGCGGTACTCGCCCAGCAGATCAACACGCAGGTTGCAGCCGAGCGCGCCCACGAGCGTGGGGTCAATCGCCACGGCAACGGCAAGCGGATCGTGCAGCGCGCAGCCACCCAGGTAGGGGGCGTTCATCTCGTACGAGCCAATGTAGTGCTCGACCATGCCCGCAAACGCGCAGCCCGCCATGGTGCCCGAACCCGTCCAGCCGGCGATATCGCGGCGCGTCAGCACCACACGATGCGTCACATCAAGGCCCACCATGGTGAGCTTGCGGCCCGAGCGCAGCACGGCATCGGCGGCCTCGGGGTCGCTTGCCATGTTAGCCTCGGCGCCCGCGCTCACGTTGCCGGGCACGGTAAGGGCGCCGCCCATCACGACCACGCGGCCAATAGACATCATCGCCGCCGCATCACGCTCAAGGGCGAGCGCCAAGTTGGAGAGCGGACCGGTCGCCACGTAGACCAAATCGGGGCCATAGGTGCGCGCGGCATCGATCAGATAATCGACCGCCGCGTTACCATCGGCCGATGTCGCCCCCACCGGCTCGTAGGGCGACGCGGGCACGCTCGCCCCACCAATGCCGTTTTTGCCGTGGATGAGCGTGGTAGACGCCGGCGGCGTATAGGGCTCGGTCGCCTTAACGGGGCGATCGGCGCCCAGGTATACCGGCACCTCGGGACGACCCAGCAGGTCGAGTACCGCCAGGCAGTTATGCGCCGACTGCTCGACGCGCACGTTGCCAAAGCACGTGGTAATGCCGACGAGCTCCACCTCGGGGCTCGCGATGGCATAGGCGAGCGCCATGGCGTCGTCCACGCCCATATCCAGATCAAGGATCAGCTTCTTGGTTGCCATTGTTCTACTCCGCTTCTCCGTCTCAATCGTTCAACCAAACCAATGTTCAACTTCGGCGCGCGTGGGAATCGACTGCTGCGCGCCCAAACGCGACACCGTTACTGCCGAGGCGCGAGCGCCTGCGGCCATGCACTCAAAGAGCGGCAAGCCCTCCAGGCGAGCCGCGGCAAGCGCGCCGATAAACGTATCGCCGGCGGCCGTCGTGTCGACCACCGCGCTCGAAAGCGCCGGCATACGCAGCAGCTCACCGTCGTCACCCAGCGTAACCGAGCCGGCACCGCCCAGCGTGATGACCGCGGCACCGGCACCCTTAGCGAGCAAGGCCTTAAGCGCGGCCACGCAGCTCGCGTCATCCGTGGGCAAGATGCCCGTCAGCACCTGGCACTCGGTCTCGTTGGGACAAACCAAGTCGACCGCAGGCCACACTCCCGCCGGCAGATCGCAGGCGGGCGCCGGGTTAAAGACCGTATAGAACCCCAGCCTGTGGGCGCAAGAGAGCGCCTCGGCCGTGGCCATCAGGTCGCATTCGCCCTGGGCGATAAAGACGCCGCCGGCCGCCGGGGCGAGGTCGCAGATATCATCATCGAGTTCATCGACCACTAGGTAACGCAGCGCGCAGGCCACGTCCTCGCCCAAAAGCGCATGGTTGGCGCCCGGCGACAACACGATGCGGTTGTCGTTCTCGCAGCGAATGATAGTCGCGGTGCCAGTCTCCACGTCATCGCGACGCGCCACGAATTCAACGTCCACGCCGGCATCTTGGAGCCCCGCCACCAGTGCGTCGCCAAATGCATCGCGCCCGACGGCGCCGATCATGCACGTGCGCGCACCCATGCGCGCGGCGGCCACAGCCTGATTGGCACCCTTGCCGCCGGCATTGGTGATAAAACCGCTGCCACCGACCGTCTCGCCCGCGCGCGGCATGCGCTCGCACGCCACCGAAAGGTCCATGTTCATGCTGCCGAACACCGCAACGATGCCGCGATCTGCCATGGAAACCTCCTCGTCTGCGGGCTTTATGCCCACCGTCGGCCGTCAATCGTATGCTTTCGCACTCTATAACTTTAGTTCACTTTGATGTGAACGCGCGCTTGAGGTTGCGCCAGCAGCAAGCATTCACAGGAGCGGGCAGCTACAATGAATACGTGCTGATTATTCTCGTCATTGGATGATGTTTTATGGAACAACTCCCGCAATCGAGCCCACGCGGCACGCGCCGTGCGCCCGATAACCAGGCGCCGCACGAACGCCCGCGCACCGAGCGCCGCGCCGGCGAGCCGCGTCGTGCCACGAGCCCCCATCGTGTGCCCACCAACAAAGCGGACCATGCCAGCGCCGCCACCGCGGACCAGACGCCCACTCGTCCCAAATCTCGTTACATTCCCGCGCTCGACGGCCTGCGCACGCTCGCCGTTGTCGCGGTGGTGCTCTATCACCTCAACCTCATGTGGGCGCAGGGCGGCCTGCTCGGCGTCACGATCTTCTTTGTGCTTTCGGGCTATCTGATCACGCGCCTGCTGCTCAACGAAGTCGCCAAGACCGGACGCATCGACCTCAAGAGCTTCTGGATTCGCCGCATCCGCCGTCTGTTCCCCGCCGTGGTGACCGTCGTGGTCGTGACCTGTGCGCTGTGCACCATCTTCAACCACGTGATGCTCACCAAGATGCGCCCCGACATCCTGCCGTCGCTGCTGTTCTTCAACAACTGGTGGCAGATCGCGCAGGACGTCTCGTACTTCAACGCCTTGGGCGACCCCTCGCCGCTCACGCACTTTTGGTCGCTCGCCATCGAGGAGCAGTTCTACCTGGTTTGGCCCCCGCTGTTGTTTGCCATGGTATCCATGCACATGAGTAAACCCAGCACGCGCCGTGTGGTTCTGGGCTTGGCTGCGGTTTCCGCCATCGCCATGATGGTGCTCTACAACCCTGCCGCCGACCCCAGCCGCGTGTACTACGGCACCGACACCCGTGTGTTCTCGCTGCTGCTGGGCGCCTGGATGGCCTTTATCCCCGATCGCGATCTGGCGCCCGTGCGCCTCGCTCATCGTTTGGGGCTCAATCGCCTGGCTGGCGCCGCCAAGCACGGCAAGAACGCCGAGGGCAAGCCTAGCGAGAAGGCCGACGAATCAGCCGAGACCGCCCCGGCACAGCCGAGCGCCCTCGTGCGCTTTTGGTCCTCGCCCGCATCCATCGATGTGCTGGGCGTCGTGGGTCTGGTTGGTCTTGCTGCCATGGTCGCGCTCACCAACGGCTACACCGCGTTCCAGTATCGCGGCGGCACGCTGCTGTGCTCGATCCTCACGCTCATGGTCATTGCCGCCTGCGTGCAGCCCCAGGGAATGGTTGCCCGCGCGCTGTCCGCCGAGCCGCTCGTGTGGGTTGGCAAGCGCTCGTACAGCATCTACCTGTGGCACTATCCGCTGCTGTTGCTCATGAACCCGGTCGCCAACATCAACGATACGCCGTGGTGGCAGTACATTTTGCAGGTGTTGTTGGTGGTCGCCGTGGCCGAATGTTCATATCGCTTTATCGAGACGCCGTTTAGAAAGGGCGCCTTCGGCCGCACCGTCGCCGAATTCCGCGATGGCACCGCCACGCCCGCCAACTGGGCACGCGCGCACGTCCTTGTCTGCGCAGCCTGTGCTGTCGTGTTGGTCGTTGCACTGGGCGGCCTGATCTTTGTGCCGGAGACCTCCGCACTGAGCGGCGAGGGCGCCGAAGTCCTCAACAAGGAAGCCAAGAACACCGCGCCCGCCGACCAACAGGCGGCCGACGACACCGACAAGGACAACGACGGCTTCCCCGATGGCTCCTACGATCTGCTTATGATCGGCGACTCCGTGTCGCTGCGTGCCGTGGACACCTTTGATGGCGTGTTCCCGCACAGCCATATCGATGCCGAAAAGGGCCGCCAGTTCGATGCGGGCCGTGCGACATTTGAGGGCTATATCCAGCAGAACCTTGCCGGCAAGATCGTGGTCTTTGCCCTGGGCACCAACGGCTTGGTAACCGACGACCAGATCGACGCCATCATGGCCGATGCAGGAGATAAGCGTATTGTGGTGTTTGTGAACACGCGCAGCCCGCAGCCGTGGGTTGGCTCTACCAACCAGGCCATCGCCAACGCCGCTACGCGCTACAAGAACGTACGCGTTATCGACTGGTACGGATACAGTGCCAACCGCAACGACCTGTTCGATGGCGATGGCACGCATCTATCGACCACTGGCGTGACTGAGTACCTCAACTTGATCCACGATGCCGTCAAGAAGGACCTGCCCGTACACCCCGAGGATCACGTCAACGATCCGCAGCCGGCAGCCGTCAAGTCTGCCACCGACGCACTCGTCAACGCGCTTGCCTTCAAGCCGCACAAGCTGGGCACCGACAAGTAACCTGCAGCGCAAACTTCCCACATCCGGAGGGGGTGTCTGCCACGGCAGACACCCCCTCCGGCAGTTAGGGACACTCCTGGCGCAGCCAATGAAGACCTCTACGGATGAATTCCAGGCCGCTCCGTCGCTCCAGACATCGTTTCCGCGCCTCGTGCCTGCCCCAAACAATCAAAACAAGCCCTTTTCGCCGCACCCTCAAAGGTCTGTGGGCAAAAAAGGGCAAATATGAGTACTGTTACCATTTTAGTAGCAGGCAAAACCACCCAAAATGACGTCCGAGCGACCCCTACAACCCCCTAAAGCAGCCAACCTGACTGGTTTAAGGCGTATTGGAGCCAATTTTAATGAACATACTAAATGCTATGTTCATTATCTTTTAGGATGTAAATGCTATTCACTTAGCAACAGTACTCATATTTGGCATTTTTGTCCATTGCTATATAACTAACACCCTATAGCAGACAAAAAACAGGCCGCAGCCCAGGCTTATAGGACAAAATGTGTGTCCCGATAAAACACCCGTTTCCATCCATTAATC
>CBCTIZ010000015.1:0-48631 GCA_965147105.1 uncultured Collinsella sp. | reverse complement strand
GGGAAGCACAGGAACATGAAGCCGAACTCGAAGGGCTCGGTGACGCCGCAGACGAAGGCGCAGATGGCAGCGGAGACAACCAGGCCGATAGCAGCCTTCTTGTTCTTAGCGGTCTGAACCATAGCCAGGGCAGCGCCCGGGATACCGAACATCATGCAGGGGAAGAAGCCGGACATGTACATACCGAGGCTCCACTTGACGTCAGCGGAGGTCTCGCCAGCCCAGAAGTGGGTCAGGTCGCCAAGGCCGATGGTGTCGAACCAGAACACGTTGTTGAGTGCGTGGTGCAGACCGGTCGGGATGAGCAGGCGGTTGAGGAAGGCGTAGATGCCAGCGCCGATGCCACTCATAGCAGCGATACCCTCGCCCAGAGCGACGAGCGCACCGAAGATGAGGGGCCAAGCAAAGAGCAGGACGACGGAGACGACGATGCAGATGACGGCGGTCATGATGGCGACGCAACGCTTGCCGGAGAAGAAGGCCAGCCAGTCGGGAAGACGGGTGTCCTTGAACTTGTTGTAGCAAGTGCCACCGATGACGGCGGACAGGATGCCGATGAAGGAGTTACCAGCGATCTTGGAGAACGCGATGCCCTCGGTCGTGGCAAGCCAAGCGGTCTGAGCATCGGCGTCCATACCACGAATGGTACCAACAACAGCGGGGCTCAGGAGCTGCTGGATCATCAGGAAGGCGACGAGGCCAGCGAGGCCAGCGGTGCCATCGTGATCGTCGGCAAGGCCGACAGCGGCGCCGACTGCGAACAGCCAGGCCATGTTATCGATAAGAGCGCCGCCTGCCTTGATGAGCAGGAAACCGGCGGTATAGGCAAAACCGGTAGTGTCACCGGCAGCACCCATGACTGCGGGAGCGAGCAGGTAGCCCACACCCATAAGAATACCTGCGACGGGAAGCGCCGCAACGGGAAGCATCAGCGCTTTGCCGAGCTTCTGGAGGTACTTCATCATATGGTATCTCCTCCAACCTTTCTTTCGTTGTTCACCAACGAGTTCCATGTCCGCGCCTTGTGCATACCGGCTTCTCCGCTTGCCGGCATTGGTGCGCAAACTTAGACAACCCAGTCCCTTTTCTCGGGTTGCTGGTATGTACGGTAGCACACACTCAATTCAAACGTCCACCACATTTCGTTCAAATTACTATATCGTTGCCAAACGGTTATTTTTGGCCCGTAAACGGTAATTTGCGCAGGTAGATGTGCTGCGTTTCTTTCATTACCAAACTAATTCTTAGCAATTTCCATTCGATTTCATCTCAAAAGTGGTTACTACCAGATGAACAGTGGTACCACATTGTTACTACCAGTTTGGCCGAAATCGTTTTCACTTTACATGAATAAAGTCTCCAAGAATTTGTATATAACCTCTCCCCTACCATCCTCTTCCCCGCCCTTCCCTACAACGCAAAAAGCCCCCTAGAACGATGTCCGTTCTAGTGGGCTTCATCAGATATTTCGGCTTCGTACTCGAAGGCTCAGGCGTTCTTTACGCAAACAGGCCGTAGATGCTGATGTTGGCCTTGGCGTAGAGGCCGTTGGCGTACTCGGTCCACTTGGAGCTGGCGCTCGAAGCCTGCGAAGAGTACTGCTGGTAGGCGGTGTAATAGGCGGTCATAGCCTGCTTATAGGTAGCGCTATCGGCCGTAAAGGCATCGTCAGCGAAGGCCTTGGCGTAGGTGCTATCGGCGTCCTTCCAGGTGCCCTTTTCGCTATCCCACTCGTCGCCGGCAAGTTTGATGATGTAGTCGGCGTAGTCCTTGCTCGCGGTCTCCTCGTTGCCGTCAGCAGGCTCGGTCGGGGCGGTCGGCATGCTTGCGGAGCTATCGCCCACCTTCTTCTTGTAGAGCTTCTGCAGCGTCGCGGACTGACGGACGATCTGCTTAGCCTGATCCTTGGACACACCATACTGCGTGGCCATGGTCTTGTAGTCGGAGGTGCCGATGGAATCCTCGGCGTACTTCTTCATCTCCTTGGAAGAGACGGTGATGCCCTCGTCCTCGGCAGCATCGAGCAGAATCTTGTTGCGCACGTAGGACAGGATGACATCGGCAGAGGGAGCGGTGTAGTTGCCATCGCCATCCTTGACGGTGTCGAGGCTGTACTGGCTCTCGATGGCCTCGCGCGCGGTGATGTCGCTCTTTTTGCCGTTGTAGCTGTAGCTTGCCACGGTCGAATCGAGCTGGTCCTCAGTCAGGGTCGCCGAGCCGACTCCCTTGCCGCCAAAACCACCGTTGCCGATAAAGAAGCCAATCACGGCAGCGATCACGATAGCGACCACAAAGGCGGCAATCATAGTCTTCTTGTGCTTAGATGCGCGGTCGTCCACGTCGGAGTCGTCATCGTCCTGCTCCTCGGGCATGAGGTTCTCGGCAGCGGCATCCGCGGCAATCTGAGCCTCCAGGCGGGCGTCCTCCTCCTCGGCCGTCGTACCGGCAGCAATGTGCTCGGCAGACGTACCGGCGACCAAGTCGATCTTCTCGTCCTCGTCACCGTCGGGACCTTCGCCGCGCTCGATGATCTGGATGCCGTCGATCTCGTCCTTCTCGTCCTTCTTTTGAATCAGACCCATATCAGTTACTCCTTGTTAGGAAACATAGTCCGCAATAGAATACGCCCGACAGAGCGCCGGGCGTATTGATTCTCAGGTTATACGCAAACACTTAAGTACTATTTAGGCGTTTGCAGTGTGCATACCTTAGGCCAGGTGCGCGATAACGGCATCGGCAAAGGCCTGCGTGCCCACAGCACCCTCAACGGAGCCGGTCTGGGCACGACGCACGTCACCGGTAACCTGCTCGCCCTCGTCGAGCGTGGCAGATACGGCGGCGCGAATGCGATTGGCAGCGTCGTTCTCGCCCAGGTGATCGAGCATCATCGCAGCAGAGAGGATCTCGGCCGTGGGGTTGGCGATATCCTGGCCAGCGATATCGGGCGCGGAGCCGTGCGTTGCCTCGAAAATGGCGCAGTCAGCACCGATGTTGGAGCCGGGGGCCATCCCTAAACCGCCCACGAGGCCGGCGCACAGGTCGCTCACGATGTCGCCGTACAGGTTGGGCAGCACCAGGACATCGAAGTCGTTGGGGTTCTGGACCAGGCCCATGCAGGTGGCGTCGACGATCTTGTCGTTGAACTCGATATCGGGATAGTTGGCGGCCACCTCGCGCGCAACGCGCAGGAACAGACCATCGGTCGCCTTCATGATGTTGGCCTTATGCACGGCCGTCACCTTTTTGCGGCCGCAGCGGCGGGCGTACTCAAAGGCGTACTCCACAATACGGCGGCTCTTGGCGATGGAAATCGGCTTAATTGAGATGGCGGAATCCGCGGCGAAGGTCTTCTGACCCGAGCGCTCGACGAGCTGCGAGAGCTCCTCGACCTCGGCAGCGCCCTCATCGAACTCGATGCCGGCGTAGAGGTCCTCGGTGTTCTCGCGCACGATGACCAGGTCGACGTCGCGGAAGCGCGAGCCGTCGCCCGGCTGCGACAGGCAAGGGCGCACGCAGGCATACAGGTCGAAGTGCTTTCGCAGGGCCACATTGACGCTGCGGAAACCCGTACCGACCGGCGTGGTGATGGGGCCCTTGATAGCAACCTTGGTCTCGGCGACCGCGTCGAGCACGTGCTGAGGCAGTGGCGTGCCAAACTCGTCCATGACGCCGGCACCGGCCTCCTGGACGTTCCAGTTGATCTGGACACCAGTGGCCTCGACCACGCGGCGCATGGCCTGCGTAATCTCGGGACCGATACCGTCACCGGGAATCAGGACTACATCGTGCGCCATAATCTGTTACTCCTCGTCTTCGGCGTCGTCAGATTTTTTAACGCTAGCACGCTTCTTCTTTTTGGAGAGATCCAGGCCAAAACGTTTAACAAGCATTTCGCAAATCTCGCTCGAACGGGCCTTGAGATAGCTGCCCTTGCCGTTCTCGGCATCGAACTTAAGGCGCAGCGCGAGCTTCTCGGCAACCTCGGCGTCGATCTCGCCCTGGCAAAACTCGTACAGGCAACCGAGCATGTCGCGATACTCGAGGTCGCCGTGGTAGCACTGGATGGCCTCGTCCAGGATGGGCCAGGCCTCGCGCGAACGCTCGATGCTCGTGGCACCCCACACGCACAGCAGGCGGAAGGCGGCATAGCGCAGCGTGGAGGAGATCTCGTCGAACAGTGCAGTCTCGGCGCCCTCAAAGGCATCGCCCAGCTGCTCGGGGCAGGTGGTGGCGAGCGCCGTCAGGGCATCGAGGGCCTCCCAGCGGGTCTGCGCCTCGGGGCGGTCGAGCGCCTCGATCAGCGCGGGCACGCAGGGCACGACGCGCTGCGGATCGCGCTCGGCAAGCAGGTGCAGCACGCGGGCGGCAAACTGGCGGATGCGTCGCGTGGGGCAGCCGAGCTCCTTGACCAGACGGTCGACGGCGTTCTCGTTCTCCTCTGCCAGCTGAAGCTGTGCCAGCTCCTCGTCGGTGAGCTGTTCGTCTTTGTTTTCTGCCATAGTTACCTCTTCTTACTATTTCTTAGCGTGCTTGCCAGCACCCTTGCTGTCATCGGTGACCGAGATGAGCTGTCGGTCGGCCGCGCCATTGCGACGCGCACGGCGGCGTTCCTCAGCGTCGCCCGCGTCGGCGGCGGCGCGATGAGCCTTGTTGACGTTAAAGACCTCGTCGTGCTTGCGCCACGGACCGACGGACTCGCCAAAGCTCATCTTAAGACCGGCGATAAAGCCGCCGAGCCAGCCGATCGGCGCAAACTGCACCAGCGGGAACAGCGAGAACACCCAGGTCAGCAGGACGACTGCCGCCGCGCCTGCAAAGTTGGCAATCCAGTAGTCGCGCTTGGTGATCACGCGCTTTTCGCAGGCCCACTGGCCGCACAAAAAGCCAATGTAGATCGCAAAGAGAAAGAGCACCAGCGCAAGCACCACGAACGTCCAGCTCATGGGCGCTACTCCCCGTGATGGTGGCCGCAGCAGCACTCGTGGCCGTCGTCATGGCCGTGGCCGCCGCAGCACTCGTGGTCCTCGCCGTGATGGTGGCCGCAACCGCACTCGTGGTCGTCGCCATGCTCGCCGCAACCGCAGCCGTCCTCGTGAGCGCCATGCTCCTCGGGACGATACTGCGACCAGTCCAGACCGGCGGCGATGGCATCGGCCTCCTCCTTGTAGAGGACCGTGATGGCCTGGGTGCCCAGCTTGGCGCCACCGATGGCGTCGAGCATGTCGTAAAGCGTAAAGGCGACGTCGGCGCCGGGCAGCGCGAGCTCGCGGTCATCGGCGTAGGCGAGCGCCAGACGCAGGTCCTTAATGAAGTGCTCGACCATAAAGCCGGGCTTGTAGTCGCCGTCGAGCGCCTTGGGAGCCAGGCTCTCCATGGCGCCGGACTTGCCGGTGCCGCCCAGGATCATCTGGCGGGTCTTCTCCAGATCAAGGCCGCTCAGCTCGGCAAATGCCATGGCGTCTGCCATGCCGACCATGCAGGCGCCCAGCGACACCTGGTTGGCGAGCTTGGCAGCCTGGCCCTTGCCGGCGCCGTCGAAGCAGCAGATGTTGGCCGCAAAGGTGGCAAGGATGTCGCGGACCGGGGCGATGTCGTTCTCGGTAGCGCCCACGATAGCCGTGAGCGTACCGGCGATAGCGCCCGACTCGCCGCCGGTGACGGGGCAGTCAAACGCCATACGGCCCGTGACCTGGGCGGCCTCGGCAATATCGCGCGCGAGCTCGGGCGAGCTCGTGGTGAGGTCGATCAGAACCGCGCCGGGCTTGGTGCATGCGAGCAGGCCGTCGCCCGCCAGGTAGAGCTCTTCGACCTCGGAGGGATAGCCCACCATGGTAAAGACGACATCGGCGTTCGCCGCGGCATCGGCCGGCGTATCGGCCCAGGCGGCACCGCGCTCGATAAGCGCGGCGGCCTTGGACTTGGTGCGGTTGTTGACCGTGACGGGATAGCCGGCATCCAGGATATGGCCGGCGATGGGGGCACCCATGATTCCGGTGCCGATAAATGCGACAGAGAGCTTGTTTGCCATGAAACCTTTCCTTTTGGGTTGGGTGTTGTTACCAGGTTGAATACTTGGTGCCAGCGTTTGGGCTGTGAGTCGAAGGCGATTACGGACGCAGCGCTTGCCTACTGGCCGCGCACGCGGCGGGCGATGCGGTCGGAAAGCGACGCCTTGTCGGCGCGGTTCTTGCCCCAAAACGCGCAGGCCACCATGCCGGGGCCCACGTGCGAGCCGATGGTGGGACCCACGGAGCCGCGAATGATCGTGACGTCGGCGCAGCCCTCCTCCTTGCGGATGGCGGCTTCGAGCCAGTCGCCGTCCTTCTCGGCATCGGCCGTCATGATGGCGATGGGCATGGTGCGGTCGGGCACGTAGTTCTCGCGGAACGACTTGAGGATGGACTTGAGCGCCTTCTTGCGGCCGCGGTTGACGCCGATCAGCGACAGCGAGCCGGCAAGGTCGTAGGAGAGCTCGGGCTTGACATCGAGCTTTGCCGTGAGCTGCGCCGCCGCGGGCGGAATGCGGCCGCCGGCAGCCAGTGCGTCGAAGCTCTCGAGCGTAAAGTAGCCGTGGACGTAGGTCTTTGCCTCGTTTGCCCAATCGACCAGCTGCTTGGCGGTCAGTCCCGCCGAACGCTGGCGCACGGCCTCGAGCGCCAAAAGCGCGCCGGTCGCGCAGGGCAGAGCGTTGTCGACCACGTAGAGCTCGAAGTTGGGATACTCGGCGCGCACGGCATCTGCCGCCTGGCACGCGGAGTTGTAGCTCGACGACAGCGCCGAGGTAAAGCACAGGTAGACCGTGGGCGTACCCTCTTTGGCGCACTCGGTAAAGAACTCGATATAGCGACCGAGCGACACGGCAGAGGTAGACACGCGAGCGCCGGCGCGCATGCGGTCGTAGAACTCCTTAGGGCTCATGCTCGACCAGATGTCATCCGTGCGCTCCTCGCCATCGATAATGAAGGGGAAACCCAGGATATCGACATCGAGGTTCGCGGCGACCTCGGGGCTAAAGTCGCAGCAGGTATCGACGACGATGCGGCAACGGTCCGAATGACCGGTAGATGCGGCCTTGTCCATCAAAGCGACTCCTTACGTAAAAAGGCGGCCACCCGCATGGGATGGCCGCCAACCGTTAACTCATGCAAGTTAACGTATTTTACTCGTCAAGTGTTTCGATGCGGGGCTTGATGATGCCATATCCACCATTCTTACGGTGATACACCACATTGATGAGACCGGTCGTCGCGTTCTCGAACACGTAGAAGTCGTGGCCCAGCAGATCGGTCTGCACCAGCGCCTGCTCCTCAGTCATCGGGGTGACGTCGATAACTTTCTCGCGGACGAGCAGGTCGTCCTCTTCCTCGGGCAGCAGCAGGTCGGCCAGATCCTCGACGCGCTCGACCGGCGCGACATCCGCGGCGCTGGCACCGCCCTGGCGGTTGTCCACGACCTTGGTCTTGAACTTGCGCAGCTGACGAGTAACCTTATCGGCGGAGAGATCGATGGCGGCATACATATCTGCGCCGTGCTCGGCAACGCGAATCACAGAGCCGCGGGCACGAACCGTGACCTCGACGATTGCCGGGTTGGGGTTCGAGGGGTTCTTCTCATAACGAAGCACGACGTCGACTGTCATGGGCTCGATGTCGAAAACCTTGAGCGCCTCGCCGATCTTCTCATCCACATGCGCACGCAGAGCATCGGTTACCGTCGTCTTGCGTCCAGAAACCTTGATATCCATACGTGGCTCCAATCTGCCTCGGGGACTTACTGTACTGGCTATGTACCCATTGCCGTGCATTTAATCACGCGGATTCCCAAAGACCCGAATAACGATTGCTTGATACCGCATACCGAAGTCTCGTACTTTTCCATGGCAAAGTGCGCTATAGGAGGGAGCTGGCGGCTTTATATTTGGTCCCAAAAATTGGCTTTGACCTGCTGGTTTTATAGGGATGGAAAAGCCGGGCCCCCCTATTGGGGAAGCCCGGCAGTGCGTGTTGAAACCGTGAAGAGGTGTCCTTTCCAACGTATAGGAGACACCACCCCTAGCAATAACTAGCTATTAAGTTTGTTAATGTCGTCGTCAGTGATGGTGCCTTCCTGGCTGGACGATTTGTCCTCGGAGGATGCGGTCTCATTGTTGGAATCGGAGGACTCGCTGCCGGAGGACGTGGTCTCACTGGACTCAGAGTCGCCCGGCTGCACGTTAGCGCCCGAAACCGTCTTAGTGGTGAGGTCGTAGGGCATCGTGCCATACCATACGCAGTGGACTGCCTCGAGCGTACCGTCGACCGTGATGCCGTCGAGGGCATCGCTCACGGCACGGCACAGTTCGTCATTGGACGAGAGGCCCGCAACACCAAGCGTCGAGGGCGCCTCGAGCGCACCGACATAGGAGACCTCGCTCATCAGGCGTGCAAGGTAGCCGCCGGCCGTGGAGTCGCAGACCACATAGTCGACCTCGCCGGACTCGAGCGCCTCAAAGCACTCGTTGATGTTGGAGTAGGTCTTTTGGTTGGCAGTGATGCTCTGCTTAGCAAGCGCCTCCTGCGAGGCCGAGGACATCTGAATACCCAGAGTAGACGTGTTAAGGGTATCGGTGGAAACGATTAGCGACCCACCATCGCTGGTTTTACCGAACACGGAAGCGGCATCGTACAGGCAGGTGCCGAGCGAGCTAACGTCCCCGTCCGTGGAGTTGATCTCGCCGATAAAGATATCGGCCTTTTTGTCGCCGAGCGCGGAACCTGCCGAGGACGCATCGACAAAGGCGACCTTAAGGCCCATGCGGCTTGCGAGGGCGCGGGCGGCGTCGACCGCATATCCCGTGAGCTCGCCGTCGGCGCCCTGCATGGCCTGCGGCGCATCGGAAGTATCGAGGGCGACCGTCAGGGTTCCGGGAGTGACCAGGGCATCGTCCGACACCGCCGGCGTGACGGTCTCGTACTCGATCTGGTCGATCGTGGGAGTCGTGAACGTAGACAGCGGGTTGAACGCGCATCCGCTCAGGCCCAAAACGGCGATGACCGCTGCGGTCCCAGCACCTAACCGAGCCGCGTGCATCAAGCTGCCCCTCACCATGTCCACTACCCTGCCTTCTGTGTCGTATACGATCCGTGCGTTGCGCGAAATATCAGGTTGTTCCCACCAGCTGACCTGGTATTTGACCCCACACTTGCGCACCGGGGTGTTTGCTCGGGAGGCCGCAGCCACCTTCACGACTGGCCCGCTCGCCCGCGAGGCGGTATTGCCCCAAAGAAAGTAGAACGGACGGTGCGGCTTACATCTAGGACGCGCCATGATCGCGCCGCGCGCACGCGGTCGCTTACGTGGATCCCTTTGACCGCGTCTGTCTTGGACTAGAACGGGCATTTCGTCCGTCCGCAACCACAGCCTGGTAGGAACGTAGCGCATTATAGCTAAGTTCAAGCTAAAGTTTAAGGTTAGGGGCGTCATTCGCATCGCGAGTACAGATTTCGCAGGTCAGGACGGACCGCACACGCTCTGATTGAGCCCGTCACTCCCCTATGGAAAGCCTCAACACACCCGTCTTAGGGCGCCGTGGCCAAAAAATAGCAAATATGAGTACCGTTACCAATTTAGTAGCAGGAGTTTTTGGCTCTGCAAGCTGTTTTCACGCTCTATAACGTCAGATTGATGCCAGGATATTCCACATTTGTTTAATAACTTTCTAATTTACGCCATCTTCCAGTCCCAAAATCCCTGATTTTGCTGTTACTGAATTTGTAGCAGTACTCATATTTGCTATATTTTGGCCAGAGCATATATCCAACCCCCTGTTTCAGAGCATTGTTAGGCGGGTTTAAGCCCAAAACACGCCCGCAGCGTGTTAAATAGCGCCTCTTGTTTCTTTCTGCGAGCGTCAACACGGTTGCGATATCGCTTACTCATGCGCTGGTGGATGCGCCATGCGAGCGCTTCCATCGCTTCCATGTCACAGAGCATCTCGTTGTTGACCGTCGCGACCTCGATCCCCATAGCTATGAAGCCCGTGTTGCGTTTTTCATCATGGATACGTCCCCTCCGGGAGGAATGACCCAGCTCACCGTTGTATTCCAGGTCAAACCGGGCTGCTTCCTGATACGCATCGCAAACTGCATGCGGCATCCCCGAGATTGCCTGCGCGCGGTCATCGAACTCAATCTTGTAGTCGGTCTTAAAGGGACCGCAGGCAAATCCGCCACAGGAAAACGGAAGCGAAAACATGGCGAGCATGATGCATTCCATGGGCGAGCGCAGGTTTTCTGACAGGTAGGGACACAGCCGCCGCAGCTGTTTGGCCACATTCCCCTTGCATGCCGCAAGGTAATCTGCCAGGCGATCGGGCGTCAGCACCGGCTCGACTTCAAAGTAGCCCACGTCTGCCGGTTGGTCCTTGTCCTTTGCAAGTCTATTCGCAACAGGCGAGGTGTAAGGAGGCAGATACTTCCCGCGATCACTCAGCGAAATCTTAGAGCACAGCTCCTGGGCCAGGGCAAATGCCTGGATACAGCCGACCTCGCGGGCGACGACAACACAAAGGGCCTCGGGAGATAGACTGTACACCCCCGGTTCCACCTCTAGAATCGAGCCGGCGGGCAACCTGGAGCATACGGACCAGCTCACGCCAAGAATGCGGCGGCGCTGCGCTGCAGACCCTACCAGCAAGCACAGATCCTCTTGCACCTCGCTGCTTGCGGCCCCAATCCGCACCAAGTCGGGAAGATAGATGTCCTCGGTCGAGGGCGACGACGTGCGCAGCACACGGCGCTCTTCATCGGGACTGAGGTCCCTCCAGCTGATATAGCCCATCTGCCGGCGCTCGGCGCGCATCATGCGCAGCGCCGAGGCGCCGGTCAGGATTATGGAAGCCGCTAGCTGTTCGCCTGTCGGCTCGTTGCGCCGCTCAATCTTTACTGACACAAAACCACCCCTACCAAACGCGTGCGATAGCAAGGCCATCGACTGCCGCAGCGCCGGCGCGCTTGAGTTCCGCCGAAGCCGCTGCCATCGTCGCACCCGTGGTGATAACGTCGTCGATAAGCAGCAAGCGGCGGCCGTGCACGTCCTCAACCGTCTCGTACATGCCTTGGGCACGCTCGCGGCGCTCCTCACGACCGAGTTCGCGCTGGTCGCCATGCCCGTACTTGACGAGAGCATCGAGCAGGGGAACACCCGACAGCTCGCAAAATGGGCGCGCGATAGCCTCCATATGATCAAAACCACGCCGCCGAAACGCTGCCGCCGTCGCAGGCACAAACACCACAGCATCCGCACCGGACAGCACGCCTCCGTAGCGATCGGGCGCTACGACCTGGGCATGCAGGGCGGTGTCGTAGAGCAGCTCCGCCAGATACGGAGCCAGACGTCGCTCGCCCGCATCCTTGTACGCTTTAATGATGCGCGGCAGCGGATGCGCATAGACGGCGCACACCAGGCAGCGGTCGAGCGCCTCCGCCATTGCCGAGGACGTGCCCTCGACCGAACACTCAGTGCACAGCAAATCCCCAAACGGGGCGCCGCATCGGGTGCAGCTATGACGTGGGTCGATGAGCGTGAGCGCGGCCAGGCAGTCTTGGCAAATAAGCGCACCGGCGCGCTCGCAGCCGGCACATCGTGTTGGCGACAATGCCTCGAGCGCCTCGCGTGCCGCCCACTCGGCAAACGGTAGCAATTCGTCCGCAAACGGTAGGGCACCGGCACCCTGCAGACGGCTCAATATGTTCAGATGGCTCTTCAAGACACAACCCTCCCTACGTTCGGTCGCAGGGAGGGTTGTTGATTCGGCGCTATGATACCCCGATGCGCTCGGGGCAAGGCGGGCTAAATCCGCTCGCGGGCGTTATTCGCCGGCGGGCGGTTGTGGTGCGGACGAAGACGGGGTCGAGCCCTCGCCACCATCCTGGCGCGGCTTGCGGGAACGGCGACGGCGACGGCGCTTTTGACCCTGGTCGGCCGAGCCCTCGCCACCGCGATCCTCGCGCGGCTCGCGCTCGTCGCGAGCGGCGCCACGCGAAGCCTTGGCAGCCGCTCCCCCGCCATCTCCGGGACGACGGCGCGTGACCTTGACCTCGCCATCCGAGACCTGATCGGCCACGGAGGGCACTGAGGGCTTCTGTTGCGCGCCCGAGGAATGGCGACGGCGCGGACGCGGCGCGCGCTCCTCCTCGCCACGTGACTTGCCGCCCTTGTCGGCAGGCGCATCGGAGACCGAGGGGCCCTTGGAAGCGGCACCAGCCTCGCGAGCAGCTGCGGCGCGGAAGGCGTCCTCGCGCTCCTCGCTCGACAGGTGACGGCGACGACGGCGCGTGGGATTCATGCCACCGCCGCGGTTTTGCTGCTGGGGCTGCTGAACCTCGCGCTCGCGGGAAGCGTTCTTGCCCGCGGTCTCGCCATTGTCGACGGACGCCGCGCGCTTGCGGCGGCGACGGCCATCGGCCGCCCCCTCGGCCTCGGGTGCCTCGGCCTTGCCACGACCCTTACCGCGACCGCGGCTCTCGCTCTGAGCAGCGCGGGCATCGGATTCGACATCGCGACGACGGCGCTTGGGCATCGACGTGCCGGCCAGACGGTCGGCACTCGACAGGCCATCGCCCACGTCGACGCCATTCTCGCGATCGAGCTCCATGAGCGCCAGGCGCATCTCGGGCGACTCGATGCGCTCGAGCACATCACGCGTCACGCAGTCGGGGCGGCAGTTGCAGCCCTGCTCGGCGGCCTTCTTTTTGCAGCCCTCCGAGCACGTCATATCGGCCAGGTTGACCTTAAAGACTTTGCCGTTCTCCAGGCGCAGCACCAGCTGCTCACGCGGCGTGTCATATTCCTGGATACGCGCCTTGCCAAGCGGCGTATCGATGAGCGTCTTCTTTTTGGGCGCACGGCTCTTAAAGTCCTTGTACGCCTCGAACTCATAACGCAGGCAGCACATCAGGCGGCCGCAAACGCCGCTAATCTTGGACGAGTTGAGCGGCAGGTCCTGCTCTTTTGCCATGCGGATCGAGACGGGCTCAAACTGTCCGCCAAAGCGCGTGCAGCAGAGCTCCTGTCCGCACTGGGCATAGCCGCCCACCAGGCGGGTCTCGTCGCGCACACCGATCTGGCGCATGTCGACGCGAATGTGCAGCGTCGAGGACAGATCCTTGACGAGCTGGCGAAAATCGACGCGCTCCTCGGCCGCAAAGTAGAACACGGCCTTCTCGCCGCCAAACAGGTACTCGACGCCGACCGGCTTCATCTCGAGGTCGAGCTCTTTGACCAGACGGCGGAAATCGACCATCGCCTCGTCGCCTTGGATGGCCAAGTCGTCGGCAAGCTGCAGGTCGATGTCGCTCGCCACGCGCAGCACGGGCTTGAGCGGCTGACCGATCTCGTCTTGCGGCACCTCGAAGGGATCGGCCGTGACCAGGCCGATCTCGGTTCCGCGCTCGGTGGAGCAAATGGCATAATCGGCCTCGAGGATATCCAGATCCTGCGGATCGAACCACAGGTCGCGCGAGGCGTAGGTAAACTTAACGGGTACGACTAACGGCATTTCAGTGCCTTCCTGATATCGAACAGCATGACCTCGATGGCCAGCTGGGGAGTAACGTTTCTGGCGATGTTGCGCTCGGCGGTCGCGACTGCCTCGAGCGCCCGGGTGGCACCCGCAACATTGGTCGCGGCGGCAAGCCGACCGATCGTGTCGCGCACGTCTTCGTTCACCACGTCGGCTGCCTCGTCCTGAAGCGTCAGCAGCACGTCGCGCATGAGCGTCCGCGCGCTCGCCAGCGCTTCCATGATACCCGAACGCTCGCGCGCGTTGAGTTCGCGCTTGTTGCGGTCCTCAAGCTGCTTCAATGCTCCACGCGACAGGTAATCGGCGTTTTGCTCGAGCACCTTTTCCTGCGTGGACTTGACCTCGGCGAGCGGCGCCTTAACGGCGACGATGAGTGACTTGGCGCGGCTGAGCACGTCGGCCTCGTCGGCGGCGATAAGCGAATCGATGGCGCGAACCATCTGACGGCGGGCGTCCTGGCGCTCGGCGCTCTTGAGGAACTCGATGCCACGCGTGGGGCTTCCCGCTACGGCGACGGCCATGCGGCAACGCGCAGGGTCCTGACCGGTGGCGCGGCTCACGGCCTGCGCGGCGACGGCGGGCGATACCAGTCGAAACGGCACGCACTGGCAGCGGCTCACGATGGTGGGCAACATCACGTCTGCCGAGGTGCCCAGCAGGATGAACATAACGCCCTCGGGCGGCTCCTCGAGTGTTTTGAGCAGTGCGTTGGCGGTGTTGGCGCGCAGTTGCTCGGCACGGTCGATGATGTAGACCTTGGCCTTGGCACGGATGGGCGCCAGAGGCACGTCATCGAGCAGCTCGCGGGTCTGGGCGATGAGGTAGCCCGTGGCGCTCTCGGGCGTGTAATAGTGCACGTCGGGGTGCGTATGGCGGGCGACGCGCACGCAGCTATCACATGAGCCGCAGCCATCCTGCTCGCACAGGAAGGCTTGGGCGAGCGCCCACGCGGCGTCGAGCTTGCCCGCGCCGGGCGCGCCCAAAAACAGGTAGGCGTGCGATGCGCGACCGCTGGCGACGGCATTGGTCAAAAAGTCGCGCACGCGCTCTTGGGTGTCGAGCTTGGCCAGCAGGCTTGCCTGAGCGGGGGCCATGTTACTCGGCCTCCTGGGCAAGCGCGGCGGTGACGGCGTCCTGGGAAATATCGAGGCCGTAGGCGCGAACCTGCTCGACCGTCTTCTCGAAGACTTCCTCGATGGACGCGGTCGCGTCGATGAGCTTTACGCGGTTTGGTTCCTCGGCGGCAATGGCGCAAAATCCCTGGTAGACGCGCTCTTGGAAGGCCATGCCCTTGGCCTCCATGCGGTCGGCCGCACCACGGGATGCCATGCGCAGCGCCGCCTGCTCGGGCGTGATGTGATAGACGAGCGTGAGCGCCGGGTGCGTCCCCGCGACGGCCAGGTTGTTGGCATCGCGCACTATCTGGCGATCGAGGCCATCGGCAAACGCCTGATAGCAAGTTGTGGAATCGTAGAAGCGGTCGCACAGGACCACCTTGCCGGCAGCAAGAGCAGGCGCGATGACCTCGTGCACCAACTGGGCGCGCGCGGCCTCGTAGAGCAACAACTCGCAGGTGTCGCCCATCGCCGTATTGGCGGGGTCGAGCAGCAGAGCACGGATCTTTTCGCTGATGGCGGTACCGCCCGGCTCGCGCAGGCTCACAACCTGGTAGCCAGCGAGCTCGAGCGCACGGGCAAGCAGGCGCGCCTGCGTGGACTTGCCGGCACCGTCGACGCCCTCGAGCGTGATAAAGCTATGTTGAGCGGGCTCAAAAGCCATGAGCGCAGCCCCTTCCTACAAGGCGCGTAAATGCAGATATATCAACCAAGCCATGATACCCCAGCGTCCGGCGCGTCCCCAATGGCTAATGGTGCCTTTCCAAAGTTGCGGTGAAATAGGGACTGATTGAAGCTCTGAGACCGCCAAACAGTCCCTATTTCACCGCAACTTATGATGGGGAATTTTTTGCGCTGGGTATAATCGTCGTATTGCATTGAAATGTGGCGAAAGGAGTGGCAATGTCTCGGTATTGCGCCTCGTGCGGCAAGCTTCTTGCAGATAATGCCAAGTTCTGCACCTCGTGCGGTGCACCCGTTGAGCAAACAGCCGCGAGCGATAGCCAGCCCGCTTTTGAGCAGACCGGCTCCCTTGATACGCCGCAAGCCAAGGCGGACGACCCCCTCGCCTATCGCCCCGACCCCGCCGCAAGCCCCGCGGCCGTCGAGACCACGCAGCGCATACCCGTCGCGAGCGGCTCGCCCCAACAGCAGCCGGCTCCCGCATACGCGCCCGCTTCGCCACAGACCCCCGCTCCCAAAAAGAGCGGCGCCGGGCCGCTTATCGCCGTTATCGTTGTGCTGGTGGCGATCATCATCGCCCTGGTCGTTTTCTTTGTGATCAAGCCTTTCGACAACGCCGCCACGCAGACGACTGCCGAGGTAGCTAAGCTGCACCATGACGTCGACGACGATGACCTAAGGCCTCTCGGCGACCCCAACAGCCTGTACGACGATGATGACGATGACGACGACGAGGATGGCGGCGAAGCAACGCTCTCCGAGCAGAATCTCTACCGCCGACTGAGCGAATACTACGACTTGCTCGAAGACCTCGACAACTACGTCCGTGGCTGCGCGCAGAACTTCAACGGCAGCTATCTGGAAGAGGATCGAACCACCCGTCAAAATCTCGCCGACGTCGCCGAGCGCACGGAGGACACCATCGAGCAGTATTACGACATCGTCGAGGACCTAGACGTCCCGACGAGCTCCAAGAACTACAGCTCCTGGAAAGACATCGTTGCCCTGTACGACGACCTGGATCACCGCATTGACGCAATCTGTGATGCCTGGGAGATCAGCCTGAAATACGCCAAGCCTGCGGACCACAAGAATGAGATCGTGGCGCCGCTGTCGCGCGACAACGTGGCGGGCACCAATGACAATAAGTACCGCCTAGACTTTGAGGAGCGCTATCCCGGCGCCAAGCCTGTCGAGGTGAACTAGCGCTTTGTCGTTCCCGAGCCGGCAGTTAGGGACGTTCCTAAACTGCCGGCAGAAAAGAAACGTCCCTAACTGCCGGATAAAAAACGAGCGAGGATTTTGAGGTCCTCGCTCGTTTTTGTTTTAGTCAATGTTCCGACTGCGCCGTTACTTGTCGGCGGCTGCTTTCTTGGCAGTCGACTTCTTCGCGGTCGCCTTCTTGGCGGCAGTGGCTTTCTTAGCCGTCGTCTTCTTGGCCGCCGTCATCTTCTTTGCCGTGCTCGCCTTGGTCGTGGTCTTGCGGCCGCGGGCGGGCTTCTTCTCCTTGGTCGGGCAGTCCATGTTCACGCAGATGCGCCACGGGCCGCGCGCCGTGTTGACCACCACGATGGGGGCGCCGCACTCGGGGCAGGTCTCGCCCGTCGCCTCGAGCTTACCGCGCGCCGGCAGAGGATAGCTCACACCGCAGTCATCGTAGTTGGTGCAGCGGATAAAGCGCTTGCCGCTCTTCTCGCTCTTGTGCGCGATCAGGTCGCCATGGCGTCCGGCCTCGGCACACACCTTGCACTCGCCCACCTTAAGGTCAGGCTCGTAGTTGGTGGGGCACGTGGGGTTCACGCAAATCTCGAAGGCCTTCTGGCGGAACGGCTGGCACTTAATGCGCGGCGCGCCGCACTCGGGGCACACGGCTGCCTCGCCCTCGAGCGGGCTCACCTTGACGCCGCTCGGCACCGGATAGGTCACATCGCAGTCGGGCCAGCCCATGCAGCCGATAAAGCTGCCACGGGTCTTGGCGCTCGTCTTCATAACCAGGTCCTTGCCGCACTTGGGGCAAGCGCCCACGCGCGCATCGGCCGTGACGGCGTCGCTGATGGCGTCTCCCAGCTCCTGCGTGTGCTTGAGCAGCTCGTCGAGCACGCCAGCCAGCAGCGCGCGCGAGTGCGTCACGACATGCTCTTCGGTATCCTCGCCGCGCTCGACGCGGGTCATATCGCCATCGAGCTCGCTGGTCATATCGGGGCTCGTGATGCGCGGGGCAAATTGCGTCAGTGCGTCGATGATGGCGATGCCCAGCTGGCTCGGCTCAACGGGATCATTTTTGAGATAGCGCACGGCATACAGGCGCTCGATGATGCTCGCGCGCGTGGACTTGGTGCCCAGGCCGCGCTTTTCCATCTCCTGCACGAGCTTGCCCTGGCTGTAGCGCGCGGGCGGCTCGGTCTGCTTTGCCTCGAGCTTAATGTCGAACACGTCGACCGTATCGCCCTGCTCAAGCGGCGGCATCTGCTCGTCGCGTTTGAGTCCATACGGGTATGCCTCGCGGAAACCCGGGGTCACGAGCACGTCGCCCGAAGCCACGAACGGCTCGCCATTGACGTCGAGCTCGAGCTTGGTGTTCTCGATGGTCGCAGGACCCATAAGCGTCGCCAGGAAGCGGCGGGCGATGAGGTCGTAGAGCTTGCGCTGGCCGCCGTCGAGCGTGGACGGATCGCCCTCGCCCGTGGGGTAGATAGGCGGGTGGTCGGTGGTCTCGACTTTGCCGCGCGTGGGCTTCATGGGGCCGGCGAGCACCTTTTTGCACACGGGCGCCAGCGCCGGGTTGATCTTTGCCAGGTCGCTCACCACAGCGCCCAGATCGAGCGTCGCGGGGTACACGGTGTTGTCGACACGCGGGTAGCTGATGAGACCCGCCATGTAGAGGGACTCGGCGATGCGCATGGTACGCGCAGGCGAGATGCCCTCGGCCGCAGCGGCAGCCTGCAGCGAAGTGGTCGCAAACGGCGTGGGCGGCTGCTGCTTGCGGGAGCGCTTGGTCACCGCGGCAACGGTCGCCGTCTTGGCGCCGTCGACGTGACCATACGCCGTCTCAGCAGCATCCTTGTCGGTAAAGCGTGCCGTCTTGTGCGCAATCTTAAAGCGGTCGTCCTCGGCAGCGCCTTGCGCGGCGCCCATGCCGCGGATCTGCCAATAGTCCTCGGGCACAAACGCCATGCGCTCGCGCTCGCGCTCGACCACCAGGGCAAGCGTCGGCGTCTGCACGCGGCCGGCGGAACGCACGTTGCCAAAGCCGCCAAACTTGGCGAGCGTCAGGTAGCGCGTGAGCACCGCACCCCAAATGAGGTCGATGTGCTGACGGCTCTCGCCGGCGTCGGCCAGGTTCTGGTCGAGCGAGACAAGGTTATCGAAGGCCTGCGTGATCTCGGCCTTGGTAAACGAAGAATACTGGGCGCGGGCGACCGGCAGGTCGGGCGCAACCTCGCGCACCTTGTTGAGGGCATCCGAACCGATCAGCTCGCCCTCGCGATCGAAGTCCGTAGCGATGATGACACTGTCGGACTTCTTGGCAAGGTTCTTGAGCGAACGAATGAGCTCCTTCTCAGCCGGTAGTTTAATGACGGGCGCCCAGGTAAGATAGGGCAGACTCTCGAGCTTCCAGCCCTTGATGGAAATACCGTCGGCAAGGAACGGCTTACGCTTGGTGTCGTAGGGCGGGCGTGCCAGGCCATCGGGCATGTCGGCCGGCAGCATCTCACCGTCCTCGGTCACCGAATACCAACCCAGCTTTTTATCGAACAGCACGCTGTCGCAAAAATCGGGCGCAAGGATGTGACCGGCAAGACCGATCGTCACGCACTCCTCGCCCTTCCACTCAAAACGGTAGATGGCGGTGTTGTACACCTTGTCCTTTTTAGGCTTACCCGTGGACAGCCGCTCGGCGATCTGACGCGCGGCGTCGTTTTTCTCGGCGATGATGAGCTTCAAAAGAGGCTCCTATCTCGTATCTCTGCGGCTACGCCCGCCCGTATGGCGGCCGACTTACGCCCTTGCTTGCTCAATCTGCCCGATGAGCCAATCGCACCAGGCATCCATGCCCTCGCCCTTGCGCGCGCTCACGGCAAACCGCGGCGCCTGCGGATTGAGGTCATCGAGTGTCTTAGTATACCTATCCATGTCAAAATCGAAAGCCGGGGCCACATCGACCTTGTTGAGCAGCTGCGCGCCGGCGTGTTGGAAGATGCCCGGGTACTTGATGGGCTTGTCGTCGCCCTCGGGCACAGAGAGGATCATGATGGACAGGTTCTCACCCAGGTCAAAGTCGACCGGGCAGACCAGGTTGCCCACGTTTTCGATAAAGATGACGTCAATGTTTTCCAGACCCACAGCCTGGTCGAACGCGTCGACGGCCTCCATGATCATGTTGCCCTCGAGGTGGCACAGGCCGCCCGTGTTGATCTGGATGGCGGGCATGCCGGCTTCCTTCATGGTAATGGCGTCGACGTCCGAGGCGATGTCGCCCTCGATGACGGCGCAGCGCAGGCCAGCCTTGTCGCGCAGGCGCTCGTTGGTGCCCAGGATCGTGGTGGTCTTGCCCGAGCCGGGGCTCGACAGCACGTTAATCACGTAGGTGTTTGTCTCTTTAAATCGCTCACGCAGCTGATCTGCCAGGCGCTCATTGCGCGACAGAATCGGCGACGCGATATCAATCGTTTTCTCGGCCATATTCGGCACTCCTTACTTCTGCCCCTTTATACCCCGTCCCCAGATGGCTGATGGGCTAATCGTCGGGGGTCTCGATTTCGATACTTGCGATGTCGAGCTCGCGGCCGTGCAGTAGGCGCACATTGGCGCCGCCGCACTGGGGGCAGCGGCAGTGGAAGCGATCATGATCGAAAACCTCACCGCAGTCCAGACACTCGCTTTGCGGATGGACCTCCTCTACCGCAAGCTCGCAACCTTGCGTGAGCGGGTCCTCGTCACGAAACGTCTCCCACGCAAAGTCAAGCGCCTCGCGCACGACCTCGGTCATATCCCCGATACGCAGCGTTACCAAAACGGCGCGCGAGGCCCCCGCCCCACGCGCCGCACGAATCACTGTATCGAGTATGCCGTTGACAATGCCAACCTCGTGCATACCGATTTACTCCTCGTCGTCCTCATCGTCCGAGAACAGGTCCAGACGACTCACGAACAAGCCCTCCTTGCCCTCGCGCGCGGTAATGACCACACGGGCGATGGCGAGCGAAATCTCGTAGAGCGAGAGCAGGGCGCCATACATGAGGCCCAGCGTAACGGGCGAGCCGTCGGGCGTAATCACAGCCGAGCCCACAAGCAGGCCAACGTATACGTAACGCCAGGCGCTGCGGAAGGCCGCGTAGGACACGATATGGAAGACGGACAGGTAAAAGATGATGAGCGGCAGCTCAAACGCCACACCAAAGCCGATCATAAAGAGCAGCTCCATGTTGACGTAGTTCTCCAGATCGGGCAGCGCCGTGGCGACGGCCGAGGTTTCGCCGATGAGCCACTCAAAGCCCGCAGGGATGATGATGAAGTAGCAAAAGATTGCGCCCAGGAAGAACAGCACCGTCGAGGCGAGCACCGTGGGCACGACCCACTTGCGCTCGTTGGGGCGAAGCGCCGGCAGGAAAAACGCCAGAATCTGCCAGATGATCATGGGCGTGCACATGACCACGGCCATCTTGATGGCCAGCGAGAAGCGCAGGCCAAAGCCGCCGAGCGTGGTGGTGATGTAGAACTTACCATCCGGCACAAAGGAGCGGATGGGATCTTCCAGGATGTCGAGCACCACGGGCGTGGCGAAATACAGCACGATGGCTGCGGCAAACACCGAGACGACCACGATGGTCAGGCGGCGACGGAGCTCTCCCAGGTGATCGAAGAGCGGCATACGCGCAGGTCCGATAGGCATTACTCATCGTCTCCCTTCGGGGCATCGGCAGCGGCAACCTCGGCAACGGCCTCGTCCTCGGCCTCGAGCTCGCGAGCGAGCTGGTCGACGACGGCCTTGCGCTTGCGGGGACGACGGGCGTAGAGGTCAGCCGTCGTGGGCTCTGCCGGCTCGGGCTCGGACTCCGGCTCTGCAGCAGGCTCGGGCTCGACGACAGGCTCGGCGGCAGCGGCAGGCTCGGCGCCCTCGGCCTCGGACTCCTCAGCAGCACCCTCGCCCTCGGCGGCAGCCTCGCTCGCGGCCTTCTCGGCAGCAAGACGGGCGCGACGCTCGGCAAAGGTCTCCTTCTTGGCGGGCGCTGCCGTCTCGGCGGCATCCTTGTCCGCATCGGAATCGTCATCGACGGCAGTCTTCTTGGGCTTGACCGGTGCCGAAGCGGCCTCACTCACCGGATCGATAATCTCGGACTGAACAACGGCCGTCATCTTTTCCTGCGTCTCGCGGAACTGACGGATGGCACGGCCGATCGTGCGGCCCATCTGTGGGAGCTTATCCGGGCCAAACAGCAAAAAGCCGAAGACCACGATGATCGCGAGCTCACCCTCTCCAATACCAAACACACATACCTCCAAGGCTCGATGTGAGTCGAGCCCGCACCGCGCCATTCGGCCGGAACTCGTCTATTCATTCGGTCAAGTATAGCGCCCGGACGCCAAAACGTCCGAGCGCATCACAAACATATGCCAAACGGCACGCCCTTTTGAGGGCAAAGGTTATGCAGCGGTAATCGAAATCTCCTGGTCGACACCCAACAGCTGAACCACGCGCATCACCGGGGGCTGCACATTGGTGCAGCTAAAGCGCTTGTCGTGGTCGGCCGCGTGGTGCGCGGCGCCCACGAGCACACCAATGCCCGTCGAATCGATGTAGCTCACCTGGGCAAAATCGAGCTCAACGGCCTCAGTGGGCTGCTCGAGCGCCAGGTCGATGGCATTGCGCAGGCTATCGGCGTTAGAGATATCGATCTCGCCGGTTACCTTAATGGTGTAGAGCTCTGGCGTGGGGTTGGTGGAAATACCCAAATCCATGTATACGCTCCTTTACGTATCGAAAGTGCGGATAGTACGGGAAGCCGCGCGCTAGGCGCGCTCGGCACGCGCAAGCTCGGCAGCGACGAGCTTGACGGCCAGCACCAGCACATCGAGCGCAGCCTCTAGGTCCTCGACCGTGGGATAGCTCGGCGCGATGCGGATGTTGGTGTCGCGCGGATCCTTGCCATAGGGCCAGGTGGCACCGGCCGGCGTGAGCTTAACGCCCAGGTCTGCGCAAAGCGCGGCGACCTTTTGAGCCGAGCCCTCGGGACCATCGAAGCTTACAAAGTAGCCGCCGCGGGGGTGCGTCCAGGTGGCGCAGCCCGTGTCGCCCAAGCCCTCGGTGAGCTTGCGCTCGACAGCCTCAAAGCGCGGGCGCAGGAACTCGGCATGCTTTTTCATGTGCTCCTTGACCGCCTCGATGGTGGGAAGGAAGCGCACGTGACGCAGCTGGTTGAGCTTGTCGGCACTGATGAGGCCGGCCTTCAGGCGCTTGGAGAACTCCGCGATAACCGCGGGGCTCGCACCGATAAAGCCGATACCGGCACCCGGGAAGGTGATCTTGGACGTCGAGGCGAATGCCACCACGCGGTCCTCGGTGCCCGCCGCGCGGGCAAGATCAAAGATGTTGGCGAGCTCGTCGGTCTCGTCGTACAGGTCGTGCACGCAGTAGGCGTTGTCCCAGAAGATGCGGAAATCGGGCGCGGCCGTGTGCATCTCGACCAGGCGGCGCACGGTGTCCTCGCTAAAGGTGATACCCGTGGGGTTGGAATACTTGGGCACGCACCAGATGCCCTTGATGGAATCGTCGGCGGCAACGAGGCGCTCGATCTCGTCCATATCGGGGCCGTTGTCGGTCATCGCGACGGGAACGTTCTCGATACCCAAGTCGGCGGTAATGCCAAAGTGGCGATCGTAGCCGGGAACCGGGCACAGGAACTTGACCTTCTTGCCGTCGTGCGCTGCCTCGTAAGCCTCCCAAGGATCGCTACCACACGAGCCGCAACGCCAGAACATACCGGCGATATCGTGCTCGATCAGCAAGCTCGACGAACCCAGCACGAGCGTCTGCTCGGCGGGGCAACCCAGGAACTCCCCCGCCAGCTTGCGTGCCGAGGGAATGCCCTCAAAGCAGCCGTAGTTGGAGCAGTCGACATTGCCGTCGTGCAGATCGGCATCGGCATTGAGGATATCGAGCATGGGTCGAGAGATGTCCACCTGGGAGGGCGACGGCTTGCCGCGGGCCATGTCGAGCGCCAGGCCCTTGGCCTTGACCTCGGCGACCTCGGCCTTGAGCGCCTCGATGGCGGCATCGAGTTCGGTGGTTTCCATCTTCTGGTAGATCGTCTGCATGGGTGCGACCTTTCACGAAGCGGTACGTTGCAATTCTTCTAAGTATAGACCGCCACCGTCGCAACGTTATGAAGCCGTGATAGATTAAGTCCATCGCAATGAATTACGAATCGCCGCGCATGCCGGCGTGAAGCGCCCAAGGAGGCACTATGGAGTACGGATCGTTCCAGGCCGAGGAATTCGGCGACCTGCAGCGCCTGGTCGACGGACTATTTTACGACCGTCACGCCATCGGCCGCCTGGATCTGATCGTACAGGCCGAAATCTTGGACCTGGCGCCCGATCTCATGGAAATCGTCAACCTGCTACCGCCCGGCTATTACGACCGCCAGTCACTTTGCGACCAGCTCAACTCCGCCTTGGCCGCCCACGGCTGGGGCGCCATCTACGGCACCGTGGAATAAACCTAGTCATTGGGGCCTGTGGTCAAAAAATAGCAAATATGAGTACTGTTACTTTTTTAGTAACAGCGATTTTGAATTAAAAAGGCCAGTCTTGGCCTTTTGTGTCCGGTTTTGGAAGGATGCATCGGCATTTTTCGTCCAGCCACGCAATCGTTAATGCACAGACAGAATAGATTTGTACATTATTTTTCGCGCCTAAAATGAAACGCCGTTTGTGACAGTACTCACAAACGGCGTTTTTTGGCCACTGGGGTGTCCGGCAGGTGGCAAGTACCACTCAAAACCGCGTTTTACACGCGCTCGAGCAGGCTCTGGCGTCTGTTTCTACGCGCCTACTCGTTCTTGGGCGCGGGGTGCTTGCAGATCACACTCATGTAGATCATGCCAAGTACGGCCGCGGTGACAGAGCCGGCGAGAATAGCGGCCTTGGCGGCCAGAACCTCAAACTGGGCCGTCGGGAAGGCGAGGCCGCTGATGAGAATCGACATGGTAAAGCCGATGCCGCCCAGAATGCCCACGCCGGCAATCATGTGCCAGTTGACATTGCGCGGCAGCTCGCAGGCCCTAAGCTTAACCAGGGCAAACGTCATGCCAAAGATACCGATCGGCTTACCCAGCAGCATGCCAAAGTACACGCCGAGCGTCACCGGGTCGGTGAGCAGCGTGCTCATGTCCACGCCCACTAGGCGAACCTGTGCGTTGACGAACGCAAAGATCGGCAGGATCACAAAGTTGACCGGCGTGGAGATCAGACGCTCCATGCGAATGAGCGGCGGGGTCACGCGGTGCATGACGCGCTCGACCTTGGTAGTCGAGACGGTAAAGTCATGCTGGCCCAGGATGTGTGCCTCGTCATCGTAGCGGTCATCGAGCAGCGGCAGGCACTCGCCCAACCAATCGGTGAGGCTATCGAGCTTGACGCCGCACTTGGCCGGGATGGTAAAGGCCAAGATGACGCCGGCGAGCGTAGCATGCACGCCGCTCTTGAACATGCAGAACCACAGCAGCAGGCCCAGCACCGAGTACGGGGCAAGGCGGTAATGCTGCGTCTTGTTGAGCCACACGAGCGCGCAGGTCACAAGCGCGGCGGCGCCCAACCAAAACGGATTGGGGCTCTGACCGTAGAAGATGGCGATGGCGGCGATGGAAATGAGGTCGTCGGCGATGGCAAGCGTCGAGAAGAACACACGCACGCCGTTGGGCACGCGATTACCCAAAAGCGACAGCACGCCCAGCGCAAAGGCAATATCGGTTGCCATGGGAATGGCCCAGCCGTTGTGCGCGCCGGCATGGTTAAAGATCAGATAGATGCAGGCGGGAACGACGACGCCGCCCACGGCCGCCAGCATGGGAAGCATAGCCTGGCGCGGGTTTTTGAGCTCGCCGACCGTCATCTCGTACTTAAGCTCAATGCCCACCAGCAAAAAGAAAATCGCCATGAGGAAGTCGTTGACGAAAAGCTCAACGGTGAGACCGGCCGTAAGGTTGCCCAGACCCACATACAGCGGGGTCTCCAAAAAGTGATGGATGGCCTCGTAGGCATCGGTGTTGGCGCAAATGACGGCGGCGATGGCGGCGAAGACCATGACGGCGGCGGAAATCGTGCCGTTCTCGGTGATGCGCTCCCAAATGTCGTGGCGCTCAAAACGCTTGCGCTCACGGACGTTGAACAGCTGCTCGGGTGCTGCCATGGGCGGCTCCTTTCACGGGAAGGTTCCCGTCTTAAAAAAGCACGGCCCGCCCAGATGGCGGCGCCGCGCTCCGACGTATTACGCTTGCATCTAGCCTACCCTGCGCGACAAGCGCGCGAGCGCGGCCGAAAAGCGGAACCACAGGTTGAACATTATTTGCTCAACGGCACGAGCACGCCTGTCCAAGAGACGACGCGGCGCCGTGCACAAAAAACGACCGGAGCGCGGGGCTTCCGCGATCCGGTCGTCGGTGTTAGGTCAAAAACCTAGCAGGCAGCCATGATGGGGGCAGCGACCTGCTTCTTACGGGAAAGAACGCCCGGCATCCAGACGCCATCATGCTCGTCGGCGATGCCCAGGCCCTTCTGAGCGGCCTCGGTCTCGCCCTCGAGCAGGACCTGCGAGCCCTCCTCCATGATGTCGGTGATGCACAGGACGATGCCGTCGGCATCCTTCTCGGCGGCATAGGCGCGCATGGCCTCGCGAATCTCGTCGATCATGCCGAGCGCACGGCTCTTGTCGACGGTCTCGTACTGGCCGATGAGCAGCTTCTTGCCGGCGGGCTCGAACATCTTGATGTCGTTGCCGACCATCTCGGCTGCGGTGAAGGAGCCGGACGGACGGGTAAGGAAGACCTCCATGCCAAACTTGACCGGATCGACGCCCACCTGCTCGCCGAGCTTGGCGGCGACGGCGCGGTCGACATCGGTGGTGGTGGGGCTCTTGAGCATGAGCGTGTCGGTCATCATGGCCGAGAGCAGCAGCTTGGCCTGGACGTCGGAAAGCTCAACGCCGAGCACGTCGGCGAGCTTAGTGACGATGGTGCAGCTGGAGCCCCAGGGCAGGCAGATGTAGTGCAGCGGGCCGGCGGTCTCGAAGTCGCCGATGCGATGATGGTCGACGACGCCAAAGACCGTGGCGTCCTTAAGGCCGGCGACGGACTGGGCGGACTCGTTGTGGTCGGTGAGAACGACGAGCTGGCCGGCCTCGACGGACTCGATCTCGCGGGGCTCGGCGATGCCGGCGTCGGCGAGCAGCTTGGCGGACTCGGCCGGAAGCTGACCAAGGGCGCAGGCCTCGTAGGTGTTGCCAGCATACTCAACCTGATTGAGCAGCTGGGACAGGACGACGGCGCTCATGATGGCGTCGTTATCGGGGTTCTGGTGACCAAAGACAAGAACGTTTGCCATGGATATCCTCCACTTGATATGTGTACTTGGACGTAGCTATGGTAGCACGCTGGCGCCGAGCCTTCTGAGACGGAAGGGCCGCGGCACAATTTGGGGCAAGTGCCGGGGCGAAGTCTGCCCCCTTGCACCATGTTGGTGCAAACTAACCTGTCCCCCTTGCACCAGCTATTTGCCGGCGGCGCGCAGGGCTACGTAGGCGGCACCGATGATGCCGGCGTCGTTGCCGAGCGAAGCGACCTTAATGGGCGTCTCGCGCGAGGCAGAAAGCGCGTAGCGCTGGAAGTACTCGCGAGCCTTGTCGAGGTAGACATCGGCCGAGGCGGAGGCGCCGCCGCCGATAAGGAACATCTCGGGATCGACCACGTTGGCAATAAGCGCCAGGGCGCGGCCGAGATAGTCGGCCATGGTATCGGCCGCGGCCAGCGCGAGCTTGTCGCCCTCGCGGCAGGCCTGGAACACGTCCTTGGAATCGGAGGGGCCGGTGAGCTCGATGGGCTCGACGCCCGCTTTCTCGCACTCGGCAAGGTAGTTGCTCACCACGCCGGTGGCGCTGGAATACTGCTCCAGGTGGCCATGGCCGCCGCAGCCGCAGGTGCGCTCCTCAGCCGGGTTCAGGCACATGTGGCCAATCTCGCCGCCAGCACCCACAACGCCCGACACAACGTCGCCGTTGATGATGACGCCGCCGCCCACGCCGGTACCGATGGTGACCATCACCACGTTCTGCACGCCCTTGGCAGAGCCGAGCCAGGCCTCGCCCATGGCGGCGGCGTTGGCGTCGTTCTCGTACTTTACGACCGCGTCGGGGCAGTGCTCCTGAATGGCAATCTTAAGCTCGGGCAGGTTGATGGAGATGTTCGCCTTGACCTTGGCATCGCCCGCAGCCGGAATGGGGCACGGAACGGCCAGGCCAATGCCTGCCACAAAGGCGCGCGGAATCTGAGCCTTGGCGACCACCTGGTCGATAGCCTCGGTTACCGCGGCAAAGCCCGCAGCGTCGACGATGGGAGGCGTGGGCACGCTGGCCTTGGCAAGCAGATTGCCGTCTTCGTCGAACAGGCCCTCCTTAACCGAAGTGCCGCCGACGTCAATGCCGATGTAGTACTGCTTAGGTTCCATGAGAGCCCACCTTTCTCGTTTAAACATTGCCTGTATGGTACCGCTCTCAAGACAAAAACCCGCCAAAAAGGGACAGGTTTGTTTTGGCAGGTTTTATCTGGGGAAACGTCCGCCCGCTCAACGAGCAATGACGCTCAGCAACTCGCCAAACAAAAAGCGCCGGGAGAGGGAGACTCCCGGCGCCTGCAAAAGGGACTGGATTGTATGCGAACCGCACGATCCGTCGCGGCGAAAACGCCAGCTAGGCCTTGAGTGCCTGTAGCTGTTTGTGGACCTCAATGAGCTCCGTGGCCATGACGCGCATGGTCTCGGTGCCGGCCATCTGGTCCTCGGCGTGCAGCAGAATCAGCGGGGCCTCGCCGTTGCGCTCGCCATTGGCCTCCTTCTTAAGAAGTCCCATGTGAACATCGTGGCCGCCGTTATAGGCCTCGTCGCCCTGCTTAATGAGCTCCTCGGCGGCGTCGAAATCGCCCTCCTTGGCCTTCTGCACGGCGTTGATGTACATGCTCTTGGCGGTACCGACGTAGCTGATGATCTCGAAGCAGGTCATCTGCAGTTCGTTCATATCCTCCATGCGCTGCACCTAGCCCATCACGCTGACGCAGTGGTCGATGATGCCGGCGGCGTTCATGCGGCCATAGTCGACCATGTTGATGACCTCGACCGGGAAACGGCCGGCGGCCTCCTTCTCAAAGTCGCCCTTGGTGTAGCCGATCTGCGGGCCGAGCAGCAGGATGTCGCACTCGTCCAGGTGATCGTGGGCCTCATTCATAGGACGGGCTTCGACCTCGATGTCCAGACCACGGCTCGCGACCTCGGACTGCATCTTCTGGACCAGCAGACTCGTGGACATGCCGGCATTGCAGCAAAGCATGATCTTCTTCATGGTTTCCTCCTTATAACTGCGCGGCGCGCAGACGACAAACTGGATAAATCCTTGTGGTTATCTTTCCCCTGTTTTGCACGTTTAGGCAAAAAAGGAGATACGGGTACCGGTACCAAGCATCGGTACCCGCAAGGGTGGAATGGACAAACGCTAGGCGTTCTGCTCGGCGAGGGCCTCCTGCTTGGCGATGGCCTTCTCGGAGATCCTCATAAAGGGCAGGTAGACAGCCATGCCGATGACCAGCTCCAGAGCCTGCCACACGCCGGCGCGCCAGTCAAAGCCCGTAGCAAGCAGGGCGTTGATGACGGGCGGCATGGTCCAAGGCACCTGAGCGATGCAGGGGCTGATGATGCCAGCGCAGGTCAGGCCATAGGTGACACCGATGAACAGGTCGGGAAGAAGCACGAACGGAATCATGAGCGGCAGGTTGTACACGATGGGGTAACCGTAGATGACCGGCTCGTTGATGTTGAACAGGCCAGGCAGAATGGCCATCTTGGCAACGGTCTTGGAGGCCTTGTTCTTGGAGAACAGGAAGGTGTCGAGCAGCAGCATGAGGGTGCAGCCCGAGCCGCCGATGAGGGCGAAGCTGTTGACGATCTGCATGTTCATGTAGTGATCGGGCTGGATGGTACCGCCGGCGGCAAAGGTAGCCATGTTGTCGACGATGAGCATGGTCAGGATCGGCTCGACGGTAGCGCCCGAGATGGTGGACTGGTGAATACCAACGCAGAACAGCAGGTTGGCGAGGGTGTAGATGAGGATGACAGCCCACGGACCGGCGTTCATGATGCTCTTGAGCGGGTTGGAGATGCAGGTGGAGATGATGGTGCACAGGTCGGTGCCGGCACAGACGGCGAGCAGGGCCGAGGCGATAGCGAAGATCGAGAGGTTGAGCAGCATTGGGATCATGACGTTGAAGGAGTTGGAGACCGCAGGAGGTACGCCCTCGCCCAGCTTGACCTTGAGCTTCTCGACGCCCGAGATCTTGATGAAGAGCGTCGTGGAGAGCAGGGCGATGATGATGGCCGAGAACAGGCCGTTGGTACCGGTGTTGGCGGTCGAAAGGGCACCGGTGACCTCGGCGGAGGTGATCTTGTCGGTGAGAAGCGGGCTCGTGGCGGCAAGGGTGGCGGTGATCTGCTGCGGCATCATGATGACGAAGGCAGAGATAGCGACAACCACGCAGGCAAGCGGGTTATCGAAACGCTCGTTCTTGGCGAGGCTGTAGCCAATCAGACCGGCCAGGATAATGGCGGACACGTTAAGGGTGCCCAGGGTGATTGCCGAGCCCCAGGTCTGGAGGTTGGCGAGGCCCGCCGCATCGAGCGGGAACAGAGGGAACACGACGTTGTTGATAAGAACCGCGATACCCGCAAGGATATAGAGCGGCGTGATGGTCGCGAAGGCATCGCGCAGGGAACGCAGATGAACCTGGTTTCCCACCTTCGCAGAGACCTCGGCAAATTTGTCGAGGAAGCTCTTTCCGTTGTCACTGGCCATGATTGCTCCTAACTTTCAAATCCGGCCTTTTCCTATGCGCACGGTGGTCTGTCGCCCTCTGCCACCAGATGTGCCAATGTTATTGCGCGTTTGCGCAGGGGCTGAGCGCCCGTTTTGGGGCTGAGCGCCCGATCGCTAATCCACCACGTGGGTCGTGGCGACCTGCTTGAGCCAAGCTGCCGATTTCTTAAGACGGCGCTGATAGCCGTCCATGAGGTCGACCTCGACAAAGCCATAACGGTTCTTGAAGGCATTTGCCCAGGACCAGTTGTCAATGACGGCCCAGTAGTGGTAGCCGCGGCACTTGGCCCCTTCGTCAATGGCCTTGGCGACCCACTCAAGGTGCTGGCGCACAAAGTCGACGCGATAGTCGTCCTGAATGGTTCCCTCGGCGTCACGATTCTTGTACTCGTCCATGATGCCGATGCCGTTCTCGGAGACGAACCACTCAAGATCGGGATAGTTCTTGGCGCAGTCCATGCCAAAGTCGTAGAGGCCCTTCGGGTAAATCTCCCAGCCGCGGCTCTTGTTCATGACGGCATCGGGCCACACGTACTCGTCGGCAAAGTGCGGCAGACCGTACTGGTCGATCTTGCTCGCCGGCGCCTGGACGCGCGTGGGATGGTAGTAGTTGCAGCCAAGCCAGTCAACGACGCCCTGCTTGAGGATCTCCTGGTCACCGGCGCGGAACGGAAGCTTGACGCCGCCCTCGGCCAGGCTGTCGAGCACGTCGGCGGGAAGCTCGCCCTTGGTGATAAGGTCGAGCCACCAGCGATTGTTGATGCCGCTGGTCATACGCACGGCCTCGAGGTCTGCCTCGCTGGGGTTCTCCTTGGTGTAGACCGGGGTGAAGCAGTTGATCATGCCGATCTTGGCATCGGCGCGAACGGCGCCCTTGTCATAGGCCTTGCGATAGTTGGCAACAGCCAGCGCGTGCGCCAGCGAAATATGGTACTGCACGGTGCGAGCACGGTTGAAGTCGTGGAGCTGCGGGAACCACACGCCCTCCTGGTAGCGCTGCTCGGGCTCGACGATGGGCTCGTTAAAGGTAAACCAGTACTTGATCTCTTGACCGAACTCGCGGAAGGCGACGTCGGCGTAATGCGCGTAGGCCTCGACGACCTCGCGGCTCTCCCAACCGCCACGGTCAAAGAGATAGGTGGGCATATCGAAGTGGTAAAGGTTGACGAACGGCTCCAGGCCTGCCTCGCGGGAAGCGCGGAACAGCTCGTGGTACCACGCAGCACCCTCCTCGTTGAGGTTGCCGTCGGCATCGAGCAGGCGGCTCCACTGGATGGAGGTGCGATAGGTATCCAGGCCCAGGTCCTTCATGATGCGAAGGTCGTCCTTGTACTTGGCCATAAAGTCGTTACCGGCATAGGAACCCACGCGGTTATAGAACGAGCCCAGATCCTGCATGGACCAGGTGTCCCACAGGTTCTCGAGCTTGCCGCCCTGGTTCCACTGGCCCTCGGTCTGCGGACCGGACATGGCCGCGCCAAAGAAAAAGTCGCTGGGCAGCTGATACTGTGCCATCGAAGTCCTCGCTTTCGTGTCTTTGAGCCTCCGATTGGAGGCGGGTTTGCTTTGGCGGGTAATCCGGCGCGGGCGCGCACCGGTTATCCGGATATCCGACCCACCAAAACAAATCCGTCTCCAAGCGGTACAGGCGATGCTCATGCATCTCGCTTGTTATCTATAACTATAGCGCTCTAATTTTTTATGTAAAGCGTCTTTTTTGTTTTTCTTTCTCGAACTTCTTTGATTAAAGCCATATAGATGCTTTTATAGTAGGTATACTTTCTTTTACAGGCATTCATGTTAGAAAGGGGGTTCCATGATTCCCAAATATGAGTCAATAGCTGCGGATATTCGTCGCAGTATCGAGGATGGCGCCCTTAAGCCCGGCGACAAGCTACCCACTGTCGTTGAGTTCTGCGAGCTGTATGGCGTTTCCAAGATCACCGTCAAACGAGCAATTGAGCAAATTACCGAGGAAGGCTTGGTCACGAGCCGTCGCGGATCGGGCACCTACGTCAAGGACACCGCGGGGCTTCCCGGCAAAGCGTTTTTCCAAGGCAGAAACGACCGCGCGCAGGGCTTTACCTACGAGCATCGCGGTGAGAAGGTTGCCTCGGTGGTCTACGATTTCTCGATCGTCAATCCGCCGGCAGAGGTTGCCTCCCAGCTGGGAATGGCCGAAGACGACTTTGCCTATCACATCGTGCGCGTACGCGAGGTCGATGGCCTGCCCATCGTTATCGAGTACACCTATATGCCGCTCGAGCTGATCCCGGGCCTGAAGAAAAAGGACCTGTACGCGTCGGTCTACAGCTATATCCGCGAGCAATGCGGGCTTAAGATCTCGAGCTTCCACCGCACCATTCGTGCCGTGGCGGCAACCGAGGAAGAGGCCAAGCGCCTGAACACCAAGCCCGGCTCTCCCCTGCTCGAGCTCAACCAGATTGGCTTTTTGGACAGCGGCGCCGCGTTTGAGTACTCGATTTCGCGCAACGTGGGCGACCGCTTTGAGCTGCACAACGTAACGTTGGCTTAAGTTTGTAATCCGGCAGGCGCTCGCTTTGAGCCGTTTTTCGCGAGGTGCCTGCACAACCTGATGGGGGTATGCACATGTCCGATTTGATTAAACTCACGCCGATCTTCCACGAGAAGATTTGGGGCGGCCGCCAGCTGGAGACCGTCTTTGGCTATGACATTCCCGAGGGTCCCATCGGTGAGTGCTGGGCCATCTCGGCGCACCCCAACGGCGATTGCCAGATTGCCGAGGGCCCCTACGCCGGTCACACGCTGTCGTGGCTGTGGGCCGAGCATCGCGAGCTCTTTGGCAACTGCGAGGGCAAGGAGTTCCCGCTGCTCATTAAGATTCTGGACGCCAAGGACGATCTGTCGATTCAGATCCACCCCAACGACGAGTACGCCGCCGAGCACGAGAACGGCAGCCTGGGCAAGACCGAGTGCTGGTACGTGCTGGATTGCGAGCCCGGTGCCACGATCATCGTCGGCCAGCGCGCGCATGACCGCGCCGAGGCCGCACAGATGATCGAGGATGGCCGCTGGGACGACATGCTCAACGTATTGCCAATCCACAAGGGCGACTTTTTCCAGATCGACTCCGGCACCGTTCACGCCATCAAGACCGGCACGCTGATTCTGGAGACGCAGCAGTCGAGCGACGTGACATATCGCCTGTACGACTACGACCGCCCCGGCACCGACGGTAAGCTGCGCCCGCTGCACATTGAGCAGAGCCTGGACTGCATTAACTTTAACGCGCAGGCCCCGACCGACGGCACCGTGACCGCACCCGAGGTCGACGGTGTGACCGAGCTCGAGTCCAACCCCTGCTACACCGTCGATCGCGTGCGCGTGGACGGCAGCAAGACCTTGGACCAGCGCTGGCCCTTCATGTGCCTGTCGGTCATCGACGGCGAAGGCACCGTCTGCGGCGACCCCGTCCACAAAGGCAGCCACCTGCTGGCCCCGAGCACCGTGGACAAGATTGAGCTCGAGGGCAAGATGGAGCTGATCATCAGCCACTTGTAATCGCTCAATCCCCGAGCGCTCGCCGGGGCGGGGCGCGGGGTTTGGTCGCCTGCTCGAGCAGTCCTGACTCGCACGGAGAGCACATTAAGTGCTCTCTGGCTCGTGCGGAACTCGCGATCGACCAAACCACGCGCCCCACCCCGACGAGCCTCTGGCTAGCGGCAACAATCAAAACGCAACAAGGGGCTCCCCCGTTCATCAACGGGGGAGCCCCTTGCCATGTCTATTTATCAGCCCATCCGGTTTTCCAGATCAAAAAGCGAGCGGCGAAGCAACGCTCGACCAGCAACGTTACCCAAGGACCCGGACAGGCGCCAAGGACAACGTCGATCGCGAGTTCCGCACGCAAAGGAGGCCACTTAATGTGGCCTCCGTCTTGCGCAGGACTGTCCGAGCAGGCGATGTTGCCCCATACGCCCGCCTAGCCGGATGTACGGGTTTTCCAGGTGCGGCAGATCGGCCTGAAAGAGGAGGGCATAGACCTTGAGGTCATGCCCGGCGATTGAAGGCCGAGGTGCCGTGCCTGGGAAAGCCGCCTAGGTCAGTTTCACTATAGGAGCAAAGCCCTTCATGAGCTTTTTGGTCTGGCCGGTCTTCTCGAATTGGACCTCGATCATGTCTCCGACGACCGAGATCACGGTACCCGTGCCAAAGGTCTTGTGGCCCACGGTATCACCTGCGGCAAAGTCCTGCGACGCGCTGGCGCGATCGACCTTGCGCTCCACCGTCGGGGACACTTTGGACGACGGCTTTTTGGCTCGCGGCGCACCCGACCCAAAGGTCGAGGCAACGCGGCCGGCATCGGGCGAAACGCCGCGATGGCGCTCGGTTCCGTAGCTGCTACCGCCAAAGAAGTCGTCGAAGCTCGAACCGCCGCGCGAGCCGGAACCGCCGGTCGAGCGCGTGCGAGAGCCAAAGACCTTGCCACCATACATGTCCGAGCCCATGCCCGAGCCAAAGGTACCGTGACGGTCGCCGCGCTTCTCCCAGCCCGTGCCCTCAAAGCCGGCAGAGCCAATACCGCTAAACTCGATATCCTCAAACGGAATCTCGTTGAGGAAGCGCGAGCGCGGGTTGGCCGAGGTCGAGCCGTAGGTACGGCGCGTTGCCGCATAGGTCAGGAACAGGCGCTTGCGGGCGCGCGTGATGGCGACGTAGGCCAAGCGGCGCTCTTCCTCGAGCTTGCCCGGATCGTCGCTGCCGCCAAAGTCGTGCACGTGCGGGAAGATGCCCTCCTCCATGCCGGCAACGAAGACCGCAGGGAACTCCAGGCCCTTGGCGGAGTGGATAGTCATCATGGTAATGGCATGCGTCTCGCCGGCAAGAGAATCCAGGTCGGAACGCAGGGCCAGCCACTCCATGAGGGCGGGCAGCGCCTTGCAGGTAAGCGGACCATAGGTGCGCTCAATCTCGTCGGCATGCACGGCACCCGCGGGCAGCTCCGTCGGCGCGGCATAGGCATTGCCCGCGATGGCGGCAGCCAGAGCATCCTGCGGAGAGAGCGCCGGAGCCACCAGACTGTCGAGCGGATTGGAGCCAGCGGCGTCACGGGCGCCGACCAATGCCTCAAACGAAGACGCAGGCGCAGACGGTCCTGGCTCCGGTGCGGGCGCGCTCACCACGACGGGCTCGGGCTCAGCGCCAGCGGGCACATCGGCAACGCCAGCCGCACGCAGCTCTTCCAAGCTCTCGAGCGTACCCTCGATATCCTCGTGCGTCTCCTCAAATTCGGCTGCAACGCCCAAGAATTCCTGGATGTTCTCGGCGCGGCTCTCAGACTCCATGGTGCCCTCGGCGCGGAACGCCTGCAGCAGGCCCGTTTTGTCGACAATCATCTCGACGACGTCCTTGAGCTCGCCGTCCATGCGACGGCCCTCGCGCACCAGCGCCACAAAACTCGACAGGCCGTTACGCACCTTGGCGCTAAACATGCCCGTCTCGGCCGTCGCGATCTCGCAGGCCTGGAAGAACGAGCAGCGGTTATCGCGCGCCAGCTGCTCAATCTTTTGGATCGAGGTGGAGCCGATACCGCGTCGCGGCGTATTGATGACACGCTTGACGCTCATCTCATCTGCCGGGTTCACAATCATCTTGAGGTAGGCCATGACGTCGCGGATCTCGGCGCGGTCGAAGAATCGCGTGCCGCCCACGATCTTGTAGGGTACGCCCGCGCGCAGGAACATATCTTCGAGAATACGCGACTGGGCGTTGGTGCGGTAGAACACGGCGATGTCGTCGTAGCTTGTGCCCTTGGAGTGCAGCTTTTCGATCTCGCCGGCAATCCAGCGGCCCTCATCGCGCTCATCGCTCGCCTGGAAGGCCTGGATCTTCTCGCCGTCGCCCTCTGCCGTGAACAGGCGCTTGTCCTTGCGCTGCGAGTTGTGGCGCACCACGGCGTTGGCGGCGCTCAGGATGTGACCCGTGGAGCGGTAGTTCTGCTCCAACTTGACGGTCTTGCAGTTTTTAAAGTCCTTCTCGAAGTCCAGGATGTTGGTGATATCGGCGCCGCGCCAGCTGTAAATGGACTGGTCGTCGTCACCCACGACCATGAGGTTTTGGTACTTGGCGGCCAGCAGGTTGGCGATCTCGTACTGGACGTGGTTGGTGTCCTGATACTCGTCGACGCTAATGTAGCGGAAGCGCTCCTGATACTTGTCGAGCACCTCGGGGCGGGTGCGCAGTAGCTCGAGCGTGCGCACGAGTAGGTCGTCGAAGTCCATGGCGTTGGCAGCGCGCAGGCGGCGCTCCAGCTCCATATAGACCTGCGCGGCCTTTTTGTCGTTGGGGCTGTCGGCGGATTTGAGCATGTCCTCGGGCCCGATCATGGCGTTTTTGGCCGAGCTGATTTTGCTACGGATCATGTTGATGGGGAACTGCTTTTGCTCGATGCCGAGCGCCTGCATAATGTCGCGCACCATGCGCTTGGAATCATCGTCATCGTAGATGGTGAACTGGCCGGTGTAGCCCAGCAGGTCGGCGTCCTCGCGCAGCATACGCACGCACATGGCGTGGAAGGTGCACACCCACATGCCGCGAGTGCCGTTGGGAATGAGCGCTGCCAGACGCTCGCGCATCTCGGCCGCAGCCTTGTTGGTAAACGTGATGGCCAGGACCTGCCAGGGCTTAACACCCAGGTCGCCCAGCATGTGCGCGATGCGGAAGGTCAGAACTCGGGTCTTGCCCGAGCCGGCGCCGGCAAGGACCAGCAACGGGCCTTCAGTGGTCAGGACCGCCTCGCGCTGGGCGGGGTTGAGGCTGTCGATGTCGACGAGCGGCTTGACGGGCTTGGGCGCCGGCGCCGGGGCGTCGTAGATGTCGAGCGGAACGAGCTCGGGTTCCGGCGCGGCGGGGGCGGTGTACGCATCGAGCGGCACGGGCTCCGGCGCGGGCGGAACGGGCGCGGCGGTGTTCTTTTCCCGGGGCAAGGGCTGGGTCATGGGCGACTCCTCATCTGACGGACGGCGCGCCTGCGGGCGGCGCCATAGTTTGAGCCGTACCAGTATACCGAGCCGCGCGGACACCGACGCAAATCACACCACGACTCCGTCCGCTGCCATCGAGCCCGCCCCAGCGGATTTGGCGCAATGGGGGCAGGTTAGTCTGCACCATGTTGCTGCAAAGTAACCTGACCCCAATGCACCAATCACGGAGTCACCGATGTCATGGGCCACGGTAGCGAGCGGCGGCCGGGGCGAACAAATTGGCATGAAAAGGGGGCGGCATAGACCTTTTGGTCATGCCGCCCCCTTTGAATGACAAGTTGTCGCCCCGGCCGCCGCGCAGCGTCAACCAAGTTACAGGCCGAGCATAGGCTCCAGGACGAAGAAGTACGCAAGTACCACGATGCCCAAGACAATGCGGTAGATGCCGAAGCACTTGAAGTCGTGACGACGGACAAAGCCCATGAGCCACTTGATGGCGATGAGCGAAACCACAAAGGCGACGATGCAGCCCACGCCCAGGATGGCGACCTCGTTGGCACCAAACGTACCGCCCTTAACGAAGTACTTGACCAGCTTAAGCGCACTCGCACCAAACATGACGGGGATAGCCAGGAAGAACGTGAACTTGGACGCCACCGAGCGCGTGCAGCCCAGCAACAGGCCGCCGATGATGGTGGAGCCGGAACGCGATGTGCCCGGCACCAGCGACAGAACCTGGAAGCAGCCAATACCCAGCGCGGTCTTCCAGCTTAGGTCCTCGAGCGTCGCAATGGAGCCAAAGTCGAGGTCTTCGTCATCGTTGTCCGAATCCTCTGCGGCAGCCGCAGCAGGCGCCGCAAAGTGTGCACCGGCGGGACGCCCGCCCGCCACAACGGCGCGCGAACCAAACGAACCGGCAAGAGCGGCCTGATCGCGCTTGTTCGCACGCCAATTCTCAATCACGATAAACAGCACACCGTAGACGATGAGTGCCAGCGCCACGACGGGAGCGTTGTAGAAATGCTCCTCCATCCAGTCGTTGAGCGGCAGGCCAATCGCCGCAGCGGGAATACAGCCGAGCACAATCTTGCCCCACAGCGCCCATGTGTCGCGACGACCCTCCTTGCCCTTGCTGGGCGAGAACGGGTTGAGGTCGTAGAAGAACAGCACGCAGACGGCCAATATGGCGCCAAGCTGAATCACGACCAGGAACATGTTCCAGAACGTCTCGCTCACGTTCATCTTGACGAACTCGTCCACCAGGATCATGTGGCCCGTCGACGAAACGGGCAGCCATTCGGTAATGCCCTCGACCAGGCCCATAAAGGCAGATTTTAGAAGCTCGATAATATCCAAAGGGACCCCCTCGTTTAACACCCGCCGATAGATGTTTCTGCGGACGGTGCGGGCGATGTCCCATTATCAACCGTTGGCGACGCGCACATGCCAACCCTTACCAAAAATCTCGTCCGTTCACAGAATTGCAGGCGGTCAAACCGAAATCCTTGGGTATAACTGCAACAAGGTAAAGTGTCCGGCGGTCCGCGCACCCGTGGCCGCCCGACGCACGAGCCCCGCGCCCGTGCGATAGACCAAGGAGGAAACCATGAACGAGGGCTACACCAAGGTATTTGTTTCACTCGACGGTACTGAGCAGCAGGATTTTGTGCTCGCACGCGCCATCAAGGTGGCCGCAAACAACGGCGCAAAGCTGATTATCGGTCACGTAATCGACTCCACAGCGCTCGAGAGCGCGGGAGCTTACCCGGTCGACTTAGTCAACGGCTTGGAGGAGGCCTTTAACAACTCCATCGCGAAGCAACTCGAGGAGGCCAAGGCTAATCCCGATATCCCCGAGGTCGAAGTCATGATTCGCGCCGGTCGTATTCGTGAGACGTTGAAGGACGAGATGCTCGACGTGGTCAAGCCCGATCTGGTGCTCTGCGGTGCCCGCGGTCTGTCCTCGATTAAGTACGCACTCCTGGGTTCGATTTCGACGTTCCTGCTGCGTAATACGGATTGCGACATTCTGGTCGTGAAGTAGCGTTGCTCCCACCGGCCGCGGGGCCTGCGGGGTTTCCACGGGCACGTCCTCGCCGCGTTGCGGCTGCGGGATGTGCCCTTAGGAAACCCCTCCCGGCCCCGCGGCCTTCGCAGCCTTGCTTCAACGAGTTGTCTGATGGAAAAATGGCGTGCCGCCCCGTTTGGGGCGGCACGTTTTGTTTGGGGCGACACGTTTTTGTTTGGGCGGGCGTCTGCCGTGTGCGTTACTCAAAGTATTGGAACTTGTTCGTTGAAAAAGCGAATGTTACGACGAAGCCTTCGCCCGGCTCCGATGCCGCGGTGACGTCGATGCCCATCTTGGAGCACAGGCGCGCCACCAGGTAGAGGCCAATACCCGTTGCACGCTTGGTGGTGCGGCCGTTGTCGCCGGTAAAGCCCTTCTCGAACACGCGCGGCAGGTCTGCCGCACACACGCCACAGCCGTTGTCCGCAACGGTGAGCTCGATGCGCTCGCTTGCCAGACCCTCGTCCAGCAACGCACCCGAAAACACGATCTTTGCGCCGTCCTCACGCGCATATTTAATGCTGTTCTGAATGAGCTGGCCCAGAATAAACTCGAGCCACTTCTCGTCGGTAAAGACCTCAAAGTCGAGGTTCTCGCACACCGGCGCCACGTGTGCCGCGATGAGCTCACGCGCATTGGCCTTGATTGCGCCCGTCACCAGAGCCTTGAGGTTCCAACGTCGAATCAGGTAATCGCGCTCCACAACCTCCGAGCGCGCATAGTAGAGCGCCTGGTCGATATAGCGCTCCACGCGGGCAAGTTCGCGTGCCAGGTCGTCCACGCGCGACAGGTCGTCTTCGCTGCTGTCCAGGTTTTCCAAAATCAGGTGAGCCGCCGCCAGGGGCAGCTTGGCCTCGTGGACCCAGCTCTCGATATAGTCGCGATAGTCATCGGTCTGACGCCGGCCTTCGGCAACCTCGTCGCAAGCGGCTTTGCCCACCCGGCGCAAGACCTCGTACTCGAGCTCGCCCTCGGCATAGGTCGGGCATTGCACCATCTCCTGTACCCATGCGGGACTCTCGAGCTCCTCGGCCGCACGCTCCAGCTGGCGCAGAAAACGACGACGGCGTGCGTACTCGATCACGATGCCGAGCATACCAAAGATAAAGGACACGCCGACCGCCACGACCACGATAGAAACGGGTGCGCCGGCGACCGTCAGCACAAAGCAGCTCAGCAGCACGCCGCACGTCCACACGGCGACGGGAAGCAGCGCATCTTTAAAGAATTTGCCAAACGACATAGCCGGCCCCTAGACCGAATAGCCCTGGCCGCGGTGCGTCGTCAAATACCCCTTGATGCCGATTTTTTCGAGCGTGGTGCGCAGGCGGTTGATGTTGACGGTAAGCGTGTTGTCGTCCACAAAGGCGTCGGAGTCCCACAGGTCCTGCATGATGGCCGAGCGCGAAACGATCTTGCCCGCGCGGCTCAGAAGCAGCGAGAGGATACGCAGCTCATTTTTGGTGAGCTCGGTGCTGTCGCCGGATGCCGTATTGGTGATTATGGAGCGGGCGAGGTCGAGCTCCAGCCCCTTGTGGACAAGTGTGCTGCGCTCGCCTGCCGCCGTGGTGCGACGCAGCAGTGCGTTGATGCGCGCCACGAGCACGCGCGCGCTGTAGGACTTGGGAACAAAGTCGTCCGCGCCGAGCGTCATGGCCATGACCTCGTCGATCTCGGTCGTGCGCGACGTGAGAACGATGATGGGAACCTCGGATTCGCGACGGACCTCATGGCAGATGTGCTGGCCGTCTTTGACAGGGAGCGTGAGGTCGAGCAGCACCAGGTCGGGCGCGGCGGCGAGAATATTGCGCGAGACATGCTCAAACGATTCGCAGGCCTCGACTTCAAACCCGGCGCGGGCAAGGATGTCGATAAGCTCACGACGAATGGGCTCGTCGTCCTCAACGACATAGATCAGCGCCATGTGTCCTCCCATTTCGCGTAACTTGCACCTTCCACACCATTATGCCCACGGCGTCGCAGCGATGCGACCCCGTGGGCATCTAATGTGACAATAGTGTTCGGTAGCCTTGAGAGAAAATAGGGGCCGACCGGTCCTAAACCGATCGGCCCCATCACTTCGACCTCGAGCCTCTACTCGAGCGTACGCATGTATGCAGAGATGGCATCCAGGCCCTTCTGCAGGTCGTCGGTGTTATCGGAGTATGCATAGCCGATGCGCATGCTCTTGGGCTCCTCGAAGCAATCGCCCGGGGTGACGAGCGCGCCGGACTTCTTAATCATGTCGATGCAGAACGTCCTGGAGTCGATGTCGTAGTCGTAATACACGAGCGCGGTGGTACCCGCCTCGGGCTTAACGAACGACAGGTGCGGCTCGCTCTCGACCCACTTCTCCAGAACAGCAAGGTTCTGACGGACGATGCGACGGCTGCGCTCAAGGATCACGGAAGCGTTGCCCAGAATCAGCTCCGCCACCGTCTCGCTGAATATGCCGGCGGAAATCAGGTTGTAGTCACGATGCGAGAGCAGCGCGCGACGGAGTTCCGGGCTCTTGGTGACCGCCCAGCCCAGACGCAGGCCGGCGAACGACCAGACCTTGGACATGGATGCGGTGACGATGGCCTTGTCGTACAGGTCGATCACGGACTCGGAGTACTCATCCGTCTGAGTAAGCAGACGGTAGACCTCGTCGCAGAGTACCCACGCGTCGTGTTTGCGTGCGACCTCAACAATCGCCTTGAGCGTATCGGTGTCGAGCAGGGCGCCCGTGGGGTTGTCCGGGTTATTGATGCAGATGAGCTTGGTATCGTCGGTCACCAGAGCATCGAGCGCATCGACGTCGACGTGGTAGCCGTTCTTGCGGTCGAGCTGAAGGATATCGACCTTCGCGCCGCACATCTCGGGAATCGAGTAAAGCTGCTGGTAGGTGGGCTTGACGGAGACTACGTGATCGCCCGGTTCGACGAGCGTGGAAATAACCAGGGAGTTGGCACCGGTCGCGCCGTGCGTGGGCACGATATGCCCGGGCTCGACCGTCTTATAGAGACGCGCGACCCCCTCGAGGAAGCCGGGCTGCCCCTCGATGTCTCCGTAGGTGAATCGGCGCGAGCACAGGCTATCGAGCCACGCCTTCTTGTCAGTGTTCGTATGCTCGAACAGCTGGTCGAGCGTGAGGGAGTAGACGCACGTCTCTGCAACGTTGTGGGTGCACTTGGTCTCCCACTCGTTCATCCACTGCTCGACGGCGAAATCCTTGATCTGCATTGTCGTTTCCTTTCCTTGACTTTCTTACAGCTCCACCACGGTACCCAGCCCCGCCTCGACGGCGCGGTCGTAGGCGATTTTCGATGCCGAAAGGTCCTGAACGGCGATGCCCGACGTATCGAACACCGTCACCTGCTCGTCATCCGAGCGCCCCGTAGCCGCGCCGGCGATGACTTCGCCGAGCTCCGCTTTGATGTCCTCGGGCGTGATGGCGCCCTCGGCAACCGGAATCTCCAGCTCACCGGACGCGACCGATTGCTCGCGGTCGTCGACGTAAACAGCGGCACGGGCGACAAGCGCCGAGGCGAGCTCCTGCTTGCCGGGCATGTCGGCACCGACGCAGGAGATATGCGTACCAGGACGCACCCATGAATCGAGAATGATGGGCTTGGTCGCCGGCGTGATCGTCACGATAATGTCGGCCTCCGCCGCGGCACCTTGGCCGTCAGCCGTCGCCTCGATGGAATAGGTGGATGCCTCGCGAGCATGCTCGCAGGCGCCCAAGATATGGGCGACCTCGCCTCGCATGCGCTCGACGCGGGCCTCGGGCGCGGCATCGGAAACCGGCTCCCACACCTTGACCTCGCTCACCTTGGGACAGGCGGCGAGCACGCCCGCCACCATATAAGTGCTCATATGACCGGCACCCACAACAAGCAGTTTGGACGCATCCGCCCGAGCCAGCCACTTGGCACCGAGCGCAGCGGCGGCACCGGTGCGAAGTCCAGTGACGGCGGAGGCATTGAGCAGCGCCAACGGCTCGCCCGTCGCGTTGTCGCACAGCAGCGTGGTGCCAAAGATCTCGGGCAGCCCCTTTTTAGGATTCTGAGAGAACCAAGCGGTGAGCTTGAGGCCGAAGAGGCCGCTTCCCGCCAACTCGCCCGAGCGGATATCCATATCGGCCACGCCGGGTTCGAACTGCTCATATACCATCGGCCACGCAACACCCTTGCCCGTTGCCTTCTGGCGATATGCCTCCTCCACGGCAGCGATTGCATCCTCGATTGTCAGCACCTTGGAAACTTCCTCGACCGAAAGCACCACCATCTGCCCCATCATCGCTCCTTTCAGTGAAAGCTTTACGTTGCTTCACTGTACGGTTTAGTAACGATGCCGCCAAGGATCATTTCTTGTTGGAATCTACAACAATTCTCGATCTGATTTTTCGTTCTATCAGCAGGTATTTGAACTATTTATCGCATCAAAGGCATACGGATGTGCGATTATCCTATTTGTATAGGTACTTATTGTAATTATTTACAAGGTGATGCTGATGCTATACACCATCTCGGACTTCTCACGGGAATATGAGGGGTCAGTCCGTCTAATCGCCGGCAGCGATGGCGTCTCGCGTGCCGTCTCTGGCGTCGGGATCCTCGATTATGAACTCATGCCCGGCCTCAAGAACAAGTACCAGCGCGTCAACTTCAGCTCAGACGAGATCATCCTCAGCACTTTCCTCTATGCGAAGGACGACCCGTACCTCATCACTGAAGCCGTGAAATACCTCGTCGCCAAGGGAACGAGCGGTCTCATCATCAAAAACGTCCTGCACATCCCGATTCCCGACCAAGCCATCCGCTACGCCAACGCGCGGCACTACCCGGTCTTTCTCACGACCGACGACTCACTGTTCTTTGACAGCGTCATCTATGAGGTCAAACGGCATATCGAGCAGCTCACGTCCATCGACTTCGCGCAGCGCGAGATCGATGCCCTGAGGACAGACGTATCGCCCGAGTCCATCTGCCGACGCATCCGAGGTCTCAACCCGTCATTTCTGGACGAAGCGGTCGCCCTGTTCGCATCGTTTGCAGAGCCCCTCGACCCGCGTACGTTTTTGCAAATCGAACGTCTCTGTGCAAAATCGACCCTCGCCGGATGCCACAACATGCTGGCACCCTACGACGGAGGTTTGTTATTCGTAGCGACAAGTGACTCGGAACAGACGCTCGATGTAGAGCGAATCGTGCAGGCGCTCACGGAGCTCATCGAGGCTAGCGACATCGATGGTGGAGCGGAAGGGCTCGGCATCAGCGATATTCTGTTTGGAGACGAGGCGGTGGCGCAGGCGATCTCGCAGGCGATTTACGCACAGCGCCTATCTTGTCAACGAGCCGAGGGTCCCGTGCGCTATACGCAGCTCGGCATCCTGAGAACCGTGATGCCTTTTGCGGAAACCCCGGAGATGCGATCGTTCTCGGAGGCGATTCTCTCGCCGATACGCGAGCACGACAGTGAGCATGGCAGCGAACTGGAATCCACGCTCGCTGCATTCATCGAGAACGGCCGACGTATCGAGCAAACCGCCAAGCAGACTGGCCAGCACCCGAACACGATTCGATATCGCCTCGATAAGGTGACAGTTCTCACCGGACTGAGCTACAAATGCGCCCCGGAGATGGAGCAGCTGTCGCTCGCCTACGCAATCGAACGCGCTCGCTCGCTTCAGTAAGCCCACCCCGCCTTGAGGTTAGGAGCGGCGGGCACGGAGCTTTTCGTAGCCTTCAGCGAAGAAGGCGACCGTGGCGGCGTCGGCCTCGGCGGCGTCGGCCTCGGTTGCGGGGACCACGCCGTGCTCGTCGCTCACCAGGAACAAGGCGCCCTTGAGCTGTGCGGGAATATCTACGCGCGTGACCGGGATGCCCTTGGTCTGGGCCAGCTGCTCAATGAGCGTCGCCGTGCCGCACAGGCACTCGTCCGCTGGCGCCACAAAGGCAAGCTCGCCGTTATCGACGGCGGCGAGCAGCTCGGGCGCCACGCCGGTTTCGTCGGCCTCGGAGCGGGCCTCGGCGGAGCGGGCACGTAGCGCCTTGGCCGACGTATCGGCGAGCGGCTCGTACTCCCCCACCGTCATGGCGGCGTTGCCGTTAACGTCGATCACTAGCATGAGTACGCCGTCGTGCGCAGTGTAATCGCCCTCGGCAAGCGACCACTCAACGTGCTGCTTGGCCCAACTGAGCATGTTATGGGTAAGCGGCTCGCCCTGCACCAAGCGCTCGGACAGCGCACGAATGTGGCGGTTGAGCATGGGCACCTTTTTGTTGGACATGCGCCAGCGGCAGATAAGCGCGGGCTTGTCGAGCGTAAACTTCTCGACCGCCTCCTGATTGGCGCAAAAGTCCTCGTACGCACGCTGATCCTCGGCATTGCCAAACAGCTCGGCATCATCAATCTGGGGCATGGTCATACCTTTCGTGTTAGTCATTCCGTCCTCTTATACCAAAAAGACGGCCCTCCAAACGGAGCGACCGTCTTTTGCAGAGATTATTTTGTTTCGGGGCGAAACTTAGTGCCTAAAGTGGCGGGCGCCGGTAAAGACCATAGCAATATTGTGCTCGTTGCAGGCCTGGATGCTTTCGTCGTCGCGCTTGGAGCCGCCGGGCTGGATGATGCAGGTCACGCCGTGTGCAGCAAGCACGTCGACGTTGTCGCGGAACGGGAAGAACGCGTCGCTTGCACAGGCAAAGCCGCCCTTCTCCACGCCCTCGCGCTCGCAGAAGTCCTCGGCGCGCTCGCAGGCAAGTAGCGCAGAGTCAACGCGGTTAGGCTGACCCGGGCCCATGCCAATGCCGGCCTTACCCTTGGAGACCAGGATGGCGTTGGACTTAACGCCCTTGCAGACCTTCCAGGCAAACTCGAGCTCGGCCATCTCGGCGTCGGTGGGCTTGCGGTCGGTGGGGAACGTAAAGGTCGCGGGATCCTCGGTCACGTGGTCGACCTCCTGCACCAGCATGCCGCCGTCGACGGAGCGCAGCTCCACCTGAGCGCCGTGGTCCACGCCGCCGGTCGCCAACACGCGCAGGTTGGGGCGCTTGGCCATGCGCTCGAGCGCCTCGGCGGCGTAGCTCGGGGCGATGATGACCTCGACGAACTGCTTGTTCTGATCGGCAAAGTGCTCAACCAGATCAAAGGGAACCTCGCGGTTGCAGGCGATGATGCCGCCGAAGGCGCTCTTGGGATCGCAGGCAAAAGCGCGGTCGTAGGCAGCCGTGATGTCCTCGGCAACGGCGGAACCGCAGGGGTTCTGGTGCTTGAGGATTACGCAGGCCGGCTCGTCGAACTCGCGGACCAGGTTCCAAGCGGCGTCGGCATCCAGATAGTTGTTGTAGCTGAGCGGCTTGCCCTGGATCTGCTTGGAGCCCACGAGCGGGAACTGCGAGCTCGCGGTGTTCTCGCAGCCCTCGGCAAAGCGATAGACTGTGGCTTTCTGCTGCGGGTTCTCGCCATAGCGCAGGTCGTCGACCTTCTCCAGCGAAATCTCGAGCTTGGCAGAGGTGTCCGCCACGTCGCTTGCCTGGGCGGCGAGCCAGCGGGAGATGGCCGTGTCGTAGGCGGCGGTGGTCTGGTAGACCTTCACCTGCAGGCGACGACGGGTGGAAAGCGTGGTGCAGCCACCGGTCTCGTGCATCTCGGCCAGGACGGCATCATAGTCGGCCGGGTCGGAAATGACGGTAACGCTCGTGGCGTTCTTGGCGGCAGAGCGCAGCATGGAGGGGCCACCGATGTCGATGTGCTCGATGGCGTCCGCGAAGGTGACCTCAGGGTTGGCGACGGTCTTCTCGAACTCGTACAGGTTGACGACGACCAGATCGATCAGCTTAATGCCGTGCTGAGCCGCCTCCTGCATGTGTTGCTCGGAATCGCGGCGGGCCAGCAGCGCGCCATGAACCTTGGGGTGCAGGGTCTTAACGCGGCCGTCCATCATCTCGGGATAGCCCGTGAACTCCTCGATGGGGGTTACGGGAACGCCCGCGTCCTCGATGGCACGAGCCGTGCCGCCCGTAGAGATGATCTCGACGCCAAAGTCGTCAACCAGCGTCCGTGCGAAATCGACGACGCCCGTCTTATCGGTAACCGAGATCAACGCGCGTGCGATCTTCACATCAGATCCCATGCAGTCCTCCTGTCTGGTACGCCGCCGTGCTCTGTGAGTCGGTGATACGTCGATCTGCAGCGCTCGCGCAGCGGCATTGAAAATACTGATTTAATGTAGCGCATCGAGCGCATCGATGCACCCCGCAACGGGCGCATGTGCAGAAAAAGTTTGCGAGCGGAGGGGATGGGCATGGCACCGGGCACGGTGAGTTCATGGAACACAGGGGCACCATAATTAGATGCCAATGGCGTGGTAGAACTGTGCTCGATATGCATCCGCGAAAGAAAGAGGCACCATGGTCTCGCGGGTTCTCTACCGACCGTTTGATACCGAAGACTTCGACGCCATCGCGCTGATTCTGCAGCAGCTTTGGCATAACAATTCGGATAACGATGAGTACAACCGCCTTGAGGCCGCGTGCGACCTCGCCTATTGCCTTTCGTCATCGACGTTTTCGCAGGTTGCGGTGATTGACGGCGAGGCGCGCGGTATTGCACTTGCACGCGCAGGACAGAACCCCGGCGTCACTATCAACGAGCATTGGATGGATACCGAACGCGCGCTGCTATCGCAGATGCGTGAGCTAGAGCCCGATGCGTGCGCCGAGTATCTCTCGTTTGTGCGCGCAACCATCCGAACCAACAACCGCCTGCTCGAGAGCAGCCCGTTGCCGCACGACAACGAGGTCACGTTGCTTGCCGTGGATCGCGATGTCCATGGCCTGGGCGTTGGCACGGTTCTGCTCGATGCCGCCGTCTCGCACCTGTCCTCGCTTGGAGCGACGAGGGCGCACCTGTACACCGACTCCAACTGCTCGTGGAAGTTCTACGAGCTGCACGGCTTTAAGCGCACGGCCACGCACCGCGCCAACCGCGAAGAGCGCCGTCACGACATGCCGCGCGAAAGCTTCCTCTACGAACTCGATCTAACAGCCTAAACCCGGCAGTTAGGGACGTTCCTTTTAATATGAGCAGGACATTGTCAAGAGGCAAAATCGGGCCTGG
>CBCTIZ010000014.1:0-50033 GCA_965147105.1 uncultured Collinsella sp. | reverse complement strand
GCCCCGTCGCCCCGCGCCCGGTCCACTCCGCGCTCGACCTGTCCAGGCTCGAGGCCGCGGGCTTCCACATGCCCGACTGGGAGGAAGAGCTGGGGGAGTACATCAAGACTTTCGCCATGCAGGATGGTGAAGCCTGATGTTTGGTCAATATGGTCCTTCTGAGACGTTTAAAAATGTGTGGGCGCTGCTTCTCACCAAGTTGTTGTTCCCTGGTGCGAGACTTGTCCGCCGCCCCTTTTACCTTCGTGGTGGCAAGTGTCGCTTCGTTTATGGTGAGGGTTTCACCTGTGGTTATTCTTGTCGTTTCGACCTTGCTGGTGACGGTACCCCTCTAATTGTCGGCAAGAACTGCAAGATAAACGATCGAGTTCATATCTCTGCGCATGAGAGTGTCGTTATCGGAGATAACGTGCTCATGGCTTCGAATATTTTTATATCTGATAACAGTCATGGGTCCTATGACGACGATCCCTCGCTGCCCGATATGGCGCCTGATGATCGAAAGATCGTCACTAAGCCTGTGCGCATTGGGGATAACGTGTGGATAGGCGAAGGTGCAGCAGTGATGCCTGGTGTGAGCATTGGAAACGGCGTGATTATCGGTACCAATGCGGTGGTAACTCATGACGTTCCCAACAACGTAATCGTTGCCGGGGTTCCCGCTAAACCCATTAAACGATTTGTCGGTGAGGGGTGGCTTCCCAGTGGAAAACGATAATATCCCGAAGGTAAGCATCGTCGTGCCCATGTACAACGTCGGTGAATACGCCGCACCATGTCTGCGCTCTCTTATGGCGCAGACATACAAAAATATTGAACTAATAGTTGTCGACGATGGCGCGACCGATGATACCGCGGCTATTTGCGCGCGCACCATTGAAGGTGATCGTCGCGCGAAGCTTTTGCACAAAGAAAATGGCGGCCTTTCTTCGGCTCGTAATTTTGGACTCGCTAATGCAACAGGTGATTACCTTACGTTTGTCGATGGCGACGACATCTTGGACATAAGGGCTATTGAACATCTTGTCTATCTTGCCCAAAAGACTGATGTTCCGCTAGTTACCTGTGCTTATAGGAAAATAGATTCAGCTGATAGTTTTCGTGGGCAGGAGTTTGGTCAAAGCAGAATTGTTTCCGGGGATGAACTTCTTGACATGTTACTTCGGCTCGACGGTGAGTCCGGATCGGCCTGTGCAAAACTGTATGCCAAGGAACTATTCCCGCTCCTTTCGTTCCCCGATGGTCAGCTATTTGAGGACTTCGGTGTTGAGGCGGTAGTCTTCTCCCGTATCGAAAGCGCTTGTATCTCTGGCGCTGCGCTTTACGGTTATCTCACGCGCGAAGGGTCTATCACTGCGATTAAGAAGTACAACGATAAGCATCTCATTGGCATGGAGTCGTCTCTCTCAGTAGTAAGGGCTTTGGTTAGCAACAAACCTGAGTTGAATGAGGCATTTATGTGTTTTGAGGCTTTTTGTTCGTTGCGTGTTGCTTCGAGACTTGACTTGACTAAGTGTGACGACAAGGAACGCGCGAGGGCATATATCTCGGAGACAAGGAAGCGCTGTCGCGTTGCGTCTCGAAGCTCACTTATTGGCAAGGTATGGCGTATGCGTTGCAGGCTATTTGCCTTTTCCCCAGTTCTTCATAACGCTGCCTATTGTCTTTACGGCAAGCTGACCGGAAAGGTTTTTGGATAGTGCTTTTGATGCCCAGCAAACATATCGGCAGCTACTCTCGTCCAGACAACTTATTTTCTTGGCTGTCTGCTGCAATTTTGCTCGTTATGTTGTCCGTGCCCCTATTTGGTAATGAGAGAGATTTGGATATAGTCTCTATTGCCTTGTTCGCATGTGGAATCTTTGGCGTGGTAATGCTATGGGTATCTATGGCTGATGCGCCGTATTCATTAAAGCAGGTGCATTGGGTTTTTTATGTTACCAACTTTGCCGTTGCACCATTATTTCAATATACGAGCGGCGTTTGGCCCTGGGGTTATATTCCCGCGAACGATCAAGTTCTACAAGTTTGCGCCCTTGTTTTTTTGTGGGGAGTTATCTTCGCTATCGTAAGTGGCAGAACCATTTTCGTAAATCAGACCCACGATATTGATAATATCCACTGGCTAAGTCAGAAGATGACATTCAACCTTACGCCTATGGCTCGTTTTATATTGCCTTTAGGGTGCATTTTAAGTTTTGTTTTGTTGGTGGCAATTGTGGGTTTCGGAAACATGTTTTTAAGAACCACCAATACAACCGAGCTTGATTCGTCGAGCCTTGCCTTAGTTATTGGCATTTGCCCACGCGCCTTTGTTTTCGGCAGCTTTGCTTTGCTCCTGCTCAATGCAAGAAGGGAGCGACGATATTATGGCGGAGTATTCATTGCCGGTGCGTGTCTAATCCTGACCTGCTTCCCTACAGCTATGGCACGTTTCAACGTAGCTGCTATTTATCTTGGGATTGCGATTCTCGTATTTCCGGCGTTCTCAAAAAAGAGGGGTCTGTTCGCTTTTTTCCTTGTTCTTGGATATTTGGTTGCCTACCCACTGTTTAATGCTTTCAAATACATCGGAGCGGCGGCTTCAGTCGAAGAAGCGATAACAACTATCTTTAACTCAATGACAGCGGGATATACTTCTGGCAATTACGATGCTTTTTCACTCATGTTTTGGTGCGCTGACTATCTTTCACAATTTGGTTGTACTTATGGAAGGCAGCTATTGGGTGCCGTCCTGTTTTTTGTCCCTCGCTCATTTTGGCCTAATAAACCAGTTCCATCCGGACAGCTGGTATTTAGTTCCTTTCATTATCCTTTTACCGATCTTGCATTTCCTTTACCTTTTGAGGGCTGCTTGAATTTTGGATTTATTGGTCTGCCTCTTTTCGCGTTGGCTTACGGGCTTGTTGTTCGAATTCTCGATGAAAAGTATTGGAAGAATCGAATGAGGCATTTTGGGGACTCTCCTTCTACGTTGCTTATTTATTATCCGTTCCTTTTGTGTCTGACTTTTTACATGCTCAGAGGCGCGATGATGACAACCTTTACATATATTTTCGGAGATTTGGCCGTAATGGCTCTTCTTCATTTTATTGCCGATCTGCTTAATCGAAAACGCGAAGAGCGCAAATACGATTGCGAGAAAGGCATCTTGTCTCATTCAAATAGACAAGTTGGACTGGATGAAACTTCAGCCTTTAAATAAATGAGCTGCCTACAGATAAAAGATGGTGTATTAATCTAGCATGAAGATTGATTTTGTAATTCCTTGGGTTGATGGCTCTGATCCCGTTTGGCTTGCTGAGCGTAATGGATGCGCTGCTGATTGCGGAAAGCCTGTCAGAGCCAATGACGAGAAGAAATATAGAGACTGGGGCCTTCTGCAGTATTTCTTCCGTAGTGTTGCCGTTAATGCTCCATGGGTTGACACAATTCATTTCCTTACATACGGTCATTTGCCTGAATGGCTTGATACTTCCAACACAAAGATTAATGTCGTACGTCACGATGACTACATCCCTGCAGAATATCTTCCAACATTCAATTCCAATGTTATCGAGTTGAATGCTAATAGAATCGATGGTTTGGCTGAGCACTTTGTGCTGTTCAACGATGACTTAATAATTCTCAACAGTGTGAACGAGAATGATTTCTTTTATAAAGGGCTCCCGAGAGCGACTGCCGTTCTTAATGCGAGTGGACTTGTTCGTGGAGATGATTTTTACGTTCCCTTCAATGTAGCTAGCGTTCTAAGTTCACATTTCAATCCGCTTCATTGTGTTGGAAAACATCCTTTTAAGTGGCTCAGCCCTGTGTACGGCGCTGCTTTATTTCGGACAATTGGCATGCTCGCATATCCTACATTTAAAGGTTTTTACGAGCCGCATCTTTGTAATTCTTTTTTGAAAACTACCTTTGATGAGGTATGGGACGTCGAGGGCGATGAGCTTTCGAAAACCTGTTCTCACAGATTTCGGGAACCGAGCGATGTATCCAATTGGCTAATTAAGGATTGGCAATGTGCGAAAGGTGAATTCTATCCTCGTCCAATTTCTTTTGGGCGAACTTTTTGCATAGGTACCAACTTCGATTCCACACTTAATGAGGCTGAATCGTATCTTCGCGGGCGCAAGGGAAAGGTCGTCTGTCTCAATGACGGCGACCTCACGCCGGAGCAGTACGAGACTGCGCGGACGAGGATTCTCGCCTGCCTTGACGAACTTTTCCCCGACAAATGTGAATTCGAGCTTTAGGGGCAGACGATGCACGTAATCAAGGAGGCTGCCAAGGCCTTGGTCGCAAAGCTTGGCTTCCAAACGAATAGGCGTATCGTCGTCTTCGAGTCCGACGATTGGGGTGCCGTGAGGGTCCCGGATTCCGATGCACTTGCGGCATTTGAGAATCGCTTCCCCTCTTTCAGGCTCGATCACTACCAATCTTTTGACGGCTTGGAGAAGAAGGCCGACGTAAGCGCCCTCTCTTCTTTGCTGCGTGAGAATGCGGTGCGATTTCGGGCTTCCGCGCCAGTGTTCACACTCAACTTCGCAACCGCCAACCCAGATTTCAATCGATGCGTTCCTGGCAACGCTGATGTGGCGCACTTTGGATTCGAACCAATCGACAAAACGTACCGAACCTATGACGGAGACGAGGGGGTGCTCGATTTCGTTCGACTGGGCTGCGGTGAAACGGCACTGCATCCGCAGCTACACGGGCGAGAACATCTCAACGCTACGGCATGGCTCGCCGATGCGGCCACCGACCCTGTGGTGGAATATGCCCGTGGCTTGAGAATGGTGGGGCTGGACGACGCTTTCTACAATGGGATTGACGCGCTCAACATCGGAAACACTCTGATCGACGTTAGTGGATACCTTGAAGACGCGGTCGCGATTTTCAAACGCCTTTTTGGCTTCACTCCTAGGAGCTTCATCCCGCCATGCTACGTTGCCAATAAGGAATGTGAGCGCATCGCCGCTGGGCTGGGCATCGAAACGATCCAATCGTCGCCGAAGAGGAATGTCCCGAAAGGGAACGACTCCTATTTGAAGAAAATTAACGTTTTCGGACACTCCAACGTGCCTGGGCAGTGCCGCTTAATCCGCAATGTGCAGTTCGAGCCCTCGCGTTCTATGTTTCAAGGCAAGAGCGTCGACGAGTGCGTCGACGCTGCTTTCGCCGAAATCGATACGGCTTTCAGGCGTAGGCAGCCAGCGGTGGTATGTACCCATCGTGTCAACTATACAACCCGAGTGAATGAGAGACATCGCGAGTTTTCACTCGATGCGCTTGATGGACTGCTTCGTCGGCTTGCGGAACGATATCCGGATTGCGAGTTCATGACTTCCGATGAATTGGGTTCTTTAATCCTGGATTCGCTGACGAGAAACGAAACGGAGCAATGATGCACTTTAGCCCCAAGCTTTTCCGTGACAAAATAAGGGTCAATGAATTCTGGGCGAAGCTTGCGAAAAATGTCTCTACTATCGTTGTAGGTCAGGGCGGCGCCTCTGCTTTTAACATGCTGACATCATTTGTATCTGCTGGATTTCTTGGCGTTGCTGGCTACGGTTCGCTGATGATCGGTCAGACTTACATGCAGGCAATTGACGCTCTTTTGAATTTCCAATCCTGGCAAAGTGTGATTCGTTATGGATCCATCTGCCTGGAAAAACGAGATGAGCGCGGACTGGCTGCCTGCATTAAGGCCGCTTTTCTTGTCGATTTGATCTCGGCAGTTGCCGGATGTGTCATCTCTTTCGCCATTGTCGGCTTAGTGGCGGGCTTCCTCGGTTGGGATTCTGCCGCGACTGCTGCGGCGGTGGTGTTTTGTTTCGAGATACTTGCGCATATAGAAGGTGCCCCTACGGGTTTGCTCCGTCTTTTCGATAGGTTCAACTATGTTGCCATTCATGCGGTTGTTATGGCGGCCGTCAAGCTGCTCTTTGTGGCTGCGTCAATAGTGCTTTTCGGGAATAATGTAATCATTATTGCTTGTGCGTATTGTGCTGCTGATGTCATTAAGAGCCTGACGCTCTTTCTTATTGCTGTACATGTTGCTCGCAGGCGCGTTGGGCTATTTAAGATCGTTAAAGCACGACGCGTCGATTTGCCGGCTGGATACATCTCCTTTACCATTTGGTCAAACTTGGATACCTCAGCGGACGCGCCAATTCAGTATTTCGATGTGTTCTTCCTCTCTCTCTTGTCGAGTGAGGTTGTCGGTGTCTTTAAATTCTTTAGGCAGTTGCTTTCCGTTCTCTCCCTCCTTTCGCGACCTGTGCAGCAGGCGATTATGCCGCAACTTGCTGAGTTAATCGCTAAGGGGCTTAACAGTCGTGCATATGAGGTTGTTAGAAAAATCGAGAAGGTCGTTGCTAAAGTTGTGGCACCTTGTGCAGCTATTGCCTGTCTGGTCGTTCCGCCTGCACTTGCTGTCTTTATGGACCCGCTCTACGGCGCGTACTGGTATCTCTTTGCTACATTAGCCGTTCTTGCCGCTGCGAGCATTGTCTTTTCCGCCATCCATCCCTGTTTCAATGCCTATGGGCTATCGAAGCAGTCGACAATCATCACGCTGATTTCGAATGTTGTATACCTCGTTGCTTGTTATTTACTGCTCGGAAAGCTAGGTGTGATGGCAATTCCGCTTGCAATGGCTTTGCAATATTCGCTCGCTATCTCGCTGAAGGATATATACATTCGGAAGGTTGTTCTTGACTAGGGCGAGTCGAATACGTTGATTCAGGGCACTAATATCAATAAAAGGATAGGAGCAAAATGGTTAATAAATATAACGATGATGTAATCGTTCTCTGTGAAGAACACTATAATCCGCTCGGAATTATTAGAACTTTGGGCGAGGCCGGGATAAGGCCGACTGTGGTTATTAAACGTAACCCCTTAATGAAGATTGCCTCTAAGAGCCGATATATTGGAAGGCTTCATTTTGTTGATAACTACGACGAGGCGCTTAGCTGGATTATTGCAAATTACTCCAATTGTAAAGGCAAGACTTTTATATTGACATCGGATGATGTTGCCGTTCGCTGTCTTGAGGAACGTTATAACGAGTTGAAGGACAGCTTCGCTTTCTTTAACGCTGGCTCCAATGGGAGAATCGCGCATTTTCAGAACAAAGAGGTTCTATACAAGCTCGCAGAAAAACACGGAATGAGGGTTGCTCGCGTTTGGCGTGTAAAAAAGGGAGAGATTCCTGACGATATAGAGTATCCGATTATTACAAAGCCAATAGAGTCGTATGAAGGCTGGAAATCCGACTACTACATTTGCAACGATGAGAGCGAATTATCTGCTGCGTATGGACGCATAACTAGCGATTCCGACCTCCTTCTCCAACGTTTTGTGAAAAAGGTGACAGAGCGTACATATGAGGGTTGCTCTATCGCTTGTGGCAAAGAAGTTTTGTTCGCTATAGAAGCTCGCTATACCTACACCCTGGCCGATTCTTACAGCATGGAAATGACGGTTGCCAATCCTGCTGATAACGAAGTTGAGGTCGCGCTTAGGGCAATGTTCGCTGAGATTGGATTCGAGGGCATATTCGAAGTTGAGTTTATGGAGGATGCCGACGGCAAGCTCTGGTTCCTGGAAATTAACTTTAGAAACTCAACTTGGAGCTGGGCGTCCACGAAAGTCGGTATGCCTCTTCCCATTATTTGGATGAACGGGATGCGAGATGGCAGGATTCCCGATGGGGTTGAACGGGTTGTTCCCGATGGTTACAGAGCCCTTACCGAACAGCCTGACTTTCATTTCAGAGTGAGGCGTGACAAGCTAATTGGTCTTTTCGATTGGCTGAAGGCTGTAAAGACGGCAGACTGCCTGTATTTCTATGATCGACATGATTGGCGACCTTGCTTTACTGCATGGTGGTGCGTAATAGGCAATTTTGTGAAGCGAAAGCTAGGCTTGTTGAAGTAAACGTAGCGAGACAGCTTCAGATACTAATAGGGGAGTAAGTTGGGCTTCAAGGAAATCATAGCCGTGTGCGGCGCGTGCATTGGGCTCTATATTGGTTCCGGTTTCGCGAGCATGCAGGAGGTGCTGCAGTACGAGGCGTCCTACGGCAGTCTTTTTTGGGTGGTAATAGCCGTGACGGCCGTCATCTATCTGTACACGAACCTTTCGTTCTCGACTAACGGCGCCAAGGAGAAACTTGAGCGCGGCGGCGATATCTACAAGGTGTACTGCGGCAGGAAGGTAGGTGCCTTCTACGATTGGTTCGCGGCGCTTTTCTGCTTCATGAGCTTCATTGTGATGCTGGGCGGCGCGAACTCCGCCGCCATGCAGCAATGGGGACTTCCTAATGGTGTCGGAGCGGTCTTGCTTGCCGTGGTGGCTGTGGCCACCGTCGCTTGTGGGCTCGAGGGTATTGTCAAGACCCTGAGCTTCTTGGGGCCCCTCATCGTAGTCTTTCTGCTTATTGTGGTCGGCTACTCGGCCGCTACGGGATCACTTGGTTTCGAGGCCGGGGCGGCCACCATTGACTTGGGCGCCTATGACATAACTCAGATAGGCGGAGGCAATCCGCTTGCGTCAGGCGCTTCGTACGGTGGTTTCGTGATCCTGTGGTTCGCGGCTTTTCTGGGCGAACTCAGCGCTCGCGAGCACCTCTCGGTCGTGAGGCGTGGCATGCTGCTGTCGAGCCTGTTTATCTTCGGCACGGCTGTACTGTGCTGCGTGGCGCTAATCTCCAACATTGACCTTGTGTGGGATGCGCCCATACCCACGCTGGTGCTGGCCAACAGGATGAATCCGGCACTCGGCCTAGTGTTCTCAGTGGTTATCTTCGTGGGAATATATACGAGCGCGGTGCCGCTGTTGTGGACGAGTGTAAAACGTTTGGCGGCTGAGGGTTCACATCGTTACAGGCTTGTGACTGTGGCGGGCGGCGTGCTCGGCTGTGTGATTGCCTGCCTAGTGCCTTATGCGCCTTTGCTCAATGTGCTGTACGGCTTGAACGGGTATCTGGGATTCGCGCTGATGGCGTTCATGATGGTGCACGACGTGAAGGGGTTTATGAAAGCTCGCAAGGGCGAGCGGTAAGCCAGCTTCATTAGATTTTCTTAAGCACCCACCTTTGGGCCTCGGTCCCGTTGGCGGCGTAGACCTGTATGTTGGTTCCGGGCGTCGGGCGGCCGCCCGACGCGTCGAGCGCGAGCTCGGGGTGGCTTGCCGGCGATAGGGTGAACGTGCCGTCCTCGTTCGGAACAACTGACCAGCGCTGGGCCTCCGTGGAGTTCGGCGCGTACTGCTGGACGTTGACGCCGCTTGACATCAACCCGCCCTGCACGTCGAGTGCCATTTCCGATTTGGCATTGGTGATTTCGTAGGCGCCTGCCGCTTCATCGTACCTGAAGAGGAACGCCTGCGCCATTGTGCCGTTAGATTTCCAGAGCTGTATGTTCGCCCTCGGATCCCATGAGCCTCCCCGGACGTCGATTACGGATTCGGGAGAGAACGAGCATTGGATGACGTAGATTCCGTCTTCGACCGTACGCTCCGAGATGTCGGGCATGGCTGGCATCTTTGAGTACTCGACCTCAAAATCAAACCTTGCAGTCCACTCATAGTTCGATGTCATGGTGATGTTGGAGGCGGCAGTGAGGTCGACTTTGGCGCTGTTCGTTTTCCATTCTCTCTGTTCCATCGAAAAGGCGATGATTCCGTTCTGGATGCCACTGATGCTGGGCGGGAAGAATTGGTTGTCTGCGTCGATAGAGAACTTGTTCTCCTTTGCGTCGAGGTGCTGCTGGATGCGATCGGCATACTTGGCAGCCCATTCGTCGGCTTTGCCGTTGTGAACGAAGTAGTTGTCTTTGAGGCTCGTCGAGCGGGTGGCGTACCCGTCGGCAGTGTAGATTTTGGCATGTCCCTTGTGCGCGATTGCCATGAGTTCATCGGTGATACAGAAGTACAGGTGGCGCTGGTCAAGGTCGCCATAGAAGTTGTCGGACGTGTCGTCCCAGGTGCAGTCGACCTGGCACCATTTTCCGTCGAGCTTAACGGCATTCCAGGTGTGGCCGTCATAGGTATCGCGGATCTCTGAATTGGTGATGCCGGCAGTGGTGAGCAGCTTGGAATAAGCGCTTTCATACGCCTGACAGGTGCCTAGGCCGCGCGTGAGGGCGCTCTCGGCGGATGACCACTTGAGCGAATTGTCGTACTCAAGCTGGTCGAGAAGCCAGTCATGAAGATAGAGAGCCATTTCGTATTCAGAACCATTTGTCTTTTGCTTGGCCTGCGAAACAGCCGCGCTAACGATGCTCACAACGCTGGGATGCGCATCATCCGCAACCTGGATATACGTGTTGGTGCGCAAGTAGTAAATGCCCGATGCCTTATCCATGAGGTAAAAGCGGAAGTTATATGTTCCGGTAGCCGTCGTTGTGAACGTAAAGTCGTGGCTAACGCACGCGTCGGTGTACTTCGTCCACTCACCGCGGCTCGGGTCGGCGACCGACTCGTAGACGTACTCATTGGGGTTGGAGTACGAGGGCGCATCCATGCGGAAAAGATAACTGCCACTGCCGCCTGTTGCGCTCACGTGGAAGGTCGTTGGCTGTCCAAGTACTGGATCGTCCCATTCGACGGTGAGGGTAACACTGCCGCTGGTGGCACTATCGCTGTGCTGATATCCATTTACTGCGGCTTCTGTGGCTTGTTCCGAATCAGGAGACATGTCGGAAGCTAGGGAAACCTGAGGTTCCGCCTGATGTGAAATTGGATTAGCGAGATCGGAATCATTTTTGATGGACTCATTGCCGATCTCGCTTGTATCGATGTCGCCTGTCATGCTGCCGCTCGAATTGTCCGCTGCGCCAGTCTCAGACTGCTCCAAGGTGTTTTCTTGAAGCCGTTCTTCTTCCGCTAAAACCCTTACAGGTATTGCTGCGCTAAGCATGGATACGCAAAGAACTGCGCAGAGCGAGCGGTAAAAGACTCGTTTCATAGCGGTGCCTCTCGATAAGGTGGGCGCCAAGGCCCGGAGGCGGCGCCAGGCCAACACTCCGTGTATATGTAAGTGGGGTTAATTTTACGGTAACACCAGTCAACAACAGCGAACTTTTTGGACAGAGTTGGGGAGGGGAGGGGGGGTACGTGGGACAGTTTGGCACTGATTGATTTTTCGTAATCATGTCTATAAATTTTGATGAACAGTGATATGGACTCATTGTTATAGCTAGGAGCCAAACATGGAAGCACCCGCCGTTCTCTATCATTATGCAAGCCTAGATACGCTGGCCTTGATTCTGCATAATCGAACTATCAGGTTCAGCCGGTTAGATAAGGTTGATGACCCACAAGAACAGCGTTCAGCAGACTCTCAAAATCTTGGAAAAATGAAGCTTGTCAGTTGTTGGACCTCTTCTGATGAGGAGAGCATCCCCATGTGGCGCGAGTATGCTGGAGCTGAATGTGGAGTAAGAATCCAAATGAAGAGTCATCCGTTTAAGCGGTACTCTGTGTCTACCGAAAGCCTAAGTAAGTTATCTAGTGACGCAGTTTTGAATGCTCTTGGTGGCAAGTTTGATGGACTTCAATTGCCGCTCGAAGACTATTGGGATAAAAAATTTCATTTTAAAGAAATGGCCCGAAGCGTTGAGATGCTTCATGAAGTCCAGTATACGAACGATAAGTCGCTTCTGTTTCCAGAAGTGATACGAAGCTGCGGGAACGGTTGGGTCGAAGCTGATTTAAGTGCGCTCGGGATCCACAAGGCTACCGCATGGTCATACCAGAGAGAATGGCGCTATGTTTTGACAGCAGTTCCTGTGGGCATCGCCTCTGTAATCAAGGGTGATGTTGAAGCAGTTAAGAGGGCCACTGAGGTCATACTTGATAGATGCGATCCAGAAATTCCTTCCTTTTACGATTTGGCTATCTCAGACGGAGCATTTTCTTCGATGAAGATCGTCGCTTCCCCAAAGATGACGCCGGGGAACCGATTAATTTTGGATGCGTTAGTGCAGAAATACGCATCCGACATTGAGGTTACGGAAAGCACGATTGAGCTGGCTTAAATAGGCAGCAATATGATGCCGGTGGCCCCCATGTGTTGCCTGCGACTTCATGGTGGGGGAGCCGATGCTCTTCTATCCCTTTCTTCTCATGCAATGCGTAAGAAGTCAGATCGTGCCCTGGGTCGCTTCAGTAGTGCTTACTGATAAGTACCTATCAGCTGTAGGGGGCTTTCGGAAAACTGAGTATTTGATCGCTTGAGTGCTGCTGATTATTGCTAGCGGTTCGCCCCGCGGCGCTGCCGCATGTTTGCCTCGCCCATGTCAGCCCAGACCGCTTTGCGCGCGATCCTGTCTATGGTCGCGTCCGCGTGGACCCCGCCGACGAGCCTCGGGTGCCAGTCCTTCTTCTTGAACTGGGTGCAGAGGACGGTCGACGTTGCCGTACCTCAGCTCCCTCAGCATTGGTCTGAACTCAATCTGGAGCCGAATCAGAGAATCATGAATGCGGAGCGATAATCATGGCATTGTAAATTGATTTTTAGTAGCGGAGGAGACCATGGACCTAACGAATCTACCTGAATACATCTCAGCGATTGTGGCAATCATCGCGTTGCTCATTTCTTGTTACCAAGCTCGTCTCAGCAATAAACAGTCTCTATTCAATCGACGTTTAAATATATGGATAACCGTCGATAAACTCATGAGCGTTTACGCAAAAAACGCGAAGAACTTGGAACATGATGACGAGCCGCAAATGGCTATCGACCTACTATTTATATGGCTGACTAACACCACGTACCTGCAATCAATCTCAGCCTCAATTAATAAGGTGCTAGATGCTGATCTTCAGCTCAAACTGCATTTAAAGCTTGACGAAATAAGATCGCTCGCCATGGAGGCGAGGTTTTGCTTCAAAGGAAAGAGTGGTGAGGCAATTGCCGAATTTATAGAAGCTTATCAATCCCTTTTATTTTCAATGTATCAGTATCAGATTGTATTTAATAAGATGCTCCAGAATGCAAGGGAATATCAATGGACGCTTGAACAGGCTTCTGAAAAGTTACATGAGCCCGATCAACGGAAAGATCTCTTTGAAAAAGAAAGCGCTCTTGCTGCCTCATACATGACTTTATGCCAGCTAAACAAGAGAGGTGCAATTCAGAGCCAAATACAACTAGCAGGCCCTACATGGCGCTGACCTAAATTGGGTACTTAAGACGGTCGATGCCGCGCCAAACCTCAATGCCGCTAGCCCAATGAGCAAAAACTCTTAAGCTCTAAAGTAACGCAAGGCCCGCCAGCTTTCATTGCTGCGAGTTTAAGAACGTTACCAATTAGAATAGAACCCAGTGCTGGAATAAGACTCGGAAGCTGACTCAGGTGAACTTTAAGGACGAATACATAAATAGTCAGATATTCAGCTGGAGACATCATCCACTGCGGTACGTGGCAAGGGAGGATGAGCTCGCTTACAGTCATCTTTATGGCTACATAGAACAATTGGCGGGTTCCGTTAGTGGTTTAGTCTCTACGCCATCTTTCAACCAGTTTTTACTCGAATCCTGTCAGCTCTTAGCTAACTCGCTGGATCTAATTCATCAAGGTTACTTCGACGCTGCTTTTTATTCAGTCCGACAAGCTGGAGAGGTCATCCTTATCGGAACGTTGTTTTCGAATCTAGAAGAATCTGAGCGCAAGGCTAAATATGAGAAATGGGTCTCGCTCGACAGGTTCCCCTCATTTAGCGAACTGTCCAAAATGCTGCGTTCAAAAGATATTGAATATCGAGACCTTCTTGAACAAATGCCCGAAATTGATGAGCTAATCAGCAAGCTCAATAAGAGGGCGAACAAGTATATTCACAAACAAGGCCACGAATCCTTTTATACCAAGCCTTACGAGGTGGTTCCCGAAAGCGCGAAGCATATTCGAGAGGATTTCACCGATTATTTCACGACTACTGTAAAGGTCTGTGCAATTTTTCGACTTGCCGTCGATCCTTTCCCCATATTACTGAGCGACCCCGAATGCGAATTCAGATTCCCTGATTGTATGACACTCGAATTCGGTCAGAGCTTTATTGATAATTGTTTGGGGAACGAGTTTGTTAAGCACTACATTGAGACGGATTATTACCGCAATTGGATGAATGCGATTAAGTCAACATTTCCTCAGTTGAAGGAGGCAACATATAATGTCTCAAACCTACACTATATTGATTTGTCTAACATCGAAGACATTCTTGATGAGCTAGATAAGTTAACGTTATATGAGGCGACGGCTGTTTTATTCACTGCGCTATTCTCAGAGAAAGAAATTGCCATTCATATAACCGGCATGCTTGATGCATTTAGTAATTCGGCAAGACCATCAAGCGGTCTGTACCTTTCAGACATGAGTGATTACGCCGAACAGCTTGGCGGAGTCAACGTCCCACTCGCGGAGATCTGTCATCTCGCTAGTCTTGATACATCGCATGAGTATTCTCACGTTAGCTCATTCATTACTTCGTTTTCTATTGCGTCAGATTTTGTTTGCGTTGAGACCGATACGATTCTTGATGACAATGAAGTTGAGCTAGGCCGAAAAGCGGCAGAAGAGCTTGATTGGCTTTGGAGCCGAATCAAAACAGGCCAATGTGCCATGTTTGAATTAAAGGAAACGGCACTGTTCAAGTGGATTAAACAGAACGTGTAAATATTTGTTGTCCCGTCTACGACGGAAAAGGACCGGTCAAGGGCGAGCGCTGCCTAACAACGACCGGCTTCTACAACTTCCGCGCGAGCTCCATCCAAGGTGTCATGACGCGCGTGAAGGCCAAGGATTGCCGGTGCCGTTCCTCTGATGTACGGCATGAGGGTTCGTGTTGCTCGTTTGTACCGGGGCGGCAGAGCGACTGCATGACGCCGAGTCGCGCCGTCTGAGGCCATCACAATGGTTATCAAGGTGCCTGACGAGAATTCGCCACGGAGAAACGGAAAGACTTTCCGATACTGATCAAGCAGGTTCGGAACTACCGTCATTGGAACTATTCTGACTCAGCATCACAGACAGTTTCATGTTTCTTTCCAATCAAGTTCTTTGCGAGTTCGAAGACGCTTTGGTCGTAATATGGCCAATCTACGAAGTTTTCGAGGTAGCCGCGGCCCGTTGCGGCCGACAGCTCGTCGTTTATTTTGAGTGTAATCGCGACGAGCAAGGTCAGCATGCGATAGTAATCGGATCGAATGTTCACCGCATCAGGGTCGGCGATTGGTGAATGCGCATGGTCGTATCTGTTCCTGAGACCTTGTGAGTTGGGGAAAGAGGCATCGTTAAACATGTAGTCGAGATATGCAGCCTCGTCGGGTGCGAACAGCTTGCCGCTGTATGACAGCATTTCGTCTGAGATAAGGCCATCGATGAGCGCTAAATCACCGTCTCCACATCCCCCAAGCGCAATTGCACCATTATCCCAAACGGCCTTCAGGCAAATTGATCGAGGGGTTGGGGAGAGAGCGCCTGTTTCTTCGCACGCACTTAACAGTTGTCGGTCAACTAATTGCTGGAGCACCTCGGCATAAACAGCATCAAAATCGTCGAAGGTAACCATGGCATTTGAAATCAAATCGAAGAAGCAACGAACATGGTCGTTATGGCCTCTTCTGTATGTCAGCATGCACTGGTCCGAGAACAGATAGAATCCCCATCTGTTAAAGCAGGCTCCGTCGATTGCGTACTTTTTCTCAGAGAGCGCGTTGAGGGTTCCAAAAGTTTTAAAGCTTTCATAGGGGGGTGCGGACGATTTCTTGGACCGCGCCTAGGCGTATCCAAGCTTCCTGCGGTACTCCATCGGGCTCAGCCACCCGAGGGACTTCTTGATCCGCTCCTCACGATAGTACACGAGGTAGGCCTCGAGCCTTCCCATGAACTCCTCGGCCGTCACGCCCTCCCAGTCCCTGTAGTGGAAGAACTCGTTCTTGAGGCGCCCGAAGAAGCCCTCGCAGGCCGAGTTGTCCGGGCTGCAGCCCTTCGCGGACATGCTCCTGACCAGGCCGTTCTCCTCGCAGATCCCGATCCACTCCGGCCAGCGGTAGTGGCCGCCCCGGTCCGAGTGGATCGTCGTGCGCACCCCCGCCGGCCTCGCCGCGCAGGCCTTGAGCAGGCTCGAGTTCGCGAGGCGCTTGTCGGGGTGCAGCCCGATCGACCAGGCGACGGGCATCCCGTCGAAGCAGTCGACGATCGGGCTCAGGTAGACCTTCTCGCCGCCCGGGAGCCTGAACTCGGTGATGTCGGTGAGCCACAGCCGGTTGGGCTCGTCGGCGCGGAACCTCCTGTTCACGAGGTTCTCCGGCGCCTTGGAGACCTCGCCGGCGTAGGAGCTGTAGCCCCGGGCGCGCCTCTTGTTGTAGACGACCTCGAGGCCCTCCTCGCGCATCACGCGGGCCACGCGCTTCTCGCTGGCCCGGACGCCCTCGCGGCGCAGGCGCGCCCAGACGGTGCGGTACCCCCAGCACCCCGAGCCCTCGCGGAAGATGCGCACCACGCGGTCGCGTATGTCGGCGTCGCGGCCGCGCGGCGCGGCGACGCGGGGCCTCCAGTACTCATAGGAGCTCTTCGATATCCTCAAGAAACCTGTGATCGAGCGGAGGGGCAGGGCGGTCGCCCGCCTCAATCTCTCGCCGAGCTCGCACTTGCTCCTGTTCGAGATCGAAGCCGGGTCCCACCCTTCCGCTTTTAGGTCGGCCAACACCGCCCTGAGCAGCAGGTTCTCTATCTGGTCCTCGTTGAGCCCGGCGAGCGGGCCGGTCGCCGGCGGGGCGTAGATCGACTTGTCGGGGCCCAAGCTGGCCTCCTTCCGTGGCGGTTTCCTCGCCCCGATTCTACAGCGCGCCCCGGTGTAGCTGTGCGGGAGGTGCCCCGTCGCCCACTTCTTGGCCGCGCCCACCGAGACCCCCGCGAACTTCGCGGCGGCGGTCGGCCCCATGCCGTCCTCCGTCGCCAGGAGGAAGAGCTCGACCTTCTCCCTGCTGTACATGCGAACCTCCAGTCCGGACCGCCCCGCGGTCCAACTTTCTGTCCGCACCCCCTAGGGGAAATAGTCTCCGTCGATTTTTCCAATCCTCGAATATATTGAATAGGACTTAACGGCGCGCTCGATCTCTGGCCCTATCGACTTGCATTTCTCGAGCCACGAAGCTCCGCTTGACGGCAGCGCCAAGCTGAAATCACTGATTGAGTACTCCTCTGCAAAAAAAACGTTGTACGTCCATTCGAGTGCATCTTCGAGCCTTATACCGCGACTTTCGAGGAAATGCGTGTATGCGACGACTTCGACATTGGCGAGAGATTCCCAGGTGTTGGAGATCGTATTCAATCGGTATTCCCCCAGCACGTGGGGCCCCAGCGTCGCAAGCAGGCCGCTCTCCTCGTGGGAGTGAGCAGGCGAGGCCATGAGACCGTTTCGGTCTACTACGTCCAGTAGGTATCTGCAATTGTTCATGATGCTTGCGTGATCGGTGTATTTACCGAGCCACGTTTCGCCAAAGCTGTAGGTCAAAGTTAGTCCGTTGACCTTTATTCCCTTGCAAGCAATCTGTTCAGGGTCGATCTGCACCCCGGTGCCGTACTTAAGTCCGGCGCCTTGTCGGAATAGCTCATCCATAGCTTCATCGTGGGCCCGCTTTGCGCGCACTTTGACGTCCGGGACGGAGAGAATCTGCATTTTATAGCGACTGAAGGCCAATTGAAAAGTGCCTCCATGCAATTCGGGTTGGCGCGCTGGTCGTCGAGGTAGCCGGTCATTATCGAATCGAAGTCGCCTTGGGAAAGGCATTTAGGGAGGTAGATTACGTTCTGGCTCCTTGATTCCGTCGCGTACTCGCGGATGATCATCTCAGCGGAATAATACGGATTGTCGATCAGTGTTTTTCCTAGCTCTGTATCGAATAAGTTGACGAGTTTGTCGTTCTCCAAGATAGAAGCTAAGCATTCGACGTGTCGCGAGAGAAGTTCGTCAATTTCCTCACTGGAGATTAGCGTCTCTGCGCCGCAGGCGTGCACCAAGCCCCAAAACTGAGCGGCGTATTGCATCTCGACTTCCTCGTAAATATCGAGGATCCCCGAAGACTTGAGCGTCTCCCTCGTATACTTACATGCGTTCGCGGAGAGCGAAGAGACGGCACTTGCGATATCGATATAGCCTATTTGGTGCCACAGGTGCAAAATCCAATACTTGTCAATAATAATGTTGTTATTTCTGCAGACGATTATGAAAAGCGGCGTTCAGGATTCTAGAGCTCGAAGACGAGCTTAATAAACAGAGGCCTGTGAACACGATCGAGAACAGCAGCACTGTTTCCAGTGTTGCTTCTGTCGTATCGAGCCGGGCATTACTGAAAGATAAGCCCGGCTCGTCATCCAATTATTCGGAGTCATGCGATACGAACACAAAAAATACCGCGGGAAATCGCTATGACCCCAACCTCTGGGGTATTATTGGATTTTGCTCAGCTTGCAGTGGCTTTGCCGACAATTATCTGGGCGGAAACTATTCCAAGCTGTCCATTACCGTTTATTGAGTCAGAGAATTCTTGATTTAATTGCTTAGAGAGTAAGTAAACAAAGGCAAAATATATGTATCTACCTGATAATGAAATCAAATCTTTGATCGACAACGATGTTCTATACAATGCCAAGCTCGAGAATGTGCAGCAAGTAAGTTACGACTTGACCATAGCTGAATTTCACGATAAGGGCATGCGTTGTGACACGGTCGATGTCAAGCCGGGAAACTCTATCTTTGTCTCAACAGAAGAAAAGATATGCCTTCCAAAAAATCTTGTAGCACAGGTTTCTCTTCGAAACAGCTGGATTCGTAAGGGCTTATTACTCGATAGCCCAGTTTATTTTCCCGGGCATAATACTCATATTTATTTTCGTATTACTAATCTCGCCGGAGAAACTGTCAAGCTCAAGAAAGCTGATGGACTTGCTCAGATTTATTTCCTGCAGATTAAAGGTTCTGTTTCTAATAATTATACAGGAGAATTTAGTGACGAAGTAAATGCGGCAGTTATCGGAGATATGGACGTGTTCCAAGCTGATGAAAAACGAATGAAAAAGGCCGTTGAGCCCATCGAATCTTTAGAGCAACATATTTACGTTAACGTTCTTGCTCTCCTCGCCATATTTGTTGGAATTAGCACTATTTCCCAATCTGCACTTAAGTTGACTGACCAGGCTTCTTTAATTGGAGCCACTCTTGTCCAGTGTGCGTCTTTTTCAGTTTTGTTCTTATTGATTACACTGCTCATGCCGAATAAAAAGAAACCATGGGTATACTTGATTCCGATGGCTATTGCCATTGCCTGCATTTTCTTTTTGCTTAAGCATTAAGCTTGGGAAATGGGGCCGCTATTTATCTGGAACGCCGTTTCCAAGTGATTGGAGTAGCGCCATGACAATTTATATCGCTGCTAGATACAATGAAAAGGAACGTAACGAAAAAATTGCCCTTGCTTTACGCAAGCAAGGTTTCTCATCCATACTTCCTCGTAAGTTTCGCATGCGCTCAGATACGCGAGAGAAATCTAAATCCGTATATAACGAGTGTTTAAAAGCGCTTGATCGGTCGTCGACTCTATTAGTCGTTTCTCCATTTGGGCGTGACGTCGCTTTTGAGATTGGCTATTATCAGCATTTACGGGAATCTTTATCGACAGACCCCACGCGTACGATGCACATCGTACGTTTCAATACCGATACTACAAGAGCTATTCAAGATGATATGATTTCAAATGCTATCGACTATGAGAGCAATGATTTCAAAGAAATCTGTAACTATTTGTCTCGGTATGAAACGAAAACATTTCCCATTCCAAAAAAGAAAAGAAACTATAAAAAGAAATTCCGCTCCGATGCTGAACTACGGGTTAGTTGATCGTTTTACAAACGATAGCAACCTAAAGCGATTTTGGATGGTTGATTTCCTTGGATGAAGTGTCTAAGCATTTGCGGCCGCTTGTAACTGAAAGATTGAGTTATAAGCGGCCGCTTTTTACTGCGAAATCACGCCCATTGGTCATGCGGATTGGGCAAATTAGATTCGTAAGACAAGCATCAAGATAAAATCAGTAATCCGAGGGCCATTTCGGCTCCGTCATTATTATGAATCGGGTACCAGTGCAAGCAATCATCGATAAATGTAGTTGGTTAAAAATCGAACTCAATTGCAATTCACTGCCCATTAATCAGGCATATGCTTCACATCGGAAACTCCATTTTAAGAATAGGAAATAGAAATGGTGATCCTGGTTTCATGCATCATCGATCAAAATCTTGATCTTAGAGATTCCGTTCAATATCGAGGACTATTGAACGGAACGGAATATCTTCTCGAGCTGGACCAAACGTTTGGGACAAAGCTGAACATGCCAAAGAATTACTTTGTTGGAAATACTCAAAATCTAAATGTTTCCGAATTGCTTTCTCCTAACGGAACAATAGGATATCGCAGTAAAGCAAAAAACGGCGACAAACGGATGGGCGAATTTGAGATTTGCTTTCGGAACGATAAGTTGCTATCGCTCGACTATTATGCGCAAGGTTCTGGCTTCGTTTTTGCTCGTGTTTTATTTGAAAGCAATGTCATGAATAAGGAGGAGGTGAACAAGAACGTCAATGCATACATTAGCTTTGCGACCAATGTCGTATCAAACTACATTTTGGTATTAAGGTATCTAACGAGTTCTAACGTCTTAAAACCCTTTGATAGGTTTTCCTCGCCAGGGCATCGAATCTACGCTGCTCTCGATAATCCATTCGCAAAGCTGGATGACTGTCCTCAATTAACTTCTACTTGTAACAACATTGTATTTCCAGTAAGAGATGAATCTGAGCCATACTTCATCTGCCCCGATAACATAAATATCGAGGACTTTATTTATGAGGGAAAGACTATTTCGGTTGAAGACCAGTTACTGCTGGAAGCAAAAACACTTGCATTTAATAACTCCTCTTTCGATACTGCAATTGTCTTGATCGAATCCTCTTTTGAGTTATTTGCCGCACGTTATTTAAAAGATAAGTGCGCAGATAAACAAATTGCTAAACTGACTTCACTGTCAGGAAAGCCTCGGAGATACTCGTATGCTCGCGTGATCGATCACTCGAATATTGAAACACTATTAAACAATGTGGCGCTTCAGGTCCTTGGTTACGTTCTCAATAACAGTGATGCCTATTCTCGCTGGACAAATAATTGCAAAAAAGTCAGAAACAGAATCGTGCATAGAGGCGAGATTGGACACTCGCTAAACGATGTTAAGCTAGCCTTTCAAGCGACTGCTGATTTTAAGCAAGAAATCGTTTTGCGCGGCGAAGATGAAGCCGGCTCATAATACGTACCCAGTTGACTCTCGGAGTAAGTCTTTTTAGTTTCAAGTACGTATGTTCTGTCCCGAAGTACCCAGATCAGCCCCGTTTTCCTCGTAATATTAGATCAGATAAACAGCCTTGATATGGACTCAGAATTATTGCTTGCGTTTAATAAGCGTCAGACGCTCCCTCCTTTCACCGACTGGCAAAACGATTTACGCCTAATTTCGGGGTTCGTTTACAGGCAATTCGTTCGCTACTCGCCCGATCTCGCTACACTAATAACTGCTGCTACCAGGTAGTTCTCTGGCGTAGCTTCCATTGGCTCTTGCGAAGATCGGAGCGGTTATGTTTGCTGCCGCGTTCCACACTAGCCGACACTACATCCTGTTTACTGCCATGGCCTGCCTATGCGTTTTGCTGGGCGGGCCTTCTTATGCCGCGGGCGCGGAAAGCCTCATCATCGCGGGCGCGACGTACTACGAGCCGGGCGTGTCGGGCCCCGGCTGGGCCTGGACCGATGCCGACCACCTGGAGCTTAACGGCTACGCGGGCGAGGCCATCGGTGCCGAAGGCGACCTGGTGCTAACGCTTGCCGGGCAAAACTCCGTGACGGAGTCGCATGCGCCCGATGCGGACATCACGCTGTGCGGCATGGAGGTGTGGGGCAACCTGACGCTTCGCGGTACCGGGACCCTGACGGCGACGGGCTCGCAGTGCGGGATCCACGTCTCTCAGGCGCTCGCGGTGGACGGCTGCACCGTCGATGCCCGGGCAGACGGGGCCGATATTACGGACGAGGCGGTCGCCGGCGTGATCGCAGGCGACATGGCCGTGCGCGGCGGCGGGCGCATCGTTGCCGCGGGCGCTGGGTCCGGAGCGGGCGTGCGCGCCTACGGCGTGTGTCTGCAAGATGCGGGCCTTGGCGATGGCGCGGCCGGCTATCGGCTTTCCGTCGACGCCTCGTGGCTTGATGCGACCGGCGCCGACGGCGGCGTTGCGTGCGCGGGCGGGTCGCTTGTGTCTGCGCGGTTTGTGGCGCCTGCTGGCGGGGCCTTTGGTGCTAGCGGCGTGGTGGATGCCTCCGGTGCAGTGGCACCGCATGTGGTGGTTGAGCCCGATGTCGCCACGCCTCCGGCGGGGGAGACCGACGGGCGCGACGTGCCGGGCGGTGGGACGGACAATTCTTCCGCCAATGCTAACCCCACTGCCGGAGAGCCCACCACAGGGCCCACGGCAAATCCCGCGCTGAAACCCGCGGCCACAACAACCAAGACATCAACGACAGTAACCAAGACCACGGCGTCCACGTCCTCCAAACCCAAAGCCACCACCGCGACCGCAGCGACACTCCCCAAGACCGCCGACAACAACTGGATCGCCGCGTCCGTGGCGCTTTTCCTGCTGGGAACAGTGCTTCTGGTCATCGCATGTCGTTGTTGAGGTAGCTGCCATTTGGAAGAAAGGGACATCCAAAAGGTATAGCTATTTACTTGTTTGTTTATAGGCACCCAATAATTGAAGGCAGAGGCCATACGGACACAACCATGGGCTGAATCGTAACATGCGGCCTAGGTCCACATGAGTGAAACAAGCATTCAATAATGCCGCAGGTTGGACTGAAGGCAACGAAAGGGCACCGGGATCTGTGTCGACCCTGGTACCCAGGCGAAAGACCATCAGAGTTGCCTCGCAATATTCGGCGGTGCTAAAGCGGGCAAATACTAAACCGGACTCATTGGTTAGCTGTATGAGCTGGTTTCTTAGCAACATCCCGGATTGTCTATAAGCAAAAGTCAGGTGTTTCGGAAATGTTATACCGTTCACCAAAACTGTCGATCTCCTGTTTTAATATAGCTGGCTCAATCTCTGCAAGCAGCCGCATAACGTCATAGATTGTTACAATGCCTCGTATCTTCTTACTCCTCATCCGCACGAGTTCGTAAATCAGTTGAACAGAAATAGTTGTTGTATACGTTTCGCCGCTTCTATCAAGATTTAATGCTCTTGCAGCATCATTTATCGCAGTGCCAAATAGGAGCTCAGGGGAAATCCCTTCAGCGGGGTTTTCGATTGTGATATTTACCTTATCTCCGCAAAGCTCAATTTCTGTTTCTCCGGCTCTGCTTTGCTTGAGAAAGGGTTCCGTTTTACCTAGACCTAAATATTCCGTTCTTTTAAGACGCTGCCTGCGGCAGCTCTCCTTAAACATATTGTTACGACAATCTATGATGGCGGCATTCGCAATCTGGTCAGTCAGGCATGGGTAAGAACCTATTAGGATCCAATCGACCTCGCATGATGCCCTGAAAAGGAGATCATAAATTTCTGCATAAAGTGGGCATTGTCCACCGTCAAGGCGGACTACCCTTGTTCCATCGTGCATGAATAATCCCTGAAAATCTGAATGAATTTCAATTAAATAGCCCAATTCAATGCGTCTATCATCACCGCTAAGTTCTGTAAGGTGATTGCGGTATTTAGGTAATTTGCTGGCATGGCCTGTTTTTCCACCAAACAATCGAGCATCTAGAGAGCGCGTCAAATCATCGCAACATGCACAGCTTTGATGATATTTGGCCACTGAGACATAGTTTGCGACTATACACGCCATTTCCTCTGACGATACGTCGTCGGCTTTAAGCCTTGGCACCAGCTTTTCATAGTCAGCTTTCATTACCGATGTGAGCTCAGCAGATTTTGATTGAGCGTTTCGCCCATGTTTAATGTTGTGGTCAATTCTAAAATGTTCCAAACCAACAATGGATCCATTTTCGCGGATAATAACAATATCAGGGCACTCGCTGCTTGCGTTAATAGATCCACTCACCTTCAAGGCAGCTTTCTTCTTGTAACCACCCGTGGCCATCGATAGCCTAAGAACATCATTGAACACTTGCTCTTCATGCGCGTTCTGGTCGCTTTTATTCTTGCTCATGCCGGATCCTCCGCCCTTCGAAGTTATACATAATTCAACTCGCGCCTTTTAACGTTGTCGATAGACGTTCACTGAAAGGTAAGCAATTCAGCAATGTCATCAAGGGAGCCAAGTCTCAAACCCTGATAGGGAATGTAACCGTTGAACACGTTGTGTGTTACACCGTCCCTGTCCTCCTGTTTAAATTCGATATCGCAGTCGTGGCCAGTGACGATTCGAAACTCATGTTGATATTCATATGCACGATTCTTGTGGAAAGGAACTTCACTGGCTGCCTGCTTAAAGTTGGATAACGCCACCTTGGGCTCAAATATGTCTCCGTCATAAGAAACCAGTCCAAAATTGATACCTTCAGGTTCCGCTTCCTGAAATCGAAGCAAAAACTCGACAGGATCCTTAATCAAAACTGCAGCGCCTCTATTTGAAAATTCGTCTTTAATGCGCCGCCCATCCTTACTCTGTAGGAAGAATTGATAATTCGAATCTTCAAGTGCCGTCATGCAGTAAATTGCACAACTTGAACCAACAGACATAAAACTTGTAAGGAGACCCTCGTAGGCATCAGACCTTCCATCTCCCGCCTCTTTTGATCTAAATTCATCAATCGCCTGCAGGTAGGGGATTCCCTGGATAAGTTGTTCCGCGTAAACTCTCTGCGTAACAAATTTGATTAATGACCCGACATGCCACTGCTCAAGTGCGCCGCCAATTTCCGATTTAGAGATTCGCCGAACCATACAATCATCTCCTTGCTGCTATTCTTCGCTCTTATCAAGAACTAATCCAGTGAGCTTAAACGATGGTGTATATCTATCAACGTTCTCCTCATGCATTGTCAGATGACGCCGATTCGTCGACGAAAGATGGCTTGATCTAACCAGCCCCATAAGCTCACCAATTATTCCGCTAGAGTCGTACAAGCTCATATTGAAATGGCTCTGATAAAAGCAAGTGTCTTATGCGTAGAATTGCTCAATAAGTGGAGTCGTGAGATTACTGGATTTTGTAGAAGACTTCTTGTGGAGAGGAACACGTTGGCTGAATTAATATGCTCGGTTATCTCTTTAGCATTGGCGTTTGCCGTCGCCGTTGTACAGTATTGCCAGAGCAAGCGCATGGAGGAATTCGAGCGTCGTCAGGACGAGAGGGATGAGCGTAGGCACGCCGAAGGGAATAAGGCACGAGCGATTGAATTCATCTCGAAGCATTACGCCGACAGAGGCCTGATTCCGCTATGCGCCGTTGCCGCCATGCACAATGATCTTTTCCATTATTCACGTAAGATGTATTGGGAATTCTGCTGCCTTGTGCCGGAGGTGCAGAATCTGATTCTTAAATACTGCAATCTTGACTTGCGGGTCAGGGGAGAGGACGACCTGTTCGTCCGTTGCATCGCCGCAGTCGAAGCCGCCCTCCGTGACCGCTTTCCAGAAGATGAACCTGTTCTTTATGATGATGGGAAATACGTGCTTCGCAGTCTGGAAAGGTATGCGGGGGAGAGACTGCCAGCACCTCGGGTTGGCCTTCTTCCTGAGTGCTTGGACTCTTCCTTCCTGCCCCCTGATAGCTGTACCCCGGGGTACGATTACCTTATCCGTAAGGTACTTTCCGAGGCCTTCGAATCGAGGGATGCTTCCTTCGCCCCCATTTCCTATCTAAAAAATGAATATCAATTCGAATCGAGCTCCGAGATTGAGGCCTGCCGATTCGCGTCGACCATTGCATTCTACGCGGCGACCTACGGCTCTGGTGACGAGGCCAACGATAAGGACTACGGGTGCCCCGGCGGTTTCGATGGCGAGAGAATCGAGACCATGGAAGACCTATTTCTTCTTACTGTCTTCCAGATATATACCAAGCTTCTGCTTCCGAACGAAGGGTAAGAAATAACACGAGGCATTCGTTATTTGACTCTGCCTAATTCTGCCAAATTCATTTTCGATACCTCACTCATTTCCTTCATTACTTGGGCATACTTAAATCAGAAATTGGTCGTAGGGCGCGACCAACGAAATCAAAAGAAAGCCCACTGAGAAGATGTCTTCAATCTCTTTGGGTTGGAGGCATTTTCTTTTTCGGAGAGTCTGCATGAATTCTAAAAATGTCTTTTTGACAAACTCGTTCTACAAAGAACATCCAAACCATCTAGTCTGCTCTTTATACTCGGATATAAACACTAAGGAGGTAGACGTGTTTTGGAGCTATGTTCAGCTTGATGACGGCACTCAGTTTGCCTACTCAGAGACAAGAGATGACGGGACCGTTCGCGTAGCCGTCGAGCGTCCGGTTGACCTTGGCTTTGACCATGCAGAATGCTTCTTGCCTGCGGTTAATTGGTTCAATGTCGAAGGATTTTCTATTGACGATCTGGATTTTTTGACCGAGTTCGTTAGATCAAACGCCCCATTTATCTTCGAGCTTGCAGAACGGCAAAAAGCCGGACCGGCGGTTTCGGCGCTGGCCCCCTGACGTCTACTGTTGAACGGCAAATAACCCATGATTACGCCTACCGACATATCCACCGCCGCCTCCCGCGTGCTTGCTCAATACGACGTCAGCGAAGCATATTAATTTGGCTCGTTTGCCCGAGGCGAGCAAACGCCCAATAGCGATATTGACTTGCGCCTAGTCTGCGGCAACGCCATGACGTTCGGCACGCTTTACGAACTCTCCCATGAGCTCGAGAGGGAACTTGGGCGAAAGGTTGAAATCGTCACCAACCCACCAGAGCACATGCGCCCAGCATTCCGCAAAAGCATCAAGCAGGAAGAGATACGCCTTTATGTCTCAACATAAACGAAACGATGAGCTTACGGATACAACCCTACAGCCCTGTCCTCCCAAAGAACCTAACGCCGAAAGCCTAGAGGCCATCCGCGAAGGGGATGCGTTCTTTGCCAGTGGAGAACTAGGTCGTTTCGACAACTCCGCCGACCTTATCAATGCAGCTCTAAATGCCCCTGAAGTGTGAGAAAACTCAATCACCAAAGAGACGGCCATCTTGGAGGTGCCAGATCGGCGAGGTACGTACCTCGCCATTTTTGTCCTTCGACGGATAGCGGTACTATCCAGCCTTCTGGCATAGCCCGAGAGACGACGAGCGCGACCGTGTGACTTCTGGGTTTGCCTTGCAGCTCTTCCCATTCATTTGTATGCTTGACTTTGATTTTGGTCGTAAGGCGCGACCAACGGAATCAAAAGAAAGCCTGCCGAGAAGACCTTGGTCGCAGAGCACGACCAACGCAATCAAAACAATGCTCGCGGAGAAGGCGCTTTCAATCGCATTGATTGGAGGCGCCTCTAATACCAAGAGATATCTACTCTGCCGGAGAGCCAGGAGCAAAGGTGGCGGTCGAACGCGCCTGATAACGGGTATCGCTCTAACGAAACCAGTACTACGCTTGGATCCAGGACCTTGTTTCCGGAAGCCGCACGACCAGTGGACTCGCCGAAGAGTTGCGCCGCGGTTGCATTGTGGGCGCGGGCGACCCGTCACCCGTATAGAATCAAACCATCCGCACGCCAGTTATTGAATGGATTGGACACCACATGGAAATCCCCAGCACCCTGTGCAGCAATGTGTACGACTTCGCGTTTTGCCCCGAGCCCTGTTACGAGCGCTTGGCCGACCTCGCCGACCCCGAGGACTGGGGTCCCGGCAACCGCATCCTCAAAAACTACCTGTCGTTTTCGTTTAGCCGCGCGGTGTTCTTAACCGAGCGTGACGCGGACCAGACCGCCCCGTCCAACTTACCGCTGGTGTTCGACGACGACCGATGCCTATTCAACACCGGCCTTTACACGCGCCGCTACGAGACCATCTACGGCCTGTTTGAGCCCAACACCAAGCCCGACGCGCGCCAGCGCTGATTTTTGAAGGGCTTCTTTAAGGAGAGCGACCCCATGCTGGTCTCGTTTGAGTACCTGCCATGCCGCGTGCACTTTGCCGAGGACCCCTCCGAGCTGGTCTTTGACTACCGCCTGCCCATCCGCTCCAACATCGACCACATTCTGGGCGACGAGGAGAACCTGACGCGCATTCCCGCCAGCCTGATGGGGGAGGGCAACTCGCTGCTGCTGCGCCGCGCCTTTGAGGGAGCTGTCGTCGAGGCCGCCCGCCGCGCCGCCGCCAACTATACGCTCGCGGTGCCGCAGTTCTACGGCGGCCGAATTCAGCTGCTTCTACCGCTGTGCCTAACTGGCGACAAGCCCGAGCTGGCGCTGACCATCCAACGCGAGGACGGTTTCTACGCAGCGCGCACCTGCCTCACGCTCGACATGGCCTACAACAACGCACGACTTATCTGCCGCCCAGAGACCTCGTGGATCAAGCGATAAAGGTCGGTCTACCTGCTGGTTTGTCGTCCACCCTGATTGCGGTGGCGCGGTTTGCGCCCACGAATTTACAATCGAGGGCAAAAAGTTCTTGGTAAACCACGCACGGCTATGTTAGTATCTCTTTTGCCGAAAGGCGACGGGCGATTGGCTCAGGGGTAGAGCATATCCTTCACACGGATGGGGTCACAAGTTCGAATCTTGTATCGCCCACCATCTAAAGTACAGGTCAGAGGTGTTAAGCCTCTGGCCTTTTTCTTTTTGACACCAAGGGTGATTCCAAAACGAATCGTAGTCGTATAAGGCGTCATTTTTTTCGCACCCTTTTTGCTGACGCCATTGCATGTTTTGTATAAAACGCATGCGTATTTTCATTGAATTCCCCATGTGATCCGCGCGCAAATGTGGAGACAGGGACCACATGCCCAAAGCTCCTTCCAGCGGTTTTCTATCACACGACGGTTTTTCGGCGGAACTCGGCATGCTTTTGTCAGCATTTGGTTTGCTTCCCGTACTTACCCGCATGATGCCCCGGTAGATAATCGGCCATGCCCGCAATCCGCACGGCCTACGGTCGAAACCAGGGGAGGCCACATGGACGAAATCGTCTGCGCAAACACCGCATTCCGCTACTGGCGCTGCCCACCGCAGGTGCATGACCTCTACCCGCGCCTAACCAGCTCCGATGACGGCTGGCGGACCCTATCCCAAGCCCCTTTCGTAACCGATGTCCTCAAGACCCCGGTTATCGCTGTTGCTTCGCCAGGTTGTTGTAATCACCACTCGGGATTGCGCTCCACTATTCGCTGGGAAGGGGCTTCGGATACCGGCACAACAACCGACACTCATTTAGGCTTTAGCGTCACCAATCCGCTTAACACGTTATTTACTATGACACGCTTTGTGTCCCAAATAGATCTCGTACTGGCTATGTACGAACTTTGCGGCTGGTTTTCTGTTTTCGAGCCGACCCCCGCTGTCGAAATGCAGTTAAAAATCGCGTTAAAGGAGAATCGCAATTCCAGCACGCAGGATCTGTTCGAACTTGGAGAAGGCGAAGACGAGATTCCTTGGAAACGAGTTTATGCCCGCACAACCGTAAAGGTCCCAGCAAATGAAGGTCAAACGAACAATCGCGAGGATGGAAGAGAGGTTACGAAACTCAAAGGTACTTCGCTTTGGATGAGAAAGCCACTCATCGAACTGAGCGACTTGCATCGATTCGCCGAAAAGGTCAAAAGTCAAATGTGGGGAAAGCAGTTTTATGATGCCGCTCAGCAGGTTATCGGCATTGCTGCATCTCCACTCGAGGTCGCGGGGGTCCTGCTTCTAAGTCGTTCTCGACGTCTAGGTGGTTCAGGATTCAGATACGTATACCTCAACGATTTAACCCCTCTATCCGAGGAAGCCCAAAGCATCGCAGGTCAAAAGGTTTGCTACGGTGACATCGTGATTGTAAACCCAATCCTAATGAAGGCAGCAATTATCGAAATCCAAGGTGAGGTCATCCATGGGTCAGGCGCGGTACTTGACCAAGATGCGGAGCGCATGACTGCGCTCCAGAGCATGGGTTTCGATGTGTTCCTGGTAACCCACGATATGCTTAACGACAAAAAACAGCTAGACGCCATAGTCAAAAGCGTCTGCAGTCGTTTGGGGATTCGATATAAAGCCAAATCCGAGGCAATGAAGCGCGCCGAGACGCGACTGCGAGCAAATGTTCTGTGCAACTGGTTGGAACTCGGAAATTAGCCGGCAACAAGGCGCTAGAACGACCTAGTTTTCCTGCTAGTGAATTAGTATCATTTCAAAACTATGCCGGATTACGGGGCTGGACCCGGACCGGCCGTCCATACCCTGCATTTCGCTGAATGCGCAAGTCGTCTACCTGCGGTTTTGATTTTACCGATTACGGCATGCTCGGGGGTTCCCGGCCTGGCCCCGTAAACCGGCATGGTTTTGAAATCGCCGGGTCGGCGGGAGCGCGATTGGCCCCGATAATGGGCCCGGCGCCGGCGGGATGGTCGTTGGGCGGATGGCGGCCCGTGGGGTGGAAGCGAAAACCGGCGAGCGGCGGAACCCGAGATGCCCTGGGCGCGCCCCGCGGGCCGGATCCGGCATCGCGGGTCCCTTGCCCTCGAGTCCGTGCCGCGCTCTCGTCCCAGCGGCGCCCGCGCCTCCGGAAAGTTTTTCCAAAATTGTCCTTGCATCGCCGTCCGAGTTCCCGTATAGTACTTCTTCGCACGGGGGCGTAGCTCAGCTGGGAGAGCGCTTGACTGGCAGTCAAGAGGTCAGGGGTTCGATCCCCCTCGTCTCCACCCGAGCATTGAATGAGGCTCCAACGCAAGTTGGGGCCTTTTTTCATATAGGCACACAAGGTCAAAGGCGGCACCATGATCCTCCTGGTCGACAAGATCGTGCGTTGAACGGGCGCCGCGTGCATGGTAGTATTTCACGTCGTGGTTCAAGATGGGTGGCCTGTTCTATTGGCCTCTATTGCACGCGCCATTTTATAAGGGCTCTTGGCGCAACGGTTAGCGCAGGGGACTCATAATCCCTGGGTTCTGGGTTCGAATCCCGGAGGGCCCACCAGAGAATCAAGAAGCCGGGCAAATAGCCCGGCTTCTTTTTGCTAAAGTTCCCACTCCACATGCCTGCGAAATTGTCTTGATAAACGTTTTCGGTCAAATCCACGCAATAGTTAATGCTGATTGACAAGAACCATTTCAAAACTATGCCGGATTACGGGGCTGGACCCGGACCGGCCGTCCATACCCTGCATTTCGCTGAATGCGCAAGTCGTCTACCTGCGGTTTTGATTTTACCGATTACGGCATGCTCGGGGGTTCCCGGCCTGGCCCCGTAAACCGGCATGGTTTTGAAATCGCCGGGTCGGCGGGAGCGCGATTGGCCCCGATAATGGGCCCGGCGCCGGCGGGATGGTCGTTGGGCGGATGGCGGCCCGTGGGGTGGAAGCGAAAACCGGCGAGCGGCGGAACCCGAGATGCCCTGGGCGCGCCCCGCGGGCCGGATCCGGCATCGCGGGTCCCTTGCCCTCGAGTCCGTGCCGCGCTCTCGTCCCAGCGGCGCCCGCGCCTCCGGAAAGTTTTTCCAAAATTGTCCTTGCATCGCCGTCCGAGTTCCCGTATAGTACTTCTTCGCACGGGGGCGTAGCTCAGCTGGGAGAGCGCTTGACTGGCAGTCAAGAGGTCAGGGGTTCGATCCCCCTCGTCTCCACCCGAGCATTGAATGAGGCTCCAACGCAAGTTGGGGCCTTTTTTCATATAGGCACACAAGGTCAAAGGCGGCACCATGATCCTACTGGTCGACAAGATCGAAAAAAGCTTCGGCGCGCGCGTCCTCTTTAGCAGCGCGTCCTTCCAGATCAACCCCGGCGAGCGCTTCGCGCTCGTGGGCCCCAACGGCGCCGGCAAAACCACCATGCTCAAAATCATCATGGGCATCGACAGTCCCGATGCCGGCCAGGTCCAGTACGCCAAGGACTGCCAGGTAGGCTACCTAGAGCAAGAAACCAACCTGGAGCAAAAGAACACCACCATCCTCGCTGAGGTCATGGCCGCTGCCAAGGAAATCCGCCGCATGGGCGAGCGCGCCAACGAGCTGCAGGCTCAGATCACCGAGCTCTCCGAACAGGGAAAGGACGTCGACGCACTCCTCAACGAGTACGGCCAGGTCCAGGACCGCTTTGAGCATCTGGGCGGCTACGAGCTCGAGAGCAACGCCCGCAAGATCCTGTCCGGTCTGGGCTTTAAGGTCACCGACTTTGAGCGCCCGTGCTCCGAGTTCTCGGGCGGCTGGCAGATGCGCATCGCGCTGGCCAAGCTCTTCCTGCGCCACCCCGACCTGCTGCTTCTGGACGAGCCCACCAACCACCTGGACCTCGAAAGCGTCCAGTGGCTGCGTGGCTTTATCGCTAACTACGACGGCGCCGTCCTCATCGTCAGCCACGACCGCGCTTTCATGGACGCCTGCGTCGACCACGTCGCCGCGCTCGAGAACCGTCGCGTAACCACCTACACCGGCAACTACAGCAGCTACCTCAAGCAACGCGAGGACAACCTGGAGCAGATGCGCGCCAAGCGCGCCGCCCAGGAGCGCGACATCGCCCACATGCAGGTCTTCGTCGACAAGTTCCGCTACAAGCCCACCAAGGCTGCCCAGGCTCAGGAGCGCATCCGAAAGATCGAGCAGATCAAAAAGGAGCTCGTCATCCTGCCCGAGGGCCACAAGCACATCGACTTTAAGTTCCCCGATCCGCCGCGCTCCGGCGACATGGTCGTGGGGCTCGAGGGCGTCTCCAAGTCCTACGGCGACAAGCACATCTACAGCGACATCGACCTCAAGCTCTACCGCGGCGAGCACGTGGCGCTCGTCGGCCCTAACGGCGCCGGCAAGTCCACGCTCATGAAGATCCTCGCCGGCCTGGAGCCGCCCACCACCGGCACCCGCGACCTGGGTACCAACGTGGGCGTGGCCTACTACGCCCAGCACGCACTCGAGGGCATGACCGAGTCCAATACCGTCCTGCAAGAGATCGACACCGTCACGCCCAAGTGGACCGTGCCGCAGCAGCGCAGCCTGCTGGGCGCCTTCCTGTTTAGCGACAACGACGCAATCGAAAAGCAGGTACGCGTCCTTTCCGGCGGCGAAAAGGCGCGCCTGGCGCTCGCCAAAATGCTCGTGGCCCCCGAGGCGCTCCTGTGCCTGGACGAGCCCACCAACCACCTAGACATCGACTCGGTGGACATGCTCGAGAACGCCCTGCAAAACTTCCCCGGCACCATCGTGCTGATCAGCCACGACGAGCACCTGGTACGCGCCGTGGCCAACCGCATCATCGACATCCGCGATGGTAAGGTCACGGTCTATGACGGCGACTACGACTACTACCTCTACAAGCGCGAGGACCTCGCGGCCCGCGCCGCCGCCGAGGCGGCAGGGGAGAGCGCACCGGCCACGGCCAAGTCCGCCAAGGTCGCCGCGGCCCAGCCCGATGCGCCCGCCGCCACCCCCAAACCTGCCGAGGGCAAAAAGACCAAGGAGCAAAAGCGCGCCGAGGCCCAGGCCCGCGCCGCACTCAACAAAAAGCTCAAGGGCGTGCGCAACCAGCTCAAGAAGATCGAGACGGAACTCGATAAAAAACGCGCCCGCTATGACGAGCTTATGGAATTGATGGCAAGCGAAGAGCTTTATGCCGATCAGGACAAGTTCAACGCCGCGCTGGGGGAATATAACGGCCTTAAGCAAGAGCTGCCCAAGCTCGAGGACGAATGGCTGGAGCTTTCCACCCAGATCGAAGAGGAGACCGCGCGTGAACTCTCGTAAGGCCGCTGCCGTGGCGATGAGCATCATCGCCATCGCATGCCGCATCTGCGGCATCTTTATGAGCGCGATGACCGTGCTGCTTTGCTTTAGCGGCCTCACCGCCAAGCTGCAGATCGTCGGCTTTGTCGTCGAGCTCTCGCGCGCGCTGCCGAGCGCCATCGCCGGCTATGGCGTCATCACGTCGCCCTTTGGCGGCGTGTTCCGCCTGGATTACGCCATCGTCGCTGTGATCCTGTTTGTAATTGACTACCTGCTCACGCGCGCCTCGCGCCGCGTCCGCTAGGAGAGTGCCATGTCCAGCAGCTACCTCATGAACCTGCTCGCCAGCGCCGTCGCCGTCATCGTCGGCATCGTTATCCACGAAAGTGCACACGCCGCCGCGGCCTGGGCACTCGGCGATAAGACAGCCCGTTCGCGCGGTCGCGTGTCGCTCAACCCGCTCAACCATATCGACCCGTTTGGCACCATCATCCTGCCGCTGCTGATGCTCGCCGCCGGAGGCCCGGTGTTCGCCTTTGCCAAACCGGTGCCTGTCTACCTCAACAACCTCAAGCACCCCAAGCGCGACGAGGTCCTGGTGAGCGTTGCCGGCCCCGCATCGAACATCGCGCTCGCCTGTCTTGCCGCGGTCCTCATGCGCCTAGCCTATGGCAGCCTCTACACCAGCATGTCCTTTGCCCTGGCGTCACAGATCATGAACTTCGGAGCCACCTTTATCGTGGTCAACCTGTCGCTCGCGTTCTTCAACCTCATCCCGATCCCGCCGCTCGATGGCTCATCGATCATCGTGCCCTTCCTCAAGGGCAAGGCGCTCAACAACTATTACCGTCTGCAGCAATACGCTATGCCCATCCTCATCCTGGTGCTGTACCTGCTGCCCATGTGGACCGGCATCGATGTAATCGACCGCTATTTCGACGTTACCGTGTATCCGCTCGCTGAGCAGCTGCTCAACTTCGCAATCGCCGGCATCTAAGGTAAACTTACAGGTCGACCGTGCAAAACGGTCGTAACATGCACTCAAACCGCGCCGCGAAGGCGCCGTCAAAGGAGGTCGAAGATGTCGTATCGCGTGTCGACGCAGGTCTACAGCGGACCGTTCGACCTGCTGCTGCAGCTGGTAACCCGCCAAAAAGTTGATATCGGCGCCATCTCGATCAGCGAGGTGGCCGAGCAATACCTGGCCGAGGCCGAGCGCATCGAGGCGCTGGACCTGGACGTGGCGAGCGACTTTTTGCTGGTCGCGGCAACCCTTTTGGATATCAAGGCCGCCTCTCTGGTGCCGCAGGAGGCCCCGCGCAAAGTCGATGACGACGATGACGAGTTCGACGAAGACCTTGAGGAGCTCAGCACGCTTGACGGCGACGCGCTGCGTGAGGTCCTGATCCAGCGCCTGATTGCCTACAAGCAGTTTAAAGGCGCGGCTGCGGCCCTCGGTGCGCGCATGCAGGCCGAAAGCCGCATGCATCCGCGCGTGGCCGGCCCCGACCCCGAGTTCCTAGGCCTTATGCCCGACTATCTTGCCGGCATCACGCTGCGCGGTCTCGCCGTCATCTGTGCCGACCTGGACGGCAAGCGCCAGACCTTCCTGCTGGAGGCCGAGCATGTGGCGCCGCATCGCGTGCCGCTCGACCTGACCGTGGCCTCAGTCGACCGCTTTACCATGGCGCACCAAACCTGCACCTTCCGCGAGCTACTGGACGGCGATGCCACCACCGAGCAGCTCGTCGTCACCTTCCTGGCCATGCTGGAGCTCGCCAAGCGCGGCTCGCTCACGCTGAGCCAGGACGAGATCTTTGGAACCATCTGCATCAACCGAGTCGAGGGCGCCGAGGCATACGTACCCGGCGAGGGCCCCGAGCTCACCGAATAGGAGCCGCAACCATGTCAACCCTTTCCACGCTGGAGGCAAACAGCCTCAAAGGCGCCCTCGAGGCGCTGCTGCTGGTGTCGAGCGACCCGGTGAGTGCGCCCGCGCTGGCCGGCGCACTGGATATCGCCCCCGGCGAATGCGCATCGCTGCTCGCCGAGCTCAAGGTTGAGTACGAGGAGGCCAACCGCGGCTTTCAGCTGCGCGAGGTCGCCGGCGGCTGGCGCCTGTTTACGCACCCCGCCTACCACGACGTGGTCGAGGCCTATGTGTTGAGCTGGGACACGCAAAAGCTGTCGCAGGCGGCGCTCGAAACCCTGGCCGTCATCGCATACCACCAGCCCGTGACTCGCGAGGTGGTCAAGGGCATCCGCGGCGTCAATTCTGACGGCGTCATCGCGTCGCTCGTGGACAAGGGCCTGGTGCGCGAGCTCGGCCGCGACCCCCAGCGCGGTCAGGCCATCATTTACGGCACGACCAACGCCTTCTTGGAAAAATTCGGCCTGCGCTCAACCCGCGATCTGCCCGATCTGGAGCAGTTTGCCCCCGACGAGCAGTCGCGTCAGTTTATCCGTGAGCGCTTGAGCGGTCGCAGCATTCAGTCCACGCTCGAGGAGCAGGCCGAAGACCTGGACGAAGAGCGCGAGCTGCTCGATACCGATGTTGTGAATGTTGAGGCAGTCGAGGGCGAGGACAACCTGGTCGTCGACAAGACCTCGGAGGATATGCATGACGAGAACTAACGAAGCAGGGGAGACGCGCGCCATGGGCAACGCAGTGCCCGCAACCGACGCCCAGCCCGTCTATCCGCACACCATGCGCCTGCAGCGCTTTTTGGCGCGCGCGGGTGTGGCGAGCCGCCGCGGCTCGGAGGACCTGATGACCGCCGGCCGCGTGACCGTCAATGGCCAGGTCGCGACCGAACTGGGCACCAAGGTCGACGTCGACCGCGACCATATCGAGGTCGACGGCATGCCCGTCAAGCTCAACCAGGGCGCCGTGTACCTGATGCTCTACAAACCGACCGGCTACCTCACCACCATGAGCGACCCGCAGGAGCGCCCTTGCGTGGCCGATCTGGTCCCCCGCGACCGCTTTCCGGGACTTTTCCCGGTGGGCCGCCTGGACCGCGACACCACAGGCCTTTTGCTTTTTACCACCGACGGCGACCTGTCGCAGGACCTGCTGCACCCGAGTAAGCACGTCTACAAGACCTACCAGGCACTCGTGGACGGGCAGCTGACCGACCGCGATCTAGAACCGCTCCGCCGAGGCATCGAGCTCGACGACGGCCTGTGCCAGCCGGCTATCTGCCGCGTCATCACCCCACGCGAGGCCGAGGCCGTAGCTCCCCAGGGAGTCAAGCCCGGCACCACCGCCGTGGAGGTCATCATCCGCGAGGGTCGCAAGAATCAAGTTAAGCGCATGCTGGGCAAGATTCACCATCCGGTAATCCGTCTGCATCGCTGCAACTTTGCCGGCCTGGAGCTCAAGGATGTGGCCAAGGGTTCATGGCGCGAGCTCACCGACCGCGAGGTGCAGATCCTCAAAAGCGGTGGCATCCCTCCCAAGCAGGCCAGCGCCATGCGCGGCGGCAAGCCCCAAGACACGCCCGCCAGCCGCACGCGTCACCACGGCAGCCACGGCTCCGCACCCAAGCGCAACACCTACCGCGAGCGCTACACAGGCTAAACAACCCGCCGCGCCCCAGCGCCCGCGAACCATACCAGCACGTCAACCATCGAAAGGAAGCATTGCATGATCGTCGCCATCGACGGCCCCGCCGGTTCCGGCAAGTCCACCATCGCCAAGGAGATCGCCCGCCAGCTGGGCTTTAACAAGCTCGACACGGGCGCCATGTATCGCGCCGTCACCTTCGCCGCGCTCGACCGCGGCATCGATCTGGACGACGAGGCGGCCATCGACGCCCTCGCCGAGAAGATCGAGATTCGCTTTACCAACGGTACCGGCGAGGACACGCGCCTGACCATTGACGGCCAGGACGCCTCGGCTGCCATTCGAACCCCGCAGGTTGACGCCAACGTGTCCAAGGTCTCGGCCTACCCGGGCGTGCGCGCCGCAATGCTCATCCATCAGCGCCGTGCCGCAGAGGACCGCGATATCGTGGCCGAGGGTCGCGACATCGGAACCGTCGTGTTCCCTAACGCGCAGGTCAAGGTCTTCCTGACCGCCGACCCGCGCGAGCGCGCCCGTCGCCGTGTGCTGCAGCGTCACCAAAACGATGCCCAGCCGCTCACGTCCGAGCAGCTCGAGGCCGAGGTCGACGAGACCCTCGACGCCCTTAAGCAGCGCGACAAGCTCGACAGCAGCCGCGAGGTCGCCCCGCTCGTGCCCGCCGAGGACGCCGTGCACGTCGACTCCACCGCTCACACCATCGACGAGGTCGTTCGTATCATCGAGGACCTCATCAACCAAAGGAGGTAGCCCATGCGCCTGTTTAAGCAGACGCCCGAGGACTATTACAACGCCCCCTACGCCGAGTTCCCGGCGCTCATCCGCGGCACCGTTTTCGTGGTCATGGCAATCCTTTGGGCCTTCTCCAAGCTCATGTGGCGTTGGAAGGTCGAGGATGCCGATCTGCTGTTTGAGCGCCAGGACGGCCGCGGCAGCGTGGTCATCTGCAACCACACCTCGATGGCCGAGCTCTTGGCCGTGGAGACGGCGCTGTTCTTTGGGGGGCGCCGCATTCGTCCCATCTTTAAGTCCGAGTTCGCCAAGAGCAAGATTGTGCGCTGGGCCTTTAGCCGCGTTGGCGGCATCCCCGTGGAGCGTGGTACTGCCGATATGAAGTGCCTGCGCGCCGCCCAGCATGCGCTGCAGCGCGGCGAGGACGTTCTGATCTTCCCCGAGGGCACGCGCATCCGCTCGCGCGAGATCAAACCCGAGGTCCACGGCGGTTTTGCGCTCATCGCCCAGATGGGCAAGGCACCTGTGAACCCGCTCGCCATCTGCGGCTGGTCCGACATCACGCCCGCGGGCAAAAAGATCATGCGTCCCAAGAAGTGCTGGATCCGCGCCGGCAAGGCCGTCTCGCTTTCCGACGCACCGGCTGGGCTTAAGCGCACGGAGCGCCTGGAATGGTTTGAGTCCGAGGCCATGAGCCGCGTCTACGCCATGCGAGACGACCTGTGCGCCGAGCATCCGGGCAGGTTCTAGCCATGAGCGAGAACGTGACGAACACCGCCGCGGCTGCGTCTGACCAGGCAAACGCGCCCACCATCGAGATCGCCGCCCACGCCGGCACTTGCTACGGCGTACAGCGTGCGCTCGATATGGCGCTGGCCGCCGCGCCGCAGGCAGGGGAGTGCACTCAGGTCCATACCTTGGGTCCGCTCATCCATAACCCCATCGTGGTGCGCGAGCTTGATGAGGCAGGCGTCGGTCTGGCCGACACCTTGGACGACGCCACATCCGGCACCGTGATTATCCGCGCCCACGGCGTGGTGCCGCAAGTCATTGACGCCGCTCGCGAGCGCGGCCTTACCGTGGTCGACGCCACCTGCCCCTACGTGAAGAAGGTTCATGTGGCGGCCGAGCGCCTGGTGCGCGAAGGCTACCGCGTGATCGTCGTGGGCGAGCCGGGCCACCCAGAGGTCGAGGGTATTCTAGGCCACGCCGGCAATGACGCGCAGGTCGTGAGCTGTGCCGCCGACGCCGATGCCCTGTCGCTCAAGGGCAAGGTGGGCCTCGTTGTGCAGACCACCCAGACCGCGCAGAACCTCGCCGAGGTCGTGGCCGCCATAACCCCGCGCGTGCAGGAGCTGCGTGTGATCAACACCATCTGCGCCGCCACGAGTGAGCGTCAACAGGCAGCAGCCACACTTGCCAACCGCTGCGACTGCATGGTCGTGGTGGGTGGCAAGAACTCGGGCAACACCCGCCGCCTGGCGCAGATTTGCGCAGACGCCTGCGAGCGCACGTATCATATCGAGGAAGCTTCCGAGCTCCAGGCCGCGTGGTTTACCGACGCTCACCACATCGGCATCACCGCCGGAGCCTCCACCCCGCAAGAACACATCGAGCGCGCCGTCACGCGCATCAAGGAGCTTTGCCGCTAACCATGGACCAGACCGTACCCGCATACGCCGCCGAGGTGGCCGATTACGGGCGCAGCCGCGACCCCGAGCCGGGTGAAGGCGCGCTCGTTAAGAACGTGCGTCCCAAGTCGCCCGCATGGGATGTGGGTATCGAGCCGGGCATGCGCGTGCTCACGGTCAACGGCGAGCAGCTCACCGACATGATCGTATGGCTCTGGGAGGCCGACGATGATACCGTCGACCTGGAGGTTTTCGATCCGCGCGACAACACCGTCACCTCCGTCGAGCTCGACCGCTTCCCAGGAGAGGACTGGGGCCTGGAATTCGATGGCCCCATCTTTGACGGCATGCGTACCTGCGTCAACGCCTGCGTGTTCTGCTTTATGACCATGCTCCCCAAGGGCGGTCGCTCCACGCTCTACATCCGCGACGACGACTATCGTCTGAGCTTTTTGCAGGGCAATTTTGTTACGCTCACGAACCTCTCCGACGAGGACGTGCAAAACGTCATCGACCGCAATATGAGCCCCATGAACGTGTCGGTCCACGCCGTGAGCCCCGACGTCCGCCGCCGCATGATGGGCCGCAACGCCCAGCGCGGCATGGACGTACTCGAGGCCATCATGGCCGCCGGCATCGAGATTCACGCGCAGATTGTGTTGTGCCCCGGCATGAACGACGGCGAGGAGCTGGAAAAGACCCTGCGCTTTTGCGAGGAGCACGAGCAAATCACCAGCCTGGGCATCGTGCCGCTCGGTTTTACCAAGCATCAGAACCGTTTTAGCTGGTCCTACAGCGACAAGCCCGAGCTAGCGCGCGAGACCATTGCCATGATCCGACCGTTCCAGGACCGCGCCTATGAGCGCTTTGGCCGCCACACCTTCCAGATGAGCGACGAGTTCTATCTGGACGCCGGCATCGATCCTCCCGAGGCAGACTTTTACGACGGTTACCCGCAGTACTACGACGGCATTGGCATGATCCGCTCGTATCTGGACGAGACCGACGACGTGCTTGCCGCCGACGCCGAGCGTCTGGCCCGCGTCCGCGAGGCCATCGCCGCCCGTGGCCAGCACCTGCTGTGCCTCTCGGGCGCCAGCGCACGCGACACCGTGGCGCGCTTTGTGGAGTCGCCGCATGGTCTCGGCGGCACTGTCACAGCCATCAAGAACCGCTACTTTGGCGGCAACGTGGACGTGACCGGCCTCATCGTCGCGTGTGACATTCTGGAGCAGCTGCCCCAAGATCTGTCGGGGTTTATGCTCTTTGTGCCTAAGCTCATGTTCAACGCTGACGGCATGACGCTTGACGAGTATCATCGTGACGATTTACTCGCAAGCCTTACCAGTCGCGGCGCCGAGGTTCATGTGGTGTCGACCATGCCGCATGAGCTGCTCGATACCCTAGAGCATATCCTTGGCATTATGCCCGCGGACCCTAACATTTCCACTGACCCTACCCATTAAAGGAGAGCAGATGAAACCTATCGTCGCCGTCGTCGGACGCCCCAACGTGGGCAAGTCCACGCTCGTTAACCGCCTGGCCCAGACCTCGGACGCCATCGTCCACGAGTCCCGCGGCGTCACGCGCGATCGCTCGTACCACACGGCCGATTGGAACGGCCGCGAGTTCACCATCGTCGACACGGGCGGCATCGAACCGCTCAAGAGCGATGACGTCTTCGCCACGTCCATCCGTGACCAGGCCCTCGCCGCCGCCGAGGAAGCCGCCGTCATCCTGTTTGTGGTCGACGGCCGCACCGGCGTCACCGAGGAGGACGAGTCTGTCGCTCGCATGCTCAAGCGCTGCGACAAGCCGGTCTTTCTGCTGGTGAACAAGCTCGACAACCCCGATCGCGAGAACGACAGCATCTGGGAGTTCTATTCGCTCGGCATCGGTGAGCCCACGCCGCTCTCGGCCCTGCATGGTCATGGCACGGGCGACCTGCTCGACGATATCGTGGCCCTGCTTCCGGAGGAAGAGGACGAGGTCGCCGATGAGTTCCCCGACGCGCTGAACGTCGCCATCATCGGCCGCCCCAACGCCGGTAAGTCCTCGCTGTTCAACCGCATCCTGGGCGCCGACCGCTCCATCGTGTCCAACATTGCCGGCACCACGCGCGACGCCATCGACACCGTCGTGGAGCGCAACGGCAAGCACTACCGCATGGTCGACACCGCGGGCATTCGCAAGAAGAGCACCGTGTACGAGAACATCGAGTACTACTCCATGGTCCGCGGCCTGCGCGCTATCGACCGTGCCGACGTGGCGCTGCTCGTCGTCGACGCCTCCGTGGGCGTTACCGAGCAGGACCAGAAGGTCATGGGTTTGGCCATCGAGCGCGGCTGCGCCATCGTTGTGCTGCTCAACAAGTGGGATCTGCTCGACGACGACCGTAAGCGCGAGGCCTGCATGGAGACCATCGACCGCCGTCTGGGCGTTATGGCTCCCTGGGCCCAGTACCTACGCATCTCGGCCCTGACCGGCCGCAGCATCGAGAAGATCTGGGCAATGGTAGACGCCGCCGAGAAGACGCGCTCGCAAAAGATCAGCACCTCGCGCCTCAACACGTTCCTCACCGACCTGCGCGAGTTCGGTCATACCGTGGTGGACGGCAAGCGCCGCCTGCGTATGCACTACGTGACCCAGACAGGCGTCAACCCGCCGACGTTCACGTTCTTCGTCAACCACAGCGATCTGGTCAACGACACCTACCAGCGCTACGTGGAGAACCGCATGCGCTCGACCTTCGACTTTGCCGGCACACCCATTCGACTCTTCTTTAGGAAGAAGGAGCAAAAGGATGCATAATCCGATTCTGCTGACCGCCATCTGCGCCGTGGTCTCGTTCTTTATCGGGGCGATTCCGTTTGGTCTGATCCTGGGCCGCGTGTTCAACCACACGGACATTCGTAAGGCGGGCTCCGGCAACATCGGCACCACCAACGCCCTGCGCGTGGCCGGCCCCAAGGTGGCCGCGCTCACGCTGCTGCTCGACTGCCTTAAGGGCGCCATCTGCGTCCTTATCGCGCGTCCGCTCATTGCCGACTTGGGCTATGGCTTCCCCGTGAGCATTATGGCCCCCGGTGCCGCCGGCGACTGGATGCTCGGCGTCATCTGCCTGGCAGCCGTGTGGGGCCATATCTTCTCGCCCTACCTCAACTTCCATGGCGGCAAGGGCATCGCAGTTGGTCTGGGCGTCATCCTCGCCTGGTACTGGCCTATTGGCCTGTCGCTGCTGGGCATGTTTATCGTGGCCGTCGCCATCACCAAGTTTGTGTCGGTGGGCTCGCTTGCCGCGGCCATTGGTCTTCCCATCGCTGCCTGCGCGGTCTTTCCGTACAGCAGCCTCGGACTTAAGTTTTGCATGGCGCTGATCGGCATTACTGTGGTGTGGGCCCATCGTGCGAACATCAAAAAGCTCATGACGGGTAAGGAGTCCAAGCTCTCGTTTACCAAGCGCGTCACCGAGCCCGACGATAAGTAGGAGAGAGTCATGAATGTTGCGCTGATTGGCTCCGGCTCCTGGGGAACCGCCGTCGCGGGCCTTGCCGCCGCGCGAGCCGAGCGCGTGACCATGTGGGCCCATAGCGAGGAGACGGCCGCCGGCATCAATGACGAGCATCACAACCCCCGCTACCTTGTGGGCTACGAGCTGCCCGGCAACGTCATCGCCACGACGGAGCTGGTGCAGGCGCTCGACGACGCCGAGGCCATCATCTTTGCCGTTCCTTCGAAGCACCTTCGCAGCGTATGCCACCAGGCCGCGCCCTTTATCGCCGCCGATACCCCGGTGCTTTGCCTCACCAAGGGCATTGAGCCCGAGTCCGGCCTGCTCATGAGCGAGGTCATCGCCAGCGAGATCGGCAACGAATCGCGCGTGGCAGCGCTCTCGGGCCCCAACCATGCTGAGGAAATCTGCCGCGGCGGACTTTCTGCCGCCGTCATCGCAAGCAAAGATCCGCAGATAGGGGAGACCTTTAAGGAACTGCTCCTGTCCACGGCCTTCCGCATCTATCTGTCGCAAGACATGACCGGTGTCGAGGTCTGCGGTGCCATGAAAAACGTCATCGCCATCGTATGTGGCATCTCCGCCGGCACCGGTGCGGGCGACAATACGCTCGCCCTTATCATGACGCGCGGCCTGGCCGAGATCAGCCGTCTGGTGCATGCCCGCGGCGGGCAGGCTATGACCTGCATGGGACTTGCCGGCATGGGCGACCTCATTGCCACCTGCACCTCGGAGCATTCGCGCAACCGCACCTTTGGCTACGAGTTCGCTCATGGCGTGTCGCTCGACGAGTATCAGACGCGCACGCATATGGTGGTCGAAGGCGCCGTCGCGGCCCGCAGCGTCAGCGAGCTCGCCCGTTCACTGGGCGTAGACATTCCGCTCACCTTTGCCGTGGAGCAAACGCTCTACAACGGTGTTACTTTGGATAGGGCACTCGAGATTCTTACCGATCGCGTCCCTTCTCAAGAGTTCTACGGACTCACCGACTAACGCAGAAAGGCTTCTACCATGGGTTCCATTAAAATCGCTCCGTCCGTCCTTTCGGCCGACATGGCCAACCTCAAGGGCGAGCTCGACAAAATCGCCGACGCCGACTACGTGCACTTCGACGTTATGGACGGTCACTTTACCGGTAACCTCACCTTTGGCGTTGACATCCTCAAGGCCGTCAAGCGCTCCACCGATGTACCGGTCGACGCGCACCTGATGGTGTCGAACCCCGACGAAACGGTCGACTGGTACGCCGACGCCGGTGCCGACATGATCACCGTGCACTACGAGGCCTCCACGCACCTGCACCGCACGCTCACCCATCTGCAGCAGCGCGGCGTCAAGGCCGGCGTGGTGCTCAACCCCGCCACCCCCGTGTGCGTACTCGAGAGCATCATCGACGTTGTCGATATGGTGCTGCTGATGAGCGTGAACCCCGGCTTTGGCGGCCAGAGCTTTATCCCCGGTACCATTGCCAAACTGCACGAGCTCAAGGCCATGTGCGAGCGCCACGGCGTTTCGCCCATGATCGAGGTCGACGGCGGCATTTCTTCCAAGAACATCGCCGAGGTCGTCAAGGCCGGTGCCAACGTGCTCGTGGCCGGTTCCGCCGTATTTAAGTCCGAAGATCCCGCCGCTGAGGTTGCGCTGCTGCAGAAGCTGGGCAACGAGGCTGCACAGGAGGCATAAATCCTTATGACCGCAGGTCAAAACCGCATACCCGTGAATCTTGACTATGCCGCCTCGACGCCCATGCGCGCCGAGGCGCTCCTTGCGCAGCGCGAATATGACGACAGCGAGCTTGCCGGCGTCAACCCCAACTCGCTGCACTCGCTCGGCCGCAAGGCCGCCGCGCGCCTGGAGGTTGCCCGTCGCGAGATCGCCCATAGCTTTGGCGCACGCGTCCGCCCGTCCGAGATTGTTCTGACCAACGGCGGCACCGAAGCCAACCAGCTGGCGCTGCTCGGTCTTGCCGAGGGCGCTCGTCAGCGCGATCGCAAGCGTAACCGCGTGATCGTATCTGCCATCGAGCACGATTCGATTCTGGACAACCTGCCGCTGCTGCGTGCCGCCGGCTTTACCGTCGACCTGGTGCAGCCCTGCCGCGCGGGCTACATAGAGCCTGCCGCGCTTGTCGAGCTACTAGGCGACGACGTGGCGCTCGTGAGCATCATGGTTGCCAACAACGAGACCGGCGTGGTGCAGCCCATCCGCGAGCTTGCCGCGGCCGCGCATACCGTGGGCGCCCTGTTCCACACCGATGCCATCCAGGGGTATCTGCACATTCCGCTCGATGCCGCCGAGCTGGGCGTCGAGGCCATGTCCGTCGCCGCCCATAAAATTGGCGGTCCTGTGGCATCCGGCGCGCTTTACGTTAAGACCCGCACGCCACTGCGCCCCCGCATTTTTGGCGGCGGACAGGAAGCCGGACGTCGCGCGGGTACGCAGGACCTGCGTACACAGCTGGCTTTTGCCGCTGCCGCCCGCACGCTAGCGCCCCATGTGGCCCAGGAACGCACAACACTGCAGGCCTTATCCGACAAGCTCTACGCCACGCTTACGGCCCATCCTCGCATTCACGCCACGATGGGAGACTACGCGCAGGCCCGTCGTCTGCCGGGTATGGTTTCGATCTACGTCGACGGTATGGACTCCGAGGAGCTCATCATCAAGCTCGATGCCGCCGGCTTTGAAGTTTCGGCCGGATCGGCTTGCTCGAGCGGCAGCATGGACCCGAGTCACGTGCTCAGCGCCATGGGTATCGGTCGCGAGCAGGCGCTGGGCGCCCTTCGCATCTCGTTCGATGACCGCGTGAACCCTGCCGACCTGGATGAGTTCGCCCAGACGCTGCTCTCGATCGTAGGTGCCGCATGATCGTCTCCGAGCTTGAACGTGCGCTGCTGGCGCGCTATCCCAAGGCAGACGCCGAGGGCTGGGATCATGTTGGGCTATCTGTGGGAGATCCCGCTGCAAAGATCACCGGTGTTGCCTGTGCACTCGACGCGACCGAGGCCAACGTGCACCGCGCCCAGGAGGCCGGCGCCAACGTGCTGCTGACGCATCATCCCATCTATATCAAAGCGCCCGAGGCCTTTTGTCCGGCCGATTCCGCGCATCCCCAGTGCAGCGCCGCACTGTACGAGGCGGCTCGTTGCGGCGTGAGCATCATCTCGCTTCACACCAACCTGGACCGCTCGCACGAAGCGCGCGTTCGCCTGAGTGAGCTGTTGGACGCTGAGCCCATAAGCTCGCTGGAGCATGTGGACGAGCCTGAGCTCACCGGTCTGGGCGCACTCGCGTCCCTCCACGACGTCTGCAACCTGCGCGACCTCGCCAACCGTGCCGCCACGGCCTACGGCAGCGACCCGCGCGTGTGGGGCGAGGCCGATCACCCGTGCAGCACCATCGCCATTTTGGGCGGCTCCTTGGGCGACTTTGGAGAGCTCGCCATTGCCGCAGGAGCAGATGTTGTCGTGACGGGCGAAGCGGGCTACCACGTGGCGCAAGACCTTGTCTTGCGTGGACTGCCGGTGATCTTGCTCGGCCACGACCGCTCCGAGGAGCCGTTCGTTGATATATTGATGAACTCTGCAGTTGACGCCGGGGTCGACCCCCGTCATGCGATTAAAATACTGAACCCTTGCCAATGGTGGACTGTGACAAAAGGAGAGAACTTATGAGCGCCGGCGCTACGCTACTCAAGCTGCAACAGATCGATTTGGAGCTCGCCCGCAACAAGAGCGAACTTGCCAATATGCCGGAGCTCAAGGAGCTCGCCTCAAAGCGTAAGACCTATGTGAAGCTCAAGTCCGAGATGACCAAGCTCTACGCCCAGCGCAAGGACCTGGACATTGAGCTCGACGACCTCAACACCACCGAGATCCAGACCAACAACGCCATCGAGGCTGCAAAGAAGCGTCACGTCGACGGCTCTGATTACCGCGAGGTGCAGGACCTGGAGAATGAGCTTGCCACCCTGGCGAAGCGACTGGACAAGATCGAGCACACCCGCAAGGACGTCATCGTCGCCCATAAGGAAGCGCTCGACCGCGAGGCTCGCGCGCAGGCCATTATCGCTAAGTTCGAGGAGGGCGTGAAGGCAGATACCAAGGCCGCTCGTGCCAAGGCTGCCGATCTCCAGGCCCAGATTGACGCCGCTACCAAGGAGCGCACCGCGCTGGCTGCCACGCTGCCGACTGACGTGCTCACCGATTACGAGCGCCTGCTCAAGCAGTTCCGCGGCCTGGCCGTCGAGACCATTCAGGGCAACATCCCAACGGTCTGCCACACCGCGCTGCAGGCATCGTCCATGAGCGACCTCAACCACGACGGCAGCGAGATTACGCACTGCCCGTACTGCCACCGCCTGCTCGTGCTCCCCAGCAAGGAAGCTTAAACGATGGCGGCACCCAACAATTCAATGCAACTTGAGGGAAAAACGATCCTGCTGGGCATTACCGGCGGGATCGCCGCCTATAAGTCGTGCAATATCGTGCGCCTGCTGCAAAAGCGCGGCGCACGCGTCAAGGTCGTTATGAGCGAGCATGCCACCGAGTTTGTGGGGCCGCTCACCTTCCGCGCACTCACCAATGAGCCGGTCGCGGTGGGCCTGTTCGACGACCCCTCCGACCCCATCCACCATATTTCGCTGGCCCAGGAGCCCGACCTGGTGGTCGTGGCGCCCGCGACGGCCAATATCATCGCCAAGATGGCCAACGGCATTGCCGATGACCTCATCTCCACCACGCTGCTTGCCACGCCGCGACCCATCGTGATCGCACCCGCCATGAACAATGGCATGTGGAAGGCGCCGGCGACACAGGCCAATATGGCAACGCTGCGCGAGCGCGGGGTGCACGTGGTTGGCCCCGGTAGCGGTTACCTTGCCTGCGGCGACGTGGACACGGGACGCATGAGCGAGCCCGAGGACATCGTCGAAGCCATCTGCGAGGTGCTCAATCCCGCGCCCCAGGACCTTGCAGGCAAGCGCATCGTGATCACCGCCGGCCCCACGCACGAACCGATCGACCCCGTGCGCTTTATTGGCAACCGGTCGTCGGGCAAGATGGGCATCGCACTGGCAGGGGAGGCCGTACGCCGCGGCGCTGCGGTCACGCTCGTGCTGGGGCCGACGTCACTCGACGTGGGTCGCGGCGTGGAGTGCGTGCGCGTGCAGACCGCCGCAGAGATGCTGCAGGCGGCGCTGGGCGCCTTCCAGACGGCCGATGCGGCCATTTGCGCGGCCGCCGTCGCCGACTACACACCCGCTGCCCCTGCCGACCATAAACTCAAAAAGGCCAACGAACGCTTGGATCGCATCGAACTGGTCGAGACGGTCGATATTTTGGCCGAGCTTTCACGCCAAAAGGGCGAGCGCCGTGTGATCGGATTTGCAGCCGAGACCGATAACGTCGTGGAGTACGCTAAGCGCAAACTTGCCCGCAAGGGCTGCGATGCGATCATCGCCAACGATGTCTCGCGCGCCGATTCGGGCTTTGGAACAGACACCAACAAGGCCTGGATTGTGAGCACAGCGGGTACACAGGAACTTCCCGTACTAACAAAACCCCAGCTCGCAGATACAATTTTAGACTTGCTCAAAAATAATTAAAAAAGTTCTTGCACAAGTCCAAAGTTTCGGGTTAATATACTCCCTGTTGCGAGCGAGAGCAGAGCAACAAACAAAAGCTTCGGGACGTGGCGCAGCTTGGTAGCGCACTTGACTGGGGGTCAAGGGGTCGCTGGTTCGAATCCAGTCGTCCCGACCAGAAGTTTGCAGGTCAGGCACCTAGTGCCTGACCTTTTTGTTTTAAGCAATTGCTTAATTTTGATTAATCAACAGGGTGCCAAAAATCACCCTGCGCGATAATCGCCTTTTGCGGCTACTTGCGCGTTTTGCACACGCTTGGGCCGATTTATTAACGCGATATGAATCTACATACGCGTAGCTGGTATACAGTCGAGTACAGACTGTATTTATCGCGGCGATTTACACAGATATAGCGACTGTAACGAACAAGCGTGTCGCTGTATTTATTCCAGTAGCTCACTTGACCGGTGGACAAGTGAGCGATTGCAACGATATGCCAACCAGGATGGGCTCCATACGAGGACGCCGCAGGGGTAATGGCGGGGGAGTGCAGCAGGCGCTCTGAGAGCCGCTGTATGACCCCATGTCTCCTTAACTCGATAATTTGTGTTTCAAGCCACGAATCGGTCGAGCAATTGCCAAAAGAAAGGCCCATGCAGGATTGCACGGGCCTTACATCAGATCAAATTTGAGCTAGAAGCACCAAACGGGGCAGACGCAATACGAGTACCCCGCGTAGTCGGCGTACGTCGGGTCGCCGCTGCTGTCGACATTGAGGAAGTAGTAGGAGTTGCTCGGATTCACCGAGCGCTCCCACCAACTGCTGCCAATCTTCAGACAGGCATTAACAGAATAGTTCTCCGTCACCTTGCCTTTGAAGGCCTCGTACTGGGTGCCCTCGGAGGAAGTCCAGGGATAGGATGTTTTATCCCCAATTAGGTGTAAAACTCTGCTCGATGGCGGGCGGCGGCGTACAAAAAATCTATATGGTGTTTTTTAAGAGAACCGTCCCGGCGGGACAGGTCAGGCAGTGACCTGTTCCACCTC
>CBCTIZ010000013.1:0-51550 GCA_965147105.1 uncultured Collinsella sp. | reverse complement strand
CAAAGGGCTCCGCCGCGCGAAGCGCGCAGCGGAGCCCTTTGCATGTCCGAGGACGTTTTGGAAAGTAACCCAAAGCGGCCCGGCGATCCTGCGGGAGTTAAACCCCTTTAGAACTTGTCGTGGAAGGTACGCGAAATGACCTCGTCCTGCTGCTCCTTGGTGAGCGTGTGGAAGTTCACGGCATAGCCGGAAACGCGGATGGTCAGCTGCGGGTACTTCTCGGGGTGAGCCTGAGCATCGAGCAACGTCTCACGGTTGAAGACGTTGATGTTCAGGTGATGGCCACCCTTCTCGGCGTAAGCGTCGAGCATGTGGACCAGGTTATCGGCCTGAGTCTCGGAAACTTCAGAAACCTTCATAATGTGTCTCCTTCGATCGATAGGCGCCGGCCGAAACCGGCGCGCTAATCAGTAATCGTTATTGTTAGTATAGCACTAACAATAGTTACTCGCCCAGCTGATCAAGGTCGATATCGCCAAAGAACACCTGGTCCTCCTTGCCGAGCGCACCCGGGATGATGGAGAAGGTGTTGGAGATGCCGTCCTGAGCATCGCGGAACGGGAGCTTGGAAACCGAAGACAGCGAAGCGATGGCGCCGTGGCTATCGCGCTTGTGCATGGGGTTAGCACCCGGGGCGAACGGCTGGCCAGCCTTGCGGCCGTCAGGCGTGGAACCGGTCTTCTTACCGTACACGACGTTGGAGGTAATGGTCAGAACCGAGGTCGTGGGCACGGAGTTGCGGTAGGTGTCGTTCATGCGGATGTACTCCATGAACTGGTGCACAACGTCGTGAGCGATCTGGTCGACGCGGTCGTCGTCGTTACCGTACTTGGGGAACTCGCCCTCGGTCTCGAAGTCGACGATGATGCCGTTCTCGTCACGGACGGGGTGGACCTTGGCGTACTTGATGGCGGACAGGGAGTCAGCCACGACGGAAAGGCCAGCGATGCCCGTAGCGAACCAGCGGTGCACGTGCTTGTCGTGCAGAGCCATCTGGATGCGCTCGTAGCAATACTTGTCGTGCATGTAGTGAATGATGTTCAGCGAGTTGACGTACACGCCAGCGAGCCACTTCATCATGTCGTTGTACTTGGCCACAACGTCGTCGTAATCGAGCGTATCGCCCTCGACGGCGCGATACTTGGGGCCGACCTGCTTCTTGGAGACCTCGTCAACACCGCCGTTGAGTGCGTACAGCAGGCACTTGGCCAGGTTGGCACGGGCGCCGAAGAACTGCATCTCCTTGCCAATGCGCATGGAAGACACGCAGCAGGCAATGCCATAGTCGTCGCCGTGGTAAACGCGCATGAGGTCGTCGTTCTCGTACTGGATCGAGGAGCTGGCGACAGAAGTCTTGGCGCAGAACTTCTTGAAGTTCTCGGGCAGACGGGTCGACCACAGAACGGTCATGTTGGGCTCGGGGCTGGTGCCCATGTTCTCGAGCGTGTGCAGGTAGCGGTAGCTCATCTTGGTAACGAGCGTACGGCCGTCAACACCCATGCCGCCGATGGACTCGGTGACCCACTGCGGATCGCCGGTGAACAGGGCCTGGTACTCGGGGGTACGGGCAAACTTGACCATGCGGAGCTTCATGATGAAGTGATCCACGAACTCCTGGATCTGCTCCTCGGTGAAGGTACCGTTGGCAAGGTCGCGCTCAGCGTAGATGTCGATGAACGTGGAGGTACGGCCGATGGACATAGCGGCGCCGTTCTGCTCCTTAACGGCAGCGAGGTAGGCGAAGTACATCCACTGGATGGCCTCCTGCGTGTTGGTAGCAGGGTTGGAAATATCGAAACCATAGGTCTCGGCCATCATCTTGAGCTCGCCGAGGGCGCGGATCTGCTCCTGCAGCTCCTCACGATCGCGGATGTTGTCGGCGGTCATGACCGTCGGGGTGGAAGCCTTCTGGGCCTCCTTGTCCTTAATCAGGTAGTCGACACCGTACAGGGCGACACGACGGTAGTCGCCGATGATGCGGCCGCGGCCATAGCCATCGGGCAGACCGGTGATGATGTGAGCCGAGCGGCAAGCACGCATCTCGGGGGTGTAGACATCGAAGACGCCAGCGTTGTGAGTCTTGCGCTCGAAGGTGTAGCGCTCGACAACGTTCTCGTCGACCTTGTAGCCGTGCTGGCTGGCGGCCTGGCAAGCGATGCGGATACCGCCGTTGACGTGCAGCGCGCGCTTGAGCGGCTTGTCGGTCTGGAGGCCGACGATGGTCTCCTTCTCGCGGTGGGCGTTATCGATGTAGCCAGCGGGGTGGCTCACGATACCCGTGACGATCTTGGTGTCCATATCGAGGACACCGCCCTGCTCGCGCTCCTTAAGCAGCAGGTCGAGAACCTCGCCCCACAGCTCCTTGGTACGCTCGGTCGGGCCGGCGAGGAACGACTCGTCGCCCTCATAGGGGGTGTAGTTCTTCTGGATGAAGTCTCGGACGTCAACCTCTCCCGTCCAGATGCCTTCCTTGAAGCCTTCCCATGCCTCCTGCATTGTGTAACCACGCTCCTAGTTACGTGTAATGCGGCGCTCTCTCACACCGCTGCTTATTGAATTCTTGAATTATCGGCTTGCACTACCGGCTTCTTCCGTTCTTCACCACACGTTGGTACAGGGAAAAACGTTTGTCCACCTTGGAACTGCAACCCAAAACCCAAGATTTCACCCGTTTGAGAAGGATAACATAGCTACCCCCTTCATCAGGGCTGTTATATGTTTCTTTTTTTATACCATTAGGGCGTTTTTAACAAATCCGCAGGAAATGCGAGCGCGAACAACTACCGTTCACCGATTTGTTTGGTATTTTTCCTTGCCTTTGTACGACGTTCACTCTAGCTGTTATGCCAGCTTTAGCAGGGTAAAGTGCCTCTGAGTAGGCTTTGGGACATGCCTAACGATCTGCCCCAAACTTTACTGGCACCGACGGTGTACGGAGGTCGCCTAAAGGTAGTTTTCTAGGCATGTCTCAAAATCTACCGTATAGGGCGCGCGTGCAGGGGTATCATCTTTCACCGAAAATAGTTTCTAGTGTTAGGGGTTTTCGGTGGAAGATACCGATTTCCATGAGCTTGGGAGTCAGCTCCTTACCGAGTTTGGCGGCATTCACCAGCGCATTTCGCGCTTTGTGGACAAAGCTCTCAGCGGCGAGATGGCTGTCATGCGCGTCCTTATGCTCGCTGGCGGTTCGCTCACGCCGAGCGAACTCGCTGATCGCGCCTGGGTCTCGAACGCCCGCATTGCCAATATCCTACGCGCTCTCGAAGCCAAGGGCTGGGTTGAGCGTGAGCACTCAAAGACCGACCGTCGTCGCGTACACGTCATAGTGACCGACAAGGGATTCCAGGATCTCGAAATCAAACGCCGGGAATTCGAGGACCGCGCCGCGGCTTTCCTCGAACAGCTCGGCGAAACAGATACCCAAGAGATGGTGCGTCTTCTAAGGCGTGCCAACGAAATTATCGACCACAATCAAGAAAGGAGAGATGCCGAGTGAGGATTCTCAAGCTCTTTAAAAAGCATGTCCTGGCACTGCTCGCAGCTATCGTACTTATCGTAATCAGCTGCAACGCCGATCTGGCGCTGCCTACCTATATGAGCGACATCGTCGACGTGGGCGTGCAGCAAGGCGGCATCGCCTCGCCCGTACCCGACACCATTCGCGCCGAATCGCTCGACGACCTCGAACTCTTTATGAGCGCCAAGGACGCCAAAGCTGTGGAGGCCGTGTTTAGTAAGGCGGACAATAACGGCATTCGAACGTACAAGGGCACCGAGGAGGAGCGCGGCGACGGCGACAAGATTGCCGACATCATGAGCCTGCCTGAGACCGTCGTGCTCGCCTTCAACCAGGGCATTGACGCCGACTCCATGGGCGACATGACCGGCGCATCCACCGAGGCAAGCGATGGCGGCGCCGCTCAGGCCATGCCCACCCCCGAGCAGATGGCAGCGATGACGCCCGAGCAGCTCGCCGAGATGCAGCAGAAGGCCGCAGCCGCGCAGAGCATGCAAAAGCAGATCGACGCCGACGGCGGTAAGATCACCATGAAGAGCCTGCGCCTAGGCGTTGAAGGCGGTCTTATCGATCAGGGCAAGCTCGTCGAGGGCGCCAACGATATGGCTGACAAAATGGGCTCCATGTCGGGCTCCATCGTCACCCAGCGCGCCGTGAGCTACGTGCAGGACGAGTACAAGGCACAGGGCATCGACCCCGCCGACGTGCAAAACGCCTACCTGGGCCGCATGGCGACCACGATGTTTGGGCTGTGCCTGGTGTCGCTCGTCGCCACCATCCTGACCGGTGCCGTGGCTTCGCGTACCGCCTGCTCCATCGCCCGCGACCTGCGCCGCGAGACCTTCAATAAGGTTATGCACTTCTCGCCGGCCGAGGTGGGCAAATTTAGCCAGGCCTCGCTCATTACCCGCTGCACCAACGACATTCAGCAGATTCAGATGGCCGCAACTCTATTTATCCGCATGTGCCTGATGGCCCCCGTCATGGGCATCGTCGCCGTCATGCGCGTCCTGGCCAACCACACCGGCCTTGAGTGGACCATCGCTGTGGCCATCATCGCGGTTTCGGCCGTCGTCGGCGTGCTCATGGGCCTCACCATGCCCAAGTTCAAAAAGATGCAGAGCTTTGTTGACCGCGTGAACCTTACCGCCCGTGAGCTGCTCGACGGCCTTATGCCCATCCGCTCATTCAACCGCGAGGAGCATGAGCTCGAGCGTTTTGACAAGGCTTCGCTCGACCTGATGACCACGCAGCTCTACACCAACCGCGCCATGAGCTTTATGATGCCACTCATGATGCTCGTCATGAACTGCATCACCGTGCTTATCGTCTGGTTTGGCGCGCAGGGCGTGTCCGACGGCGTGATGCAGGTCGGCAACATGATGGCGTTTATCTCCTACACCATGCAGATCGTCATGGCGTTTATGATCCTCACCATGGTGTCGGTCATTCTGCCCCGTGCCGAGGTCGCAGCCGAGCGCGTGGAAGAGGTCATCACTTGCCCCACAAGCATCAACGACCCCGCCTCGCCCAAACTGCCCGCGGCCAGCGCGCCGCGCGGTGAGCTCACCTTCCGCGACGTGAGCTTCCAGTATCCCGATGCCCGCGCCGACGTCATCAGCGGCGTGAACTTCACCACGCATGCCGGTCAGATGCTCGGCATTATTGGCTCCACGGGCTCGGGCAAGTCCACGCTCGTGCAGCTGATTCCGCGCCTGTACGACGTCACGGGCGGCAGCATTTCGCTCGACGGCATCGACGTACGCGACATGACCCTTTCCGAGCTGCGCCGCCGCATCGGTTACATCCCGCAGCAGGGGCTTCTGTTCTCGGGCACCGTGGAGAGCAACCTTAAGTTTGCCGGCGACATGGTAAGCGACGAGAACATGCACGAGGCCGCGCGCATCACCCAAGCCGAGGACTTTATCGCCGGGCGTGAGGGCGGTTACGACTCCCCCATCAGCCAGGGCGGCTCCAATGTTTCGGGCGGTCAGCGTCAGCGCCTGGCCATCGCCCGCGCGTTGGCCAAAAAGCCCGAGGTCGTGGTGTTCGATGACTCGTTTAGCGCCCTCGACTACAAGACTGACGCTCGCCTGCGCGAGGAGCTGGCCAAAAACGTCACCGACGCCGCGCTCGTGGTCGTGGCCCAGCGCATCGCGACCATCATGCACGCCGACCAGATCATCGTGCTCGACGACGGCCACGTGGTGGGCACCGGTACGCACGAGGAGCTGCTGCACAGCTGCCCGGCGTACCTGGAAATCGCACAGTCGCAGCTTTCCGCCGAGGAGCTGGGGCTCACCCAAGAAGAAATTGCAGCCGTTATGGAAGGAGGCGAGCACTAATGGCAGACGAGACCAAGACTCAGATTCCCAAGCCCACCCGCCGGCGCGGTCCTATGGGCCGTATGGGTGGCATGGGCCGCGGCGAAAAGGCCAAGGACTTTAAGGGCACCATGCGGCAGTTGCTCGGCTATATCGGTCAGCACAAGGTTGCCGTGTTTGCCGCCGTCGCCTTTGCCGTGTGCTCGGTCGTCTTTAACATTGTGGGGCCCAAGGTGCTCGGCCAGGTTACGACCAAGCTGTTCGAGGGCCTGGTCGCCAAGGTCAACGGCACCGGCGATGTCGACTTTGGCTGGATTGCCAAGACGCTCGGCTTTTTGCTCTGCCTGTATCTGGCAAGCTCTGTTTGCAGCCTCATCCAGGGTTGGCTCATGACCGGCGTCACGCAAAAGATTTGTTATCGCATGCGCAAGGAGATCGCCGCCAAGATCGCCGTCGTGCCGATGAGCTACTTCAACGGTCACAGCAAGGGCGATGTGCTCAGCCGTATCACCAACGACGTCGATACGCTGGGCCAGTCACTCAACCAGAGCGTGACGCAGCTCATCACCTCGGTGACGCAGATTATCGGCGTGCTCGTCATGATGCTGTCGATCAGCCTGCCGCTCACCGGCGTCACCGTGCTCACGCTGCCGGCCGCCGCGATTATCTTGATGGTGATGATTCACTTCTCGCAGCCGTACTTCCGCGAGCAACAGCAGGTTCTGGGCGCCGTCAACGGCATTATCGAAGAGGATTTTGCCGGCCAGAACGTTATTCAGGTGTTCGACCGCGCCGAGGCCTCGATCGAAGAGTTCGACCATCAAAACGACCGCCTCTTTATTAGTGGCTGGCGCTCGCAGTTCCTGTCGGGCCTGATGATGCCGCTTATGAGCTTGGTGGGTAACATGGGTTACGTGGGCGTCGTCGTGGTGGGTGCGCAGCTCGCGCTGACCGGCAATGCCACGCCCGGCGACATCCAGAGCTTTATCCAGTACGTGCGCAACTTTACGCAGCCGGTGCAGCAGCTGGGCAACGTGAGCAACACGATGCAGTCGATGGCCGCCGCCACCGAGCGCGTGTTTGAGTTCCTGGCCGCGCCCGAGGAGGAGCAGAAGGCCGACGCGCAGATTCCCGAGAAGCGCCCCGGCCACGTGGAGTTCGACCATGTCAAGTTTGGCTACACGCCCGACAAGACCATCATCCACGACTTTAGCTGCGAGGCACAGCCCGGCCAGACCATCGCCATCGTCGGCCCCACCGGCGCCGGCAAGACCACGCTCATTAAGCTGCTGCAGCGCTTCTACGACGTGGACGGCGGCTCGCTGCGTGTCGAGGGCGTCGATGTGCGCGACTGGGACCGCGCGGCACTGCGTGGCGAGTTTGCCATGGTGCTGCAGGACACCTGGCTGTTTAACGGCACCATCCGCGAGAATATCCGTTACGGACGCCCCGATGCGAGCGATGCCGAGGTCGAAGCCGCTGCACGCGCCGCACGCTGCGACCACTTTATCCATACGCTCGCCGGCGGCTACGACTTTATGATCAACGAGGAGGGCACCAACCTGTCGCAGGGTCAGCGCCAGCTCGTGACCATCGCCCGCGCCATTTTGGCCGACCGCCCGGCACTGATTTTGGACGAGGCGACCTCCAGCGTGGATACCCGTACCGAGGAGCTTATTCAGCGTGCCATGGATGCGCTGATGCAGGGCCGCACCAGCTTTGTTATCGCACATCGCCTGTCCACGATTCGCAACGCCGACGTGATCTTGGTGATCCGCGACGGCGACATCGTCGAGAAGGGCACACACGACGAGTTGCTCGCCCAGGGTGGCTTCTACGCCGACCTGTACAACTCGCAGTTCGACGAGGCGGCGTAAATTCTGCCGCAGGGAACGAATAACGCCCGAGAACGGGGGCGCAGGGCAACCTGCGCCCCCGTTTTGTGTCCTTCGAGTCTCGAAGCGCCTTCCCTGAGACCTCATTGACGGCGTTTTCCAGACCCCGTGGGCAAAAAAGGGCAAATATGAGTACTGTTACCTTTTTAGTAACAGCCAAAACCGCCTCAAACGACCTCTTTGCGGCCCCTATACGCCTTTGAATTAATCAAAACGCCCGTTAGCAGACTTCTGTCTGCTAACGTTAATGAACATATTTATCACTTTGTCTATTATCTCGCTAGACGGATATGTTACTAGGTTGGCAACAGTACTCATATTTGGCATTTTTTGCCCACTGGGTACTCCCCGGGGAATCGGCGGCAGGCTTAGGGTCCCTCACGGCGTCATCCCATCCTGGTGAGCGCCAACGTTTACCCATATAAAACCTGCCAAAATAAACCTGTCCCTTTTGGCAGGTTTCGGGGTGGCAAGGGCTTGCACTTTAGCGTGCGACAGCGGATAATGCCGAACACTCGACAATACGCTTATTGCTCTTTCTATAGATTGAGGAGGCCCCTATGGCCATGGAATTCAAACGCAGGCTGCCGATCCCCATGGAGATCCGCGAGGAAATGCCGCTTTCTGCCGAGCTTACCGCCAAAAAGCAGGCATTTGACGCCGAGGTCGCCAAAGTCTTTACCGGCGAGGACGCACGCAAGGTGCTCATCATCGGCCCGTGCTCTGCCGACCGCGAGGATTCGGTGCTTGAGTACATGAACCGACTGGCCAAGACCGCCGAAGAGGTCAAGGACAAGCTCATCATCATTCCGCGCGTCTACACCAACAAGCCGCGCACCAAGGGCACCGGCTACAAGGGCCTGCTGCACAACCCCAACCCCGAGGCTCCCGACGACCTGCTCGAGGGCGTCAAGGCCATCCGCCATATGCACCTGCGCGTTATTAAGGAAACAGGCTTCTTCACCGCCGACGAGATGCTCTATCCGTCCAACTACCAGTACCTCGTTGACCTGCTGAGCTATGTGGCCGTGGGCGCACGCTCGGTCGAAAACCAGGAGCATCGCCTGGTGTCGAGCGGCATTTCGGTACCCGTCGGCATGAAGAATCCCACTGCCGGTTCCACCACCGTTATGCTCAACTCCATTTACGCCGCGCAGGCGCACCAGAGCTTCATCTTCCGCAACTGGGAGGTCGAGTGCGACGGCAATCCGCTCGCACACGCCGTTATGCGTGGCTACATCGGTCTCGATGGTCGTACCTACCCTAATTACCACTACGAGCACCTGGAGCGCCTGGCCGAGCGCTATACCGAGCACGCCGGCTACGCCAACCCGGCGGCGGTCATCGACTGCAACCACGACAACTCGGGCAAGCGCCCGCTGGAGCAGTACCGCATTTGCAAGGAGGTGCTCGACAGCTGCCGCCGCAACGAGTCCATCTCTAAGCTGGTCAAGGGCTTTATGATCGAGTCCTACCTGGAGGACGGCAACCAGCCGGTCGACGGCGGCGTCTTTGGCAAGTCGATCACCGACCCGTGCCTGGGCTGGGAAAAGACCGACTACCTCATCCACGAGATCGCGGAACGTATTTAGAGTTACGGCGTTTTACCAAACGCCGTAACCGTCCGACGCTGCAAGCGCCCCTAGGCGGCAATCTGACGTTCAGTCGTCGGTCGCGTACCCAAAGTACGCTTCCCTCCTCTTTCACGTCACCTTGCTCGCTTAGGGGCGTTTTCACTGACTTATGCTCAACCTACGATAATTCCAAACTGGGTGAGTTACTCGCTGTAGCGGGTGGCGATGGCGGCTTGTACCATGCCGGTGCTCATGAGGTAGGTCACCAGGAAGTAGCCGCCGTAGGCCGCCAGGAAGATTGCACAGGTGAGGCCCACGGTGCCGCCGATGCTCATATTTCCGAAAATGCTCACCAGCTCGATGATCACCTTAAGTGCCACAAAGGAGTGCGCCAAGCCCACCGCCAGCGGGAACAGGAAGAACACCGCTTGCTGCGCCATCACCGAATGGCGAATCTGGCGGTCGTCACAGCCGATCTGTGCCAGCACACGATAGCTGCGGCTGCCGTCGGCCACATTGGAGAGCTGCTGGATCGACAGTATCGCCGCGCACGCAACGACCAGTACAAAGCCAATATAGATGGCCAGATAGCTAATCATGCCGTTCATTTGCGCTGCCTGCGTGTACATCTCGGAGCGCGTGATGAAGACTCCCCACAACCCCGGCTCCTTGCCGTCAACGAGCAGATTGTCGAGCAAAGTATATTTAATGCTCTCGTCTGCCTCGGTCGTATCCATCCCCTGTTTGTAGTTAACGAGCAGGCTACTGGAATACGGCTGCAGATTAAGTTGGGACAACAGTTCGTCGGCAACGACGACGGTACCCGGATTACTGCCCATCGCCGAGTTGGCGATGGCCGCCGTGTCCTTGTCCGACTTATCGGTTGCGGGCTTGAGCTCATGCCCGCCCAAGGTGAGGGTATGGCCGCCGGCCATGTATTTGGTGTACAGGTCGCCCAGCTCGCCGCCCATATCACATGTGAGCAGATACTGGTCGTGACCGATGTGCACCGGCTCCTCGCCCATCATCTGACGCAGTTTGTTGTACTGGCTCGCCGGCGTCACAAACAGACCCATCGTATCGGCATTGCTACCCCCGAACGCCCTGGGAAGCTTTTCGCCCATGGTCTTGCACATCTCACCCGCAGACACCGAAGGATTCGAACCGCCAAACGGGTAACTCAGATACGAATCGATCTGAACATGCTCACCGGCAACATCGGCGATATTGACCTTCTTGCCGGTCTCGTCGTTGTTGCCCGCCGACTTGCCCTTGCCGTGCCATGCAGGGTACAAATCGACCGTTGTATCGGCCAGCACCATGCGATCGGCCTCAGACGGATTGACATACCCTTTGTAGTAGCCGAGCGTATCGGGCGTGTAATAGACATACGTCTGAGACACATCAACAGGGTTATAGCGCTCCAGGTTTTCGTTCATCACGTTGGCAATCGACATACCGCACGTCACCGAGGTGATGGCCAAAAACAGGAGCATCGCGATGACGCCCATCGAAAAGCACACCGTGTTGACCTTGGCCGCAAGCTGGCGCACGGTAAACATGTTGAGGCCGCGCCAATACACGCCGCGCAGGCTCTGCAGCAGCTTGATGAGCATGCCCGAGAGTCCCCAGAACAGGGCAAAGGTGCCTACGGTAACCATAGCAGTCGTAATACCAAACTGGTTCATGGCCTCTTGCAGTTTGCTGTCCGTCGCGGTTAGCGGGAACCCATCACGTAGCAGACGGTAATAGGCCACGCCCACAAGCACCACGCCCACGGCAAAGATGGCAATCGCGATCCAGGGGTTGCGTGTCTTGATGCTCTCGTTGCGACGCTCGGCACCCATGAGCTCGATGAGTTTGGTACGACGCACGGCGAGAAGGTTCAGCAGCAACGTGAGCACAAACATTACGAGCATGCAGGCAAGGGTCAGGTTGAACGCATGCACCGAGAAAAAGAAGTGGAAATTGGCGATCTGTGTCTTAAAGAGCGAGGCCGTAAAGAATACCATGAGCTGAGAGAGCCCCACGCCCAGCACGATGCCGGCGACAAAGGCGCCGACCGAAACGATCACGGTCTCGAGCGCCATAATCGTGGCGACGCGCCCGCGCCCCATGCCGAGTACCTGGTACAGGCCAAACTCTTTTTTGCGGCGTTTCATGATGAAGTTATTGGCATACACCATCAAAAAGGCCATGACGCCAGCCAAAAAGTACGTGAGGTAGCCGAGCATGGTACCCATGACCTCGGACAAGCCCGCTTCCTCGATACCGGCGATGTCGACCTGCATCGAGACGGTGTTAAAGGCATAGAAGACCGTGACGCCCAGGGTGAGCGTCAACAAGTAAACGAGGTAGTCGCGGCCGGCGCGGCGGACGTTGCCCCAAGCGAGTTTACAGAGCATCGGAGCCCTCACCGCCCATCATGGCAACGACCTCCATAATGCGGTCGAAGAACTCCCGGCGGTCGGTGTCGCCGCGGCGCAGCTCGGTGAAGATCTTGCCGTCGCGAATAAACAGCACGCGGCTCGTGTAGCTGGCGGCAAAGCTGTCGTGCGTGACCATGAGCACCGTGGCGCGCAAGCGGCGATTCAGGGCCTCCAGGCTCTCGAGCAGCAGGCGAGCGCTCTTGGAATCGAGGGCGCCGGTGGGCTCGTCGGCCATGATCATGGTGGGGTCGGTGACGAGCGCGCGAGCCGCGGCAACGCGCTGCTGCTGACCGCCGGACATCTGGTAGGGATACTTGTCGAGCACCTGACTGATGGATAGACGCGCGGCCACATCCTGCACGCGGGTCGAGATCTCTGCCGAGTTTGTGCGGGCGATGGTGAGCGGCAGGGCGATGTTCTCGCGTGCCGTAAGCGTATCGAGCAGGTTGGAGTCCTGGAAGATAAAGCCGAGCTCCTCGCGGCGGAACTGCGAAAGCTTAGCCTGCTTCATGCGTGTTACGTCCTGCCCGTTGATACGGATAGTGCCGCTTGTGGCGCTATCGATGGTCGAGACGCAGTTGAGCAACGTCGACTTGCCCGAGCCCGAGGCGCCCATGATGCCAACGAATTCGCCGCGGTTGACGGTAAAGCTGGCGTCGTTGAGCGCGCGGGTCACGTTGCCCAGCGCTCCATATACCTTTTCGAGATGCGCGACTTCCAGTACCGGGGTCGCCATGTGCGTGGTTTGCATACCGAGTCCTTTCTTGCGATTAGTCTACGGCATCTATAGTCGCAAGAAGCCGAGTCGGCTACCATCGATATGGCTTACGGTTGCCTTACCGTTGTGTAAGGTAGGGGTAGTCTTTTTGGGACGGGGCTTTTTTAGCTACCCCATCCGAAGCCTTCGAAGCATGAGGCCGCATTTGACATAGGGCAGCTAAAAAAGCCCCGTCCCAAAAAGACTACCCTGCCACTTGTTGATGTTGAGAGAGGACTCCTGTTGAAGACTGTTCATGTTGCCGCTGGGATCATTCGCAAGGAAGGATCCGACGAGCTACTGGCCGTGCAGCGCGGCTACGGCGATATGCAGGGACTTTGGGAGTTCCCCGGAGGCAAGCTCATGCACGGCGAAACACCCGAAGACGCCGTGCGACGCGAGCTTATGGAAGAGCTGCAGGTAAAAGTCACCAACCTGCGCGATTTCTACACCGTTGAGTATGACTACCCCGATTTTCATCTCTCCATGGAGTGCTACTACTGCTCGCTGGCCGATGAATCCGATGAGCCCCAGAAGCATGACCGTCAGCTCGATATCCGCTGGATTCCGCGCACCTCACTTGCCACGGTGGAATGGATGCCCGCCGACAAGGGGCTCATTGATACCCTGATTGAGCTGAAGGAAGATCGGCTTCGGGTAAGCTCCGCCGATGACGCCGTGCCCAACACAGCCGACAAACCCGCCACCAAACCCAAGCGCGCACCTAAGCGCCGCAGCAAAAAGCGTCCCAAGCCCGGTCTGCTCGACGGCATCGATACCTCGGACCTTTCCGCCGACGAGCGCGAACTGGTGCGCCGTCGCGCCGCCATCAAAAAGTCCATGAAGGGCAACAAGCGCGCCAACACCAAGCCCGAGCTGCTCGTTCGCCAGCGCCTGCGCGCCGCGGGCCTTACGGGCTATCGCTTGGAATGGAAGGTTCCCGGCAAACCCGATATCGCCTTCCCCGGACGCAAGATCGCCGTCTTCGTCAACGGCTGCTTTTGGCATCGCTGCCCTAAGTGCAATCCGAGCCAACCCAAGCGCAATGTTGAGTTTTGGGAGGCAAAGTTTCGTCGCAACATCGAGCGCGACCGCGCCGCCATCGCAGCGCTCACCGAAATGGGCTGGACGCCCATAACCATCTGGGAATGCGAGCTCAAAAAGGACCGCATCGACGCCACGATGGAAAAGGTCATCGAGCAGGTGCGCGCCGCAGAGCCGCAGCGCTAACAGCGAGCATTCACACGCTCCGCACGTCCGCGCCACATCAACGTCACAAACCTTAGAAAGCCCTTAAGCTCAAAACCTTTCAAGAGTGTTATTCGATACCTCTGAACTGCAGTTTCATCGTAACACCAAACCAGGTTAAGCCTTTCTTTAGCGCTTCTTTGCAGCAGCCGCGGCATAATACTGCCAGCGCACGGGACCTAGCAGCATACCCCGAGCGCAATCTTTCGGTGGACATCGAGGAGGCCGCATAAGCATGCATTCTTCCAATGACGCAGCACAGCAGCCATCCCTAAAACATGCAAACCTTTTCTCCTTCCCCCCGACACAGAGAAACGGCCTCCTCGACTCCCCCACCCCAAAACCCAAACGCTCAACCGACCAGAGCCACAACTTGCGAGCATCCTTCGAAAAACTCCAAGCATCCCTAGACAAAACCTTCCCCAACCAAGCCCGGGCATACTAGCCCCCACCAACAAAGAAGCCCTAACGCCCCACCCATTTCCGCCCCAACGCCACAAGGGCGATTGATCAGGGCCGTCCGGAAACGGAAAAGGGCCTATCTCTCAGAACATTCCGCAGGACGGAGGAAGCCCCGCAGCGCGTAGCGCGCAGCGGGGCTTCCGACATGTCCGAGGACGTTCTGAGAGATAGGCCCTTTTCCGTTTCCGGACGGCCCGGTGGGATCAGAGTACCCTTGCTGTTACTCTGCTTTGCCCACAGAGTTGAGGTTGGTCATGCGGATCTTAACCAGCTCGGTGATCTCACGCATACCCTCCTTGGCCGGCTTCTTGGGATCGAAGCAGGCGGGATTCTCGGCCATGTAGGCCATGAAGCCCTTGGTGTAGGCCTGACGCAGCTCGGTGGCGTAGTTAACCTTGCAGATGCCGTTCTTCACAGCCTCGGCAACCTGCTCATCGGGCACACCAGAGGTGCCGTGCAGAACCAGCGGCACGTCGACGGCGTCGCGGATGGCCTTGACCACGGACTGCTCGATGTGAGGATCGCTCGTGTACACGCCGTGGCTGGTGCCAACGCCAATGGCCAGCGAGGTGCAGCCGGTACGCTCGACGAACTCCTTGGCCTCGACAGGATCGGTGTAGGGGCTCTCGCCCTCAACCGCAGGACCATCGTCCTCCTTGCCGCCAACCTTGCCGAGCTCGGCCTCGACGGGCACACCCATGGCGAGGCCAGCATCGGCGACGGACTTAGTCAGGGCAATGTTGTCCTCGAAGGACTCGTGCGAACCGTCGATCATGACAGAGGTGTAACCAGTGCGGAAAGCCTGCATGCAGCGGTCATAGCCATCGCCGTGATCGAGGTGCAGAGCGACGGGCACGGAAGCGCGCTCGGCGGCGGCCTTCACCATGCCGTAGAAGTAGTCCAGACCAGCGGTCTTGATGGTGCCCGGGGTAGTCTGCATGATGACGGGGGACTTGGTCTCCTCGGCAGCGGCCAGAATGGCCATAACAAACTCGAGGTTCTCGACGTTGAACGCGCCGACGGCGTAGTGGCCGGCCTGAGCGTCCTTGAGCATCTTTTCGGTGGTAACAAGTGCCATGAGCGTTTGCTCCTCTCCCTCGCCCGCATCTGGACATCGGGCGTAGTTGTTCACAAGGCGTTTTACCTTGCGTTTTGCTGCGTTTATTGTATGAAATTCAGTGGCTTTGCACGTGCGAGATATTGAACCCAAACAGGTCAATACAGTCGTTTTTGAAAAGTAAACGGAAGGAATTGGAGCCGAGCGGGCGTGTTTGATATTGAATTTTGGGCATTCAGCGTCTTTCTTTTATAGAAAAGATAAGTAATCGAAAGGTGTTTTCTTACAAAAAAAGAAAATGAACGAAAATAGAGTCAACACAATTCCTGCAAATTTAGGCTGAGGATGGAGCAGCTATGGCACAAGCAACAAGCCGGGCCTTCGCTGATGAGCGTCGGGCCGCCATCATGGAAATGCTCGAGCATAACGCCTCTGTGCAGGTGGCAGAAATTGCCCAGACCTTTGGCGTGTCTTCTGTCACCGCCCGTGCCGACCTAGACTCGCTCGCCGAGGCGGGCAAGCTGCGTCGCACGCATGGTGGCGCGGTGTCCCTCCATAAGCGACTCACCGTCTCCACGCAAGATCGGCGCATCAACATCAACGTTGCCGCCAAGCAAGCCATCGCCCAAGGCGCCATGCAGCTGGTCCGCGACGGAGACACCCTGCTCGTTGACTCAGGCACTACGGCACTCGAGTTTGTCCGGCTCCTCGACCAGCGCGATGGCATCACCGTCATCACAGCCGACATCACGATTGCCGACTACATCGACGAGAGCATGCCCTCGGTCGATGTCGTCATGCTGGGCGGGGCGCTGCGCAAAGGTCATCGTTATCTCTATGGACCGCTCACCATGCAGGCACTTCAAACGGTTCACGCAGATCTTGCCGTCATGTGCCCCGGCGCCTTTGTCCCTGGCTTTGGCTTTACCACCGACTTTCCCCAAATGGCAGAGACCAAGGCAGCCATGATCGCCGCCGCGCGCAAGAGCATGGTGCTCATGGACGCCAGCAAAGTCGACGGTCGAGGCATGTATCGTTTTGCAGAGCTTGCCGATATCGACACCGTCGTGATGGATGGCGACCCCGATGGCGCGGTCGAATCCTCGCTCGCCGAGCTTGCGGACCAAGCCAAACCCAACCTCATCATCGCCAGCGCGTAAAAACAAAAACCACCACAAAGGCGCCTGTCCCTTTGTGGTGGTTTGCGTGTCAAAAGTGAACGTATTGCTATTTGGAAAGCTCGTCGGCGAGCGTCTCGATCTGAGCGCGCGAGGCGTCGTTGAGCGAACCCAGGACGGTCACCTTGTTCTGCGCCAGGGTGATATCCTTCATACCCTCGAGCTCCTTGGTCATAACCTTGGCAGCAGCGGGCGCCCAGGAGCCAGCCTCGACAAGTGCCACGGTACGGTTCTGATAGGCATGCTCGGCGAGCGTGTGGATAAAGGTGCTCATGCACGGGAAGATCTCGCCCTGATAGGTAACGGAGGCGAGCACCAGACGGTCGTAGCGGAACGCATCCTCAACGGCCTCGGCCATATCGTCACGAGTCAGATCGAAGGTGGAAACCTTCTGGCCGCGAGCCTCGAGCGCGGCGGCGAGCTCCTCGGCGGCAGCTTTCAGATTGCCGTACACGCTCGCGTAGGCAATCGTGATGCCCTCGTCCTCGGGCTGATAGCTCGACCAGGTGTTATACGTATCGAGGTAGTAACCCAGGTTCTCGGTGAGCACAGGACCATGAAGCGGGCAGATGATCTTGATGTCCAGATTGGCAGCCTTCTTGAGCACGGCCTGCACGAACTTACCGAACTTGCCCACGATGCCAAAGTAATAGCGGCGAGCCTCGCAGGCCCACCCTTCCGGATCCTCGATGTCGTTGGCGCCGAACTTGCCAAAGCCGTCGGCACTAAAGAGGACCTTGTCGGTGGCATCATAGGAGAAGAGCACCTCGGGCCAGTGCACGTTGGGAGCGCCGATAAAGGTTAGGCTGTGGCCGCCCAGATCGAGCACGTCGCCCTCTTTGACGACCATCTTGCGCTCGGGGTAATCGGTGCCAAAGTAGTTGACCATCATGCGGAAGGCGCCCATGCTGGCCACGATCTGCGCCTGGGGATAGCGCTCCATAAAGGCGGCAATGCCGGCAGAGTGATCGGGCTCCATGTGATGAACGACCAGGTAGTCGGGCGTGCGGCCGTCGAGCACGGCCTCGAGGTTGCCAAGCCACTCGTCAACAAAACCGCCGTCGACCGAATCGGCGACAGCGATCTTCTCGCCCAAGATAACGTAGCTGTTGTACGCCATGCCGTTCTCGGACACGTCGTACTGGCCCTCGAACAGGTCGATGTCGTGATCGTCGACACCGATGTAGCGGATATCCTTGGTGATCTCCATCAGGCAAAGCCTCCTAGATAGACAAAAGAACCCGTCTATCATAACACTCGCCTTCATAGCCACGGCTATCCGTCAGCATCCCTACCGATTGTAATTGAGGCGGAATATACTGCCGTTGACCTGCACAAACTATGCGCGCAGTATCGCCGTGCTATGTCGAATAATGAGCTGGCCGGGAATACGGATGGCAACGGTTTTGCCCGCCGTACCCGCCTCGGGAACCGCATGCTCAAACACCTCGCGTCCGCGCTGATGTAGATCGAATCGCACGGTCGTGAGCTCGTTGTGTGCCACAAAATCATCGAGCGAATCGTCGACGCCCACCACGCTCACGTCCTCGGGCACGCGCAGGCCGCTATCACGCAGCGCGGCAATCGCGCCATTTGCCATCTGATCGTTTGCCGCATAGATCGCCGTCATGGTGTGATCGTGCTCGGCCAGGTACCTGCCGGCCTCGTAGCCGCTGTTGGCAGACCAGTCGCCCTCGAGCGGCTCTGCCGGCTCGATGTGTTTACGCTCGAGCGCATCCTGCCAACCGGCGCGACGAAATTGCTCGTCGACCGAGAACGACGGGCCGCCGATATAGCGAATCTGCTCGTGCCCCAGCTCAAACAGGTGATCCATAAGCAAGAGCGAGCAGCCGTAATGGTCGGAATCGACCGTGGTCACCCGGGGGTGCGCGTACATGGTAACGATGACCGTGCCAATGCCCGGCAGTGGATCAAACGTCTCGAAATCGGGTGCCATGCGACTCATGCCGATGATGATGCCGTCCACCGGCAATGCCGCCATACGACGCGTGGCCTCGGCAAGCGAGAATTCCTCGGTCTTGGACATCTCGACCAGCGTGATAGCGCAATTATGCTCGCGAGCAGCGCTGGCGATGCCGTCGATCATTGAGAGGTTGCCAAACTTGGTGACATCGTTGACGCACAGGCCGACCGAATGGTAACGGCCGTCGCGCAGCGAGCGACCGGCATAACTCGGGCGAAAGCCGAGCTCTTGCATAGCGGCCTGCACGCGCTGGCGCGTCTGCTCGTTAACGTTGGGCAAACCGTTGGCGACGCGCGAAACCGTCTGCTGCGAAACGCCAGCAGCGCGGGCGACGTCGGCCATGGAAACCGGACGCGTACCTGTATCGTTGGACGGGCGCCTTGCCACAGGATCACCTTCACCCTTTCGAGATCTGAATAGCGTGCATGCCGGCCCGGGCAGAAACACACCCCGCGCCGAAGCCCGCTATCGTCGGACGCATGTTAACGTACTCTACTTTTTCAATCCGCAACTCTTCTGCTTTATAAGTCCATACAGCAGTACCGTTCACGGCTGTATTTCTACCGATTACCAGATTCTCAAAAAGTGATATGCGTTGTGTTATGAGTACGTTAACATAGCCCTTAACGTGCGGCATTGTGAACACTTGGTTCATGCCGCTTTAAGTTGTTAACGTACTCATAACGACGCAAAACTCACCCGTGCGCGCCAAGGAAAGGACTCCCATGACCACCCCCGATGAAAAGACATTCGCCACGCTCACCAAGCTGTTCGAGGAGGAGTTTGGCCCCATCGGCGACGGCCAGGTGCTCTACGTACACGCACCCGGCCGCTCCGAGATCAGCGGCAACCACACAGACCACGAGGGCGGCCACGTTATCGCCGGCTCGCTCGATGTTGCCGTCGACGGCATTGCCGTGGCAACCGATTCCAACAAGGTCCGTATCGCCGACGAGGGCTACCCCACGTTTGAGATCACGCTCGACACGCTGGATGTTCAGGAGGCCGAGAAGGGCACGTCCGCAAGCCTCGTGCGCGGTATGGCCCACGAGATTGCAGCCCTTGGCGTTGAGCCTCACGGCTTCGATTTTGCTTTCACCTGCTCCGTCCCCTCGGGCGGCGGCCTTTCCAGCTCCGCTGCCGTCGAGGCCGCATACGGCCGCGCCATGGAGACGCTCTGGGGCGCGCCCGCCATTGAGCCCGTCGCGCTCGCGCAGATGAGCCAGCGCACCGAGAACAACTATTACGGCAAGCCCTGCGGTCTGATGGACCAGGCCGCTGTGTGCCTGGGCGGCCTTGCCTACATGGACTTTGAGGACCAGGCTCAGCCTAAAACCCAGAAGCTCGAGCTCAGCTTTGAGGATCACGGCTATGCGCTCGTGCTCGTTAAGGTCGGTGCCGACCACGTGGCCGCCACCGACGACTATGCCGCCGTTCCGCGCGAGATGCAGGACGTCGCCGCCGAGTTTGGCAAGACACGCCTGTGCGAGGTCGACGTGGCCGACTTTGACGCCAAGCTCCCCGAGCTGCGCGCCAAACTGGGCGACCGCGCTTGTCTGCGCGCCGTTCACTACTGGTACGAGAACGGCCTGGTCGACAAGCGCTGGGCGGCCCTGAACGCCGGCGATATCGATCAGTTCCTGGTCCTGACGCGCAAGTCGGGCGCCAGCTCTGCCATGTACCTGCAAAACGTCGTTGCCAAGCTGGGCTCCGAACAGCCCTCGATGTATGCCCTGGCACTGGCCGAGCATGTACTCGACGGCCGAGGCGCCGTCCGTATCCACGGTGGCGGCTTTGGCGGTACCATCCAGGCCTTCGTGCCGCTCGACCTGGTCGACACCTTCATCGCCAAGATGAACGGCTGGCTGGGCGAGGGCTCTGCCCGCCACTACGCAATTTCTGACAAGGGGGCTTACGCGGCATGGCTGTAATGACTGACGTGCGCGAGGCCGCGCAGAACCTGATCGAGTACGCTATCCACCGATCGATGATCGGCCAGGATGATCGCATCTGGGCCTACAACACCATTTTGGAGTGCACCGGCGCCACGGGCCCCGCACTCGACATGGCCTGGGCACTCCAGGTCGAAAAACTCTCGCTCTTGCACCCCGATACGCTCCCCGATTTTGACCTGGAGGACACGCTTGCCGCGCTTTCCGAGGCCGCCGTTGCCAACGGTGCCGCCGAGGACACGGCATCGGGCCGCGACCGCATCGCCATGCGCATCATGGGCGTGCTGATGCCGAGGCCTTCGGTTGTAAACGAGGAATTCAACGGCCGCATGGGCGTCAACGAGCCCCGCGCCGCGACCGACTGGTTCTACGGTCTGTGCTGCGACGCCGGCTACGTGCGTCGTGCCGCCATCGCGCGCAATATCAAATGGAGCACCCCCACCAACTGGGGCGACCTGGAGATCACCATCAACCTGTCAAAGCCCGAGAAGGACCCGCGCGATATCGCCGCGGCAGGTGCGGCCAAGAACACGGGCGAGAAGTATCCCGCCTGCCAGCTCTGCATCGAAAACGAGGGCTATCCCGGACGCTCCGCCGCAGCCGACGGCGGCGCTCACCCCGCTCGCCAAAACCTGCGCGTTATCCCCATTGAGCTCAACGGCGAGCGCTGGGGCTTCCAGTACAGCCCGTACGCGTACTTTAACGAGCATTGCATTGCCATGAGCTCCGAGCATCGCCCGATGCACGTGGACCGCAAGGGTCTGACCTGTCTGCTCGACTTTGTGGACCTGTTCCCGCACTACTTCATCGGCTCCAATGCCGACCTGCCCATCGTGGGCGGCTCAATTCTGTCGCACGACCACTTCCAGGGTGGCGCGCACGAGTTCCCCATGATGCATGCCGCCGAGGTCTCGCAGTTTAGCGTGCCCGGCTTTGACCAGGTCAGCGGTACCGTGTTGCAGTGGCCGCTTTCGGTGCTGCGACTGCGCTCGCACGACCGCGCCCAGTTGCTCGACGCTGCCGAGAAGATTATCCTCGCTTGGCGTGAGTGGACCGATGAGTCGGTTGGCGTTATCGCGCACACAGCCGATGGCGTGGCGCACAACACCGTGACGCCCGTCATCCGCCGCGTGGACTCGCGCGGAAATGCCGGCGGCGAAATCTACGAGGCCTACCTGGCGCTTCGCTGCAATATCACGACCGACGAGCACCCGCTAGGCGTTTTCCACCCGCATGCCGAGTACCACCACATTAAGAAGGAGAACATCGGCCTGATCGAGGTCATGGGCCTGGCCATTCTGCCGCCGCGCCTGGTTCCCGAGCTTGGCGCTGTCCGTGAGCATCTGCTGGCAGCCAAGGTCGATGCCAGCTACGATCTTGCCGGTGCGCTCGAGGGCGATGATCTTTGTCGCAGCCATGCCGCGTGGGCCGAGGACGTCTTTGCTCGCCGCGCCGACGAGCTTACGGCGGATAACGCCATCGATATCCTGCACGAGGAGGTCGGCGTGGTGTTTGGCCACGTGCTCGACAACGCCGGCGTCTTTAAGTGGGACGAAGCCGGCCGCGCCGCCCAGCAGCGCTTTATCGACTCGCTGTAGAGCACAGACCCGGACGCTCAACGGCAGCCCCCACGACATAGCCACCTACACGACAACGGCGCCCGCCGGCAACATCGCCGGCGGGCGCCGTTTTCTGATGCAAGGGTAGCTAATTTGTACCAAAACAAGGAGTGTTCCAAACTGCCGGCAGAGAAGGAGCGCCCCAGGTGCCGACCTAAACCCCACATTATTCGATGGAAAAACGTGGTTACCTCCCACATTATTCGATGGAAAAACGTGGTTTACTCCCACATTTTTCGATGGAAAGACCAAAACGATCTTATACTAACCATGATAGTTAGGAGGCAGTATGCAGCGACAGCTAATGGACGAACTCATCGCTTGGAAATCTAGGGCAAACCGCAAGCCCCTCCTGCTTAAGGGGGCCCGCCAGACGGGAAAAACCTGGCTTCTCAACGAATTCGCAGGCCAGCAGTATCAAAACGTCATCCGTTTTGACTTTATGCTCGAACCGGGCGCACGTTCGCTGTTCGACGGAAGCCTTGACCCCAAACGCATCATCTCCCAGATAGAGCTCCTGCGCGGCCAGACCATAACGCCAACAGACACGCTCATCATCTTCGACGAAATCCAAGAGGCACCGCGTGGCATCACCTCGCTCAAATACTTCAACGAGCTGGCGCCGGAATACCATATCGTGGCAGCCGGCTCCTATATGGGGCTCGCGCTCCGACGCGAAAACGAGTCGTTCCCCGTCGGCAAGATCGACCAGCTCACCATGCGCCCCATGGGGTTTGTTGAGTTCGTTCGTGCCGTCGATGGCGATCCACTCGCAGATGCCATCCTTGCCGCAGACATGGACCTGCTGGCAAACGTTTCCGAAAAGCTCGAGCGCCTGCTCAAGGAATACCTCGTTGTCGGTGGCATGCCAGAAGTTGTCTCCGCTTTCGCCGCCTCTCACGATTTCATCGAGGCCCGCAGGCTTCAGCAGCAAATCATCGAAGCTTACGAATCCGATTTTGGCAAGCATGCGCCAGCCCGCATCGTCGAGCGCATGAGGCTGGTTTGGAAATCCCTTCCCGGCCAGCTCGCAAAGGAAAACAAGAAGTTCGTCTACGGCGCGCTTCGTCCCGGGGCGCGCGCACGCGATTTTGAGGAAAGCCTCCAGTGGCTCATGGACTATGGAATCGTTCATAAGGTACCACGTATTTCCGCCCTAAGAGCACCGCTCACAAGCTACGAGGATCTCTCGGGCTTCAAGCTGTTCTGCATCGACACCGGCATCCTCGGAGCACTCTCCGGCCTCTCGCCGGCCATTGTTCTGAACGGGCCCGCTGTTTTTACGGAGTTCAAAGGCTCGCTGACCGAGCAATACGTCGCACAGGAGCTTTTGCTCCAAGGCAAAACTCCCGCATATTGGTCATCCTCCTCCGGCAACGCAGAGACTGACTTTGCCATCGACCATGCGGGGACCGTGCTTCCGCTCGAGGTCAAGGCGGCAGAGAATCTCAAAGCAAAGAGCCTGAGAATTGCCTGCGAGAAGTTCAAGCTCGAGCGCTGCGTGAGAACATCGTTAGCGGCATATAGAGACGAGGGCACGCTCGTCAACATTCCGCTCTGGGAGATTGGGCAAATCGACAAGCTGGCATAGGCGCTGTGGGGATGCCCGCAAGGAGTGTCCCAAACTGCCGGCAGAAAAGGAACGTCCCTATCTGCCGCATTCCCGAAGCAAGGCAACGCCGATGTTTTGGCAACGGCAGCGAGCGGGCCGCATTTGAGACAAGGTGACGTGAAACGAAAGGGCGCTGACCTTCTGGTCGCGCCCTTGAAGTTGAACGTCAGATTGTCCAAATGCGGCCCGCGCAGCGTCGGCAGGTTACGGCGTTTGGTAAAACGCCGTAACTCTAAAGCTCCGTTACTTCAACGTTGTTGTAGATCTCATCCCAGCGGTCCATGACCAGGTGGCCGGTCTTGGGATCCATGGCGTTGAGCTTGCCGCAAGTATTGGCGGTCTTGAGCACCGTGACATCGTCGGCACCGGCAGCAATGGCATGTGCAAAGCCGGCGATGGTCGAGTCGCCGGAACCCGTCGCGTTCACGGCCGCAATCGCGGGCGTCTTGGCACGGAACGCGCGACCCTCATGGAAGCCTACCGAACCGGCAGCACCCATCGAGACGACAACCCAGGGAATACCGGCAAAACGTCCGTCGGCGGCAAGCGCCTCGCGCAGCGCGTCGACGTCGTCGGTCGTAAAGGACGTGCCCAGCAGACCGTTGATCTCGGTCAGGTTGGGCTTCACGAGCTCGGGCTTGGCGTCGGACTCAAGCGCGGCCTCCAGCGAAGCGCCCGAGGTATCGAGCAGCACCTTGGCGCCCGCCTCTTCGGCAATCTTAACGAGCTCGGCATAGTAGCCGGCATCGACGCCGCGCGGCAGCGAGCCCGAAAGTGTCACGACATCCGCCTTTGCAGCGAGCTCGGCGAACTTTGCCGTAAAGGCCTCGAGCTCGGCAGGGGCGATCTGCGGGCCACTCTCCAGCAGCTCGGTCTGATTGCCCTCGTGCAGGATATTCAGGCAAATGCGCGTCTCGCCGGCGATGGGCACAAAGTCGTTCTTAACGCCATCGGCATCCATGAGCTCGGCCATATAGGCGCCCATGTGGCCGCCGAGCAGACCGGTCGCGAGAACTTCATCGCCCAGCTGCAACAGTACACGGCTCACGTTGAGGCCCTTACCGCCAGCGGTCTTTTCGGGCGTCACGCGATTCACGTCGTCGATGATCAGCTTGTCGAGCTGATAGCGCGTATCGATCGACGGGTTCATGGTAACGGTCAGAATCATCTTGAACTCCTGTTTCCGGGGCGCGACGTGTGCGACCCCAAACATACGATAGCTCTTTAAAGGATCTCGATCTCAAAGCCACGGGTGACGGTCTCCCCCGGCTTGGCCACCAGGCAGCCACGTTTATGCTCCAGGACATCGTCCTCGTCGGAACAGGTGGACAGGCCGCCCCACGGTTCCACAGCCACGAAGTCGCCCTCGGGCTTGCTCCACACAATCAGGTACGGCATATCGGGGAATGTCAGACGCACGCCCTTGTCCTCGGTCTTCTTGGTCAGCGTGACCACACGACTCTCGAGCACATCGAAGATGGTCTCGGCAAAGTCGAAGAGCTCGTGGGTAAGCGGCAGGTCGTGGCCAACCATCGGGTTTTTGCTGCGATGCTCAACATCGATCAGGCCCGTCGAGGGAACGGCGGTACAGAGCTCTGCCGCCTCACGCTGCTCAAATCGAAGCTCGTAATCGTCGTAGGACTCGCCCTCGTCGAGCGGGCACCTAAAGCCGGGGTGACCGCCCACAAAGAACGGCATGTCCTCGGTCCCCTCGTTGGTCACCTCGTACGAAACGGCGACCTTTGCCGCCTCAATCGTGTAGCGTGCAACGATCTTAAACGGATACGGATACTGCTCGAGCAGCTCGGCGTGGTCGGCAGAGCTTAGGCTCAGCGCGACCATGCTGTCGCCCTGCTCCTCGAGCTTCCACTCCTGCTTGCGGGCAAAGCCGTGACGGGCAAGCTTGACCTCGCGGCCGCCCATGGTCATCGCACGGCCGTCACGAAGACCGCCGCAGATCGGGAAGCAAATGGGTGCCTGACCCGACCAGACCGACGGATCGCCCTGCCACAGGTACTCGCGACCGTTGGCTTTAATCGAAGTGAACGATCCGCCAGCCGTGCTCAGTGCCACGCGAACAGAACCGTTATCAAGAACAAACTCCATAGGAGCCTTCCCTTTCTTACGCCAGCCCGCCGAGTCAATGGGCTGATAGAAAACCGGCCCGCGCCCCCTCACAGAAACGCGAGCCGTCAACGGACTAGTTAATTACGCCGGATACCCGCTAATCGTGATACTCGCCGCGGTCCCACTTCTCGAGGAACTCGTCAAAGAAGTGCGGGTCAGCCTGAGCCTCGGCGTCGGCCTTATTGCAGGCATCGATCTTGGCGATCAGGGCATCGTGCTCGGGGGTCTTCTCGTAGGGCTCCTCCAGGAAGGCAAGCATGATATCGGCCATCAGGAACTCGCCGGTGATCTTGCCGCCAAAGCCCACGATGTTGGCGTTGAGCTCGCGACGGGCATACAGGGCAGAGGTCATGTCGCGGACCAGGGCGCAGCGGGCGCCGGGGACCTTGTTGACGGCGTTGGTGATGCCGATGCCGGTGCCGCACAGGGCCACGCCAAAGTCGGCCTTGCCGCTGGCAACAGCCTCGCCCACGGCCTTGCCGTAGATGGGATAGTGCGTACGGGTGTGGCTGTAGGTGCCGCAGTCGAGCACCTTGTAGCCAGCCTGCTCCAGGCGGTCGGCCAGATAGATCTTCTCGTCCGTAACGATATGGTCGCAACCGATTGCGATGGTCTTCTTCATCAGAACGTCCTTTCGTCTGAATTCACAAGTTGAGGTAGAAGTTCGAGTTCTCGGTGGCTCTCGTTAGGCCATCTTGTTGAGCATGTCGACACGGATCTGGTGACGGCCGCCGGCGTACTGGGCACGCAGGAACTCACGGGCGATCTTCTTAGCGACCTCGGTGCCCACAACGCCCGGGCCCATGGTGACCATGCGCGAGCCGTTGTGCTCGCGGGTCATGTAAGCGGAACGCTCGTCGGAAATGTTGGCGACGACCATGCCCTTGATCTTGACGGCGGCCATATAGGAGCCGACGCCGTACTTATCGAATGCGAAGCCCTGGGAATCCTTGTGCTCCAGCAGGTCCTTGGCAACGGCGGTCGCGGAATCGACAAAGTCCGCGGCAGGGGTCTCGGAATAGTCGACGACCTCGTGACCGTCGGCGATGAGCATCTCCTTGATGGACTCCTTCATCGACATACCGTCGGCATCAGAAGCGATTACAACCCTCATGACATCCTCCTTGAGAGATACGCAGGTGCGTAGTTTCTGTTTGGAAGTGTTGAATCGCGTTCAGGTCCGGGCATCTGAATGTGCGGTTCTTCACTGTTTATGTTTATTTGAACACATTCGAACATCGACTGCAACAACTATTTGTTTGTCTTTGTTCTTTTTTGAACAAATACCGTTCGCGGATGATAGTCAACCGTTTGGGCGTAGTTAGTTTCGGGTCGCCATGAACCAAGCACACAAAAGGCGGCCGAGATGCGCCTCGACCGCCTATTCAGCTGACTTATATATGCGCCACGAGAGCTCTGCGGCTACTCAGTCTGTCCACTCTTCTTGGCGTGCTTGGACGGAGCGCTCAGAAAACGACCCGTCAGATAGTTCGTCGGACCGGAGATATCGATCCCCAGCAGTACGTGCCCAAGCCACAAGAATGCAGCAAGCACCAGCAGCGGAATCACGCACGAGGTCACAATCATCACGATGACGCCTTCGATCAGATCGGTCACCTGCTGCACAACCTCGTCGGTCATCGACTTGGCGCTATCGGTCACCAAAGTCAGTAGACTCGAGGCGCCTTCGGTCAGTTGCTCAAGCACGTTTTTGTCTGTCTTGGCTTCAGATTTCTTTTCGTTCTTTGACGAGCTCGCCTCAGCCGCGCTTGTCGCCTTTTGCTCAGCCTGCTCGATGCTCACCTGGTACGTCTCGTCGACCTTTTGCGACACCCACACGCTCGCGGGCACCAACGCCATGCCGATCATAGCAACCACCAGCACGCGCGTTGCCACACGGCGCAGGACAGCGCTGGTGCTCCAGCGTCCGTGAATGCCAAGCGACACCGCAAAGAGTACGAGCGAAAACGGGATCAGGATGCCCAGCCCGACCGACCATAAGATAGTAAGCAGGTATTTCTCGAGGTAGAGCACGGCGAGCACGATGCCCAGGTTGCCCGAAAGCTGTGCGAGCTGCTCGGCCACCGGCGTTCCTGTGTCGCCCGGCAGTGCGGTGATACCCGCAGACAACGCTACGCACGACGTCGTGAGCGCCAGCACGTTGCCCTTCTTTTGGTCGATGACCTCGATGGTGGAATCCCAGGTCTTGGTGTCTGCAAAATGCGGGCGCGCGACAAAACCCGACAGAAGTGCCAGCACCACGAGCGCGACGATGAACCCGATCTGCAACTTTTTGTTTGCGCACACGACATCGGACAGGCTGGGTTGCAGCTCCGTCACTGTCGTATGCTCGGTTATTTGGACAGGGCGCCCGTGAGCCATCTCATGCGCGCCTTTCTTTTGAATCGATCCATTGTCCGGCATTTGGATACCTCCTCAGTCCGGCCTGTATTGCGGATGGAAGTATACCCACGAAGCAAAATGTCCAACAGCGCCCAATAAGTTGCGGTGAAATAGGGACTGTTTTATGCCTGCTAGCCCCCTTTCAGTCCCTATTTCACCGCAACTTGGAGGAGGACAGAAAAAGCCCTGCCGCGGGTAGCGGCAGAGCTTTTGGAAGGGGACTTGGTTGTGAGGGCTCGTTAGGCGAGCTTGGCCTCGAGCTCGGCGATGCGCTTGTAGGCATCGATGGTAAAGCGGGCCTGCTTCTCCAGGATCATAGTGGTCATGAGAGTGTCCTGAGCGTGAGCCATGATGAAGGTCATCTCCATCTCGCCACCGCCGGCCTCCTGCGAAAGCAGCTTGGTCTGCGTGTCGTGGGCGCCGATAAGTGCATCGCTGGCATCCTTGTGCAGCTGTTCGGCCTTCTCAAAATCGCCCTCGCGAGCAGCATCGAGCGCTGCAAGCAGATCGGTCTGGGCGTCACCTGCGTATGCGACAATCTCGAATCCAACCATCGAGATTTCTTCTTTGGTTGCCATATTGCGTTCCTTTCACATATGAACCAATGGAGAGCATCGCGTCCGGGCATACGCGCTGCGTTCTGTATGACAGAAACATTAACATTCAAACAAAAAAGAACAGCGCAAAACGTGATTTCGAGCTATGAACGGTCGCTTTTCGCCCGTGAACGGTTTTTAAACCAATCTGAACAATATCGAACACAATTAGCGGCAACCCAAACAGACCTGCGCCCCTAGCGTACATCGCGCACCGTATCGCCCTCGACGAGCACGCCCGGAAACAGCATGTGCTCCACACCGGGCGCAACGCCCTCGGCGCCGGCAATCTTGTCGACCGCCCACATGCCGACGCGCTTGTTGTCAAAGCGCACCGTGGTCAGGCGACGGTCGGGCACGATATCGCCCAGGCTGTCATCAACACCCACCACACTCACGTCCTCGGGCACGCGCTTTCCGCGCGACTCGAGCCCGCGAATGCAGCCGTAGGCCATGGCGTCGTTGGAAGCATAAATGGCCGTACAGGTCGGATCATCCGCCAGGGCCTGACCTGCGGCATATCCGCTCTGCGCCGTCCAATCGCCACGGATAAGTCGCGGTGGCTCAATGCCATGCGCGCGCAATGTCTCGCGCCAGCCTTCCTCGCGCCGCATGCCCGAAAGCGAGCGCTCGGGACACGAGATAAAGTGCACGGTCTTGTGCCCCCGCTCCAGCAAGTACTCGACCACCTGGCGCGAGCAATCGAACTGGTCGTTATCGACCGTTGAACAGAGCGGGTGCTCCAACATCGTAACGAGCACCGTCTGCATGCCGGGCAGCGGCTCAAAAGTGCCAAAGTCTGCCGGCATGCGATTCATGATCACAACCATACCGTCCACTGGCAGTGCGCTCATGCGCGACGATGCGCTCTCGAGGGTATACGGATGCCCGTCTACTTTAGTGAGGGTGATGGCATAGCCGTGCTTATCGGCCGCGGCGGCAAAGCCCTCCATACGGTCGAGATTGCCGGTGCCGGTAATGTTGAACATGGCGACGCCGACGGTCTTAAACTTACCGCGGCGCAGCGATCGACCGGCAAAATTGGGGCGATACCCCAGCTCGCGCATGGCGGCACGCACGCGTTCCTTGGTCTCGGGGCGCACGCTGGGCGAATCGTGCACGGTGCGCGAGACCGTCTGCTCCGAGACGCCCGCGAGACGCGCCACATCCTTAACGGATACCGATTTTTTAACAGCGGCCATAGGTCGATCTTTCTATGTCAACGATGCCATTGATGGCACCTTGCGCAGTCATTTTTACCGCCTTCAAGTATATCCAACGCCTCCCCCACCATACGCTCACCACCCAAAACCTACCGTTCACCGACATTTTTGCTTCCCCAAACGGCTTTTGTCGACCAAATGTTAACGTTGCCATTGTGCAAACACAGAGCCACCGGGCGGCTCAAACGTTTACGCGTAAGGAATCGACGGTTCGCAGGCACAGGAACCACCGGTTCGCTTCTTTTTTTGTGTCACAAAATGGCAACGTCAACATTTTGGCAACCGAAAGTCAAAAGCTACCATCGTTGCTAACCCACCGACTCTTAGGAGCATTGCATGGAGCAACTCATCGCCATCATCGAAAAGGGCCAGCCCTTTTTCAACGCGATCGCCCGCAACAAGTACCTCAAGGCGATCCGCGACGGCTTTATCTCCGTCATCCCCATCATCATCTTCTCGTCCATCTTCTGCCTGGTAGCCTCGGTCCCCAACATCTGGGGTTTCTACTGGCCCGATGACATCAACAACGCCCTGTGGAAGTGCTACAACTACTCCATGGGCATCCTGGCCATCGCCTGCGCCGCCACCACGGCCAAGCACTTCGCCGACGCTCAGAACCGCGATCTGCCCAAGAACAACCAGATCAACTTCATCTCGTGCATGTGCGCGGCCATCATCGGCTTCTTGCTCCTTTCGAGCGACACGATCGCCACGGACGCCGCCAGCGGTTTCAACACCACCTACCTTGGTTCCAAGGGCCTGTTGACCGCTTTCATCGCTGCGTTTGTGACTGGCATCATCTACAAGTTCTTCATTAAGCGCAACATCACCGTCAAGATGCCCGAGCAGGTTCCGCCCAACATCTCGCAGACCTTTAAGGACATCATCCCCTTCTCCGTCTGCATCACCGTCTTTTGGGTTTTTGACATCGTCTTCCGCGCTGCTTTTGGCTTCTGCTTTGCCCAGGGTGTCATCCAGGTGTTCCAGCCCCTGTTCACCGCTGCCGATGGCTACATCGGCCTCGCTGTGATCTACGGCGCCATGAGCCTCTTCTGGTTCGTGGGCGTCCACGGCCCCTCAATCGTCGAGCCCGCCATCGCCGCCGCTCTCGTTGCCAACATGACCGACAACCTGGCTGCGTTCCAGGCCGGCCAGCACGCTTCCGCTGTCCTGACCCAGGGTGCCCAGTACTTCGTCGTCTGCATGGGCGGCACCGGCGCCACGCTCGTCCTGGTCTTTATGTTCTGCTTCCTGGCCAAGTCTCAGGAGATGCGCGCCGTCGGTAAGGCCGCCATCGTCCCCGTCTGCTTTGCCGTCAACGAGCCGCTGCTGTTCGCCGCGCCCATCGTACTCAACCCCGTCTTCTTTGTCCCGTTTGTCTTTGCCCCGATCGCCAACATCTGGATCCTAAAGATCTTTATCGACTTCTTGGGCATGAACGGCTTTATGTACACCCTGCCTTGGACCGTCCCCGGCCCCATCGGCACCATCATGGGCCTGGGCTTCCAGCCGCTCGCCTTTGTGATGCTCGCCCTTATCCTGGTCGTCGACTTCGTTCTGTACTATCCGTTCTTCCGTGCCTATGACGCCCAGAAGTGCGCCGAGGAGGCCGAGATTTCCCAGGAGGAGCTCGCAGCCAAGAACGCCGAGAAGGCCGCTAAGCTCAACGATGCCTTCCAGGGCAAGGCTGACGCCAAGAGCGTTGCCGCCGGCGCTGCTGCCGAGGCCGTGAAGTCCGACGTCGCTCCCGCCGCCACCGAGGCAACGACCGCCAGCGACCTCAACGGCAAGCGCGTGCTCGTGCTCTGCCAGGGCGGCGGAACCTCGGGCCTGCTCGCCAACGCGCTGGCCAAGGCCGCCAAGGAGCGCGGCATCAATCTTGAGACCGCTGCCGAGGCCTATGGCAACCACGTGGACATGCTCCCCGACTTCGATCTGGTCGTCCTGGCCCCGCAGGCCGCCAGTTACCTGGCCGACCTGCAGAAGGACTGCGAGCGCGTGGGCAACAAGTGCGTCGCCTGCCGCGGTAAGCAGTACATCGAGCTTTCCCAAAACGGCGATAAGTCTCTCGCCTTCGTAAGCGAGCAACTCTCGAAGTAAGTAACGCTCAGGGCCAGCCGACCATCCAAGACCGGCTGGCCCTTCGATTTAGACGATTGGATCATCATGTCCGTTAACCCTGCTAGCGTCACCAACCCGCCTGCGCAGTTTCCCGAGGACTTTGTCTTTGGCGGCGCTACCGCTGCCTACCAGGTAGAGGGCGAGACCCGCACCCATGGTAAAGGCAAAGTCGCCTGGGACGACTTCCTGGAGGCCCAGGGGCGCTTCTCCCCCGATCCCGCTTCGGACTTCTACAACCAGTACCCCGTCGATTTGGAGCTGTGCGAGGAGTTCGGCATCAACGGCATTCGCCTCTCTATCGCCTGGAGCCGCATCTTCCCCAACGGTACCGGTGAGATTAACCCCGAGGGCGTGCAGTTCTATCACGACCTCTTCGCCGAGTGCCATAAGCACCACGTTGAGCCGTTTGTCACGCTGCATCACTTTGACACGCCGCTGTCCCTCTTTGAGAAGGGCGACTTCCTCAACCGCGAGACCATCGACGCCTTTGTGGACTTTGCTACCTTCTGCTTTAAGGAGTACGCCGACCAGGTGACCTACTGGTTCACCTTTAACGAGATCTGGGCCGACGCCTCCAACACCTACATCGAGGGCACCTTCCCCGGTGGCGTCAAGGCGCATCTGGCCGAGGCCTTCCAGTGCGAGCACAACATGATGCTCGCCCACGCCAAGGCCGTGCTGGCCTTCCACAACGGCGGCTTTAAGGGCAAGATCGGCGTCATTCAGTCGCTGGAGTTTAAGTATCCGCTCAACGAGAACGACCCCGCCGACATCAAGGCCGCCAACAACGAGCACGTGCTGCAAAACCAGTTCTTGCTCGACGCCACCTTCCGCGGCGACTATGCGCCCGACACCCTCGAGTGCGCCAACCGCCTGGCTGCCGTCTCGGGCGGCACCATCGAGATCCTAGACGAGGATCTGGAAATCATGCGCGAGGCCGCGCTCTACAACGACTACCTGGGCGTTAACAACTACCAGTGCCGTTTCTTGAAGGCTTACGATGGCGAGAACGACCTGCACCACAACGGTACGGGCGAGAAGGGCACCGGCCGCTGGCGCGTCAAGGGCATTGGCGAGCACGTGAACAAGCCTGGCATCCCCACCACCGACTGGGACTGGATCATCTATCCCGAGGGTCTGTTCGATCTGCTCGTCTACATTAAGCAGCGCTACCCCAACTACAAGCAGATCTTCATCACCGAGAACGGCATGGGCTACAAGGACCCCTACAAGGACGGTTTTGTGGACGACCAGCCGCGCATCGACTACATCGAGCAGCACCTGCGCTGGTTGCTCAAGGCCATGGAGGTGGGCGTCAACGTGGGCGGCTACTTCCTGTGGAGCCTGCAGGATCAGTTCTCCTGGACCAATGGCTACAACAAGCGTTACGGCTTCTTCTACGTTGACTTTGAAACCCAGAAGCGCACACCCAAGGCAAGCGCATACTGGTATAAGCACGTGGCGCAGACCCGTCGTCTGGACTAGTGACTGGCGGGGTTGCCCGCTCACATAACCTGTCCCCATTTCTCAGCCGGGGGCGGCACGTCACACGGCGCGCCGCCCCCGGCCTTTTTTGGGCGGACCGTGTCGCACGTTTGTCTCGATCTGTAACATCTAGCCGAGTTTTTTGGTCCTAGCTGTTACAGATTGAGACGAACAGGATTGCTCTTTCCGAAGAATCTAAATCTGTAACACGTAGCCCGCTTTTGACCGTCTACCTGTTACAAATCGAGACAAACGGAGTAGGACCTAACCCCGCATGTCCCTAACAGTCGAGCGTTCGACCAGCGTACTCGGCACATGAATCGCCTCGATAGACGAGCTCTCTCCAATCGCCGCCTCAAACGCAAGCTTACCGACACCGCGCAAATCAAATCGCAGCGTCGTCAGTCGATTGTGAGGAACAAGTCCCTCGAGTGCGTCGTCGATACCAACCACGCTCACGTCGTCGGGCACGGACAGGCCCGCGTTCTCGAGCGCGGCGATAACGCCCAGCGCCATCTGGTCATTTGCCGCAAGCACGGCAGTCGGCGCCTGCGACCCGCCGGCAAGCACCTCGGCCGCAATCCGCTCGCCCATGGCGTACCCACTGTCCGCACTCCAATCGCCACGCAGCATCGGAGCGGCATCGACATGAGCACGACCCAGCGTATCGCGCCAACCGGCCTCACGAAAACGCGAGGAAATCGAGTTTTCCGGACCCGCCACAAACCGCATATTCGAGTGACCATGTTCCAGCAGATAATTGGTCAACAGCTCGCACGAACCATACTGGTCGGAGTCGATCGTCGTGCAGCGCGGATGCGCATACATGGACAGGATGACCGTTCGCACTCCCGGCTGGGGAACAAACTCCTCAAAATCGGGAGCCATGCGGTTCATGTTGAGAATCATGCCGTCGACGGGTCGCTCGACCATGCGGCGCGAGGCATCGGCAAGTGTATAGGGCTTGTCGCCGCCCATCTCGATCATAGTGACGGCAAAATCGTGCTCGCGCGCCGCTTGCATGATACCCTCGAGCGTCGCCAGGTTACCGACACGTGTGATGTTGTACATGCACAGGCCAATAGAACGATACGACCCGCCGCGCAACGCCGCTCCAGCAAAATTGGGACGAAAGCCCAGCTCTTCCATGGCGGCCAGCACACGCTTGCGCGTCTTTTCCGTCACGTTGGGCACACCGTTGACCACGCGAGACACAGTCTGGCGGCTCACGCCAGCGAGCGCCGCAACCTCTGCCGCGCTCGCCGAATGACCATTCCTTGTCTGCTGAGCCATGCCTTCCACGCTAACCTGCTTCCCAACTATTCCCCGCGCCCATGGCGCATCGTACATACATCGATAACGTGCTCATGATACCCGAGCCATATACCACAACATGAAAACTTCTGTCAATCAAAACCGCTTACCGAACAAATACAACCGTTCGCGGCTGTTTGAAGTTGTTTTGTTTCTATACATCCCAGCCGGATGTTAACGTGCTCATTGTCAAATGTTCACGTGCTCATTTTGGTTCTAATCATTTTAAGATAGTGTTTATCGGGCTTTTTCACCGCTGAACGCTAACCAGGGAGCCTCCTGAGCGCAAACGCACAATATCGAACAGCGAGACGAGAGGGTGTATGCATATGTCTTTGCTAAACCGCGTACAGCAGCTGCCGAAGGGCTTTGTTTGGGGCGCCGCAACCGCCGCGTACCAAACGGAAGGTTCCACGAAGGTGGCAGGCAAGGGTAAGACCATGTGGGACGATTACCTTGTCGCCCAGGGTCGCTTTTTGCCCGACCCGGCCAGTGATTTCTACAACCGCTACGAGGAGGATATCCGCCTTTCTGCCGAGCATGGACTCAACGCCATCCGTGTGTCCATCGCCTGGACCCGCATCTTCCCCAACGGCGACGATGCCGAGCCCCTCGCCGAGGGCGTTAAGCACTACCACGAGCTGTTCGCCTGCTGCAAAAAGTATGGCGTCGAGCCCTATGTGTCCCTGCATCACTTTGACTCCCCCGCCGCCCTGTTCAACCAGGGCGACTGGCTCAACCGCAAGACCGTCGACGCCTATGTGCGCTATGCCGAGTTCTGCTTCCGCGAGTTCCGCGAGATCAAGAATTGGTTCACCATCAACGAGCCCATCAGCCTCTCGCACTCCCAATACATCCAAGGCAACTTCCCGCCCAACCATCACTTTGATGTGACGAGCGGCATCCAGAGCCAGCACAACGAGCTCGTTGCCCACGCCCGCGCCGTCAACCTGTATAAGGATCTTGACGAGACCGAGCACCTGGGCGGACGCATTGGCATGGTCAACGTCCTGACGCCGGCATATCCTGCCACAGACTCGCCCGCCGACCAGCACGCCGCCGACCTGTACAACGCCTTCTACACCGACTTCATCATGGACGGCGCCTTCCTGGGTCACTACTCCGCGCGCACCCTCTCACTCATCAACGAGATTCTGCGTGCCAACAACGCCACGCTTACGGTTGAGGACAGCGACATGGAGGAGCTCGCCAAGGCGGCGCCCCGCAACGATATGTTCGGCCTCAACTACTATCAGTCGGCGTTTATCGCCGCTTACGATGGCGAGTCCACCAACAGCTTTAACGGCACCGGAGACAAGGGCACCTCGTGCTTTAAGTTTAAGGGCGTCGGGCAGCAGGTCGATATGCCGGGTATCCCCACCACCGACTGGGATTGGCTCATCTACCCGCAAGGCCTCTACGACACGCTCAAGCACATCAGCGCCACCTATCCCAACCTCCCCGTCATCTATATCACCGAAAACGGCCTGGGCCACAAGGACCCCGAGCCCGGCGCAAACGGCATCGTCGCCGATCCCGAGCGCATCGACTTTGTCGACCAGCACATGGAGAAGGTGCTCCGGGCGCGCGCCGAGGGCGTCGACGTCCAGGGCTACTTTATCTGGAGCCTGCAGGACCAGTTCTCGTGGGCCAACGGCTATAACAAGCGCTACGGCCTGTTCTACATCGACTTCGACACGCAAAAACGCTACATCAAGCAGTCGGCACTCTGGTACAAGGAGCTCGCCGACACTATGGCGGACGCGCAGTAGCGCATCGCCTCGCTTTCTCCCGAGAGGGGAGCGGCCCTATGCGATACAAACCCAGCCGCTCCCCTCTCTCCCCCTGGGACCGACCCCGCCTGCACCCGGGCTTTTAGCAAGCGGGAGACCATATAGGTTTTCAACGTCCATGCCATTAAGATTTCATGCAAAGAGGAGCGTGAACTATGGAATCGATCGTTAAGTTCTTGGAGAAAGGTCAGCCGTACTTCGACAAGGTCTCTAAGAACATCTACCTTCAGGCCATTAAAGACGGCTTTTTGGCAGCAATGCCCATCATCCTGTCTTCTTCTGTCTTCCTGCTTATTTCGACCCTGCCGGGCGTTGTCGCCACGGTCGGCGGCTTTACGCTGCCCGACTGGTGGAACGTCGACGTCGTGAACTTCTGCAACAAGGTTTACAACTTCACGATGGGCGTCGTGGGCATCATGGTCGCCGGCACCACCGCAAGCGCGCTGACCGGCTCCAAGAACCGCCGCATGCCTGCCGGCAAGGCCATCAACGCCACGAGCACCATGGTCGCCGCCATGTGCGCTATGCTCATCTTGGCCGTTACCCAGACGAGTGCCAAGATCGACGGCGCCGATGTCTCGGTGTTCTTTACCGACAACATGGGCACCAAGGGCCTGCTGAGCTCCTTTGTCGCCGCATTTGCCACGGTCAACATCTATGCCTTCTGCATTAAGCGAGACATCACCATCAAGCTGCCCAAAGAAGTCCCCGGCGCCATCGCCCAGAACTTCCGCGACATCTTCGCCTTCAGCTTCTCCATCCTGTTTGTCGCCGTCATCGACGTTATCTGCCGCACCTGCTTGGCCGTCCCGTTTGCCAACGTCATCTCCACGCTGGTGAGCCCGCTGTTCGCCGCTGCCGATTCCTACGCCGGCCTCGCCCTCATCTGGTTCATGATCCCGCTGTTCTGGTTCATGGGCATCCACGGCCCCTCGGTCGTTAAGCCTGCCCTCAACGCCGCGCTGTTTGGCAACATCACCACCAACCTCGCCACGCTGCAGGCCGGCGGTCACCCCGCCCTCGCCCTGACCGAAAACTTCGGTAACTACATCGGCGAACTCGGCGGCACCGGCGCCACGTTCATTGTCCCGATCATCTTCCTGCTCTTTATGCGCTCCAAGCAGCTCAAGGCCGTCGGCAAAGCCTCTGTCGTGCCCGTGATGTTCGCCGTCAACGAGCCGCTGCTGTTCGCCGCGCCCATCATCCTCAACCCGTACTTCCTGATCCCGTTCCTGTTTGCCCCCGTGGCCAACGTCCTCATTGGTAAGTTCTTCATCGACTTTTTGGGCATGAACGGCTTTATCTATGCCATGCCGTGGGCACTCCCCGGACCGATCGGCACCTTCATCGACACCAACTTCCAGCCGATCTCTCTGGTCCTGGTTGTCGTCCTGCTGGTCGTTGACTTCTTGATCTACTACCCGTTCTGCAAGGCCTACGACAACGTCCTGTGCAAGCAGGAGGCCGAGACCCTGGCCGAAGAAGAGGCCGAGGAGACCAAGGCCGTCAAGACCGCTGCCGCCCCCGCCGTTGAGGCTCCTGTTGTCGAGACCGCTTCTGCCACCGAGGCCTCCGCAGCTCCGTCCGCCCTTAAGGGCAAGGATCTGAGGGTTCTGGTTCTGTGCGCTGGCGCCGGCACCTCTGCACTGCTCGCCAACGCGCTTAAGGAAGGCGCCGACGAGCTGGGCATCGACATTACCGCCAACGCCGGTGCCTACGGCAGCCACTACGCCATCATGGACCAGTACAACGTCATCGTCCTGGCTCCGCAGGTTCGCACCTATTACAACGAGATGAAGGCCGACACCGACCGCCTGGGCATCACGCTGCTGTCGCCCAAGGGCAAACAGTACATCGACCTCACTAAGGATCCCAAGGGTGCCGTCGCCTGGATCGAGGAAAACCTCAAGGCATAAGACGCTGACGCCACCTGCCGCTCGCAGACAAAAAATGGCCCGTGCATCGATGCGTGATGCGCGGGCCATTTTGTTTAGACCGCACCCGCCCTCCTGTTCATCTCAATCTGTAACATCTAGCCGAGTTTTTGGATCCTAGCTGTTACAGATCGAGACAAACAGAACGCCCGAGCAGAAATATCTCAATCTGTAATATTTAGCTGAGTTTTTCGGTCCTAACTGTTACAGATTGAGACGAACGGGCCGAAAAACCCTACGCCCGCAAATCCCGCACGCTCGCGCGCTCGACCAGCACACCCGAGACGAGCGTACGGCTTCTGGAGCTCGGAGCTTCCAGACCCGCGACGACCTCGTTGAGCGCACGGACGCCCAGCTCGCGGTGGCGAAACTTCACCGACGTCAGAATCGAGTTGGGAATCGTCTTATAGAGCTCATCGTCGAAGCCGATTACGGACACATCATTGGGCACACTGAGCCCTTTGTCACGTAGAGCCATCATCACGCCGTTTGCCATGCAGTCGTTAGCAGCGAGGACCGCCGTGCAATCGGGCTTATCGGCAAGCACAAGGCCCGCGGCATAGCCACTATCCGCATTCCAATCGCCTTGCAGAGGCTCGGGCGGCTCAATGCCACGCGCCTCGAGTGCCGCACGCCAACCTTTCATACGGCACTGGCTCGACAACGACTCTTTCTTACCAGAGACGAAGTACACGTTTTTATGCCCGTGGTTCAAGAAGTACTCGCACGCCATGCGCGCGCCGCCCTCTTGGTCGTCACTGACGGTGGAGCAGGTAGGATGTTCCATCGGTGTGATAATCACCGTCTTGAGGTCTTTCGGCGCCTCAAAGGTATCAAAGTCATCGACCATCTGACGCAGGTTGAAGATCATGCCATCAACAGGCAGCTGCGACATCCTGCGCGCCGCATCGGCAAGGGTCATCTTCTCCCCAGCGCGCTTTTTGATCATCGTGAGAGCAAAGCCTCGCTCTTCGGCGGCATCGGCGATACCGTCAATCATGTCCACGGCGCCGCCCGACAAGTGAAACATCACCACGCCGATGCACCCGTAACGGCCCAACTTGAGTGAACGCGCGGCAAAGTTGGTTCGAAACCCGAGCGCCTCCATGGCCGCATGGACCTTATCGCGCGTCGACTCTCGCACGCTATCGGGCTCGTTGATCACACGCGAAACCGTCTTGAGAGAAACACCCGCAGCAATCGCCACATCGTTCATTGAGACATTTTTCTTGTCCATCGTTGCCACTACTTCTCCAGTCGGTTTTGCATCGCTTGCTTTTTGCGTTCTAGCATACACTACCTGCCCGACTGACAAATCAACCGTTTACCGGACAATATCGACCGCTCACCCGTATATCCTTGTTGCTCTTCCAAAAATGTCTTACGTTGTCATTAACGAAATGACAACGTTGTCATTTCGCAATGCCTTCCTTAAGCAGGAAGGTTTCCGGGCAGTCCTGACCATCCATCGACGACCAGTTCCATCCACATGCATCGCGCATCAAGTAGCAAAGGAGCTCTATGGACGCCATCGTAAAGATGCTCGAAAAGCATCAACCGTTCTTCGAGAAGATCTCGAGAAACATCTACCTCCAGGCCATCAAAGACGGATTCCTTGGGTGCATGCCCATCGTCCTTACCTCTTCGATCTTTCTGCTGATCGCCACCCTTCCCGGCGTAGTTGGAATCACGTTGCCCCAGCCGCTCATCGACTGGTGCAACAAGCTGTACAACTTCACCATGGGCGTCATGGGCATCATGGTTGCCGGCACCACCGCCAAGAACTTTACGGCTTCCATGAACCGTCGCATGCCCGCCGGCAAGGTGCTCAACGACGGCTCCACCATGGTTGCCGCCCAGTGCAGCATGCTGCTGCTCGCTGTTACGCAGTTCACCACCAAGTTCAACGGCTCCGAGCTTTCTGTCTTCGATTGCACCAGCATGGGTACGCGCGGTCTGTTCTCGGCCTATATCGCCGCGTTCATTACCGTGTGGGTCTATAAGTTCTGCGTCTCGCGCGATCTGACCATTAAGCTGCCCAAGGAGGTTCCGGGCGCCATCGCACAGAACTTCCGCGACATCATCCCCTTCGGTGGCGCTGTCATCATTTGCGGCATCATCGATGTGGTTGTGCGCAACCTCATGGGCGTTCCGTTCTCCGAGCTGCTTATCAAACTGCTCTCCCCGCTCTTCACTGCGGCAGAGACCTACCCCGGACTCATCCTTATTCAGGCAGCCACCGCGTTCTTCTGGTTCATCGGTGTCCACGGCCCTTCGATTGTCCAGCCGGGCATCGACCCCATCCGTCTTGCCAACCAGGCCGAGAACCTGCAGGTTCTGCTGGCCGGTGGCCACCCCGCCCACTCCCTCACCTTTAACATGTCGCTCGTGGGTGAGTTCGGCGGCACCGGCGCCACGTTCATCGTTCCGCTTCTGCTGATTCTCTTTATGAAGTCCAAGCAGCTCAAAGCCGTCGGTAAGGCCTCGATTGTTCCTGTTGCCTTCGCCGTCAACGAACCGCTGCTCTTTGGCGCGCCCATGATCCTCAACCCCTACATGCTCATCCCCTTTGTTGCCGCCGGCTGCGTCAACGTAAGTGTTGCCAAGTTCTTTATCGACAACGTGGGCATGAACGGCTTCTCCTTCGTGGTGCCTTGGGCTACCCCTGCCCCCATCGGCATCTTCATCACCACGAACTTCCAGCTTATCGCCCTGGTATTTGTCGCGATCATCATCTTGCTGGACGCCATCATCTACCTGCCGTTCTTGAAGGCATACGATAAGCTGCTCTGCGACCAGGAAGCCGAGCGCGCCGCCGAGCTGGGTCTCGAGTCCGATGGTGCTGCCACCATCGCCGCCAGCACCTCTGCGCCCGCCGTCGAGCAGACTACCGCTTCCGTCGAGCCGACCGCCGCTGCCGCTGACAGCAAGCCTGTCGCCGATCAGCCCGAGCCCGCTGCCGATGCATCCGCTAAGAAGGATGTCGACGGTCTGAAGGTCCTCGTCCTGTGCGCCGGCGCCGGCACCTCTGCCATGCTTGCCAACGCCATCAAGGAAGGTGCCGCGCAGACCGGAGAGAACATCGCTTCCTCCGCAGGCGCCTATGGCCAGCACACTGCCATCATGGATCAGTACGACGTTATCGTGCTTGCCCCGCAGGTCCGTAGCTACTACAACGACATGAAGGCCGACACCGATCGCCTGGGCATTAAGCTGCTCGCCCCGCGCGGTAAGGAATATATCGACCTTACTCGCGACCCCGCTGGCGCCATCAAGTGGCTCCGCGAGAACCTCGACTAGGTTCCTCCCTCTGTTGGTGCCCGGATCCCCAGTTCGGGCACCTCTCCCTATTCGAATCCCACAGAAAGGATGACTCATGACCAACCCCATGCAGTTCCCCGACGGCTTTGTGTTTGGCGGCGCCACCGCCGCTTACCAGGTTGAGGGCGAGACCCGCACGCACGGCAAGGGCAAAGTGCCCTGGGACGATTTCCTGGCTGCTCAGGGTCGCTTCTCCCCCGATCCCGCAAGCGATTTCTACAACAAGTACCCGGTCGATATCGACCTGTGCCAGCGCTTCGGCATCAACGGTATCCGCGTCTCCATCGCTTGGAGCCGCATCTTCCCCAACGGCACTGGCGAGATCAACCACGAGGGTGTCGCCTTCTATCATGAGCTTTTCGCCACCTGCAACAAAGCCGGCGTTATCCCCTATGTCACGCTCGATCACTTTGATACGCCCGAGGCCTTTTACCAGGACGGCGGCGAGGGCTTCCTGACGCGCACGACGATCGACGCCTTTGTCGAGTACGCCAAGTTCTGCTTTGCCGAGTTCACCGAGGTCAAGCACTGGTTCACGTTTAACGAGATTCCCGCAACCGCCGAGGGCAGCTTTATCGTCGGCAACTGGCCGCACGGCGAGAAGTATCGCCTGGACAAGGCCTTCCAGCTCATGCACAACATGATGGTGGCCCACGCCAAGGCCGTCGTCGCCTTCCATGAGGGCGGCTTTGAGGGTGAGATCGGCATTGTCCAGAACCTGGAGCCCAAGTATCCCCTCGATCCCAACAACGCCGCCGACTGCGAGGCAGCTCGCATGGCCGACGTCATCAACAACCGCTGGGTACTCGACGCCACCTTCCGCGGCCACTATGCAGCCGACACCATGGAGGCTGCGACCAAGCTGGCCCATATCGCCGGCGGCGAGCTCGACGTCCGCGGCGAGGACATCGCCGCGCTGACCGCCGCGCTCCCCTACAACGATTGCCTGGGCGTCAACACCTACAAGTGCCAGTTCCTGCGTGCCGCCGAGGGCGAAAACGACATCAACCACAATGGCACCGGCGACAAGGGCTCCTCGCGCTGGTTCCTCAAGGGCGTTGGCGAGTCATGCGTGCGCGAAGGCGTTCCCACGACCGATTGGGACTGGATCATCTATCCCGAGGGCCTGTACGACCTGTTGCTCCGCATTAAGAACGATTACCCCAACTACAAAAAGATCTACATCACCGAGAACGGCATGGGCTATAAGGACGACTTCGAGGACGGCTTTATCGATGACGCCCCTCGTATCGACTACATGCGTCAGCATCTCGCGTGGATCCTCAAGGCAATCGACGGCGGCGTAAACGTCGACGGTTACTTTGTGTGGTCGCTGCAGGACCAGTTCTCCTGGACCAACGGCTACAACAAGCGTTATGGCCTGTTCTACATCGACTTTGAGACCCAGAAGCGCTATCCCAAGGCGAGCGCGTACTGGTACAAGAACGTCGCGGAGACCGGCCTGCTTATGGCCTAACTTTTGCCGCATACCCCCTGTCGGCCGCATGCGAATCCCTCCACGGGTTCACATGCGGTCTTTTTGTTTTTGGTGAGCCCGTGCGGACCGTTTATCTCGATCTGTAACATCTAGCAGGGATTTTCAATCCTAACTGTTATAGATTTAGACGAACGGGCGACCAGGGCTGAAAGATCTCAATCTGTAACACGTAGCCCACTTTTAACCGTCTAACTGTTACAGATCAAGACAATAAGATAGTCAAATCCGAACTTTCCAAGCAGTTATGAACCATGGTTTCCAGTTTTCGGTATCACGAACATACTTTCGGTGTCATTTAATGGTATTATGATATCGAAAGTATGTTCGTGATACCGAAAGGAGCCGCATGCGCCAGTTCGATTACACCACAGTCCCAGCGGAACTCGAAGCAACTCCAATCACCAACCTCCTCCTCTCGATACGCGAGCATAAAGGCCGTCAGCTTGCTCTGAGTCAAGTCAAACCCGAGCTTCTATCGTCCCTAATGGAGGAGGCTAAGATCCAAAGCACCCGATCCTCCAACGGACTTGAAGGAATTGTTACCACCCAAAAAAAACTCAAAGCGATCATGGCGTATTCCGCCAAGCCAAGCTCCCGCGCAGAGGAAGAAATCGCTGGATACCGAGATGTGCTGTCGCTTATTCACGAGCAACACGATTCCATTCCCGTAACGCCATCGGTCATTCTGCAGTTGCATCGTGACCTCATGGCGCACACGGCAATCTCGTATGGAGGCCATTGGAAAGATGGCGATAACGAAATCGTCTCCATTGACGATCAAGGTAATCGATTTGTGCGCTTTAGGCCCCCTTCGGCTCTAGCAACCCCGGGACTTATTAAAGAAGCCTGCCAGTCCCTCAACGATGCTTTATCTCGCCAAGTTTGCGATCCCCTCCTTATATCGCTCCGCTTTATCTTCGATTTTGTTAGCATTCATCCCTTCAACGATGGCAATGGCAGGATGAGCCGGCTCCTTACAACGCTGCTGCTCGAAAAGACTGGATACGATGTTGCGCGTTACATCAGCATCGAACGACTTATTGAAGACAACAAAGCGCTTTACTACAACGCCCTCGCTGCAAGCTCCACTGGATGGAATGAAAATCAAAACACCGAAGTACCCTTTATCCGTTTCATGCTCGGAACAACCCTGGCCGCCTACCGACAGCTCGAGCAGCGTACCTTAATTGAATCAAGCACTCGTCCCATGTCGAAGCAAGCGCGCATCGCTGTTCTATTTCAACAGAGACCCGGCGTCATTAAGAAATCCGACATCCGGTCCAGCTGCCCCGATATCAGCGAGGTAACCGTTAAACGAACCCTCGGCCAGCTTGTTAGTTGCAGCGCAATCGAAAAAACAGGAGCGGGTCGTTCGACGGGCTACATACTCAAAGACGTCCATGCTCTAGAACTATTCTTGCAAGCCACAATACCCGATGGCGAGGCCGCAATAACAAAAGAGGCTTCAAAGGATAAGCTCCTTGAACGTGTAAACCACGCCGAGGATGAAAGCAGAGAAGGGCTCTATGAAGACTACGATTCATTCTCAAGGGACATAAAGACGAGATACGGAGTCTAGTCATATCTCAGAATAGCCTCATCCTTGTTGCCCAAAGTTATTTGCGCGTCATTGTGAAGCGGTAACCCCGCGCTGGCAAGGGCAGAAATGTCTCCTGCCTCGCTAGCTAACAAATGACCTGCGTGTGCTCCTCGATGGCGGCGCGATCCTCGGCGGCGATACCTGGCTCGCACACCACTGCGTCCAAATTGTCCAGACGACAGAAGGTGTAGAAGTCGCGCTTGCCGATCTTGCTGGAATCGGCGATCAGATAGCGCGAGTCGGCCTTGCTAAAGGCGAGCTGCTGGATACGGCCCTCGTCCATGTTGGACGTAGATACGTCACCGTCCAAGATGCCGTTGGCGCCGATAAACGCAGCGTCGATACCCAGCGCACGCAGGGTATCCTCGGCCGTTGGTCCCACAAAAGCAGCGGTGCGGCGACGGTACATGCCGCCTACCAGGCACAGGTCGCAGTCCTCGCGCGCCTCGAGCAGGTTAAACACCGAAAGCGAGTTGGTCACGATGCGCAGGCGGCACGCCGGCAGTATCGAGGCCATCTGCTCAACCGTGGTGCCCGTACCCAAAAAGATGGTCGAGCCCTCCTCGATGAGCTCAACAGCGCGGCGCGCAATCTGCAGCTTTTCCTCGGCATGCTTGGTGCGCTTTTCGCTGTGCGAGTACTCGTGGCGCAGCATAGCGTGGGGGCGACCCTGCGCACTACGGGCGCCGCCGTGCACGCGCTCGATCTCGCCCAGGCTCGCAAGTTCCTCAAGATCACGACGAATCGTCATGTCTGAGACGCCCAGCGCATCCGAAATCTCCTTGACCGAAACCGTTCCCTGTTCCTCGAGCAGCTGCCGAACCTTATCCTGTCGCTCTGCCTTAATCACGATGAGTCCTCGCTGTTCCGCGCATACGTCAATTCAAACAATAATGAACAAATTATATCAGACTTGCGCGGACCAAAAATGAGCCTTCAACTGCGCCTTCATTACTTTTTTTGAGAAAAATACCCCCTGCTTTAGTGGGGTGTAGTGATAATTTCGCCTGTTCGCGCTACAGTTTGTCCGAATTACCTCGATGTTAGGAACCAAATGATCACTTCCGAGCTTTTCGGCACCGCGCCGTGCGGTACCCACGTTCATCGTTACACCCTCAACGGGCCCGAGATCTGCGTTCGTATTATGGACTATGGCGCCACCGTGCTGGGTATCGATGTGCCCGATATTCCCGGCAACGTGCGCGATGTGGTGTTGGGCTTCGATAAGCTCGAGAATTACTTTGACAACCCCGCCTGCTTTGGCGCGACCATCGGCCCTGTTGCCAACCGCACCGCGGGCGCCACGATTACCATCGCCGGCACGGACTGGCACATGCCGGCTAACGAGGGCGCCAACAACCTGCACAGCGATCTTGAGCATGGCCTGCATAAACGCGTATGGGATGTTGAGCTCGACGAGGCCCACAATGCCGTGCGCATGACCACCTCGCTTGAGGATGGCGAGCTGGGCCTGCCCGGCAACCGCACCTTTACGGCCGTGTTTACCGTGACGTGCACCGGCGTCTTCCGCATCGAGTATGGCTGCGAGAGCGACCGCGCCACCTACGTGTCCATGACCAACCATACGTACTTTAACCTTGCCGGTCATAACGCCGGCATGGACTGTGAGCACTTCTTTGTTGCCAACGCTGCCCACTACCTGCCCATTAACGAGCAAAACATCCCTACCGGTGAGATTGCTCCGGTCGAGGGCACGCCGTTTGACTTCCGCGAGCTGCGCCCCGTCGCTCCTGGCATGGAAGCCGATGACCCACAGATTAAGCAGGCCCGTGGCTACGATCACTGTCTGTGCATCGATGGCTATCAGTACGGCCGTAATCTGCGCCGTGCGATGCACGTCGAAGAGATGTGGACCGGTCGAGAACTGGACTACTACACCACCGCGCCGGGCGTTCAGCTCTACACCGGCAACTGGCTGGGCGACGAGCACGCCAAGGATGATGCTAACTATGGCTGGGGCGCTGGCTTTGCCCTCGAAGCCGAGATGTACCCCGACACGCCGCACCAGCCGCTGTTCCCGCAGGGCATCGTGGGCCCGGGTCACCCCTATAGCAATGTGATCGAGTACCACTTTATGAGGCACTAAGCCCACAACGCGACATATCGCACAGCAACGCCCGCCGGCACCACCGCCGACGGGCGTTTTGCTACCTAGTCATTGGGGACGTTCTTAAATGACTAGCTGGATGGGGTCGGGATTGGAGCTGGGAAAGTAGCGGATTTCTAGCTCTATGCCGAGTTCTTGCAGCTCTTTGAAGGCAGCGATATCTGCGTCGTCTACGGCGACTGCGGGCGTTATGGGGTACTTGCCCTCCCCTGCCTGCATATGGCCAATGCTGACCTTGGTGATCGGCACACCGCCCTTAACCAGCGCGAGCGCATCGGCGGGTGAGGCTACCATGATCAGAATCCACTGACGCGGCGTTGCGGTATGAATGATGTCGATGGTCCTTTGCACCGAGAAAAACCGCGTCCACACGCCCTCGGGCGCCGCGACCCTCATAGGCGCCCACTTGCGCGAATCCGCCGCAATCTCGTCGTTAACGATCAGGACGAGGTTGGAACCAACCGCCTCATTCCACAGCTCAACGCCTTGCCCGTAAATGAAACGGTCATCGATGCGTGTGAGAAGAATCTTGGGTTGAGCCATGGCTGCCCCATTCTGTTTGAGACCCATACGAGCGGGACGTCGGCCACCAACTCAACAGCAGGTCAAGTACCAAATGGGCACCGCAGACATCACGCCTCTAATATTAGTGCATTTAAAGTGAGAAAAGCCGTCAGAACGCTTGCGCGGATTTGCGATGTCCCGTATCATAGACAGCTGTTGACGCCTCAGTTGCGTCACCACATGGCCGCCAGCGTAGCTCAGTTGGTAGAGCACCGCTCTCGTAAAGCGGGGGTCACCGGTTCGAGCCCGGTCGCTGGCTCCATTGCACAAGATAGCCGCCTTCGGGCGGCTTTTTTGTTGCCGATTTTGAGTGCGCATGCGCCAATGCAAGCACAACGCCGCCGGCAACTCCCCTACTCAACAAAAAAGCCCCGCCAACCGCAATCCCCAAGGGAACCGCGATTAACGGGACTCAAGCGCGCTCCTCAATGGAATCACGCCATCAGACGAGCAGCTCAGCCGGGCAGCGCGCTACTCCTCCCAGTAAGCGTCTGCAAGCAGCTTAAAGCAGATCTTCTTGACCGGCTGCGCGCCATCGCCAGGGAACTCGAGCGTGGGCATGTGAGGCTCGCCGGCAACGAACAGTGCAAACTTGTCGTCAGCAAGATCGCCGGCGATCGAAGCGTCGGAATCGACCAGGTCGTAGTCGTCCTTCTCGTCAAACTCCTGGACCAGCGTCAGGCTGCCCGTGGCAACCTTAAAGGCCTCACGACCCTCGACGTCAATCTGCAAGTCGTGATAGCGCTGATGCGTCTCGTAGTGGGCCTCGGCCTCGGGACGCGTCGTGGGAGCCATGACGTTCGCAAAGACCTTGTCACCCAGAATCGGATGGCTGCCGACCTCGAGCTTCGCTGGATCGTTCTCCTCGAGCCAATCGATCAGCACGTCGAGGCCCTTGAGCATTCCGCGGTACTCCTCGATATCGCCCAATGCACCGTAAATCATCTAAATCCCCTTTCGGATCGCTTCTTTGGCGGCTACTCGGTAAACGCGTTACCGACGCTGTTGCCACCCACATACGTCTCGACCAGGGTAAGGTCGGGATTGAACACGACAAAATCGGCATCGCGGCCAGGCATAATGCTGCCACATTTATCCTCAACGTGAGCAGAGCGCGCGGGCACTTCGGTCGCCATGCGAATTGCGATATCGGCGCTCGCAAGACCCCAGTCGACGATGTTCTTGACGCCCTGTGCGAGCGTGAGCACCGAGCCGGCGATGGCAGAGCCATCGGCAAGCCAGCAAAGGTTGTCCTTCATAATGACATCCATGCCACCGCTGGTGTACTTGCCCTCGGGCATGCCGCCACAACCCAGGCAATCGGTGATCAGCACTGTGTGCTGCCAGCCCTTGGCCTGCAGCAGGGCCTTGATAGCAGCAGGATTCACATGCTTGCCGTCGCAAATGATCTCGGCATAGGTGTTGGGCGTGGTCATAGCAGCGCCCACAACACCGGGCTCGCGATGGTGCAGACCGCGCTGGCCGTTGTAGGTATGCGTAAAGCAGCTAGCGCCAGCATTGATGGCGGCTGCGCACTCATCATAGGTGGCATCGGAGTGGCCAATGCAGGTCACGACGCCCTTTGCGCTCAGAGCCGCGGCGTAAGCGGCGGCGCCGTCACGCTCGGCCGCCATGGCGCTCTTGACGATTCGACCGCCGGCGGCCTCCTGCCACTCGTCAAAAACTTTCTCGGACGGATCGATCAGATAAGCAGGGTTCTGGGCACCCACATGCTTCATGGTAAAGAACGGACCCTCCAGGTAGATGCCCTGAATACGAGCACCGCAGAACTCAGGTCCGCGCTCTTCGTCAGCCTGTGCAATGGCAGCGCAGGCGTCCTTGATCTGCTCCACACCGTCGGTAAAGGTCGTAGGCAACCAGCTGGTGGTACCACGACGAGCGAGCTCGGTCGAGCTGATGTTGATACCCTCGGCATCGTTATCGGTCGTGGCATGGTTATAGAAGCCATGAATGTGGGTGTCCACCATGCCCGGCGCAATCCATGTACCCGAATAATCTTTGATCTCACAAGCGGGCTCATCGGCCTGCCAAGCGCCAAAGACGCCATCTTCGACCATGAGGTAGCCGCCCAGCTGCGGCCCCGCCGGCAAAAAGAACTTGTCGGCCTTGATAGCATACGTGCTCATCTATGCTCCCGTACCCGCAGTGCGTTTTAGGGCGGATCAAAAACCACTGCATTGTTAATTCGAGCGATTGTTCGTTGCCTTCTACCGCTTGGCCCATTTTGCACCCGCCGCAAAACACACCAAGCCGTTTATACCCAATAACTCTAGACTGCGCGGTTGTGGTAGACCTTGTATTTAAACTGGTCGGCGCGCGCAACCGAACGCGTATACTCGATAACCTCGTTGTTCATGTCATATGTGGTACGAATCAAATCCAGGACCGGTGCGCCTTCGGCAATCTCGAGCAAACGAGCGTCGGAATGGCGGGCAATACTCGCGTAGAATTCCTCCTCTGCCACGCGAACTTTCTCGTGAAAGTCCTGCTCGATCATGTCGTACAGCGATTTGTTCTCGATCATGGGGCGCTTAAGCGCAAAGAACTTGCGACTCGGCAGATATGTACACTCAATCATCAGCGGCACACCATCGGCAATACGCAGGCGCTTGATCTTGTACAGACGCTCGCCCAGACGCGCGTTCATCTCTACGGCAATATTCTTATCAGCCTCGACCTCGGTAAACTCAAGAATCGTCGTCTTGGGCACACGGCCGATCGCCTTCATCTGCTCGGTAAAGCTATAGATTTGCGAGAGGTTTGCCGTTTGCAGAGAGCGGTCGCACACCATGGTTCCACGGCCGCGCTGACGAACCACCAAGCCTAGGCGCTCAAGCTCCTGCAGGGCAAGGCGAACCGTCGTACGCGAGAGCCCGTAGCGCTCCGACAAGTCACGCTCGGACGGCAAATAGTCGCCGGGTCGAAGCTCGTGATCGATTTTATCTGTCAGCAAATCGACGAGCTGATCGTACAAAGGTTGTTTGCGCGCTCCCATTGCCATAATGATACCTGCCGGATAAATGACTCGAAATTGGTTGTAACCAGACACCACGTACTATAGCAGTTTTAATGGAATAACAGCAGGTCAACAAGCATATTTCAATAATGTTTGCCAGTTGATTGCCTGTGTACTGTAATACCAATTACATCGCTGCATCAAGTATTGAGGTAGCAAAAAGGGCCGCCCCCGCGGAGCGGGACGACCCTTTGCAAGACAGATACGTCTTTAAGGCTTAGAGAAGCTTCTTGAGCTCCTCGGCAACAGCCTGGACCTGCGTGCCGATGATGACCTGGGTAGCACCCTTGTCCATCTTCATGACACCCAGAGCGCCAGCCTTCTTGCAGGCAGCCTCGTCGACCAGATCGGAATCGCCGAGCTCGAAGCGCAGGCGAGTAGCGCAGCAGTCAACGGTCTTGACGTTCTCCTTGCCACCGACGGCAGCGAGAACAGCGGCGGCCAGAGCGGCAAACTTGTCATCGCCAGCAGCGGCGGAAGTGGAGGTCTCCTCGACATCCTCATCCTCGCGACCAGGGGTCATGAGGTTGAACTTGGTGATGGCGAAGCGGAACACGAGGTAGAAGACCAGGAAGGCGGCGATGCCCAGCGGGATGATCATCCAGGTGTTGGCAGCAGCCGGGAGGCTAGCGGAGAACAGGAGGTCGGTAGCACCAGCGGAGAAGCAGAAGCCGGCACGGAAACCAACAAAGTAGGTGATGACGGTGAAGACGCCGTACAGGGCAGCGTACACGACGTAGAGCGGGAAGCACAGGAACATGAAGCCGAACTCGAAGGGCTCGGTGACGCCGCAGACGA
>CBCTIZ010000012.1:0-64726 GCA_965147105.1 uncultured Collinsella sp. | reverse complement strand
TTCTAGGCGATGGCCCTCCCTTGCTTCTTACACCACGACTGTGCGCGCTACCCCGGTTGAGGCTCGTTGGGAAAGTGCGTCCCACTTTGGGGGCTGATTCTGGGACGTGGTTTCCGGTTGGCTCTCATTGGGAAAGTTCATCCCATTTCTCGGCCTAATTATGGGACGCAGTTTCCCGTTGAGGACCCTTTGGGAAAGTGCGTCCCGGTCTGGGCGCTCAAACTGGGATGGATTTTCCGGATGAGGGCTTGACGGAAAATGTGTCCCGTTCCGGGCGCTAATTGTGGGATGCAGTTTCCGCTTGCGGAGTCTCCACTCAACAGAAAACCCGGGTGGCCTGTTTTTTGGCTACCCGGGTTTTTGGGTTGTCGATATGTTCGACTGGCTACTAGTGGGTCTTGCGGCGCTTGATCAGCATGATGAGGGCTATCACTACGAGCGTTGCTCCCGCTGCTGCTGCGGTGGCGACTAGGGCGAATGTTTGGTCGCCGGTGTTTGCGAGGTTCTTCGCTGTGGTCGTAGTCTTGACCTTGGCGTCGGTCTTAGCTCCGTTGTCGGACTTGGGCTTGTCCGGGTTCGTCGGGGTCTCAGGAGTCTCGGGGTCCTTTGAGCCTTCGGAATCGGTTGGGCCGGCGGTGTTTACCAGCGTATGGTCCAGGAACTTCTTGGCGCCCGCACTTGCCTGTGAGAACAGGCGGCGCGTGCGGATCGGGGTGGCGTTCACCGTTGTGGGCGCCGTCTCCTCGGCCTCGATATTCACGAGCGTCGTGCCGGTGTCGAGGCCCACGTCGTTGTATCCCACGTGGCAGTAATACTGCGCACCGTCATCGTCTGCGGTCAGGTCAATCTCGAGCTTTGAGGCCGTTCCAGCCGCGAGGTTGCCATCGGCACCCACGAGCTTAAACTCTGTCTCGCCGCGGCCCTTGCGGTACCACATATAGGTCGGTGCCAGCCCTGTTTCGCTATCGTCGGCACCGAGTTGCTTCACATGGCCAATCGCCGAGAGCGTCAGGTGGCTTCCCGCCGTGCGCTCAACCGAAGAGTCGTATCCAAGATCCGACCCCTCCGCAGCATCCGCCGCAGGTCCGCTCACGGTCATCATCATGCCATCGGGCATGGTCTTGACCGTGATGATTGCCGAGCGAATACCTGTTTCGGTCGTGGATCCATTCTTAACGGCGGCGATGGCGAATCGATACTCCGTATTGGGCTGCAGCCCATCCCACTTGAGCGAGGTCTGCGTGTTGTCGGCAATCTTCCAGCTATTGACGACCGCATCCGCCGCATTGCTCTGCAGCATGCCCACGCCGTAGCTAAAGCCACTCTTGTTTGCGAGCACATCGTCCCAGCTAAACGTAACGCTGGTCGAATCGACGGCGTTTGCCGTAAAGCCCGTCACGGCCGGCGCGTCGGGCATCTCGACGTCCTTAACGTCATAGCCCACGATCCAGAACTGGTCGGTGTCCTTGGTGCCGAGCTTGTCGCCCGAGTCTGCCTCGAACTTGTCGACATCCACCGCGTTGACGCCCAGACGCCACACAAAACCGTACTTGCCCTGCGCGGCCTCGGGCAGGTTGTCGACGGTGCCGCCGTATTCGGTCGATTCACTCGAGGAGTTACCCGTAGTAAAGCCGGCGTTGGCACCAAAGCACAGGCCGCCAAACAACTCGTGCTTTGCGAGCTTCGCGCCCATGACAACGCTGCCGTTCAGCGTCAAGCCGAGCTCGAGCTCCTGCTCCTTGCCCTCCTCGACTTCGATGGTCTGCTCAATGCTCGCTCCCGACTGCGCGACGGCGCCGTTAAACCCATCGTGCGTGTAGGCGCGCGTCACGCCAGGCTTGCCCAGGCCAAAGGAATCCCCAACGGGAGTCTCGCCGCTGAGCGTCGTTTGATAGGTTCCGGGTTCTCCCGACCGGTTGGTCAAAAAGTAGCTGAGCGGCGTCATATTGTGCTGTTTGGCAATGCGGTCATAGGCCTCGACATTAACGACCGAGGTCTGCGCGCCGAGCGACACGGGCGCCGCCATCACGCCCTTGCCACCAGTTTCCTCATTTTCGATCTCATACTCGTAATAGACCATCGGAATCGTGTAGAGCACGGCCTTGTCGCCTTCGCCGGCATGCGACTCATAACTTACGCTGGCGCTCACTGTGCGCTCGCTCCGGTAGTCATAGCATCCCTCGGCGGCAAAATCGACTGAAGCATTAATCGCGACCAGGGGCGGACCGGTCTGCACCTCGACGGCAACGCCCAACTCGGCGCCAATGGTATAGCCCTGGGATGTCCCCGTGCCCTTTCCCTCGCCGTATGACGTGCCGCCCAACACCAGATAGCCGTATGCCTGCTCCAGATCCTCAACATAGGGCGCATCCTGCAGCACGGCAAGCACGCGCGGGTTGGTATAGACCTTGTAGCGGTCCTTGTACGTGATCTTGACGCTGTCGTTGTCGACATCGGGCAGCGCGAGCGAGATAAATGTGCCGTAGGTAGTGCCGCGACGGTTGCTCTCGCTAATCACCTGCTCCTCGCCGCGGCGCACCTTTCCGTTCTCGTCGAGCGAAAAATGCGAGGCGGTCATCCAATAGTAGTCATCGTTCTTGCGCAGGTCCTCGTCGCGGTGCTTGCCCACCACGGCGATAAAGCTCTCGTTATAGCGGTCCGAACCCGAGACGCTGCCCGCCTTGACGTCGCTAATCCACACCTGCTCTATACCCTTGTGGTCATGCTTGTTGCTGCTGTTGTATTGCTGACCGCTCATGCTCATGGTTCCGACCATGGACCCCAAGCCCTGAGCCCCGCTCTGTGCCGTGTTGCAGGCAAAGTCGCGGAACACATCGCCGCCCACGAGCACCTCGTCAACCGTCAGCTGCTCGGACAGGCCGTCAAGGTTGGCAGTGGCAAGGGCAATAGGCGCCAGGGTGCACGGATAGCGCTTATCCTGAGCGCTATCCTTCCATGCGCTGTTGGGCACATGCATCAGCCCATAGGAGGCGAGGAGCCCGTCTCTGTATTCCTTACAATCGGAAAGCTTGAACTCGCCAGACTCCGAGTCAAAATACGCGTAGCGGTACAGCGCGCCGTACAGCCCCTTGCTGCCGTCAGAAGCGCCGTAATCAAAAGCGCTGCGTTGCCAGTCATAGCCCGCAAGAATAAGGCCCGTGACGGTTTCACCCGTCTTCTTTCCTTCTTCATCGTAGGCGGCAAACGTGCCGAACGTCGCATTCGCAGCGACCATGGTCTTGCCGTTCGCGGAGAGGGAGATTGCGCCCGCGTCGCCCAGAGCATCGACATGGACGAGCGCACCCTTGGATGCATCCCACGAAAACAGCTCGCAATGCGTCGACTTATCAATATTCTTCTTGCCGTAGGGTGCCGAGACCACGATGGCGAGGTCATCGCAAAAATCGCGATCGAGGTCGCCGGCCGCTAGCGAAACGACAGGAGCTGACTGAAGCTGCGTCCAGGAGTCGTTCCCGCCCTTGTTGTGCGTGGTGTAGTCCGCGGCGTTACCGGCATCGATCTTGACGACGCTTTGCTTCCAGTTGCCGCCCTCCAAGTCATACATGTCGACTACAGCCTTGCGCACGCCGTTCTCGTCGACATAGCAGCCCGCGTAGACAAAAAGCTCGTCGACGCCGTCGCCATCGACATCGCCCGCCTCGACATCAAAGACGGCGTCGTGCTCTTGCAGGTAACCGGCATCCAGGTACTTAAAACGGCCTTCGTACATCATATTAGTGTTGACCGTCACCGGCAGGTGTGTGTCGAGAGTGCGCGTACGCCCGTTGCTAAACGAGTAGAGGACCAGCTCAACCTTTCCGGCGTATGACTTGCCGTCAATCGTCGTGGAGGAACTGTCGCCGTAGGCACGGAGCTCGGCAACGCGGCTCTTTTTGCCCGTGCTGGCGTCGCTGCAGAACTCAACACTCGTGGCGTGAATGCCCGAGAAACCGTTGTTGTCGTTGGCGAGTACTGTTGAGGACTCATTGTTGCTTAGGTACGACCAGGTGCCGCCACCGTAGTCGCTATGCTTGTAGAGATCGCTGTTCGTATCGAAGTTGTTGACGTTTTGCCAGAACTTTGCGGCGCCCCACACACTTCCATAGCCATCGAAGAGTTTGCTGCTGCCGCCAATGTCACCGCGCTCGACGTTCTCGAGCTTGTCGCGCAGAGTGTAGCGATTGCCATGGCTACCGTTAGCTGCCATATAGACCTCGCTGCGCGTGGCAAACGTCGTGGGGGTATCAGTGGAATAGGGGCCAACGGTATCGGCCGGAATGTCCTCGCTCGTGCCCAGACCCAGGGCTTGATAATCCTGCTCGGTCATATCGGTGATTGCGGGCGCGTCTGCCGCCTGGGCAACCTGGGGCGTGGCCGTGAAGCAGGCGACGCTCGTGGCGATCAACGCAGCAAGCGCCGCCGTCCCAACAAGCGGGATTTTCGACAGCCTACGGATACGGGGGTGTGGAACGTACATGAGGGACCTCGCTTTATTCGAGTGGAGTGGACTCATTTTTACAAATGATACGTCCGATGCCCGATATCACGTGTCTCATTTTCGCCAACGGCGTGTCTCATTTTTGAGAATCCGAGATGCCGCGGAAATCTTATCCCAGCTCAAAGGCCATTTCTGGGATGTATTTTCCGTCGAGTGCCTCATCGGGAAACTGCATCCCATTTCAAGCGTCGATTCTGGGACGCACTTTCCCCTTAGACCCTCAACCGGAAACCGCATCCCACTTTGAGCGCAAATTCCGGGACGCATTTTTCGAAAGCCTGCCCATCCGGAAAGCCCGTCCCACTTTGGACGCATCCGGGCACGGAACCATCGACCTATCAGGCCTCCCATCAATAAAGAGGCGTCCTCCCGGACGGCGGGGCACGAAGTTCATCGCGAGTTCCGCACGCAAAGAAGGCCACTTAATGTGGCCTTCGTCTTGCGCAGGACTGTAGAGCAGGGAACTTCGTGCCCCGACGCCCGGGAGGACGTTTCATTTAGAAAGATGGACCGACCGCCGTCAGCGATGGGAGCTACTCCCCCAGCACGGCCTTTTTGGCGGCTGCAGCCATGTTGTCCAGATCTTCCTTGGTGGGGTGATCCTTTGCGGCGACCCAGTTATCGAGCAGCAACTTAGCGCGGGCGTTGTCGGGATCTTGCTCGAGCATGGCCTCGTAGCGCTGCTTGACCGCGGGACCCATCTTGCCCTGGCACATCGCCCAGCCCGCAAGCTCGGCATCCCCAGCCAAATTGGAGGTCACGCGATCGATAATCTGCTGATAATAGCTCTGGTCGGCGCCAAAACCGCAGGTACCAAAGAGGAAAACGCGCTTGCCGTGCAGAGCGGAGAGCAGCGCGGCAACCGAAGGCGTGCACGCGCCCTTGTCGCACCAAAAGCCGACGAGCACCGTGTCGGCCGCGCAGGCGCCCTGCGCCTCGAGCGCAACCTGATCTGCATCCGCATCGTCGCTCAACGCCGCGGCATGGACAAACTCAACACCCGCAGCCTGCAGCGTACGCTTGATCGCACCCGAAACCATCCTGGTATTACCGCTCTTGCTGTTAACCACCAAAGAGCACGTCATAGTCACGTTGCCTCGTTTCCCCAAAAACTAAAGCCACTAATGCAATTTATTAGATGAATATCTTAGTACTAACGTGACAGATGTAAACCACCGTCTGTCGATTGATTAATTTGCCCCACGGGCTTGCTCACTGGGCGAATTGGCTGCGGTAGAGTTCGGCGTAGAAGCCACCTGCCGCTAGCAGCTCGTCGTGCGTGCCGCACTCGATAATCTGCCCGTCGCGCATCACCAGAATGCAGTCGGCGTTACGAATCGTGCTCAGGCGGTGCGCCACGACAAAGCTTGTGCGGCCAGCCATGAGCTCGTCGAATGCCGCCTGCACCTGCAGCTCGGTGCGGGTATCGATGCTCGAGGTCGCCTCGTCCAGCAGCAGAATCGCCGGGTCGGTGAGCATGACGCGCGCGATGCACAGCAGCTGTTTTTGACCCTGGCTAAACGTGCCGCCGTCCTCGCCGATTACCGTATCGTAGCCGCCTGGCAGCTGCACGATAAACTTGTGCGCGTGCGCGCGCTTGGCAGCTTCGATAACCTGCTCGCGCGTGGCGTCGGGACAGCCGTAGGCGATGTTTTCCGCCACCGTGCCCTCGAACAGCCAAGTGTCCTGCAACACCATGCCAAAGGCGCGGCGCAAGCTTGCGCGCGTGTAATCACGCGAGGAACGGCCATCGACCGCAATGCGACCGGCATCGATATCGTAGAACCGCAGAAGCAGGTTGATGAGCGTCGTCTTGCCACAGCCCGTGGGACCGACCAGGGCAAAGCGCATGCCGGGCTTGGCCTCGATGCAGATGTCCTGCAGCAGCTTGCGGTCGGACACGTAGCTAAAGTCCACATGCTCAAAGGCGACCTCGCCCTGCGGGGCGGCAAGTTCCATGGCATCCGCCGCATCGGGCTCCTGCTCGCGCGCATCGAGCAGCGCAAACATGCGGCGCGCCGAGGCGTACGCGGTCTGAATCTGCGTAATGACGTTGGTGACCTCGTTGAACGGCTTGGTGTACTGGTTGGCATAGGACAGGAAGATCTGCACGCCGCCCACCGTAAGCGCCGCCGGCACGCCCGTGATCACGCCCACACAGCCAATCACAGCGACCACGGCATAGATGATGTTATTGATAAAGCGCGTGCTGGGGTTGGAGAGCGAACCCATAAACTGCGCGCGCTCGCCCGCGGTGCAGAGCTCGGCATTGAGGGCATCGAAGCGCAGCTGCGCGTTGGGACCATAGGCAAAGGCGTCGACAAGCTTTTGCTCGCCTACGTACTCCTCGATATGGCCGCCAAGCTGACCCTGAATACGCTGCTGCGCCGTAAAGCTTTTGTTGGAAAGCTTGGCGATGGCGCTGGCCGCAAAGATGGAGAGCGGCGTGACGAGCACCACCACGAGCGTCATGGTCAGGTTGATGGAAAGCATAAACGCGAGCGTGCCCACAATGGTGATAACGCCGGTGAAAAGCTGGGTAAAGCCCTGCAGCAGACCGTCGCCCACCTGGTCGACGTCGTTGACCACGCGGCTCATAAGGTCGCCGTGGGCATGGCTGTCGATAAAGCTGAGCGGCATGCGGCTGAGCTTATCGCTCGCCTCCACGCGCATGTCGCGCACCGTTTCGTAGGACAGGCGGTTGACGCAATAGCCCTGCAGCCACTGGAAGGCCGCAGCGCCTACGACGACAATCGCGAGCTTGGTAACGAGCGGCAGCAGCGCATCGAAGTCCACCTGCCCGGCGGCGACGATAAGGTCGATGCCCTCGCCGATGAGAATGGGCGTATAGAGTTGCAAGATCACCGAGACGGCGGCACTCACAAACGACGCTACAAACGAAATGCGATGCGGGCGAACATAGCCCAGCAGGCGGCGGGTCACCGCACCCACGGGATAGCGCTCGGGATCGCCGGGCTGGCGCAGACCGTCGCCCAGGTCGTTGAGGTTATCGTTACCGGACACGTTGGCCGTCATCGTGGCGACCGAACCGGAGGAAGTGTACGGATTCATTTAGCAGCCCTCCTTTGCGCAAGTGGATGCCGGGGCAGCCGGGGCGGACGCGGGACTTGGGACGGGCGCGGGCGCCGTACTCCCCTGCTGACCCTCGAGCTCCTCGCGGCGAAGCTGCGACTGGCAAATCTCGCGGTAGAGCTGGCAGGTCGTGTAGAGCTCATCGTGCGCGCCCAGGCCCGCGACCGAACCGTGGTCGAGTACGCAGATCATGTCGGCATCGCGCACGGTCGAGACGCGCTGGCTTACGATGACGGTCGTGAGCGGCAGCCCGCCCTTGGCGGCACCGCGCACACTGCGCTCGCGAATGGCATGGCGAAGCGCCGCGTCAGTCTTAAAGTCGAGCGCCGACGCGGAGTCATCCATGATCAGGACCTGCGGAGCGCCCACCAAGGCGCGCGCGATGGTCAGGCGCTGGCGCTGACCGCCGCTGAAGTTCTTGCCGCCCGCCTCGACCGGGGCGTCGAGGCCCTGGGGCTTGTTGTGCACGAACTCGCTCGCTTGCGCCATATCGAGCGCTGCCCAGAGCTCCTCGTCGGTCGCCGACTCGTCACGCCAGGTCAGGTTGCTGCGGATAGTGCCGCTCACCAGCGACGCACGCTGCGGAACGGTCGCGACCACGTGGCGCAGCTGGTCGAGCTGCCAGGCGCGCACGTCGGAGCCCATCACGTACACGCTGCCCACGCCCGCATCGTACAGGCGCGGGATAAGCGAAACGAGGGTCGACTTACCGCTGCCCGTGCCGCCGATAATGCCGAGGGTTTTGCCCACCGGCAGCTCCAGAGTCACATCGCTCACGGCATTTGCCGCGCCGGCGCCAAACGAGAAGCTCGCATGGTCAAAGCTCAGCGCAGGGACCGGAACAGCGCCACCCGTCAGGTCGCTCGGCTCAGGCAGCGCGACCGGCTGGTTGCCCTCGTCAGCGATGCTCGGCACGCAATTGAGCACCTCGTTGATACGCGACGCGCTGGCGCTCGCCTTGGTAAAGACCACGACCAGGTTGGCGACATACACGATGGAGGTCAGGGTCTGCGTCATGTAGTTGACGAACGCCATGACCTGGCCCTGCGTGAGCTCGCCCACGTTGACCTGGATGCCGCCCACCCACAGGATGGCGCACACGCCCAGGTTCATCACCAAAAACGTGACGGGGTTAAGGATCGACGAGAGCTTGCCCACCGCGATGGCGGTATTGGCCTGGTCATCGGCGGCTTGGGCAAAACGCTCGCGCTCGTGGTCCTCGCGCACAAAGGCGCGAACCACGCGGGCGCCCGAAAGACCCTCGCGGCAAATGAGCGCGATGCGGTCGAGCTTTGCCTGCAGCTGCCTGTAATACGGAATGCAGCGCGCCATGACAAACCAAAACACCAGGCCGATGGCGGGCGTGCAAATCAAAAAGATGATGCCGAGCTTAAGGTCGATGGCAAGGGCCGCGCACATGGAGCCCACCGCCAGGAAGGGCCAGCGGATGAGCATGCGCACGCCCAGCGCCACAGCAAGCTGCACCTGGTTGACGTCGTTGGTGATGCGGGTGATAAGCGACGGCGTGCCAAAGCGGTCGAGTTCGGCATAGCTCAGTTTGTTGATGTGCTCGTAGAGCGCGCCGCGGATATCGGTACCCATGCCCTGCGAGGTCAGCGCCGCCATCTTTTGGCAGACGAGCGTAAACGAGATGCCGATCACAGCCATGGCGCCAAGTACCATGCCGTAGTGGATAACGGCGTTGACATCGTGTGCGCCAACACCCTTATCGATCATCTGGGCAATCACGAGCGGTGTAAACAGGTCAAAGATCACTTCGATCAGCTTGCACGCAGGGCCAATCACCATATAGCGGCGAAACTTGCCACCAAAACGCCTGAGCAGCTCAATCATGTATAGGCGCTCCCTATCATCATCCACATTCAATTCGAACCATGATAGTACCGCCACCCCAAAAGAAGCGTAAACAACTCGTCATTTCTAACGGGATTCAGTTTTCAGAGGGGTATACGCGCACACCCAGCCAGTGTTGGGTCAACTAGCATGGTATATTTACATTAGTGCTACCAAGTTAGTCGCCGACCCTTGAAATGAGGTGCCGAGATGAACGACATTCTCGCAAGAAGAGCAAGACGAGCAACCATGGGCATCGCCCTTTCCGCGGCACTTGTCGCGGGAATCGCCCCCGCGACGGCGATAGCGGCAGAAACCAGCGCCCCTGTCGATGCAGTTGCCCTGCAGACGGGAGATGCGGCCGCCGCAAAAGAAAAGGCGTATGCAGCCATGCAGGAAGCGCTCAAAAACCTCGAAGCCGCAAAAAACGCCGCAAGTCCCGAGAGAATTGCGGGAATCAATGATAACATTGCCGCTTTTCGAGAGCTCTATGACACGATGGTGGCGCGAGCTGCCGAATGGAGAGAGCCCCTTCCCGCCATGCAAGCGAACGTCGATGCAGCCCAAGCCAAATACGATGAGGCTCACAACCGGGTAAGCGAGCTTGAGGCAGAATATGAAAAGGCACGCAGCAACGGGGCTTCCTACGAAGCTCTTAAGCAGCTGCGGCAGGAAATAATCGCAGCGGAAGCGCAAGAAGAATCTTGCGAAACGGTGCTTGACAGCTACCGTCACCGCCTCGAAAGTCAGGAAAGACGGGTTCAGTATTTCGGAAGTAAGGCGGAGGAAGCCAAAGCCCACATCGACGAGGAAACAGCCAAGCGAGATGCGCTCCTCGACAATTTGCATAAGGCGCAGGCGGCCTATGACGACGCCTGCAAGGCATACGAAGAGGCGAAAGCCGCGGCAGACAAGGCCGCCTCGCCCGAGATAACGCAACCGACCGAGACGACGCCTCCCTCCGGCTCGGCGCAACCGACCGAGACGACACAGCCCACTGGCTCGCCCGCGACCGGCAAAGACACCCCACCGAGCTCCACCAAGCAGGCGACCACGAGCAGCGGCAAGCAAGCAGATACGACCGCCGGCAAGCTCGCGAACACGGGCGACACAGCGCCGAGCGCAATCGCACTCGCAGCAGTCGCCGCCGCAGGCCTCGGAATAACCGCCACAGCCACACGCCGCCTCAAGAACTCAAAATAGCCACCAGAGCATACTACCTTCGCCAATCCACAAACCCAGAGACAAAAGAGGCTCGTTTCCCCAACCTAGGGAAACGAGCCTCTTTAACTGCAAAAATTCAAGCAACAGCACCGCCGCCTCTTGAACCACGTAGTCATCAATGCCCAGACAACGCCAACGAGCAGCATTCCTTAAGGGATAGATTAAATTAGATAAACGCGCCTTTACGGGTGATTTTTGGACGACGGGGCCCGGCCGGCGGCGAGGTGTTTGGTAGTCGAGCGATCCCGCAGGCGAAGCCGAGGACCAGCGAGACACCAAACACCTCGCCGCCGGCCGGGCCATGTCGCGGCACCAAAATAGCGCCCGTGCGCTCGATGGATTCGGATGCCCGACAGAGGCTCCTTATGGCTGCTTCCTTCCGGACCTGACCAGATTCGGAACATGTCGTCATCCGAACCCATCGAACGCGCTAGGCGCTCGGTATATCTTACCTGCTCCCGCCCGCCAGAGCAAGGTAGCTAATTTGGGACGGAGCTTTTTTGACTACTTTTGCAGCCCGATTGCCAGAGCAGCCAATGAGTAGTCAAAATAGTCCCATCCCAAAATGACCGGCTTGGTGCCGCACCGCAGAAAGGGCCCATCTACTACGTTTAGGCCACAGGGGTCGACCATAGCCGACTTTTTCGAAAATCGGCAAGCTTTCTACCTGCGGTTTTGTTTTTGTAAATTCCGGGATGGTCGAGAGTGGCCAGTTTAACGTAGTAGATGGCCACGTTTCGTGGCAGGCGGTCCGACCCAAGGCACAAGGCAGCCAACCTCGAATGGACATTCTCGAAGTTGCGGTGGAATACGGACTGAATTGGCACCTTAAAGGCAAAAACACTCCGTATTTCACCGCAACTTATCGAGGGGATGAGTTTTAGAGGCGAGCGAGGTCGTAGGCTTGGGCGGCTGACTCACCGGCGAAGATGAGGTTGGTTGTGGCTTCCTGAGGATTGAGCGCCTGGTCGAGAGGCATGGGCTTGCGACAGATCGGCAGCACCAAGTCGATACCTTGCTCATATACCGCGTTCAGGTTGTCAGCACGGCCGCCCACGACGGCGACCACCGGCTTGCCATATCGCCTGGCGCGGCGAGCCACACCCACCGGCGCCTTACCGGCGGCGGATTGTTCATCCATATTGCCCTCACCCGTTATGACCAGGTCGACATCGCACACGCGCTCGTCAAACCCCACGAGATCGAGCACCGTCTCCACACCCGAGCGTAGCTCCGCACCGAGTGCCAGTAACGCCGCGCCCAAGCCACCGGCAGCGCCCGCGCCGGGCACACCGAGCACCGAGCCAAATGTCCGCGCGCCCTCGGGTGTGCGCAACAACCCCCGGGCTCGAGCTCTGGCAATCGCAGCGTCGAGCAAGCGACCGTAGCCGACCATCCAGCTGTCGTACCTGCTCAGCGCCTCGGCATCATCCGTCGGCAGGCCCTTCTGTCCGCCGAACACCGCAAGCGCGCCGCGACGCCCCACGAGCGGATTCTCGACATCGGAAAGCACGACGATACGAGCGCCGTTCAGTGCCCGAAGCGCTGGCGCCAAATCAACGCTCGCCACCCGCTCAAGGCCAGCAAGACCGGGGGCGACATCGCAGCCCTGATCATCGACCACACGCGCGCCCAGCGCCTGCAGCATGCCGGCGCCACCGTCGTTGGTGGCGCTGCCACCCAGACCAATATAGATAGTCTTTGCCCCGGCGCGAACCGCACGGAGTATCAGCTCGCCCACGCCATAGGTCGAAGCCGCAAGCGCCGCCGATTCCGTGCAGGGTGAATACCCAATACCCGCCGCCTCGGCCATCTCAATTACAGCCGAGTCGCGCTCGTCGTCCACCAGCATCTGGGCAGACACGCGGTCGCCCAAGGGACCTGCCACCTCGCAGGTCACAATCTCACCGCCGCACGCGGCAACGGCATCGAGCGTCCCCTCGCCGCCATCCGCCAGCGGCAATGCGGCCACCTGGGCATCGGACCACACGCGGCGCACGCCTTCGGCAACCGCCGCCTCCGCCTGCGCACTCGAAACGCTGCCCTTAAAGGAATCAATCGCCAACAGCACACGGCGGGGCCGGCGGCACGCGGGTCCAAAATCGACCGCCTCAACGGCAGTATCTTCGGCACACGCGAGCGCCTCGGCATGAGCGACATGCGCCTCAAGATCGGCCCCACAACCGCAGCCAGCACCATCGATGCCACGCAGCCCACTAAAATAGCCGCTCAACACCCCACGACACTCATCCGCCAGCACGCCGGCATGTACGTTAAACCGATGATTCAGGCGCGAATCGGCATTCAGGTCATACAGCGAACCCAGTGCGCCGGCCTTGGCATCAGCCGCGCCATACACGCAGCGCCCCACGCGCGCGTTAACCATAAGGCCCGCGCACATGCAGCAGGGCTCAAGCGTCACATAGACCGTGCAATCGGAAAGGCGCCAGCGTCCAAGCGCCTGGGCTGCAGCGCACACGGCCGCGAACTCTGCATGAGCCGAAGGATCCTGATCGAGCTCGCGCCGATTGTGCGCCCTCGCGACGATCTCGCCGTCGCGCACCACTACGGCTCCGATGGGCACCTCGCCCACCGTCGCGGCGGCGCGCGCCTCCGCCAACGCCTCGCGCATGAACTTCTCGTCGATTTCGGTGATCGTCATCGTTCGCCTTCCCTGTTGCAAATTCAAAACGATGCTATCATTACGACTCACGGAGAGATGGCAGAGCGGTTGAATGCGGCGGTCTTGAAAACCGTTGAGCGCGAGAGCGTTCCGGGGGTTCGAATCCCCCTCTCTCCGCCACTCCTAGTGATGCACCGGTGTCATGGTCCGCTCAAACAGCGCATCGACCACGTCGGCTATCTCAGGTCGACGCTCAAGATCGTGGCCCGATTCCCACCATATCGTGAAAAGTCGAATAATACCGCCGGCGACAAACTCAGACGTCGTCTCGAGTGACACGGGGGCCAGGGCATCCTCGGCAAGCACGTTCATCACACGCTCGCGGATGGAGCGGGCAATGCGGTCGCAAATAACGTTGGTCAACATGCCCGACATGCTGCTCGCCAAAATGTTATCCATGAGCCGCTCGTGCGCCAGAATCAAATCCATGGCATCGTCCAAAATCGCGTGTCGAAGCGCGCGCACGTCCTCGGCAGACACCGCGCCGGCCTCATCGGGCTGTTTTTGCGGCAAGCCCGACATGAGCTCATCGATATAAAAGGCAAAGTAATCGTTCTTGTCGCGAAAGTGCTTATAGAACGTCGTGCGGCGAATCATGGCGCGATCGCACAGCATGGCAACCGTCAGGTCCTCAAAACGATGCTCTTCCAAAAGCTCGGTAAAGGCATCGAACAGGGCACGATAGGTTTTCTTGATGCGAAGGTCCATCCGTATCGCCATCCTCAGGGCAAAGACAACACTCGTCAATCTGTCGCATATCTTACACCTGTACCTCGCGCGCTTTGCCCCGGTGCCGACCCCGCCGAAAACATAACGCTTGCCGGAAAGTTCGGCACGGCAAAACGTTGCGGGTATACTAGTAGCGTTATACCAACGGCAGCTGGCGCATGCCGCCGCGGCCATTCGAAACGGAGACATCATGATTACCGTCATCATCGGCATCGTTGTTGTCATTGTGATTGTCTGCGCCATCGCCGGCATCTACAACAACATGGTCACCAAGCGCAACCGCATCGATAACGCCTGGCAGAACATCGATACGCAGCTGCAGCGCCGCAACGACCTGATCCCCAACCTGGTCGAGACCGTCAAGGGCTACGCCAAGCACGAGCAGGAGACGCTCTCCGCCGTGATCAGCGCGCGTAACACCGCCGTCAAGGCCACCACGCCCGAGGCCAAGATGGAAGCCGACAACGTGCTGACCGGTGCGCTGCGTCAGCTCTTCGCCGTAGCCGAAGCCTACCCCGATCTTAAGGCAAACACCAACTTTACGCAGCTGCAGGCATCGCTCGAGGATACCGAGAACAAGATTAGCTACGCACGCCAGAGCTACAACGATTGCGTGCTCAGCTACAACAACGCCATTCAGACGTTCCCGGCTGTCATCTTTGCCGGCATCTTTCAGTTTAAGGAGCGCCAGGGCTTCGAGGCCGCCGAAGCAGCCCGCCAGGCCCCGACCGTCAAGTTCTAGTAGTTTGACAGCGCATCCTTAATCGGCCAAATGTATAAACCGCCCCGTCGAGTGCATACTTCGACGGGGCGGTTTCCTTTTTCGCAAAGGTCCCCCTCTAAGCGCCGTGCATTTTTAGGAGTATTCAACATAACCAAGAGCTTCGGGCGCCACGATAAGTGCCAAAGACCGCGAATATCCCTGCAAATCAAACGCTGCCAGCCCATAACCCCGCCCATCATCCGTAGAAAACATCGAGAACTCCCGATTTTTTGCCCGAGGTCGGTATGCAGGGGCCTTCGATTGCAGAATACTCGCAAAAATGCACGTCGCCACCACCCCCACATGGCGCGAACCAAAAACAAAAGCGCAGCCTAAAAGGCCGCGCACCATCTTTATTCAGATTAATCATTGCCCGTTGTGACATCGCCGATCCCGCAGGGCAGAGAACAAGTTCCCTCCCGGCGCACTCCGCAGGACGCAAGAAGCCCTCGCCGCACGAAATGCGCAGCGAGGGCTTCTTGCATGTCCGAGGACGCGCCGGGAGGGAACTTGTTCTCTGCCCGGATAGGTAAGACAAATTACGCGACGGTGTAAACCCAGTTGTGCTTGTCCTCGACAGCACCAGACTGGATGCCGGTCAGGGTCTCGCGGAGCTTCTTCATCACGGGGCCGATCTCGGTGTAGCCAGCCGGGAAGGTCACGGTCTCGTCGGCGCCGTAAACCTTGTTGTCGATCTCGCCAACCGGGGAGATGACGGCAGCGGTGCCGCACAGGCCGCACTCCACAAAGGTGCCGGCCTTGACCTCGGCCCACTCGACGGGACGCTGGTCAACGGTCATGCCCAGGTCCTGAGCAACCTGAACAAGCGAACGACGGGTGATAGAGGGCAGGATGGAGTCGGTGTGCGACTGCGGAACGACGAGCGTGCCGTCCTCCTTCACGAACAGGACGTTGGCGCCGCCGGTCTCCTCGACATAGGTGCGGGACTCGGAATCGAGATACAGGTTCTCGGCATAGCCCTCGCGGTGAGCCTCCATCGTGGGCTTGAGGGACATGGCGTAGTTCAGGCCGGCCTTGATGTTGCCGGTGCCATGCGGTGCTGCACGGTCATACTCGGAAACGCGCAGCTTGACGGGCTTGAGGCCACCCTTAAAGTACGGACCGACCGGGGTCACGAGAATGCGGAACGTGTACTCAGGAGCGGGAGCCACGCCGATCACGTCACCGGAGCCGATCATAAACGGACGCACGTACAGGGTCGCGCCGGAACCGAAGGGCGGAACCCAGGCGGCGTTGGCAGAAACGACCTGCTTGACGGCCTCAACGAACTTGTCCTTGGGAAACGGGGGCATCTCGAGGCGCTGGGCAGAGTTATACATACGCTCAGCGTTCATGTCGGGACGGAAGCAGACGATGCTGCCGTCCTCGGCGGTGTAGGCCTTCAGGCCCTCAAAGACCTCCTGGCAGTAATGGAAGATACCGCCGCACTCGGAGACATGCAGGGTGTGGTCGGTGGTCAGGCCGCCCTCGTCCCACTCGCCATCCTTCCAATGAGCCTCGTAGCTGAAATCGGTCTTCATGTAGCCAAAGCCGAGGCTACCCCAATCGATATCCTTCTTCTCGACAGTCATATGTCGCTCCTTACATACACAGTTGCATACTCGCGAACCCGCACGCAAGGACCGAGGCCGACCGCGTCGCAACGTCGCACGCCCGGAGCGTAGAGCCGGACGGGACACGCGAGCAGCATCAAAGCCGATGGCACGTCGATTCGCATGCACGAGATTGTACTCCCCGCACGCGTCTGATAAAACGCTTTTCTTTAACTAAGTAAAGTATTTTCATTTGACCGAAGCAAAAAGGCCCGCCACCGTAAGCGGTGACGGGCCTCAACTGTACGGTCTGCGCGCTGGCTCGAGCTAGGCGTTCTATTTACCCAGCTTGGCCTTAACCAGACCGACCACGGTCGGGATAATCGACACGGCGACAATGCCGATGATCAGCAGCTCAAAGTGCTCCTGCACAAACGGAATGCCACCAAAGAAGTAACCCAGCAGCGTAAAGACCGTCGACCAGGTAATGCCACCCAGCACGTTAAAGACGACAAAGTTGCGCCAGTGCATGCCGCCCATGCCGGCGATAAAAGGCACAAAGGTGCGGATGAACGGGAAGAAGCGACCGAGGAAGATGGCCAGATGGCCCCACTTATCTAGGAAATCCTCGGACTTTTTGATGCGCTCGGGCGTCATGGCCTTTACCTTGCCCGAGGCGATGATCTTGCGGCCAAAGAAGTGGCCGATCATAAAGTTGCACTGATCGCCCAGGATGGCTGCGGCCCATGCGGTGGCCAGAAGCGCAACAATGTTAAAGCCGCCATTATGGGCAAAGAAGCCCGAGGCAAACAGCAGCGAGTCGCCGGGAAGGAACGGGAAGAACACCACGCCCGTCTCGATAAAGATGATCAGGAACACGCAGCCGTAGGCCATAAGCGGGCCGGCGGCGATCCAGCTGGCAATCGCGGTGCGCGGATCTTTGAGCAGCTCGGCGATAAAATTAATGAAACCCATGAAGTAAAACCTCTCAGTTGTGGGCGCGGATACGTCCAAGTTGACCAGTATACGGTTGCGGCGTCCCCTCGTGCGCAACCCCACAAAAGCATGACTCCATTACCAGCAAGTTTGCATAACTGACACCTGTCGCGCAATGCCGCCAAGATTGTCCTTCCTAATCCCTAGCGAATCGCTATACTTTATTGAATCGCATTGCCATGGCGCTAAGGGAGGGCGGCCGGTGAGCTTTATCAATACCATTCGCGAGGACATCAAGACCGTCCAAGCGCAGGACCCCGCCGCGCAAAACGGTCTGGTCATCTTCCTTTCCTATCCTGGCCTGCACGCCAAGTGGAACCACGTGCCCGAGCACTGGCTGTGGGAGCATGGACATCGCTCGCTCGCCCGCGTGCTCTCGCAAATCACCCGTCATATCACCGGCGTCGAGATTCATCCCGCCGCACAGATCGGTAAGCACTTCTTTATCGACCACGCCATGGGCGTCGTCATCGGCGAGACCACCATTGTGGGCGACAACTGTGTGCTTTACCAGGGCGTTACGCTCGGCGGCACCGGCAACGAGACCGGCAAACGCCACCCCACCCTGGGCAATAACGTCACCGTGGGCACGGGCGCCAAGGTACTCGGCAACATCCGCATCGGCAACAACGTCAAGATCGGCGGCAACTCGGTTGTCGTCAAGGACGTGCCCGACAACTGCACCGTCGTGGGCGTGCCGGGACGCATCATCAAGCGCAACGGCTGCCGCGTGTTCGAGGAGAGTTTCGACGCCAAGCAGCATCGCGAGTACATGCCCGATGACGCCGCCGAGCAGAGTGCCCTCAACCGCCAGGGCATCACCGAGAATGCCCGCCGCGTCAAGGAACTCGAGCGAGAGGTGGCCGAGCTCAAAGCCCTCGTCGCCAAGCTCGTGGACGAACGCTAGGAACGCAAGCGGCACAAAACGACATCGGCATCAACGCAAGAAGGCGCGCCAGGGAATTCATCCCCGGCGCGCCTTTCTTTTTGATGTGACATGCGGGACTGTCCCTTTGTCACATTATGCGAACTGACTCAGATAGAGGTCAGCATAAGCGCCCTCGGCTGCGAGCAGCTCCTTATGCGTGCCCTGCTCGATAATGTTGCCGTGGTCCATGACCAAGATCAGGTCGGCGTCCACGATCGTCGACAGGCGATGCGCGATCACAAAGCTCGTGCGCCCGCGCATAAGCGCGTCCATGGCACGGCCGATGGCAAGCTCGGTACGCGTGTCCACGCTTGAGGTCGCCTCGTCCAGGATGAGAATCGCCGGGTTGTTGAGCAGCACGCGCGCAATGGTCAGCAGCTGGCGTTGGCCCTGACTAATGCTCTCGGCATCGTTGGCCACCCGCGTGTCGTAGCCCTGCGGCATGGTGCGCACAAAGAAGTCGACCTGCGCGGCACGAGCGGCGGCCACAATTTCGTCGCGCGTTGCCTCGGGGCAGCCGTAGGCGATGTTTTCGGCAATCGTGCCATCGAACAGCCAGGCGTCCTGCAGCACCATGCCAAACTGCTGCCGTAGCTCGCCGCGGTCCATGCGGCTCGTATCCACGCCGTCGAGCGTAATACGCCCGCCGTCAATCTCGTAGAAGCGCATGAGCAGGTTGATGAGCGTCGTCTTGCCTGCGCCCGTGGTTCCCACCACGGCAATCTTCTGGCCCGGCTCGGCGGTAAACGACACGTCGCGCATAAGCGGCTTGTCGGGCGAATAACCAAAGCGCACGTGCTCAAAGGAGACGCGACCCTCAACGCGACCCGGCAGCTTGGCGGCCTCGTCCGGCAGCGGATCGGCCTCCATCTCGGGCTCATCGAGCAGGTCGAACACGCGCTCCGCACTCGCCAGCGCGCTCTGCAGCGAGTTGAAGGTAAACGACAGCTGCGTCATGGGCTCAGATGCCTCGTAGATAAACTGGAAGAACGCCTGGAACACGCCGACGGTCATGTGGCCGGCAACCAGCATACTGCAGCCCACAATCGCAATCACGATCTGTGCCAGGCGGCCGATAAAGCGCACCGCGGGGCCGACGGCGTTAATCATAAAGTCGGCCTTGGCACTCACGCGTGCCAGCTCGCCCGAGGCCTGGTGCACCTCGGCAGAACTTTGGCGCTCGCGGTTAAACGCGCGAATCACCAGACGGCCCGAGTAGCCTTCCTCGACCGCACTCGTAATCTTGGACACCCACTCTTGGCGCTCACCGGTTACGTCATGCGTGCGGCGCGAGACCACCTTGGTCACCAGCAGCGACAACGCCGTAAAGAACAAAAAGACCAGCGTAAGTGGCACGCTAAACACGAACATCACGCTCACGGCGCCCACCACGGTACCGATCGACACCAGAAGCTGCAGCAAGCCGCGCTGCATGCTCTCGGACATCTTGTCCAAGTCGTTGGTCGCACGGCTGACGACCTCACCGGGACGATGCGCGTCAAAAAAGGCAAGCGGCAGACGGTTGAGCTTTTGTGCGATGCGGTTGCGTAGGCACAGGTTGAGGCGTTCGGCAACGCTCGACATCAAAAAGCTCTGGAGCGCGTAGAACGAGGCAGCGGCCGTCCAGATCATAAAGTAGATGAAGATGGTCCTGCCGCAGTTCTCCCAGGTGATGTTGAAGGTGGTGTCGTTGGCAAACGCCACCTGAATGTGGCTCCACAGCTCATCGATCACGCGGGCGCTATATGCCGGCGCAGCAGTGTTAAAGATGGCATAGAACACAATGCTCGCGAACACGATATAGAAGCGCCAATGGTCGCCGGCAGCCTCGCTCCACAGGCGGCGCACCGTCGCCCAGGTATCTCGAGGCGTCTCGTCCTCGTCTTCACCGTCCACGTCGCGCATACGCTCTGCCTCGGCGCGGGCGCGCTCGTCCTCGGCACGTTCGTTTTCCTCGTAGAGCGCTTGGCGGCGAGCCTCGCGCTCGGCTGCAGCCTTGGCGGCGTCATCCAGCTCGGGTGCCACGGCAGCCGTTTCCTCGACCAGTACCGCGGCAGCGGCGTCATCAACGCCGCCCTGCTTCTTGAGCTCCTCGGTCATGCTACTCACCTCCCTTCATCTGCGATTCCGCGATGGCGCGGTACACCTCGCAGGTTTCCATAAGCTCGCCATGCGTGCCCAGACCCACAACCTCGCCATCCCTGAGCACGACAATCTGGTCGGCGTGCAAGATCGTCGAGATGCGCTGCGCGATGATGAGCACCGCAGCGTCACGCGTCTCATCTTGCAACGCATGGCGCAGGGCGGCATCGGTCTTAAAGTCCAGGGCCGAAAAACTATCGTCGAAGATATATAGGTCGGCGCGCTTCATGAGCGCGCGAGCAATGGCTAGGCGCTGGCGCTGGCCGCCCGAAAAGTTCGTGCCGCCCTGCGCCACCGGGGTATCGAGCCCCTGCGGCTGATCGAGCACAAAAGTGCTCTGGGCAACCCGCAGCGCATGAAGCATGTCCGCCTCGGTCGCGCCTTCGTTACCAAAGCGAAGGTTGCTCGCCACCGTGCCCGAGAACAGCCACGCCTTCTGCGGCACATAGGCAATGCGCCCGCGGATTTCGTCTTGCGTAAGCTCGCGCAGATCGACACCGTCCAGGCGAATGGCGCCCTTGGTGGCATCGTGGAAGCGCAGCAAGAGCTTGGCCACCGTCGACTTGCCCGAACCCGTCGAGCCGACGATTGCGGTCGTCTGACCGCGACGACAAGTAAAGTTCAAATTGCACAGCGTGTCCTCGTCGGCGTCGTCAAAGCGAAACGACATATGATCGAACACGGCGACCGCATCGGCCCCGTCCTTTGAGTCGGACGCGGCCGCATCAAGCGTACGCTGGCCATCGACGATGCTCGGCTCAATCTCCAGCACTTGCTGTGCACGGCTTAGGCATGCCGCGGCGCGTGGCAGCGTCAGCACCACCATCTGCGCCATCATCACAAAGAACAGAATCAAGATTGCGTACTCGAGCACCGCAGAGATGCTCGCAATCTGCATCGCATGGGCGCCTACGCGGTTGCCGCCCACCCACAGCACCGCCACCTCGGCGATGTTCATCAAAAAGAAGCTTGAGCTGTCGAGGCCCACAAACAGGTGGTTGACTTTGATGGCGTTGGCGGCGTATTCGCTAAACACCTCGTCCAGACGCCGTTCCTCGTGGCGCTCCTTGTTAAACGCACGGATGACGCGCACGCCCACAATATTCTCGCGCAGCACCACGTTCATGCGGTCGATAAAGCCCTGTAGGCGCATAAAGATCGGAGCCGCGTTGGCAACCGTAAAGACCGCCGCCACCAGCACAATCGCAACGACTACGCCCAGAAGCGTGCCCATGGCGGGATCGATAAACCAGGCGAATATGATGCCCGCCACAGCCAAAAACGGCACGGGCAGCACCAGCTGAATCGTCTGCAGAATCGCCTGCTGAATCACGTTGATGTCGTTGAGCGAGCGCGTGATCATCGATCCGGTGCCAAAGCGCTCAAAATCGCTGGCCGCGAGCTCGAGCGATTTGTCGTACACGGCATTGCGGATATCGCAAGCCACGTTGGCGGCCAGGCGCGCCGAAAGATAGCAGCCCAGCACCGTGCCGCCGCTAGCCATGCTGGTCGCGATAAACATGTATAGGCCGTTGCGTAAAATGTAGTCGACATCGCCCGTGGTAATACCGGTGTTGACCATGTTCGCCAGCATCGTGGGAACCAACAGCGTACCGACGTTATCCACCAGCACCGCAAACAGCGTCACCGCAATCAGACCGCGGTACGGCCTCATAAACCTCATTAAGAGTCGCATGTGTCCCCCTCGCCCTTATCGTCAGCCTCGTTCTCGGCGGCCACTTGCCGTTTAAATGCCTCGCACTCTTCGTTAAGAACATGGGAGAACTTACCGACCAAGCGCATAATCTCGCGCTGCTCCCACAGCTCGAGCGCCTCGAATGCCTGTTGCTCGGCTTTTTGCGCCGGCAACGCGTAGCGCTTGGCAAACCGCACGCCTTCTTCGGTCAGTCGCACAACCTTGTTCTTACGACTGCCCTCGGCAAACTCCAACGTCGCAAGCCCTCGCGCCCTAAGCGTCTTAATCGCCGAATTGATGGTCTGTTTGCTGTAGAACCATTCACTCGTCAGCCGACTCACGGCAACGCTTCCGCCCGCCGCACTCGTGTCGACGAGCATCCAGTAGGCGCAGTCCGAAAGACCGCAGGCGCGCGCGAACTCCGAATAGACACGGTCAAGCCCGTTGAGCATCCGGTCGAAATCGACCAGGCTAACTGCACTATTCATCTCTCCCACCATTCGATAGTCCGAGTTTTGACCAATTTATATCTCTACATTAGTCCGAGTTTTGACTATCGTCAATAAGCTCGTTGTTTATGGTCGTCCCTACATAAGCATATCGACAAAAAAGACCGCCGGCGCGGGGGCGGCGCCGGCGGTTGCGAGAGAATATCGATTGTTGGCTGTTACGCAGCGACGGCCTCATAGACCGTAGCGCCCGAGAAGCTGTCATGCAGGCTCTTGCCGGCAATCCACGGCAGCTCGACGACCTCGCAGACCGTGTTGACCAGCTCGGAGCAGTCAGTAAAGTGGCCCTTGTCGTTGAGGGCCTCGCAATCCTGAACACGCCAATAGCCATCGGTGTGCGTGATGTAGTACTCGTGATCGTTGATCGACACGAAAGCGCGCGTCTTGGAACGCAGCAGCTTCAGAAATCCTTCGAAATCGGTCTCGACGACATCTCCAGCCTGGAACATGATGTTACCTCCTGGCCCGGCGCCACCACGGCGCATTGATAAACGTTGGTACTCCTTTAGTAAAACCTTTATCAAAGGTTATGCGTTCGTCATTTAGGCAAGTGGTAAAAAACCGCAGGGTAGACGGGATAAAACGTTTAACCATCCCATTTGTTTGTCACATTCTGAAGGTACATTTATGCAAACCTACTTTCCCAATTGGAATCTATCCTTTTGGCCGGGCAATTGACCGTCTATCGTTTAAGCCCGACGGGTATGAACGGGGCATCTGCAACGCCACCGCAAGGAGACACCATGGAGACTATCGAAGCACTCATTCACCGCCGCAGCTGCCGCAACTACAGCGATCGTCCCGTCGAGGCTGAAAAGCTTGCACGTATTATCGAAGCCGGCCAATATGCACCGAGCGGCATGGGCCGCCAGCCGGTGACGTTTGTCGCCGTCACCGACCCCGCGACCGTCGAGCATCTCTCACAGCTCAACGCCCAGGTCATGGACAGCAACAGCGACCCCTTCTATGGCGCCAAGACCGTTGTGGTGGTGCTGGTTGACCGCAGCGTGCCCACACATCTGGAAGACGGCTCGCTCGCCATGGGCAACTTGCTCAACGCCGCCTATGCACTGGGTGTCGATTCGTGCTGGATTCACCGCGCGCATGAGGTCTTTGACTCGCCCGAGGGCCTGGAGCTGCTGGCCAGCTGGGGCCTGCCCGCCGACGGCAGCCTGCGCGGCGTCGGTAACTGCATTCTTGGCTACGCCGAGGACACGCTACCCGAGGCAAAGCCGCGCCGCAACAACGTGGTGTACGTGAAATAGTACAGGAACGTCAGCAGGGGTAGCTAATTTGGGACGGGGCTATTTTAGCTACCCCACTCGCAACTTATATTGACGTCGCCGTTGTCGTCGTTTCGTTCGTCTGGGCCGTTTCGGCGCCATCGCCCTGTTCGTCCTCGTCCTTTTGCGCATCGGCGATGGTGGAGGCCGCCGCAACGATACCGCGCTGGGGCGCGACGCTCGTCTGGGCCTGAGCGCCCTCGACAACTTCTGTACCTACATGCGCGAGCTCGGGCGATTTAAACATTGCGTCCAAGTTGGCGCCACCGCCGGCGTAGCCAAGCGCAGCGAGCGCGATGACGATCACTGCAACGGCGGCCACGATCGGCACGTAGCGATGCCAGCCGGCGGGATTGAGCCCGCTGCGGCGAGCCGCCCCGCGGCTGATGTAGCCGAGCGTTCCGTCGTGCTTGAGCTTTGAGCCCACCACGCGTTTGCGGCCCAACAGCGAGGACTCTGCCTGCATTGCCAAGCGGGCGCTTGCCGAAGGATAGCCGTATTTAGTGCGCTTGAACGAGCCATCAAACCCCGAGGCGTGTTTGCCCCACGTCACCGATGTCGTGCGTCGGTTAACCGGCGCGGCGCTCCGCCTTCTGCGGCTCGGTTTTGAAGTCTCAGCCATATGCCCTCGCACGCCGTAACCAAATCGAAACAATAACGCTTTGGACTGTAGCACACGCGTCGCGCGCGGTCACGGGCGCCTCGCTCAACGGTCATCGTCCTTCAGCAAGCGCCACAGCGTTGTACGGCTTATACCCAGCACCTCTGCCGCACGAGTCCGGTTGCCGTGGAGATGATCTACAACCAGATGCGCGATATCTCGCTCGGTATCGGCCAGCGGTCGCAGGATATACAGGTCACTTTCGAGCGTCGGGGCGCCAAAGGTTGCGGTCTTAATCACGTCCTCTTGGGCGAGCACTTCCTCCGCCACAGCGCGGTCCACCGTGCCCGCCCCCACCAATATATACAGTCGTTCCGAGACCTCGCGGAGCTGCAGATAATTGCGCGGCCAGCGGTAAGCATCGAGCGTCTTCGTCGCCGCGGCAGACAGCGTGGGCGCTGCCGTCCCAAATGCATCAGCGAGATATTCCAAATAGCGCGCAGCCTTCGTCGACGCGGCTCCCTGCTCGGCGATTGCCGGCGCCACGCTCACCGCACAGGCGAGGCGCTCGGTCACAAAGGCGGCTTGATCACTTTCGCCGCCGCCCGGCATGTCATTCGCTGTCAGCACCACATGGCAGCGCGTCGCCAACGCGGTGTCGGTCATCGTGGAGACCAGCTCGCGGAGGCGCTGGGGGCCAACCGCATTCCAGCCCTCAATGCAAAGGGTCAGCCCCGTTTGGAACAACGGCGATTCGGCGCTTTTGAGCACATGGCGCCAACCGCGCTCGGTGAGTTCATCGAGCGCGACGGAAACAAAGGGTTGATCGGCAAAAGGGCCATCCAGATAGAGGCGCTTGGCGATCTCGACCTGACCCGCTCCCAGCTCGCCCTCGAACATAAGGGGCACGCCGCGCGCATAGCTCTCGGCAACCGGCGCAGCCACCGAGGCCGCCCCCTCAACGATGCCGTACGCGCTCGATTCGTAGCGGGCCTCAACCTCGTCGGCGTTGAGCCACTCGATGCCCGCATGCGCCGCGGCGCCGCGCACCTCGCGGACCACGACGGCCCAAAGGCCCCCGCCCTCTTTGTCGGTGGGGCGAACGGTCAGGCTCAGGCGCGTACCCGCACGCCCCATAACAAGACGCGCGCCGTCTCCTATACGGTCGAGGCGTTCGGCAACAAAAGTCGCCACATCCCGCTCAAGCGCCGCGTCATTCATGGTCGAGATCGCGACGTCCCCACGCGCATCGATTGCCAATGCCGAGGCCCCGGCAGCAGCCAGGGCCTCGGTCAAGATGTTCAGCTTGGCATCGCTATCCATGATTTGCCCCTGTCTGCAGCGACGTGCAACCGCCGGCGATCGCACGACCGAGTGTTTCAAAATTGAACAATATTGCTCACCAAACACTATAGGGCAGAAAGCGCCGTCCTGCGAGTATAGGTGTTGCCCCGCATCGCCATCCTGGCGGGGCGATAAGAGCTCTTCGGGACTTATAAACCTGCGGACAAGCCATACCCGCAAGAGCTCCTATCGCTCCACCGTGAGAATGCGCTCACCAGCACGCAGCACGAAAATAAGCTACTTCTCTACCAGATTCCCAGCACGTGCTGCATTCCCAAACTCATGCACGCGATGCCAATCCAGCAGCAAAAGCCCAGCGCGATGGGCTTGCCGCCCTTTTTGACCAGCTCGACGATATCGGTATTAAAACCAATAGCCGCCATGGCCATCACAATAAAGAACTTCGATAGCTCCTTGATGGGCGCCGTAATGGGCGCGGGAAGCTGAAGCACCGTGGTGATCACGCTCGCCAGCACAAAGAACAGCACGAACATGGGAAACGCGCGTTTAAGCGAGAACGCGCTTTTGGCGTCGCCGCCAGCCTTGCGTGCCAGATGCATCTGCCAGCATGCGAGGACCAACGTGATGGGGATAATGGCCAGCGTTCTGGTGAGCTTGACCACCGTGGCGCTCTCGAGCACATTGGCGCCGGGATGCATGCTGTCCCAGGCGCTCGCCGCAGCCGTTACGGACGAGGTGTCGTTGATGGCGGTGCCGGCAAACAGGCCAAAGCCCTCGTTGGTCAGCCCGAGCATGCCGCCGAGCGTCGGAAACACGAGCGCCGCGATAACGTTAAACAGGAAGATGACCGAAATGGCCTGGGCAATCTCGCGATCGTCGGCATCGATGACGGGCGCGGTCGCAGCAATGGCCGAACCGCCGCAAATCGACGAACCCACACCCACAAGCGTCGCGATCTTGCCCGGCACGTTCATAACGCGGCAGAGCACAAAGGCGATGACAAGCGAGGTCGAGATCGTTGCCACGATAATCGGTAGCGACTGGGCGCCCTTGGACAGAATCTGGGAGAGGTTCATGCCAAAGCCAAGCAGGATAACCGCGTACTGCAAGACTTTTTTGGACGTATAGGTAACGCCGGCGGTGAGCTGTTCGCGACGATTCTTGGGAAAGACGAGCGCCAGGACCATGCCAAAAAGGATGGCAAATACCGGCCCGCCGACCACCTCAATCTGTTTGCCGAGCAACGTCGCGGGGATAGCGATGATCAGGCAGAACAAGACGCCTTTCCAGCGCTCGCGTACGATGTTTGCCAGTTGCATATGGGATTCCTTCTTTCTATTTCACGTTTGCGACGGCTTATGATACGGCAACATTGAGCGCAGCCTTGCGCAAACACAGACTAAGATGCCGCAATAGTTCTCAGGCAACAGCCGAATTACCCACCGCGGAGAGCTGATTCGCGGCATAATTAACAACTGACATATGAGTTTGATAGAACAGTTGCGAGGCGCTATGGAAGAATCGATGCACGTCGGCGAGCAGGAAACGAGCCTACAGGACCAGTCCTATCACACCATTCGACGCAAAATCGTCTACCTGGACTACAAGCCGGGCGAAAAGCTGGGCGTCAAGCAACTTTGCGACGACCTGGATATGGGTCGCACGCCCGTGCGCGAGGCTTTGGTTCGCTTGGCGCAGGAAGGCCTGGTGCGCACCGTGCCCCAGAGCGGCACCTATGTCTCGCCCATCAACCTCACCCTTGCCGAGAGTGCCTGTTACATCCGCGAGCATCTGGAAAAGCAGGTGATCGTGGAGTGCTGCGCGCGCGCCACGTCGGCTGGCATCGAGCAGCTCGACCGCGCCATCGCGCTGCAGGAAAAGGCCATGGCCGAAGAGGATCGCATCGGCTTCTTTTTGAGCGACAACCTCATGCATCACATGATTTTTAGCATCGCATGTCGCAGCACCGTGTGGTCGTGGCTCGAAGAGACCAATGCCGACCTGGAGCGCTTCCGCTGGCTGCGCGCCGCCACGCAGGTTCTCGACAATCAGGACATCGTGAACGAGCACAAGCAGATTCGCCGCGCTATCGCCGGTCGCGACCCCATCGAAGCGAGCTTTTTGGTCAGCAAGCACCTGCACATGATGTTCCGCAACCAAACCGAGGTTCTGGACCAGTTCCCCGAGTACTTCGAGACCAGCAAGCTCCGCTAACCTGCCAAAAAGGGACAGGTTTATTTTGGCAGGTTTTATCCGGGCAAATGAAACAGGGCCCGACTCCGCTGCAACGGAGCCGGACCTTAGTTGTTAGGATGACGGAACTCGATTACTCGACCGTGACGCTTTTCGCCAGGTTACGGGGCTGGTCGACGTCGCAGCCGCGCAGGATGGCGACCTCGCGGGCGAGCAGCTGCAGCGGGACGCTCGCCGTGATGGGGCTGAACACGTCGCGGACTGCCGGCACGCGGATGATGCAGTCGGCGATCTTGTTGATCTCCTCGTCGCCCTCGGTGGCAACGACGATGACCTTGGCGCCGCGCGCCTTGCACTCCATAAGGTTCGACACGGTCTTGTCGTAGGTGGCACTCTTGGTGGCCACAGCGATGACAGGGAAGCCCGGGTCGATCAGGGCAATAGGGCCGTGCTTCATCTCGCCGGCGGCGTAGGCCTCGGCGTGCAGGTAGCTGACCTCCTTGAGCTTGAGCGCACCCTCGTAGGAAATAGCGGCACCCATGCCGCGGCCCACGAACAGCGCCGACTGCGCATCCTTGCACAGCAGGGCAGCCTCATGAACGGCCTCGGTCTGGGTATCCAAAATCCACTGGATCTGCTCGGCCGTATCGGAAAGCTCGCGGAACAGCATGCGTGCCTGTTTGGTGGTCAGGCGGTACTTGACCTGCGCCAGCAGCAGGGCCAGCAGCGTCAGGCTCACAACCTGGCCGATGAAGCTCTTGGTCGAGGCGACCGCAATCTCCTTGTTGGCCTTGGTGTAGATGACGCCGTCGCTCTCACGCGCCACGGGGCTGCCCACCACGTTGGTGATGCCGAAGACCTTGGCACCCTTGATGCGCGCGTCGCGAATGGCGGCAAGGGTATCGGCCGTCTCGCCCGACTGGGACACGGCAACGACAAGCGTCGTCGGCGTAATGATGGGGTTGCGATAACGGAACTCGCTGGCCGCCTCCACCTCGGTGGGGATGCGAGCCCAGCCCTCAATGAGATTCTTGGCAATGAGGCCAGCGTGATAGCTGGTGCCGCAAGCGATCACGTAGACGCGGTCGATGTCGTTGAGCTCCTCGAGCGAAAGGCCCAGCTCGTCGATGTCGAGCTCGCCGGCCGGCGTCATACGACCGACCAGCGTGTCGCGCACGACGCGCGGCTGCTCGTGAATCTCCTTGAGCATAAAGTCGGGATAACCGCCCTTTTCTGCCATGTCCAGGTCCCAATCGATGTGGGTGACCTTGGGCTCGATAACGTTGCCGGCCTCGTCGGTGTACTCGACGCCTGCGGGCGTGAGCTTGGCAAACTGACCGTCCTCGAGCACCACGACATCGCGGGTGGCGTCGATGAGCGCGATGACGTCGGAGGCGACATAGGCGCCGGTCTCGCCCGCGCCGACCACGATCGGGGAATCCTTGCGGGCCACGGCGATCACGCCGGGCTCGTCAGCGCACACGGCGGCCAGACCATAGGCACCGACCACGTGGGTGCAAGCCTCGCGCACGGAGGCCATCAGGTCGTGCGTCTCGGCATAAGCCTCTTCGATCAGATGCGCGAAGACCTCGGTATCGGTCTCGCTCTTAAAGTGGTGGCCGCGGCCCTCCAGCTCTTCGCGCAGCTCGGCGAAGTTCTCGATGATGCCGTTGTGGACGATGGCGATACGACCGTCGCAGCTGGTGTGGGGGTGAGCGTTAACGACGGAGGGCTTGCCGTGGGTGGCCCAACGGGTGTGGCCGATACCGCAGGTAGCGTCGCTGTCAATGTTGGAAAGCTCGCTCTCCAAGCCCGCGACCTTACCCACGCGGCGGATGACATCGAGGTGCGCCGCGGCGCCCTCGCCCACCTCGAGCGCGACGCCCGAGGAGTCATAGCCGCGATACTCCATGCGCTTAAGGCCTGTGACCAGGATGTTCTTTGCAATATCAGAGCCGGTGTAGCCGACAATTCCGCACATAGGATAAATCCCTTCGTTCGCGTGACTGCAAGACGTCCACGCACGGGAGGCGCTGAGACGTATAACGTTCGAGTATTGTACTCACGCAAGCGCAAGCTGATATACCAGAAGTGGTATCTCAACTTAGATACCACCCGATGCACACACGTCCAGCCGGTCCAAACCACCACAAAGGTACCTGCCCCCTTCGTGGTGGTCGCGCTGGCAACAGCGTTTCCCCAGATAAAACCTGCCAAAATAAACCTGTCCCTTTTTGGAAGGTTTGGGATGCTACAATCTGGCTTGTACTTGAAACGCATCAAAGGGGCCGCTATGGCAAAGGTAAAAATCAGCGACGTCGCGCGCGAGGCCGGGGTTTCGTTGGGCACGGTTTCCAACGCGCTCAACCACCCCGAAAAGCTGCGCCCCGAGACCCTCAAGCTCATCAACGAGACCATCAATCGCCTTGGCTACCTGCCCAACCAAAGCGCCCGTCAGCTCGCAGGCGGCACCACCAAGTCCTTTGGCCTGGTGCTCCCCCGTCTCGATCACGGCTTTTCGCTCCAAATCGCCAGCGGCGCCCACAACGAGGCCCGCAAGCACGGCTACGACTTGCTCATCGCCAACGCCGATAACGACGATATTCTCGAGGACCATTACCTGCGCTACTTTATGGGCACCCAGATGTCCGGCGTCATGGTTCAGCCCATGGCATCCCCCGACTGGCACCCCGCCATGACCAAGATGCCCGTGCCGATCGTCCATCTGGACATCCATTGCTCCGAGCCCGGCTACTACGTAGCGGCCGACAACGAGGCCCAGGGTCGCATCATTGCCGAACTTGCTATCGCCCGCGGCGCGCACCATATTGTCGTCGTCGGCCGAGCAGTATTTATGCAACTCACCCTGCGCGTCCTTGGCATTCATAAGGCGCTCGCCCTGCACCCCGATATCAAGATCGAAGTCATTGACGCCGGCGAGTGGAACACGGCGGCCGACGGCTATGGTATCGGCAACCAAATCGCCGAGCGCCCCGCGGACGAACGTCCCGATTTTGTCGTCGGCCTGACCGATGTGTTGGCCTCGGGCGTCGTTTCGGCACTGGTCGACAAGGGCATCTCTGTCCCCGGGCAAGTACGCGTGGCCGGATGCGACGGCAACCCGCTCGCTTGGAGCGGATCGGTCCCGCTCACTACGGTAGCGCCCCCGGGCTACGAGATTGGCCGCAAGGGTGTCCAACTGCTGATGGAGCAAATCGAGAACAAGGCCCCGGCAAAGATCAAGCATATCCGTGTCGGCTCCGCAGCGCGTACCGTCACCGCAGTCGCCGCCGAGGATATCAACCGCCAAGAACTGGTACGTCCGTTCCTACTGGAACGCGCAAGCACCCAGGCAAGCAGCCAGACCGACGCCACGGCCATCAACCTCGGTGCGTATCTATAGCACGCCCGCGAGTATGCTAAGTCGCCGCTTAAGCAAAAGGGGCCCGACCATTGCCGGACCCCTTTTGCTTAAGCGCAAACGTGAGCAATCGCTCGTTTCAACGCCGCAATTTTCTAGCGCACAGTCTTGATTGCCGCCGCCAGGTCGAACAACGTATCGAGCACGGCCTCGCAGCCATCCACCACGTCCTGCGGCAGCGGCACGATATCGGGGACGGCAAAGACATGGCAGCCGGCCGTAATGCCCGAGACGCAACCGTTGCGCGAATCCTCGACCACGGCACATTCCTCGGGAGCAAAGCCCGCGCGCTCGCAGGCGAGCAGATACATCTCGGGGTCGGGCTTGCCGTGCACGACGTCCTCGCCACACGTTACCGTTTCAAACTTGTCAAAGAGGCCAACCATCTTAAGGTTGCGCTCGGCCGTAACGAGGCGTGACGACGTCGCTAGACCCACGTGATAGCCCGCAGCCAGCAGCTCGTCTAGGCACTCGGCGGCGCCGGCCTTAAGTTCCAGTTCGGTCTTGACCATCTCGTCGCGAATCTCCTTGTGGCGGACATAGACCGCCTCGGTGGTTTCGTGGCTGCCGTAATGCTCATCAAGGATGTCCATGACATCGGGCAGCGTGCGACCGATAAACTGATGGATCAGCGCATCATCAATCGCGAGCCCAAGCTCAGCGGCGCCTGCCTTCCAGGCCTTAATCCCCAAACGCTCGGTATCGACCAGCGTTCCATCCATGTCAAAAATAACAGCCTTGATCATATCGGTCCCCCATCGACTCTCGCTGTCGCGTTGCTGCAACTCTACCGCATTTGGCAACTTGTATATAACGTATATGCCATATTGCACTTTCGTTACACAGATAGAAGTCTTATGGCAAGTAACGCATTAGGATTATAGTTTTCGATCGAGTACTCAACGATAAGGATCGTTTCATGATTTTAGACACCACGGCACCCGCAGAGGAGCTTCAAGACAAGCTATCGGCGCTCGAACAGCTGCTTTTGGCATACGGGCGCGTGGCTATCGGGTTTTCCGGCGGCGTTGACAGCAGCTTTTTGGCCGCCGTATGCGCCCGCGTCATGCCTACCAATACTCTTCTCGTCCATCTCACCACGCCGCTTATCGGCACGCCCGAGCAGGCTTCGTTTGAGCAGTCCGTTGATGGGCAGGCCAATGAAGGGGCACATTTTAAGCTCCCCGTGCTCAATCTTTCGGTGGATCAGCTGCAGCTCCCCCAAGTAGCCTGCAACGATGCTAATCGCTGCTACCACTGCAAGCACGCCGGCTTTACCGCCATCGTCAACCACGCCAAGTCGCTCGGCTTTCCCACCGTCATCGATGGCAGCAATGCAAGCGATCGCGGTGACTACCGCCCCGGCATGCGTGCGGCAGAAGAGCTCGGCGTACGCTCACCCCTTATGGAGGTCGGCTTTACCAAGGACGAAGAGCGCGAGCTGCTGCGCGCATGGGGCTATCCCGTTTGGAACCTACCGGCGGGAGCATGTCTTGCCACCCGCGTCCCCACGGGCGAGGAGCTTACGCGCGAGAAAGTCGATTTAATCCGCGCCTGCGAGGATTACCTGCACGATCTTGATCTGGCACAGGTACGCGCGCGCTTGATCGGCGGCTGCATGCATATCGAGGCCGCACCCGCAGATGTCGCCAAGATTGCTGCCCTCGGTGGCAACGCCGTCGATGCCGAGGGCAAAACCCCGCTGCCCGCCGTTATCAAGTCCGCGCTGCGCGAACTGGGCTGCGACCATATCTCCCCCGAGGTCACCCCCTACATTCACGGTGCCATGAATCAGTAACCTGTCAATAAGGGACAGGTTTGTTTTGGCAGGTTTTATCTTGGGAAAATATCGCGAGGCAGTCGCCCCTCTAGCACCCATCAAACTTCGAGAGACGATAGAGGGGCAATTCGGCTGCATCTACTTCTTCCGATAGCGGCGGTTGCGGCTCGTCGATGAACCCATTACTTCGATGAGCCCTTTATCCGTCATTTTTGGCAGATGGTAGCTGACGGACGAATTTTGGCATTCCGTCTCTCTAAAACAAGGCGCTTATCTCTCTAACTTTAGAGAGATGAGCGCCTTGTTTTAGAGAGACATTAAGAGAGATGTATCGAATTCGCTGCTAGATTGCCTAATGCTATCTCTCTAACCAACCTTCTCTTTAGAGAGACATTTAGAGAGATGAGCGCGACCTCTCTAATCATGGGCTCCACTCTTTAAGGTGCACACTTCCTAACCGTGCCCTAAGTTGCGGTGAAATAGTCCCCGATTAACCTGCCAAAAAGGAACAGGTTTATTTTGGCAGGTTTTATCTGGGGAAACGCAAATAGGGCCGTGACACCCATACGGCGTCGCGGCCCTTTTCCTTGGAGAAGGATCAATTGATTGAACGGGATGACCGTTCTAGTCTTCGAGTCCGCTATTGATGAGCTCCGCAATCTCAACGGGATCGGTGCTCGCGCGCACCTTGTCACGGAAGCCGGCGTCCATCAGCATCACGGCAGCCTTGGAGAGCAAGCGCAGGTGCGTGGTTCCTGCCTCGCCGGCAGGCACGTACAGCGCGAGCGCAACATCGACGGGCACACCATCGAAGCTCGGCCATTCAACGGGCTCGGTCAGTTTAAGCACGGCAACGCCCGGCGTGTGGATGGCGTCGCTTTTGGCATGCGGAACGGCAAAACCGGCGACGAGGCCGGTCTCGGCCTCGTTCTCGCGAGCAATGAAGGCGGCCTCTACGGCAGATGCGTCGTCAGCAAAGCCGAGCTCGACGGCCTGATCGGACAAATAATGCAGGGCATCCTCGCGCGAGGCGGCGGTATACCCTATCGTCACTTGGTTGGCAGATACAAATCCCATGGAAACCTTCCTTACAACACAGACCTGACCGCAGCTTCGATGCCGTCGGCGTCCAAACCGTACTTGTGCAGCAAATCGACCGCAGGGCCGGACTCGCCATACACATCGCGCACGCCGACGCGACGCATCGGCACCGGATACTGCTCCGCTAGCACCGAGGCAACGGCCTCGCCAAGACCGCCGATAATCGAATGCTCCTCGGCAGTGACCACGCGACCGGTCTTCTTGGCGCTGGCTACAACCAGGCGTTCGTCGAGCGGCTTGATCGTATGCATGTTGATGACCTCGGCATCGATGCCATCGGCAGCGAGCGCCTCGGCAGCCTCAAGCGCCTCGGCGACCATAAGGCCACAAGCGATGATGGTCACATCGGACCCCTCGCGCACGACCACGCCGCGACCAATCTTGAACTCATAGTCCTCGTAATCGTTAATGACCGGTGTTGCCAGGCGGCCGAAGCGCATGTAAACCGGGCCCTCAAGCTCATAGGCGGCGCGCACGCAAGCGCGAGCCTCGACGTCATCGGCGGGAACGACCACCGTCATGCCCGGAATCGTGCGCATGAGCGCGATATCCTCGCAGCACTGGTGCGTGGCGCCGTCCTCGCCCACCGAAATGCCGGCATGGGTAGCGCCAATCTTGACGTTGAGGTGCGGATAGCCAATGGAATTGCGGACCTGCTCGTAGGCGCGACCGGCGGCAAACATCGCAAAGGTGCTCGCAAAAGCAACGCGGCCCGTGGTCGCGATGCCGGCGGCAAGACCCATCAGGTTGCTCTCGGCGATGCCGGCATCGTAAAAGCGCTCAGCATGAGCAGCCTTAAACTTACCCGTCTGCGTAGCGGCTGCCAGGTCGGCATCGAGCACTACAAAGTCATCGTGCTCATTGCCCAGCTCGACGAGCGCCTCGCCGTAGCTTACGCGCGTGGCGACTTTTTTGACGTCTGCCATTAGAGCTCCTCTCCTGCTGCCGCGAGCTCGGCCATGGCCTGCTCAAACTGCTCGTCATTGGGCGCCTTGCCATGCCAGCCAACCTGGTTCTCCATAAAGGAGACGCCTTTGCCCTTCACCGTCTCGGCGATGATAGCGACGGGCACGCCGGTCACCTCACGAGCCTCAGCGAAAGCCGCCTCAATCTGCGCCATGTCGTTACCGTCGGCGAGCTCGATCACATGCCACTTAAAGGCGCGGAACTTGTCAGCGAGCGGCATGGCCGAGTTGACTTCATCGATCGTGCCGTCAATCTGCAAGCCGTTGTGGTCGACGACGGCAACAAGATTGTCGAGCGCATGGTTGCCGGCGAACATGACCGCCTCCCACACCTGGCCTTCCTCGCACTCACCGTCGCCCAGCAACGTGTAGACACGGTAGCCGTCGCCCCAGTGCTTAGCGGCAAGCGCCATTCCAACTGCAGCAGAGATGCCCTGACCGAGCGATCCGGTGGACATATCGATGCCAGGGGCGTCGTTCATGTTGGGATGGCCCTGCAGTCGGCTGCCAATATGACGGAGCGTCTCGAGCTCTTCGACGGGAAAATAGCCGCGATTTGCCAACACCGAATACAGGCCCGGCGCCGCGTGACCCTTGGAGAGCACAAAGCGATCGCGATCGGCCTTGTGAGGGTCGGCAGGATCGATATTCATTTCCTCAAAGTACAGATACGTCATGATGTCGGCAGCACCGAGCGATCCACCCGGGTGTCCCGACTTGGCCGCGTGAACCGCAGTCACGACACCCTTCCTGACCTCATTGGCGACCTTCGCCAGCTCCTGGTTGGTCATACGAATTCCTCTCTTGAGAACAACCCCGGCACCGGATGACGCGATGCCGGGGCAATCCACTCGTTAAGCCTGAGCGACGACCTTCTGCCAGTCAGCCTCAAAAGAGGCGAGGCCCTGGTCGGTCAGCGGATGATGCAGGCACTTCTTGAGAGCGGCCATGGGCACGGTCGCAATATCGGCACCGAGTAGCGCGGCCTGGGTCACGTGGTTGGGCGTACGAACCGAGGCGGTGATGATCTCGACGGTGTCGTCGACGTTCTTGCCCGTCCAGTCGTAGTTCTTAATGCAGGTCACGACGTTGTCGAGCTGCGAGATACCGTCCTCGGCGATGTCATCGAAACGACCGACAAACGGGCTGATGTAGCGAGCACCGGCATTGGCGGCCATAAGGGCCTGCGTCGGCGAGAAGACGAGCGTCATGTTGACGCGCACGCCAGCATCGGCCAGCGCACGGCAAGCGGCAAGGCCGGCCTCGCACACGGGAAGCTTGACCACGATGTTGGGGGCGAGGGCGGCAAGGCGCTTGCCCTCCTCGATCATACCCTCGGCAGTGGTAGCGGTAGACTCGGCGGAAACGGGCAGGCCCTCGCAGAGCTCGGCAATCTTGAGCATATGCGGCTCAAAGTCGGCAAGCTTGCCGCCGGTCTTGGCGTACAGGGACGGGTTGGTGGTAACACCGGCCAGGCAGCCCCAGCTCTTGGCCTCAGCAATCTCGTCAAGGTTGGCGGTATCGATAAAGAACTTCATGGTGCAAACTCCTTCGAAGGAATCCAAAACTCAAAAAATAGGACAAAGGGGATGTCCCTTTGTCCTATGTGCCGGGCCTGCGGCTGGGACATGCCCCAGGCCCGGCGTCGTGTAGGAAAAGCTACTTAGTCCTCGAGAGCCTTCTCGATGCGGCTCGTGACGCCCTTGAGGTTAAGACCGACGACGTACTGCTTGATCGGGCGCTTGATGTGCTCGATCACAAAGCGCTTGCCGTCGATGTCCTGGGCAGCGAGGTTGCGATAGAGCTTCTCGACCTGCTCTTTGACCTCAGGATCGTTGAACGCATAGTGGCCGGAGACATCCAGGATCTTCAGGCTGAGCTCATCGTCGGCAAGGATGTCATCGACCTGCAGGTTGACGTCGTCGCCAGTCATCCACTTGCGCCAGCGCTCGGTCTTGATGGCCTTGACCAGCAGGGTGTGATACAGGTCGGAGGGGTCATCGCACAGACCGTTGTCGACCAGGATCTGCTCGGTGGCGCAGAGCTTGAGGTAGGCGCGGGTCTCCTCGGTGCCATACTGCGGAGCGACGTTGGAGGCGGTCACGTGTGCCGGAATGTGCTCGAGCAGCGTCGCGTCGTCCAGATAGTCGGCGTTGTGCTCCTTCAGGCCCACGCCATAGCGCTTGGCCATATCGGCAAGCTCGCGGGCGTTCTTGAAGTTGTAGTGACCGACCTGCTCCGTCCAGCGGGTAAGGGTGCCGGTCTGGCCGACGATAAAGGTGGGCATGGGGCAGCCGCGCTTCTCGAGCTCGGGCTGCAGCTGAGAAATGAACTCCTCGTACTTATCGGTAGAGGTCAAGCCGCCATTGGTCTCCTCGGTACCGACCTCATAGGCGACCTCGGGCAGGTTATGCTCGCGACGGTACTGCTCAAGGTAGTCGATAAGATCGATCGTGCGGCGAAGCACCACGTCGAGCGGAATAACCTTGCCGATCTGATAGGGATCCTTGGTGGGGTCGACCATCAGCAGGTCAAAGCCTGCCTCCATGTCGGCGACGAAGGACTTGCGGGCGAGCTCCATGGCCTCGTCCTCGGGCAGGTGGGCGTTACGCTCCTCGTCGCGCTGCCACGGACCGCCGTGATCTCGGCACAGGTAGTACGGACCGGTGTAACCCACCTCGTCGGCGACCTTCTTGATGTCGGCGGCAAAGCGCGTCTGGTCCCAACCGTTGACGTAGCCGGCGCCCATCTCGTCCATATCGACCTGGTTGCGGCTGGCGATAAACATGGGCGGGAAATCCTCGTCCTTGGCAAGCTCGAACACGGCCTGAATCAGGTTGGGGCTCATGGGGCCAATGCCGACCATGGTTGCGTGATCGCCGCTATCCTGCAGCTTGAGCATGCCCTGAACGGCCTGACGGATGGTGAGGTTGGACATTTTGTTCTCCTTCTCCAGAGGATTTTTGACAAAAGTTCCCTGGGACCCAGATGTGGGCCCTATCAGTACGGATGGATTTTGTTGTGTAGGGGCGGTTGTGCGGAGTCAAATCCATCCCTCCGCACAACCGGAGTCCTTAAAGGTTTACTTGGCCTGCTTGTCGAGCGTGGGCTTCATGGCAATCAGGATTGCAGCGGCGACCACGGCGCCAATCACGATGTCCAGGCAGAACAGCGCGACGTTGTTGGTGGCAAGGGCGACGATAAAGCCACCGTGCGGGACGTAGCAGTCGATACCCTGGAAGGCGGCGAGCGCCGCGCCCACGGCAGAGCCGATGCAGATGCCGGGCAGGGTGTGGCCAAGGTCCTTGACCGCGAAGGGGATAGCGCCCTCGGTAATGCCGATGCAGCCCATGAACAGTGCGGAGATACCCATCTGGCGATCGGCGTCATCGAACTTGTTCTTGGCGATGAGCGCAGCAAGGCCGCAGGCAATCGGGGGAATGGCGACGGCGACGCGGAACATGCCGTTGGGGCCATAGATGCCGGAGGCCATGATGGCCATGGTGAAGGTCGAGGCGGTCTTGTTGATGGGGCCGCCCATATCGAAGGCGGTCATAACGCCAATGACCAGACCCAGGACAACTGCGGAACCGCCCTGCAGGCTGCCGAGCACGCCGGTGAGCCAGTCCATCACAAAGCCAAGCGGCGTGGCCAGGATGTAGATATAGGCCATGCCCAGGACAAGCGAGGTCAGAATCGGGATGATCAGGATGGGCATGATGGTCTGGATGGTGTTGTTGACCTTCCAGGTCTTCATCCAGCGGACAAAGTAGCCGCAGATGACCGCCATGATCATGGCGCCCAAGAAGCCGGTCGAAACGCTGTTGCCGTTAGGGGTAACGACTGCGTTGTTGACCAGGTAGCCCAGGACAAAACCGGGGGCGAGCGCGGGCTTGCCAGCCATCGAGTAGGCGATGTATGCCGCAAGCACCGGGATCATCATGGAGATGCCGGCCATGCCGATGGTGTTAAGACTCACCATCAGCGGGTTCGTAACCTCCATGCCGTTGGCGCCGGCGGTACCGGATGCCAGCGAGAAGGCGAGGAACACGCCGCCGATAACGACGATGGGGATAAAATAGGAAACGCCGGTATTGAATGCATTGAGCAGCGTCTTACCCGGATCGGCAAAGATAGACTGCTTGGACGCCGGTGTCGGGGCCTGCGGGGCAGCGGAGACGGCCTTCTTCTCTGCCTTGGCCTCGGCCTTGGGCGCGTCAACGGTACCGCCCGTCGCCTTGATGATCTCAACAGCCTGGTCGATGATCTTGACCGGATCGGCGATCACATCGGAAGTACCGACCTTGAGGAACTTGCCCTCGGCCATCTTCTGCTCAAAACGGTCCTCGTTCTCGACACCCACGTCGACGGACTCCAGGACCAGGTCGGCGGAGTCCACGTCTTCCTGCGTGAGCTCATTCTCGATACCCAGGCCACCCTGAGCCTCGACCTTGCACTCGATGCCACGGGCGGCGCATTCATCCTGAATCGCCTTCTGGGCCATATACGTGTGGGCGATACCCACAGTACAGGCGGCAACGCCTACGATCTTCATTGCTTCCCTCTTTTCATAGAGTTGCGTGCGCAAGACACCGTTTGCGGAGGCCTCCGGAGCATCCCCTGCCGTTTGGACTTGCTGTCTTTTCGACAAGAACAATATAGGTGCTCGTTTTTCTTAATGCCAGCTTATTTCGGTAAACGCGCAGGTCAGAGCGTTGGTTATGCGATTTAGTTATGCGTTTAACCAAAAATGAATCCTGCGATTTTGCCCTCGATTTCAAAAGTCAAGAAGTATTTGATTTTCTCGGTAGACGGCAGATGCGCATGCCGGTCACAAATTTCGACCCCACCCGTATGCCGCATTTGTTGCATACTCATATGAAAGGAAAAAGCCGCTCACCGAAGCGTATCCTTCACCAAGACTCAAAGTCATCATGTTGGAAAATGCTCATCTGTCGGAAGGAGTCGCTGTGGCAAAACAGCGCGTTACGATCGCAGACGTCGCTCGAGAGGCGGGAACCTCGACGGCAAGCGTCTCGTATTACCTCAACGACAAACGAGAAAAGCTTAGCGAGAAGACGCAGAACAAAATCGCGCGCGTCATTAAGGAACTCGGATACGTTCCCAACGCCCAAGCGCAGACGCTCACCGGCAAGCAAACCCACGTCATTGCCATCATCATTTTGGATAACACCAACAAATGGGCGGGGCTCGTTCTCAATGGCATGGAGCAGGTCATGCTCCCCGCGGGCTACCAGACGGTCGTTTGCACGAGCAACTTTAACCCCGAGACCGAGCTCATGTACGTCGACAAGATGCTCTCGCTGGGCGTCGATGGCTTTATCATCCAGCCCACGGCAAACTTCAAAGCCGTGCATGACCGCATTAGACGCGCCGGCAAGCCGGTCGTCTTTTTCGATGCGGCCATCTATAGCCCAGGTACCAGCTGGATCAAAACCAACCTTTACGACGGCGTGTACAACGCCACACAGGCACTCCTCGACGCCGGCTACGAAGATTTCTTTTCCATTGCCGCCAACATGACCGAAATGCGCACCCGCATGGAGCGTTTTCAGGGGTATGCCGAGGCGCTGGCAGCGAACGGGCAGCTCTACAAAGCGATTCCCATCGATCACAACAAGCCGTCAATCAACGAGCTCACCGAATACTTTAAATTCAAGTTCAATCCCGCCAAGCGAACCCTTATCTTCGTGCAAAATCAGTGGGCACTTCCCCGTGTCTACAAGGCCCTCCAGCCAATGGCCCATCTGCTTCCGCAGCAAATCGGCCTTTTGGGACTCAACTGCGAAGACTGGACTAATCTCACCGCACCGACCGTCTCCACCATCATCGAGCCCGTCGACCAAGAAGGTCGCGAAGCAGCCGAGATGCTGCTCGCCCTACTTGACGGAAGCAGCGAACCCGGCGAGCAGCGCATTCTCGAGTGCAAGCTCAACTGGCTCGACTCCACCTCGATCTAGACCGCGGGACAAATGAATCAGTAGCGTTTATCTCAAATCTTAAGTATTTGTTCGACAGAACGGCCCTTGCCGGCTCCTGCTAGACTGGTAGATTCCCAACCGTCCATCCAGGAGCCTCAATGTCGCGCAAGCCCGCCTACAAGCAAATACTTTCCATCGGCACCACCGTGGTGCTAGGGTTTGCGCTGTTTACGGGATCGCTTGACGGGGCGCCCAAGCTGCTGTCGCCGCAAAGCGATGAGCAAGCGGCGGCTCTGGCCGAAAAACAAAACGAGAGCCCCAGCCGCACCGACGACGAGGCAGACCTGGTTGCCCGGCTCGAATCGGGAACGGCGAGCTCCCCGGACCCTCAAAACGGCCAGGACTCTGGCGATGGCTCCGATTCCGCCGCAACCGACACCGATGACGACGTTTCCGCGGACAGTGCCGTCACCCCCATCGACGAGGTCGAAAACCCCGACCTCAACCGCGCCCGCGGTGTTTATCTCAGCAGCATTCCCGACTACGCCGGCAACCCCTACGTTGCCCTTCGCGCCGACAGCACGCACCCGCTCGGCACACCATCATTCACGCTCGATGAATACGAGCGCGCTACAGAAGAGAGCTGCTTTAAGAAGTTCTCCAAGCTCGACAGCCTGGGCCGCACCCGCAAAGCACTCGCCTGCGTGGGCCCCGAATCACTCGGTCAAGGCGAGCGCGGCGATATCTCGCGTATCCATCCTGCCGGTTGGCACCAGCAGCGCTACGACTTTATTCCGGGCCAGAGCCTCTACAACCGCTGCCACCTTATCGCCTGGTCGCTCTGCGGCGAAAACGCCAACCGCAAAAATCTCCTCACCGGCACGCGCTATCTCAACGAAACGGGCATGCTGCCGTTTGAGGAGCAGATTCTCAACTATATTCGCGATACGGGCAACCATGTGCTCTACCGCGTCACGCCCATGTATAACGAAGAGGAACTTGTCTGCCGTGGCGTGCGCCTTGAGGCGCAATCGATCGAGGACCACGGCAAGACCCTCTGCTTCCACGTGTACTGCTACAACCTGCAGCCGCATGTGCAGATCGACTACGCCACCGGCCGCAACCAGACCAACGGCGACTAATCCCAAAATGGAGACTACCGCCAAATTGGGACTATGCTACCCATGCGACACCATTACCCCAATTTTGGGTCTATCCTCACTTTAGGGTTGAGGAGGGATTCGAGGCTACGGATGTAGATGGCGAGGGCGCGCTTGAGCTGGCGCTCCCAGATACCCTCGTCGGGGCCGTGCTCGGGGCCGACCCAATCGGGCAGCGGCTCAGCGCGGTCGAGCGGACCGAACCCCACGGCACGCGGAAAGTGATGCGCATACGTGCCCCCGCCGATAGCAAACGGCACCGCGGGCCGGCCCGCGAACTCCTCGTAGGCACGACGGAGCGCCATGACCTCGGACGCTTGGGGGTCCATGGTGAACGGCTCCCGCACATGGGTGATGCGCGCCTCGCAGCCGCACTCGCGCGCAACGTCCTCGATGCGACGGCCCACCTGCCCGACATCGGCCGCACCCGGAAGGCGCGCATCGAGCGTGAGCACAAAGCTCCCCGCCTGGGTGCGTATAGTTCCGCCGATACACGTGAGGCCGCCGAACAGCTCGTCTGCGACATCGATTCCCAAGCCGGAGCCGTCCCATACACCAAGGGCCCGCTTGCAAAAGCCGAGGAACTCGCGCTCGGCCGCGCTGCAGACACCGCATGCGGCCAGATAGGCCGCCAACACGCCGATGGCGTTCACCGTACCCGCCGGTTCGGCGGCATGCCCGGCGACGCCGTGGGCCACAATGCGGGCAGTGCCGTCGCCGGCGGGCTCCACATCGATCCCCTCGGCGCGGGGTAACCCATCCACGCAGGCGTCCATGCACACGAGCGCTTCGGCACGCGCGGGCACCGCGTTTCTCGCCACGCCGCCCGTAAGCTCGATGATCGCCCCGGCGCTGTCGACCGCGCGAGAGACCTCGGCGTTGACGCAGCCCTTCTCCCCGCAGCAGACGGCAAACTCGGCATCGGGTGTGAACAAAAATGCCGGCGGTTCGTGATCCGTTAGGTAGCGACGCACGTCCATCATGCCCGCCTCCTCCGAGGCGCCCAAGATGCAGCGGAGCGTCCGCTGCGGCTTCCAGCCGTTGCGCACGCGGCGCGCCAAAAAACCAGCAGCATAGATCGAGGCCAGCGCCGCGCCCTTGTCATCGAGCACGCCGCGGCCCATAAGCACGCCCTCGCGACGCGTTAAAGCATAGGGTTCGACCGTCCAGCCCTCACCCGCTGGAACCACGTCCACATGGGCAATCGTTGCCACCTGTTCGGGCGTCTCACCGGCAAGCTCGCCATACGCGACGTACCCGTCGCAGTCAACGATCGAAAGCCCCTGGCGGCGCGCCACATCCATCGCAACGCAAAGCGCCCGATGACATTCCAGACCCCACGGGGCGCCCGCCACGGCGCGCGACTCGTCGACCACGCTCGGCACGACCACGAGCGCCTCAAGATCATCAAGAAAGCTCGGCCAGACCTTGTCCACATAGGCGCGAATCTCGGCAGCCGGCGTCAGCTCGGTCCCCGTTGTCGATCCAGCAGCGCCCGCCACGCCACATGCGGCCGCAAACACCCCGCGCGCCTCCATCGCCTCATCACTCATCGCTCTTCTCCTCGGCATAGCCAAAGTCGCGCCCTAAGAACGCGACGGTCTCCTCATAGGTGCGCGGCAGGCGCACGTGGGCGCGCTCGGCATCGTGCAGCACGGAGAACAGATAGTTGAACATGCTGCTCTTGTCGGCCAGACGCTGACTCGCAAGCGTCACCACCACCAGGTCGATCTGCTCGTCGCCGTCGCACAGGGGCGCGTCGGGCATGATGGCGAGCAGACGAAACGTCGAGGCCGCGACCGGCGTGATGGTATGCGGGAACGCGACATGTCCCAGCTGCAGACGGTCGCCCTGACGCTCGCGATCCATGATGAGGTCCGCCTCATCTGCCGAGATCGCATGCGCTGCCACCAGCCCGCCGAGGGCGCGCGATAGCTCATCGAGGTAGTCGCCGGCCCCAACATGCAGCTCAAGATAGCTCGCGCGCGGCAGCAGGCTCGCGATATCGCGCTCGTAGAGCACACGCAGCGCCATCTGGCGGATGCGGTCGACCTCGTAGGCCGAGAGCACGCCCGAAAACGAGAGGTCCCATTCACGTGCGGCCTTAAAGTTTCGCACTGCCGCGGCGTCGCCCACCACCAGGTCGAACGACCCATCTTTGAGCGCGCGCCGGGCGAGCGGCTCGCTGTCCACGAGCTCGACCTCAACGCCGTCGGTGCCGCGCTCGATCAGGGATTTGTTGATAGTCGCCACGGAGGGTCGCCCGCAAACCAAAAGCAGACTCACGGGGCTGCGCGTGAAGTGCTCCAGCGAGGCCAGCACGTAGAGCGAGAGGAAGTCGGGCTCTACAAACAGGCGCTCGTCGAACGCGCGCAGGCACTCGGAGAGGTCGGCGCCGAAATCGAACTCGAACGGATGCTCCATACGGATCCCGCGCATCTGCTTTTGGATCTCCACCGACATGAGCGTGGGAAAGAGAGCGCAGCGCAGTACATGGTCGAAGATAAGACTACCGAGGTCCTCGCGCGTCGACTTGATGCCGTGCGAGGCGAGCACCTCGCCGATGCGCGCCAGGATGGCCGCACGGCACGTGACCAGGCGGTAGAGCAGGTCCTTCTTGCGCTGCTGGAACTCGGTGACGGCACGCGCGCCGGCATCTGCCCCACCCGGGGCATCGGGCACGAGCCACGCGCTGCACCAGACGGCAGCAAGCGTCTGCATCCTCAGCTGGCGCTGTGATAGATACGGCTCCATGAGTAGGCGATATTCCTCGCCCCGCTCGCCGATCAGGCGCATCAGGGTGTCCCAGCCGCACGAGCGCTCGAGCTCGGCGGCAATACCAGTATTGTCGATGGCGAGCGCCGCCAAGAGATCCGCCGGCCCCATGCCGCTAAAGTCTGCATCGATCCCGTAGCCCACACGTGCCTCGAGCGCAACGACTCCGCGCAGCCGAACGTTGATCTCATCCATCGCTGCACGCACGGAGCGGACCGAGAGATAAGTCTCCCCCGAAACCTGCACCGTCGAGATCCCCGGCCGGGAGAGCACGCACATGAGGACACGCGCCTCATCGGTGAGGTCCTGCGACAGGACGGAGGCGATTGCGTCCTCGGACGTGACCACCAGATGGTAGTTGGGATCGCTCGAGATGGTGCCGGCACCCACGGACTCGAGCCACGCGCTCACGCTCGCCACTTCGCGCACCACGGTACGGCGGGAGACGCCGAGTGCCTCGGCGAGCTCGGCGCCGGAGCGTGGACCGTCGTCGAGCGCCCGCAGGAGCTGTCTCTGTCTCTTGCTGATCATGCCGCTACGAGCGGATGCCGGCGAGCATCCGCTCCATCCCCCTTTCGACCTTCAAGCGCGAACAGGCGAGATTCATGCGCAGGTACCCAGCACCGCCGTACGTCTCGCCCGACATGATGCCCACATGGCCCACCTCAACGAGCCGGCGCTGGAGCTCGGCCGCATCCAACCCCAGGCCCGAGGCATCCATCCAGGCAAGATAGGTCCCCTGCGGCACCGCAAAGCGGATCTCGGGCAGATTGGCGGCAAGGAAATCCTTGAGCGCCTGCATGTTGCCGCGAATATAGGCCACAAGCTCGTCCACATACTCGGAGCACGAGCGATACGCCGCCATCTGGGCAGTCATCCCCAAGATACTCACGCTCGACAGGGCGTTTTTTTGCTTGAGCTCAAACAGGAAGCGTTCGCGCAGGTCATCGTCGGGGATGAGCGCATAGGACCCGATGAGCCCGGGCGTGTTGAACGTCTTGGAGGCCGAACACAGCAGCGCCACGCCCTCGCGCGTGATGTTCGTCACGGGTGTGTAGGGAGTTTCGCCCAGAATCATATCGCGATGGATGTCATCCGAAATGAGAAAGACCCCGTTGGCATGGCAGAGCTCCACAATACGAGCAAGCTCGCCTGCCGTGAAGACCTTGCCTGTGGGGTTATGCGGGTTGGTGAGCAGCATAACCTTTGCCTCGGGGCGGGCAAGCGCCACCTCAAGGGCATCCCAATCGAGGCCGTAGCCGTCCATGGCGCTCGCCTGAGCAACGGCCACAAGCTCGCGCCCGTTGCCCTCAATCAGGCCGTAGAAGGCGTCGTACATGGGAGTGAGCGTCACCACGGCGTCATTCGGCTCGCTCACCAGACGAATGACCGTCGCGGCCGAGAAGATGACGCTCGGGCTGTACACTACCCAGTCCATGTCCACGTGGGACGCCCCGTCCCTGGCAAACCAGCCGGCAACACTACCCTTGTAGTCACTATGGTTCCAGCGGGTATAGCCAAAGATGGGGTGTTCCATGCGGGCGCGGAGGGCATCCATGACCTCGCCGGGCACGGCGAAGTCGGTGTCCGAGATGGAAAAGGGAAGCACGTCTGCGCTGCCAAACCGGTCGGCCGCATAGTCCCATTGGGTGCTGTAGGTACCCATTCTGTCGATGACGCGATCGAAGTCGTAACGCATTTCCCCATTCCTTTCATTGAAACCTGCGGAGCCGCCGAACAGACCGGCGACCCCGCAGGACTAATTATTCTATCGAGACTTAGGCGTTCTGAGCCTCGCGCTTCTTCATCCAAGCGGACTTGAAGACGATGATGAGGGCGATGTTCAGGACCAGACCCACAGCGACGGCGATGTAGTAGCTGGTCGCCGGGTAGATGAGGCCCAGGAATGGATCGAAGATGCCGATGCCCGGAGCGATGCGCTGGACGCCAAGGGCCATGGAGATGGCACCGGCGACGCCGCCGGCGATGACGTTCGCGGAGATCATAGGCAGGGGTGCGGCCAGGGCATAGGGGATAGCCGGCTCGGTGGCGACGGTTGCGCCGACAATGAGCGCAGGGATTGCGGAGTCGCGCTCGGCCTGCGTGAAGAGCTTCGGACGGATCCAGGTAGCGATGGCAGCGGCCATCGGCGGAAGGATCGTCACGACGCCTACGATGCCGTACCAGTCGTACACGCCGGAGCCCAGCAAGGAGAAGGAGAAGAACCAAGCGGCCTTGTTGACCGGGCCGCCCATGTCGAAGGCGAGCATGGCGCCTACCAGGAAGGCGGCGACGAGCTTCATCGAGCTCGGGATAGAGCTCAACAGGCCGACGAAGGCGTTCATAAGCCAGGACATGGCCGGGCCGATGATATAGTACGTGCCCAGGCCAAAGATAAAGAGCGTCACGACCGGGATGATCAGGAAGCCGAGCAGGGACTGGAAGTTCTTGCCCAGGTTGATCTTTTTCATCGCCTTGACGAAGTAGCCGATTGCAAGGCCAATTACGCAGGCGCCAAGGAAGCCAGCGCCGACCTCGGTGCCGAGCAAGTCGGTGCTGTTGGCGAGGTAGCTGCAGATGAAGGCGGGCATGATAGCGGGCTTATCGCCGATGGCGTTGGCGATAAAGGCGCCCATCATCGGAATCATGAACGTGAATCCCAGGCCGCCGATGGTGTTGAGCACCCAGGCGAGCGAAGCCATCTGGCCGTCGCCGGGGGCCACGTTGGGCGCGCCGAACTGGGCCATGATGGAGCCGATGGCCATGAGCACGCCGCCGCCGATGACAAACGGCAGGGCCGCGGAGACGCCGGCCATGAGGTAGCTCATGATGCCGGTGGTGACGCTCTCCTGCTTGGCGCCAAGCTTGACCGCGGAGGCCTGGAAGACCTTGGCCTCACTCTCAAGGTTACCCATAAGGCTGTCGATGCGCTTGAGGGCCTCGGAAACGGGCACTTCAACGACCTTCTTGCCGTCGAAGCGAACACGATCGTCATCGTTCATGCCGCGACCGAGCGCGAGGACGACGTAGTCGGCCTCCTTGATCTGCTCGGGCGTAAGCTTGTTCTCGACGCCGCTGGCACCCTGGGTCTCGACGTGAACCTCATAACCCAGCTCGATGCCCTTCGTCTTGATCGCCTCGGCCACCATGTAGGTGTGTGCAATGCCGGCCGGGCAGTTGGTGACGGCCACGATTGACTTTGCCATATGCTTCTCCCCTCTTTCCTTTCACACGGGGTTGAACATTACCTGCTATCCGACGACGCCCTGGATGAGGGCGCACACGTCTTCGATGGAGTCGCCCTTGAGATGGTCGACGAAATCCTTGTGCACGAGGCGACGCGCCAGTTTGGCGAGCAGCTGCAGATGGGTGTCGCTGCCACTCTCGGGGACAAGGATGTTGATGACCGTGTCGACGGGAGCGTCGTCGAGCGCGCGCCACTCGACGGGCGCGGTCAGGTGCGCGAAGAGAATGGCGGGGGTACTGACGTTGGCGCTCTTGGTATGCGGGACAGCCACGCCGTTGCCAAAGCCCGTAGAAGCCTCGGCCTCGCGCTCATGAAGGTCGGAGACGATAGCGGACGCATCGGCGGCGACGCCCAGTTCCACGGCCTTCGCGGCGAGGGCCTCGAAGACGGCGTTCTGGTCGGCGGCGTCGACGGCATCGAGCGTGTGTGTCGAATCGAACAGTGCCATGTCTGCCTCCTCTCGTTTGTTGTCGTTTCTCTACGCCTTTTAGTTTAGGAGGTATGGGCAAACCGCTTAACGGGCGCTTTGTCACCCGCGGTGTGCACGTCCGGGCCCCCTCATACGCCAAAGAGTCACCCGCGTGCCCCGATTACGCCGCTTTTGTCACCGGGGAGGTGGGCAGGCTCCGAGCGCCCGGCTCGCATCGCACGCCGAATGATACAGCGTTAGACAAACGGCTCGTTGCAGAAGAAAAGCCCGCTCCGGAACCTTGTCCGGAGCGGGCCACAACCGTCCCCAACCCAAATTGGAGTTATGTCACGCGACGTTACGCGCGGGCTTGCTACCTTCCCGCGTTGTACAGCTCCACGAGCTTGGCCTGAACGTCATAGGGAACCTGCTCGTAGCCAGCGGGCTTCATGGTAAAGTCGCCCGTGCCGCGCGTGATAGAGCGTAGGCGCGTCGAATAATCCGTCAGCTCTGCCAGCGGCGCCTGAGCAATGACCACGGTATCGCCGCGCTCATCGGTCTCCATACCCGTCACGCGACCGCGCGAGGCCGAGATGTCGCCCATCACAGCGCCGGCGTAGCTCTCGGGGATAGTCACCGTGATTTCCTCGATGGGCTCCAGCACCACCGGGTCGGCATCGGCGCATGCCTTGCGCAGGCCGATGCGAGCCGCCGCACGGAACGCCATCTCGTTGGAGTCGACGCTGTGATACGAGCCGTCGTACACAGCCACGCGAATGCCCGTGAGCGGGTAGCCGGCAATGATGCCGTCCTTCATGGTCTCCTGGACACCCTTGTCCACGGCAGGGATCAACGAACGTGGAATACGGCCGCCTACGACCTCGTCCACAAACTCATAGCCATCGCTCGTGCCGTCGGGCCCAATGAGCGGCTCAACGCGCAGCCAGCAGTCGCCGTACTGACCGGCACCGCCTGTCTGCTTCTTGTGGCGGCCCTGGGCACTTGCCGTGCGGCGAATGGTCTCACGATACGGAATACGGATCGGCACGCTCTTGGCAGCGACCTTGGTGCGATCCTCCAAACGGTTGAGCAGCACCGAAACCTGCGCCTCACCCACGGCGGAGATGATAGTCTGCCCGGTCTCCTCGTCGCGATCGATGCTCATGGTCGGATCGGCCTTGCAGGCTTTCTCGATAAACGTATAGAGCTTCTCTTCGTCGCCGCGATTCTCGGCCTCGATGGCTATGCGGTACTGCGAGTTGGGGAACTTAAACGCCGCGGCCTCGACCTTGCCGGTAATCGAGAGTGTGTCGCCCGTCTCGGCCGCCAGCTTGGGCGCCACGATGATGTCGCCGGCATAAGCGTGGCCGACCTCGGTCATGTCGCGGCCGCACATCACATACAGGTGAGCCAGACGCTCACCCTTGCGTGTGCGCGCATTGATCAGCTCAAGGCCCGGCTCAAGCGTGCCCGTCAGCACCTTGATAAAGCTGATGCGGCCCTGCTGCGGGTCGGCCAGTGTCTTAAACACAAACGCCACCGGGCGGTCATCGTCACTCGAGATCTTGAGCGAGTCGCCGTCGATAAGCGGCATCTCGCCGTAGTCCGTCGGCGCCGGGAAGTACGTTGCGATGTCGTCCATCAGCGAGTTGACGCCCTGCTCCTTAATGCAATCGCCCGCAAAGACCGGCACAAAGATGCGCTCGGCGATCGCTTTCGACAGCAGGCCTTCAAGCTCCTTCTGAGTCAGCGTCTCCTCGCCTTCCAAGTACTTCATCATCAGTTCGTCGTCAGCCTCGGCCACCAGCTCGCACAGATGGTCATGGGCTTCCTCGGCCTGGGCACGATACTCCTCGGGAATCTCCGACTCAACGGCTTCGGTGCCGTTGCAATGGCGCGCCTTCATGCGCACCAGGTCGATGATGCCGTCAAAGTCCTCGCCCTCGCCCCAGGGGAGGGTCACGGCGCCCAGACGCGTGCCAAAGCGCTCCTGCAGCAGGTCCATCGTGGTCGCAAAGCTGGCCTCGGGACGCGACAGGCGGTTTACAAACACCGCGCGCGCCAGGCGCAGGTCCTCGGCGGCATACCAGAGCTTAACCGTCGTCGGCTGCGGGCCGGCCTCGGCGTCGACCACAAACAGCGCCGTCTCGCAGACGCTCATCGCGGCAAAGGCGTCGCCGATAAAATCGGGGTAGCACGGGGCATCGAGCACGTTGATGCGGGCGCCCTTCCAATCAATCGGCGCGATGGTCGTCGAGATGGAGAATGAACGCTTGACCTCTTCGGGGTCATAGTCGAGCGTGGGCTTGGTGCCGTCGTGGCCGCCCAGGCGGGCGGTCTTACCGGAAAGGTGGAGCATGGCCTCGGCGAGTGAAGTCTTGCCCACCCCGCCTTGGCCTACGAGCACCACGTTCCTTACATTGCCGGTCTTGGGAGCACCCATGATGACCTCCTTGCAGGGCCGCGCGCAATGCGCGACGCCAACGGGGAGAGTTCGCGGTCGGTGCCGTCCCGGGAGCAGCATGGTCGGCAGCCGAGCCGACTCACCCTCCAAATGTCCTATGCCACCACCCTACCCTCACAGGCGACTGTCCATGCACACCTTTCGGCGCACGTATGGATACAGGCGGCGAGAGGAGGGTGCGAGCTTGCGAGGCGATTATTGAACCCCGCGGATGCAAAAACCGCCGCAGATCATAAGACCTGCGGCGGTTTCGCCTCAATTAATAGTTGAGCAAATACCTGAGCCTATCCCTCGATACGGCTCAAGAACTCACGGGTACGCTGCCCGCGCGGATGGTCGATAACCTGCTCGGCAGGCCCCTCCTCGACAATACGACCGCCATCCATAAAGACCACGCGGTCGGCAACGTCGCGGGCAAACTGCATCGCGTGCGTCACAATCACCATCGTCATATTCTGCGCAGCAAGGTCTTTAATGACACGCAGCACCTCGGCCGTCAGCTCGGGATCGAGCGCCGAAGTCGGCTCGTCAAAGAACAAGATTTCCGGGTCGAGCGCCAGGGCGCGGGCAATACTCACGCGCTGCTGCTGACCGCCCGAAAGCTCACACGGAACCTTGTTCTCGTTGCCCGTCAGCCCCATTTGCGCAATCAGCTCGTGAGCGCGGGCTTCCGCCTGCTCGCGCGGGCGCTTGAGCACGCGGATCGGTGCATCGGTGATGTTTTTCATCACGGTATAGTGCGGGAACAGATTGTAGTTCTGAAACACCAGACCAAACCGCGAGCGCGCCTGTTTAGGTACATCGCCCTTTGCGTACACCGCGCCCGAACCCGCATCCGTCGCGACGGCAAGATCGCCAAACGAGAGCGAGCCACCGTCAAGCGTCTCGAGCAGCGTGGCACAGCGCAGCAGCGTGGACTTACCGCCGCCCGAAGGCCCGATAATCGCCACGACCTCGCCACGCTTTACCTCGAGCGAGATATCCTTGAGCACCTCATTGCCGCCAAACGCCTTGCGCGCGCTCGTTATATTCATTACCGAATTAATCATGGTAGTAATCCAATTTTTTCTCGGCAGCGCCCAGCAGCATCTCGACCACAAAGTTGAAAACCCAGTAGATCAGCGCCGCAATCGCAAACGGTACCATGCTCACCTGCGAGGCAACCAGCGCCTTGGCGGTCGAGAACATCTCGCCCACGCCAATGGCAAACGCCAGCGACGTGTCCTTGACCAGCGTGATGATCTCGTTGCCCATCGCCGGCAGAATACGCTTGGCGACCTGCGGCATCACGATATACAGAAACGTCTGCATGCGCGAATAGCCCAGCACCTCGGCTGCCTCGTATTGACCACGCGGAATGGACTGCAAACCCGAGCGATAGATCTCGGCAAAGTAGCCGGCGTAGTTGATAATGAACGCCACGACGCATGCCGTCCATTTGGAATCGGGCGTGAGCGAGATGCCAAACACGTAGTACGGGGCAAAGTAGATGGCAAACATCTGCAGCATGAGCGGCGTACCGCGCATGACCGAAATGTAGATACGCGCGATCCAGCGAAGCGGCGCAATTTTGCTCATGCGCATGAACGCCACGGGGATTCCCAGCGGAATCGACCCGAGCAGTGTCAGCACAAACAGCTGCAAGCTGACCAAGAATCCCTGGCCAAGCATCTGCATCATGACCTGAATAGACATTACTTGAGCACCCAATTATCGAAAGACAGACCGTAATCTGCATATTTATCGCAGAGGTCCTTGACCGTGCCATCCTCGTAGAGTGCCTTGAGCGATTCGGTCACGGCATCGGCGGACTTGGTGTCGCCCTTCTTAAAGCCAACGGCGTAGTGCTCGCTAGACAGCGGCTTATCAAGCTGCGTATATGCATCGGGCTTGGCGGCAAGCTGATATTGATCGATCGAGAGGTCACAGGCAACGGCATCGACCGCGCCACTCTCGAGCTGCATAAACGCCGTGTTGTACTCACCGATGGTATCGAGCGTGGCAAACGTCGCGGCCAGATCCTTCTGGTCGCCCTCGAGCACATCCTGTGCGGCGGAATCAGTCTGGGTAATCACGGTCTTGCCGGCAAGATCGTCCCAGCTCTTGATACCCGCGTCCTTCTTGACCACGAGCACCTGCTCGTTGAGCATGTAAGGCTCGGAGAACGTGTAGTCGTCCTCGCGACCCTCCATGGTAAAGCCGTTCCAGATGCAGTTGATGGCGCCGGAGTTGAGTAACGTGTCCTTGGCATCCCAGTCGATGGCCTCGTATTTGACCTCCCAGCCCTGCTTGTCGGCAACGGCCTTGGCAAGGTCGAGGTCAAAACCGGTGTACTCGCCATCGTCGCCTACAAAGCCATACGGAGGATAGGACTTGTCAAAGCCCACGACGAGCTTCTTCGACTCCGCAGCGCCCTTCACGTCCTTGGCTGCGGCAGAACCGGCAGCGGAGCCCTTGCCGGCACCACCGCCGCAGCCGACAAGACCAAGGCCAAGCACCGTGGCAAGCGAGCCGGCTAGACCAACAAACTGACGACGAGACATATCGGTATTCATGGTATCCCCCTTGATGGCACTTTAGTTAGGTAAAGTGAGTCATGTAACGTTCAGAATCATACACTTTAGTGAGATGGAGTACAAGGGAGGGTTTGCCCGCTGGGCTCCGGGGCGGGGGTTAAGTTTCCCGCTCTACAGTCCTGCTCACGACGGAGGCCACATTAAGTGGCCTCCTGTTCGTGCGGAACTCGCGATAAACTTAACCCCCGCCCCGGAGCCCAGCGGGCAATCATCGTTGTACCTATCACTGATACCAATAAACCGCTTGCATATCGTCTGTTGGCTTGGCACGGTACAATGCTTGTGGCTTTAAATTTATAAATTAGTGGGGTTAATTCATGGCAGAATCTCGTGCGGAGCGTAGGGCTCGTCGTGCTTTGGTGGAGGCGGCTGAGGGGTTGAAGGAGGAGAAATCTTCCAAGAAATCAAAGTCGTCTCAGGATGCGAAGGGTAAGTCGGTCAAGGGCAAGGCTAAGGCCAAGCGTCCCGGCTCTCGTCGGAGCGGGGATAAGGCGTCCCAGGCTCACTCCAAGCGCCCGCATAATGATCCGGTTTCGTCTGCACGCAAGGCTGTGGACCCCAAGTCTCCCTGTTCGATCATGAAATCTTGCGGTGGGTGCACGGCGCTCAATCGTCCTTATAAGAAGCAGTTGGCGGCCAAGCAGGCTGCTATGGAGGAGCTTTTTGACTCGCTTTGTGAACGTGAGGGTATCGCCGTTGATCCTATTCGCGGTATGGGCGTCACCCTGGGTGACCCGGGTAAATATCCTGCGCCGCGTGGCTTTCGTCATAAGGCCGCCACTCCCTTTGCTCCCGGTAAGGAGGGCACTGTCCGTTGCGGTTTCTTTGAGCGCGGCACGCACAGAATCGTTGCCGTGCCCGAATGTCCTGTCGAGGCGCCGGGTGCCCGTCAGATTCTCAACGGCATCGCACGCGAAGCTGAGCGGCTGCATATTCCCGCCTTTAATGAGGACAAGCATCTTGGCTTGCTTCGCTATGCCATCGTTCGCTGCGGTTGGCGTACCGACCAGGTCATGGTTACGCTCGTGACCGCCCAGCGTGACTTACCGCATGCGCAGGAGTTCTTTGAGGCCGTCGCGGCACTCGATCCGCATATCGCCACCGTTGCCCAAAATATCAATGGCCGTCCCGGTAACGCCATCTTGGGTGAGGAGACTCGTATCGTCTATGGCGCCGAGTGCATGCGCGATCAGCTGCTCGACTGCAACTTCGATATCTCCCCCACCGCGTTTTATCAGACCAACCCGCAGCAGACCGAACTGCTCTATCAGCTCGCCATTGACGGCATGGATTTGCACCAGGGCGATGTGCTCATGGACGCCTATTGCGGTAGCGGAACTATCGGCCTGTGTGCAGCCAAAGCCGCCCAGGACAAGGGCATCGGCATTATGCTGCTCGGCGTGGAGCGCAACCCGGCGGGCATTGCCGACGCACGTCGCAATGCCGAGCTCAACGGCCTCACCCGCAGCGCTTGGTTTATGGCCGACGACGCCACCGACTACATCCTAGATGCCGTCGATAACAACGAGCGCGTCGACGTCCTTTCCATCGACCCGCCGCGCGCCGGCTCCACGCCCGAGTTTCTTGAGGCCGCTTGCGCACTTAAGCCGCGCCGCATCACTTATATCAGCTGCAACCCCGTGACCCAAGAGCGCGACCTGCACCAACTCCTCGACGGAGGCTATCGCCTGCTCAAGATCACGCCGGTCGACATGTTCCCCCATACCGACCACACCGAGACTGTCGCGGTCCTCGAGCGCCGCTAACCAACCCCGGTAGATTTTTAGGACAAGAAAGGGGGCGGCCCGTCTGGGCCGCCCCCTTTCGCTACGCATATGAGTCTCGTTACATCCCCTTGCGCAGGTCGCAGACGCCGGCTGCCGCCATCTCGCGCAGCAGCGTCTCGCGGTCACGCGTCACGATCAAATCCAACGGGAAGTGAATCTCGTCGAGCATCTTGCGCGCCTGGTCAAGCTTGCCAATGGCCATACCAATGTGCGCATCAGTCGACACGCCAATGCCCACGCCCAGCTCGGCGCAGCGCTCGGCGATCTTGCGACACACGTTCCAATGCTCGGCATCCGTGCCATGCTCAAGACTATGGTTGTTGATCTCGATGATCTTGTGCTTGGCCTTGGCCGCCAGCAGCACCTCATCGATATCGAACGGCACGCCCGAACGACCCGTATGCCCAAGCATGAACACCTTGGGGTGCTCCAGGGCGTTGATATACATCTCGGTCGTCTGGGCAAGCGTCGCGCCTTCAGCAATCTGCGGATTATGCACACTCGCAACCAGATAATCCAAATTGCGCGTCACCAAATCGAACAGCGAATGCTGACGGCTGTACGAATCGCCGGCAATATCGAGCGAAACGGGAATGTCCTCGCCAAACAAGCTTCCGTTCAGCGAAACGATATCGGCCTCAGCGCCGCGAAGCACCAGCACGCCGCTCCAAATGCGCGGCCAGATATCTTGGTTAATAAAGAACTGAAAACTGCGCAGGTCATTGGGGCAAGGCGTAACCATCGAGCTTAAATGATCGGCGGAACCGAGCACCTGAAGGCCGCGCTCTGCCGCCCAGTACACATTCTCCTCAATGGTCGAATATGCATGCGCAGAGAACATCGTATGGGTATGAATGTCACAAGAAAGCAGGTAGGGCATCAGGTCTCCTTATCTGGCACGGCCGTCGCTTATATTCATTGTACGCATAGCCTTCGATAGTCGTAAAACCACTCCATCCCAAAGACACAACGTCCATGACAACGGGGTCCGGCTTAACACCAAACCCCGTTTCACGTAAAACATTGTAGGCAGAGCGCTTTACTTTTAACGATACTCGTCCGCCAACTGTTTCCAAGCGGGTAGCGAATTGACAATCGTTTCGTAGCTCACGCAATAGCCCAGGCGGAACCAACCCGGCATACCAAAGCTGTCCGAGGGAACCGCAAGCAACTCATACTTCTTTGCGCGCTCGCAAAACGCATTCGCATCGGGCTCGAGTGCCTTCACCCACAGGTAGAAAGCACCGTCCGGCTCAACATAGGTATAGCCGTAGTCCGTCAAAGCATCGGTGAGCGCCGTGCGGTTGCGGGCATAGGCCCCGACATCACTCGGCTCATCGATGCAATCGATGATCACGCGCTGAAAGAGTGCCGGTGCGCATACAAAACCCAGCGTACGGGCAGCGCCCGCAACAGCCGGCATCAGACGGGCAGCCTGCGGATTGGTGTTGGGAACCAAGATCCACCCCACGCGCTCACCCGGCAGCGACAGCGACTTGGAATACGAGTAGCACACGATGGTGTGCTCGTAGATCGAGGGCACCCAAGGCACCTCGGCACCGTACACGATCTCGCGGTACGGCTCATCCGAGATGAGCATAATCGGATTCTCGGGATCGCGCTGAGCGTTGGCCTCGCGCAGAACATTGGCCAGTCGCGTCAGCGTGTTGCGTGTATATACGGCACCAGTCGGATTGTTGGGCGAGTCGATGATGACGGCAGTCGTCTTATCGGTAATCGCCTTGAGCACGTTGTCCACGCTCAGCTGGAACGTATCTTCATCGGCGAGCGCCTCAACACACGTACAGCCGGCCTTCTCAATCCAAACGCGATACTCCGGAAAGTACGGGGCGATAACAATAACCTCGTCGCCCGGGTTCGTAACGGCGTTGAGCGTGCAGGTGAGCGAAGCCGCGGCACCCACCGTCATAAAGACGTCCTTACCCTCATAGTTCGTTCCAAAGCGGCGGTTGAGCGATTCGGCGACGGCTGCTCGACATTGCGGCAGGCCCGGAGCGGGGGTGTAGCCGTGCAACTGGTCACTCGGCAGCTCCAGGGCCTTCTTAATGGACTCCGCCACAGCAGCGGGTGCCGGAACGCTCGGATTGCCCAGCGAAAAATCAAATACGTTTTCCGCACCGATCTGCGCCTTGCGCTCAAGGCCATAGCTAAAAATCTCACGGATGATGGAGCTTTCCGCACCGCGAGCATACATAGTTTCGTTGATCATCTGTTCCCCTTTCGCATAGGCGCTATTGTACGCTTTAGCCGAGCAAAGTGCCGCAGCAATGTTGATTGGGGACAGACTTAAATGCGTGAAAACGCTCATTTAAGTCTGTCCCCAATCAACAGACGGCCCCATATCGCTCAAAAGAAAAAGCCTCCGCAGGTTTCCCCGCAGAGGCTTTCGCCACAAAGGCTATTTGTCGGCGTCGGTGTCGGCACCGGCATTGACGGCACAGTCATCGCCGGCATCATCGGATGCGGCTTCGGCATCCTCCTGCATGGCCGCCTGCGCAAATGCCGCGGCATCGGCCGCCAGCTCCTCCTCGCTCATACGAGGCGCACGCTTCTTGGTCGGCATGCCGGCCGCCTTGGCATTGCGCTCCTCCTTGGCCGCCAGGATATCGCCCTCGCGCTCAAGGTAGGCGTCCCACTCGTTGTCGAGCAGGGCATTCACGGCGTCGCCTTCGACGGTCTCGCGCTCAAGCAGCACCTTGGCCATCAAATCGAGCTGGTCGCGACGGGCATCCAAAATCTCGACCGCACGACGATGGGCCTCACGCATAATGCGCTGGACCTCGATGTCGATGCGGCGCGCCGTCTCCTCGGAGTAATCCTGGTGATCGGCGTAATCGCGACCAAGGAACACCTGATGTTGCGCCTCGCCAAACACTTGCGTGCCCAGCTCCTCGCTCATGCCCAGACGTGTAACCATCTCGCGCGCCATCTTGGTCGCACGCTCCAGGTCATTGCTCGCGCCCGACGTGATGTCATCGCACATGAGCTCCTCGGCAACGCGACCGCCCAAGAACACGGCAAGCTCGTCGAGCATCTCGTTCTTGGTCTTGAGGAAGTGGTCCTCCTGCGGAAGCTGCAGCGTGTAGCCCAGAGCCTGACCGCGGCTGACGATCGAGATCTTGTGGACCGGATCGGAGTGCTCCAGGATGTGGCCCACCAGGGCGTGACCGCTCTCGTGGTAGGCAATCGTGGTGCGCTCGGCCTCGGTCATCACGCGACCCTTGCGCTGCGGTCCGGCAATCACGCGCTCCATCGACTCCTCGACCTCGTCCATCGAGATCACGGAACGATGACGGCGAGCGGCCAGCAGCGCAGACTCGTTGAGCAGGTTCGCCAAATCGGCACCAGTAAAGCCAACGGTCATCTGGGCGAGCTTCTCAAACTTAACGTCCTCGTCCATCGGCTTGTTCTCGGCATGCACGCGCAAAATCTGCTCGCGGCCCTTCACGTCCGGACGGTCGACCGTAACCTGACGGTCAAAACGGCCGGGACGCAGCAGCGCCGGATCCAGAATGTCGGGGCGGTTGGTGGCGGCGATCAGGATGACCGACTCGCTCTCCTCAAAACCGTCCATCTCGACCAGCAGCTGGTTGAGCGTCTGCTCGCGTTCGTCGTGGCCGCCGCCCAAGCCGGCTCCGCGCTGACGTCCCACGGCATCGATCTCATCGATGAAGATGATCGACGGGGCCTGGGACTTGGCCTCCTTAAAGAGGTCACGCACACGGCTGGCGCCGACACCTACGAACATCTCGACAAAGTCGGAACCCGAGATGCTAAAGAACGGCACGCCCGCCTCGCCGGCAACGGTCTTGGCCAGCAGCGTTTTACCGGTGCCCGGAGGGCCCACCAGCAACACGCCACGCGGGATCTTGGCGCCCAGCTTGCGATAGCGATCCGGATCGCTCAAAAAGTCACGGATCTCCTCGAGCTCCTCGACTGCCTCGTCCACGCCGGCAACGTCTTCAAACTTGACCTTGGGGCGTGTGGCCTCGTTGGTCTTGGCGTTGGTCTTGCCAAACTGCATGTTCCTGTTGTTGGCGCCCATCATCTGGCGCATAAAGTAGAACATGATGGCGATAAGGGCGATCGTCGGAAGCACACTCATCGCCAAGTCGCCCCAAAAATCGGGATCGTTGGTGTTGACGATGTACTTGGTATCGGGGTGCTCCGCCATGAGCTCGGCAAGCGAATCGGAGCCGACATAGGTCGAAGAGAAGCTCTTGAGCTCGCTCGTATCGCCCTTGTCCTTCTTCGTCTTCCAGTAATGACCCGTCACGCTTCCATCTTGAACCGTATAGGTCAGATCTTCGACGAGATCCTGCTTGATGGCGCTCACCATCTCGCTCGTCGCGAGCTTAACGGTATTGCTGGAATTGGCAAAGCCGGAGCCCATGTTAAAGAAGGCGTAGCCCAGAAGCGCGCAAGCCAAAATAAAATACAGCCAGCCCGTACGCGTGGGCTTCTTGCCTCCGGGCATCCCCGGGATCTTAGGCTCCCGGGGAGTCTGGGAATTGTTATCGTTATGGTCGTCGGGCATCTTACGAATAAACCTCCGGTTTCAAAATGCCCAGATACGGAAGGTTACGATAGCGCTCGGCATAGTCGAGGCCGTAGCCCACCACAAAGGCATCGGGGCAATGGGTTCCAACATACTTGGGCGTGATGGCCGAGGTGCGGTCCTCAACGTCCTTCCACAGGAAGGCAGCGACCTCCAGCGAAGCGGGCTTGCGGCTCTCGAGGTTCTTCATCAGGTACTTGAGGGTCAGGCCCGAGTCCAGAATGTCCTCGACGATCAGCACGTCGCGACCACGGATGTCGATATCCAGGTCCTTAATGATACGCACGATGCCCGAAGACTTCACACCGTCGCCATAGCTCGAAACAGCCATGAAATCGATGTTGGTCGGTAGCTCAATCTTGCGCATCAGGTCGCCCATAAAGACAACGGCACCGCGCAGAACCGCGATCAGCACCAGATCCTTACCCGCGTAGTCGCGAGTGATCTCCTCGCCCAGGCGAGAAACGATGCCGTCGATATCCTCCTGCGTAAACAGAACCTTCTCGATATCCGGATGTTGAGAAGCCATGACAACCCTTTCTTGTGCTTAATCGCCCACACACCGCCGTATGGACGCGAACTACACATTCTAGCAGCGCACGGGGTATATTTTCCAGCCCGCGCACCATCAGCGCGGGAATACCGTCAACGCCGCACAGAACAGCTGGTGCGAGGGGCTAATCCGCGTCAACCACGCGAAGCAGATAAGCCACACGCGTCGCCGCCGTGCATTTAAAACGTTCGTCCGCGCGAACTCCGGCGACCCACACCACAGCACCTCCCGGCGCCGTCCTCACCACGGGCACGCCGGCGCGCTCGGAAACGGGAATGCGAGCCTCGCCTAGCAAGTCGGATACCTTCTTGCTTCGGCCACTCATTCCTAACGGGCACATCGCGTCTCCCGGTGCGGGACCGTCCACCCACAGGCGCGCCAATCGCGCCTCTGCAGGGATCTCGCCACGTGAGCCCGCCAGGATCCGCTCACTATCGCTGTCGGCAAAACCCAGGGCAGCCGCGTCTACCAAAGCTGTCACTTCCCCGGCAGCCGCAAGCTCACGGGCGCGGCGCACGATATCGCATCCCGGCTCAACGGCCATCGGCTCTGCGACCAGCATGCGCCCCCCGCCCAACGGCAAACGACCGGGTATGGTAATCCAGTCCGCAACCAGCCCCTCACGAGCCGCCGGCGCCTTAAACGCTAGCATGCCAAACTCGACGCGCGCGTCAATTCCCGCCGGAAGCGTGACCGAGCCTGTGCCTTCGGCAACGCAGGAAAGGACTCGCTCCACATGTCGCATCTCGGGACGAGCGTCCGGATCGATGCGTTTGATCGCCAGTCGCACGATGCGCCGCGCGATTACCACCTCGGCCGCAGCCAGGCGCCTGGCATCGAGCACCAGTGCGCCCGCTGCCTCTTTGCGCAAACAGCTTCGAAACGCCTGTGCCGAAAGCTGAGACAAAAACGCGTCCTCATCGCCCAAGATCTCACAGGCGGCGCCAATCGTCTTGCAGACGCTCGCGTTGCGCTGCGCCACCACCGGCATCACTCGATGGCGCACGTAGTTTCGCAGATACGAGATATCCTCATTGCTCTCGTCTTCACGCCACGGCTGACCATGTACCTGTAGATAGCCCACGAGCTCGCCATGAGTTAGGTCGAGCAAGGGACGCACCACGATATTCCTCCGGCGAGGAATGCTCGATAGGCCAGCGGGCCCCGAACCCTTAATCGCGTTCATCAAAAACGTTTCCGCGCGATCCGAAGACGTGTGCGCGGTGCAGATACGAGCCGCCGTTCGCGGTGCCCCCGTCTGGGCGCAGAGCTCGCGAACATACCTCCGCGCCGCGGCATAGCGCACCTCGCGGGCCGCGGCCTCAATATTGCCCGACTCCCCATCAAAATAAGCGTGCTCCACGCACAGCGGTAAACCATATTTCGCGCAGAGCTCACGCACAAAGGCCTCGTCGCCATCGGACGCCTTGCCGCGCAGATGATGGTTTACATGCAGCACATGCAGGCGCTCGCGAGCAATGGGGGCAACACCGCGTCCGTCTTGGATATCCAGCTTTGATGTGCACGCCATAAGAAGCAGTGCCGTCGAGTCCGCGCCGCCTGATACCATGAGCACGACAGGAGCAGCCTGCTGCCTCGTCCGGGTCTCATCGACTGCCCCAGGCACGGCATGGTGTCCATAATGCTGAGATACCGTAGGCATTTGCTTCCTCCTCTATTCGTCCGCACCCATTGTATCCTTTGGAATCTTATGTCTCGTCTGCACCTTCATATCCTCGGCAGTGGCTCTAAAGGCAACTGCGCACTCATCGAGGGCCCGCAGGGGCTCATTATGGTCGATGACGGACTGTCTCGCCGCGAGACATTAAAGCGCATGGCAGAACTGGGGCTCTCGACAGACAACGTCTCGGCTCTTCTCATTACTCATGAGCACAGCGATCACATCAAGGGCCTCGATGTCTGGTGCAAGCACTGGCACGGCCCCCTCTTTGCCAGCAGGGGCACTCTTTCGAACAAAGAAAATCTTTCGCATCTGCCTGTCGAGGAATTCGATCCCGGCGACGACCTATCCATTGCCGGCATCCACGTGCAAACCTACTCAACATCACACGATGTCATCAATCCGGTCGGCTATCGATTCAATGTTCTCGATGATTCCATTGGGTTTGCCACCGACACCGGAGAGCTATCGAGCCAAGCCATGAAAACCCTCAAAGATTGTCGAGTCCTCGCACTCGAAAGCAACCACGATGTGACCATGCTGCGCGAAGGAGAATATCCCCGCTTTCTTCAGGAGCGCATCCTGTCTGCAAGGGGACACCTCTCCAACAGCCAAGCCGCCGAAGCCGCGCGCGAACTTGTTACAGATCGCACCGAACAGCTCATTGCCATGCATATCAGCCAAGATAACAATCGTCCGAGCCTTACCGTCAAAAGCTATGCCAAAGCTCTGGCCGCAACCCTGGATGACGAGGTCGGCAGCTCCGCAACCCTTCTCCAAGGATCGCGAAAACTCTCGATACGCCCTGCGAGTCAGTATCAACCGGCAACCATTCAATAGACTGTCCTAGACAGCAAAAGGGGCCGAGAATCGCTTCCCAGCCCCTTTTGCTGTCTTTTAATAGCGCAGAACACCAACGAAGTTAGTCGATGGAGATCTTCGTAACGTTCTTCTTCTCGACGATCTTGGGGACCGTAACGGTCAGGATGCCGTCAGCGTACTTAGCCGAGAGGCCCTCGCTCGAAGCGTCCTTTAGATACACGCCACGCGTCGCGCTGTACGAGCTGAACTCCTTCTGCAGGAAGTTCTTGCCCTCGTTCTCCTCGTCTTCCTCGACATTCACGCTAATGGACAGACGGCCCTCGTTAAGCTCGACATCGATATCGTCCTTGGCGACGCCGGTCAGATAAGCCTTGACCTCATAGCCGTCGCCCTTATCCTCAACGTCAACGGGAAACGCCTTGGAAGCAATCGAGTTGTTTGCAAGGTCGGTCATATCATCAAACAGATCGAACAGCGAGCTAGCAGAAGGACGAACGCCAAAAACCGAACGATAAGGAACCATGCTTGCCATGTTTACCACTCCTTTTAGGACTGCCGAGCCATCTTCTAGATGACTGGGACTTCTTTTGACGCTCATATATATGCCCACACAGTGCTTATATATACATTGACTATAAAGTTTTTTGAGTCAAGTACTATAAGCATATCTAAGTGTAATTGACTCAGGTTTTAGTAAGGTTAAGGTTCTTTGAACCAGAGCTTAAATAACGAGTATGTTCGCAGCTACAAATAACAAGGGGCTTACAATGAGCGCGTACACGTTGTTGGTAACGAGCTAAAGGGCATCATGGACGACCAAAACCAGAACAAAATGTTTATGCAGACGCAGGGGGAAGAAACTTCCACGCAGCCGCCACGGTTCCATCGCCCCCACATCTCGCAAGAGCCCATTAATGATCCTGAGCCCGAGTATGTGACGAGAAATCGATATCAAACGCTCGAGGATGCCCAAACGGGACGCAAACATATGGGCGTCGCCTCGGGAGACCCTATATATCTGAAAGACGCACCATTATCTAAAAACAGCGCAGCTAGTGATGAGCCGATGAAAGCATCCGCCGCTCATCAACAAAGAGGTCCTCGACCAAAGCAAACCTTGACGCATTCGGCTCGCTATCTCGAAACGCCAAAACAGGGAAAATCAATCTTCGTTTCATCAAGTAAACGACGCAAGCAGCATCGACTGACAATCCTGCTTTTGATCATTGCAGCCATAGCAATTGCCCTTGTTATTCGTTTTATTTTCTTTAAATAAAAGCTCAATACCAAAAAGAATTAAATCGTCTGGCGTAAATGAGTCATTTATGCCCGTAAACGCAAAAAAGGGGGAGGCCTCGCGGCCTCCCCCTTCTCAGTTCGATGACGGCTCGGTGCCGTCCACCGGTCAGCGGCG
>CBCTIZ010000011.1:0-69201 GCA_965147105.1 uncultured Collinsella sp. | reverse complement strand
AAAGCACATTAAGTGCTTTCCTTTGCGTGCGGAACTCGCGACAAACTTAACCCGCGCCCGCCGGCCCCGGAGACCCTCCCTGCCGTCACTTGCTTCAAAGACTTTGTTCCTCGCCGCTTCCGCGGCTCGGCGGCCCCGTTCTCCTCGGCGGGGTTGGTCTGATTATTCTTGTTGGGACTCTACCTTTGGCTCAAAGAAAAACGGGAGATGCAATCTGCATCCCCCGTTTTTGTTGCACCTACTCTAGGTCAATAAATTTGGTGCTCAGGATCTTGCCGTCCTTGACGAGCATTCTGGCCATGGTGGGGCCTCGGCTGCCTCGGGGGTAGCTGGCGCTGCCGGGATTGAGGACCAGGCAGCGGCCTACTTGGGCTTCTTTGGTTACGTGGGTGTGGCCGTTGATGGCTACGTCTACGGATCCCACGGGCAGGTCTTCGCGGTAGTGGGCTACGGCAAATTTGAGGCCTTCGTAGGTGAAAAGGGCCAATCGATCAACATCGGGGCCGTAATCGCGGTAGTAGTCGTTGTTGCCCAGCACGGCTCGCACGGGGGCGATAGTGCGCAGGTGCTCATAGTCCATCTCTGAGGTGAGGTCTCCGGCGTGGATGATCAGATCTGCGCCCTTGAGCTCGTCCAGAAGCGCGGGCGAAAGATAGCCGTGGGTGTCCGAGATGATGTCGATGCGCTTGGCACTTGCACTGTTCATGGGATCCCTTCTGCAAAACCGATTCGACGTATATACAAAAAGCCCCACGGCTCCGCAGACAATTGGTCTACAGGGCTGCGGGGCCAGTGTACTAGAGGCTCAAGGCCTTCTTGAGCGGCACGACGCGGCGGCGCGAGACCGGCACCCGTTCGTCGACGCCCGTAATGCCCAGTTGGATAGCGCCCGAGGGCACCGTCTCGACATCCGTGACGCACGCCAAGTTGACGATATAGCGGCGATGAACGCGAAAGAAGCCAAAGTCGCAAAGCTTGGCCTCGAACTGCGCCAGCGAAGTCGTCGATAGAAAACGATCATCGACGGTATAGATACAGGAGTAATCGTCCTTGGCCATGATGAAGCGAATGTCATCCACGGGGATGAGGACCTTACGGCCGCCCTTTTCCACCGGAATGCGCTCGATGGTGGCTTTGCTGTCCGTGACGGGCTTGGCGTGCTGCATGACCTTCTCGATCGCGCGATCCAGGCGTGCCTCCTCGACCGGCTTCATGAGGTAATCGACGGCATCTACGTCGAACGCCTCGACGGCATGATCACTATACGCGGTCACAAACACAATCGCCGGCGGATTCTTAAGCTTATGCAGTGCCTCGGCAAGCTGCAGACCAGAAGCGCCGGGCATCGAGATATCGAGAAATACGACATCGACGCGGCTTTCCATCAACATCTCAATGGCGGAGCGGACGCTCGACGCCTCAGTGATCGTGCCGATCTTGCCCGTCTGCTCGAGCAAGAAGCGAAGTTCCGAACGGGCCGGGGCCTCGTCATCCACAATCATCGCACGCAGCATAGGGATTAAACCTTTCGTCAACAAACTACGCTGGGCATCCGCCGCTTGGCGTTGAGCCCATAGCCTTTTATTTTACTCTTGAATATCAAAGATGCTCTCTGACAAATCAAGATGCAGGAGCACTTTGGTGCCCTTGCCCGGCGCCGATTCGACGCGCGTATAAGAGTGCGGTCCATAAAAGCGATGGATGCGCTCAGAAATATTGTGCATGGCCACGCCGGCGCCGCCGCCTTGCGGGGAACTGGCATCGGGGCGGGCGGAGCGCTCATCAAACAGCCTGGCGGCGGTGCCCTCGTCCATGCCCACGCCATTGTCGGCCACAGCAATCAGGATTGCGTCGTCGCCGTCTTGATGGACGGTCACATCGATCCGCAGGGCATCGCCATCGCCCATGCCATGCCGCACGGCGTTCTCGACGATGGGCTGGATTACAAAGGCCGGGACCAACGTGTCCTCGACATCCTCGGAGACATCGAAGGTCGCCAGTACGCGGTCCTCGCCAAAGCGCGCCTTCTCAAACGTCAGGTAGCGCTTGGTCTGGGCAACCTCGCGCGAGACCGGGATAAGCGACCCCGAGTTGTCGAGCGTGGCGCGATAGAACGAGGAAAACTCGCGCAGCAGCTCGCGGGCACGCAGCGGGTCGGTACGCGTAAACGACGCGATGGTGTTGAGCGTGTTGAACAGAAAGTGCGGGTTGATCTGCGCCTGCAGGGCGCGCACCTCGGCACGGGCCGTCAGTTCCTTTTGCACCTCGAGCTCGTGGATGGCGAGCTGCGTGGACAGGATCTCGGCAAAACCCGAGGCGAGCGCATACTGGGTACGGTCGACGGCACGCGGGGTCTTGTAGTAGAACTTGAGCGTGCCGACGGTGCGGTCGCCCACCTTGATGGGCGCGATGATACCGGCAGGAACATGGTTGTGCGAGCCGTCCGAACCCACCACGTCCACCACGCGGTTGAACGACTGCACGATGCCGTGCTCAATGACGTAGCGCGTGGCAAGCGTATGGATGGGCGAATCGGGCAGCAGCTTTTCCTCGAACTCGCCCGCGCAGGCCAGCACGTTGCTCTCATCGGTGATGGCAACGGTCATGGCACGTGTCTCGGGCAGGATACGCCGGCACACCAAAAGCGCCGATTCCTGCGTCAGACCGCCCTTAATGTCCTCGAGCATGGCCGAGGCAACCGAAAGCGTCTCCTCGGTATACTGGGAGCGTACCGAATCGGGATTGAGCGTCAAATAGATAAAGATGCACAGGAAGATGCACAGTAACGCACAGGCGATCACCGTGGCAATCGGCTCAATGCCAGTCGCCAGGGCAAAGATAAAGTACGCCAACACGCAAACGGCGCAGACAACGGCGATGATGCGAAAGATTGAAATTGAATTATCGCGCTGGGCGCGGCGGTCGATCATTCAGCCCCCTCCAGGATGCTAATCAGTTGTGCGTCGCGCCAAAGTTCGTCCATGATCTTGGGCCAGAAACTCTGAAAACGCAGGTAGCTTGCGGCGTTTTGGCGGGCATAGGTCTTGGCCTCGTCAATACCATGACGCCAGATGCGCAGATACCCCTCGTGCTCGCGGGTAAACATGCTGCGAACCATGGCGGTCTTGCGCACGCGGTCGTCGAGCTCGCGCGAGATCCACGGACCCGGATAGGGCATGAGTGATGCGGCCGTAACCGGAATGAGTTCCTTTTGGTGCGCAGCGAACGTCAGCTTGGCCCGCTCGTAGTACCAACGGTACACGTCCTGCATAAAACGCGGCGAGCGCTTCTCGGACTCGGGCGGCAGGTGGCGCACGGTCCACTCGTTGTCGAACCACACGTCGTAGCCAAACATGCGCATGTTAAACAGGTAGTCCAAATCCTCGCCGCGGGTGATAAACGGGTCGAAGGCCACGCGCGTAAAGGCGCGGGCGTGGAGGGCCATCAGGCCGCCGCACACGTAATTGGAGCGCGAGATGCGGGTGCCCGAGAGCGCCTTTTTCATCCAGCGATTGAACTCGATACGCTTGGTCCACCAGCGATGGCAAATGCCCGCTTTGTCCGTGGGAGCCAGCGGCGACCCGTCGCGATCGTAAAAGTATCCGCTCTTGACTAAAATCGGCAGGCCCTGACGCGTCTGTTGGCCCAGCGCATAGGTCGCGCGCTTCATAAAGTCGGCGTCGATGACAGTCTCATCGTCATCCAAAAAGATAACCGCGTCATGACCCAGCACAGCGGCACAGGCTAGCCCCATGTTGCGGATGGCACCGTAGCCTCGCAGACTCACGCACTCGCCCGAACCCTTGGGCGCGATCTGAGCAACCCGGTCTGCGATGCGCGAGGCCTGGGTGTTGGTGACAACGGTGACCTTGAGCGTGGGATGCGCGTCGACAATCTCGCGCACGCGCAGCGACACATCGGCTGTGGCAGAAACGGGACAGACCACCAAAAGGATGATGCGCGGGATGTCACGTACCTGCTCAAGCGAGGCCAGACAGCGGTCGAGTTCGGGATTGTCGGCGTTGAGTCGCGTCGAATGGTCATAGGTGCCAGGGGCGTTTGCGCAAGCGTCATCGCCCGCCCAATACGTTGGAATCACGACTGTGGCGTTCATGCCTTACCCTCCCTGCAACACAAAAACGGGACGCCGCCAAACACAGGCGACGCCCCGCGACCTAGCTGATTCCATCATACCCACTTGGGCAAATCATTGCTCGCAAGTCGCAATGTTTATTGCGGATAACCCCAAAAGAGTACCGTGGACAGGCACAATAGCCTCTCGCTCCTATGCGGCATGCTCTGCCGCCCGAGTCATGCGGGACAGGCGGACCAGCAGCATAAAGCCAACGACCAGCAGCACACCAATGGAAAGGACGCCCAGCGACGGGTTGCCGGTCAGCGAGGTGACGACCGACACCAGGAAGGTGCCCATAACGCTTGCATAACGACCAAAGATGTCAAAGAAGCCGTAGTACTCGTTGGACTTTTCCTTGGGGATAATGCGGCCAAAGTAGCTACGGCTGAGCGCCTGCACGCCGCCCTGGAACAGGCCGACCATAATGGCAAGCACCCAGAATTCAAAGGCGGTCTTTAGGAAGAACGCGGCGAACAGCACAATGCCCATGTAGGCGGCGACCGCCACCAGAATCATGTTGAGCGTGCCCACGCGTCCGGCGAGCTTGCCGTAGATGATGGCGGACGGAAAGGCCACGAACTGCGTAACGAGCAGTGCAAGCACCAGCTGCGTCGAATCGATGCCCAAGGCCGATCCGTAACTGGTAGCCATGGAAATAACCGTGTGCACACCGTCGATATAGAAGAAGAACGCGATCATGTAGACCAGCACGGTCTTGTTGTGGGCGATCTCGCGCATGGTGTGTCCGACCTCGGAGAACACACCGCCCACGATGTGGCCGATAGTGTCCTCGGGACCGCGCTCGCGACCGTACTTTTGCTTATAGGTGCGAATGAGCGGCAGGGTAAAGATGAGCCACCAGGCACCAGTGATGATAAACGACAGACGCGTTGCCAGCATGGTAGGGACGCCAAGAGCGGGGCCACCCATGATGAGCGCCAGGCAGATGACGAACGGCACGGTGGAACCGATGTAGCCCCAGGCATAACCCGAGCTGGACACGGCGTCCATGCGCTCGTCGGTGGTAATGTCGGGCAGCATGGCGTCGTAGAACGTCATAGAAGAGTTAAGGCCGATGGTGCACAGCACGTACACGGTCAAAAATGCCATGGCGGACATTGGGATAGCCTGCGCCAGGCAAAGCACCAGGCCCGTGAGGAAGAAGCCCAAGAAGAACTTGATCTTGTTGCCGGCGTAGTCGGCAAGCGCGCCCAGAATGGGCATGAGCATGGCGATGACCAGCGAGGCGATCGTCTGCGCATTGCCCCAAGCGACCACCAGGTCGGCCGAGGAAGCGCCGGTATTGATGGCGTTAAAGTAAATGGGCACCACCGAGGTATTGAGCAGCACGAGGGCCGAATTGCCCACATCGTACATAACCCAGTTACGCTCGAGCTTGGTGTATTTCATGGACAGGGACCCTTCGTATTTGCCCGATATGCAGTTAGTTCATCGTACCCCAATTGTCCAGAAGCACCGGTAAGGATTCGGCAAAGGGGCACGCACGAGCCCTATTCCTCGCGGTCGAACTCCTCATCGGCATTGAGCACGCGACCGCTGTAGTTGACGTGACTGGTCACGGCATCCATGTCACCGGTCTCGATAAAACGTGCGACCGTGCACTCGTAATCGACCAGCGCGCGATCAAAGACCTCGGGGAAACTCTCGTTCGAGACCTCGTCGGTAAAGGGATTCTTCCATGTCAGATGGCCCAGGTTGCCGGTGCGCTCGGGCAGCTCCGTCGTCACGCGATGGGCAAGGCCGTCGAGCAGCGAGTAGTCGTGCACCAAGCCCTCAACCAGCGAGATCGCGCGCGTCTTTGCGGAGCCGGCCGGCTCAATCGCGCGGTAAAGTCGCTGCATATTGGCAACGGCAGCACCGTACTCCCCCGCCGGAATGTCAATGCCGTACACGCGTCCGGCAACATAGCTCATCAGCACGCCGGCCACGCGATTGATGCGATCGGTGGTGACGATCTCGCCCGCCGGCGGGTAATCGTCGACCGTAGCGCCGGCGCGTTTAAGCTGCAGCATCAGTACATCCAAGTCGCTCTCGATCACGGCATGGACCTGACTGCTCGAATCCTCAAGCTCTGAATCGGACTCCACGATGCCAAACTGCTGCTCATAGACAAAGGGATGGGCGTTGCGGTCGAGCACGTAATGAGACAGCAGGCCCAGCGCAAAGGCACGACCCAAGCTGGCGTCGCGCGGCAGCAGATGCGACACGCCGTCGCGCAGGCACGCAAACTGACGAGACATGCGCGACCGATGCATGACCTGCGCCAGCAGCGTGCAGTCGGAAACACGCGGTGTCAGAATGTGAAAGAAAAACGGGTCGGGGCCTTGGTTGCCCAAGATAAAGGCAATGCGCTCTTCATCGGACGTGATGACGCCCTGCGGAAGACGGTCGATGCTTTCCTCGCCAAACAGATGATGGGTGATAAGCGCGGGCATAATGATCCTTTCGATTTCATTCGATGCCACCCATTATGCCCACCGCGCGCCCATGCCAAACCTGCGATGGTAAACGACGGCACGCAGACCGTCTACGCAAGCCCCAAGTGTGCTTTAACCTCGGCAGCGCGACGGCGGGACACGGGCACCGTCGAGGTTACGCGATCGAGTCTGAGCTCCATAAGACCCGTGGAACCGATCTCGACATTGTGCACGTCTTCCAAATTGACCAGATAGCTGCGATGAACGCGAATAAAGCCCTCGGAAACCAAGCGACGCTCGAGCGAGGAGATCGACTCATTGATCAGGTACGTTCCCTCGGCGCAGATGGCGTTGCAAAAATCGGCGCGCGCCTCAAAGTAGCAGACGTCTGCGGCGGGAATGAACACCTTTTTGCCCCCGCGGTCCACCGTCAGACGCAAAGGCTGGCGCGGAGCATGGATAACACGACGGGCACCCAAGGCTGCCTCGATCTTGTCGAGTGCCTTTGACAGGCGTGCGTCCTCGACCGGCTTGACGACATAGTCGACCGCATCGAGGTTATACGCATCAGCGGCAAATTCGGCAAACGCCGTCACAAACACAACCACCGGCGGCGTCTTTAGGTTCTGCAGCGTCTCGGCAAGCTCAATTCCCGAGCGGCCGGGCATCGTGATGTCCAAAAACAACACGTTGGGCTTGTTCGAGAGAATCGACTCCACGGCCTCGGTGACATTGCCCGCCTCGGCAATCTGACCCACACGCGTATCCTTTTCCAACAGATAGCGTAGCTCAGCCCTAATGGGAGGCTCGTCATCAACCACCAAGATGTTCCAGCCTTCGGACATATGTGCTTCCCCTCTTTTTCTCTCAATCCAACCGCGTGCTACGCCGTCAACGGCGCCGGCTCATGCGGCTCGCCGTTCAGCTCGACGATGACCTGCGTTCCCACACCCTCCTGGGACTTCACGCGCATGCCGGAATCTTCTCCGTAAAAGAAATGGATGCGCTGAAGCACGTTGAAGAGCGCCAGGCCGCAACCTCGCTTGACGGAGCCGTCGGCGGTAATGCTCTCGGGCTCCTCCAGGCAATGTTGCTCAAACAGATGCGCGCAGACTTCTTCGCTCATACCGATGCCGTCGTCCTCGACGATGATCTCCAAACCGTCATCGGTCTCGAAAGCCCTAACATGAATAGAAAGCGGCTCGGTCTCGCGCTGCGCGTGCTTGATGCAGTTTTCGAGCAACGGCTGCAAGATAAACGGCGGCACCATGCAATCGCGCACCTCAAAGTCGATATCGACCGAGACGCGCAGACGGCCGTCGCCATAACGAGCCTGCATAAGATTGATATAGCGAGTGCCCTGTTCCACCTCGTGCTCGAGCGTTGTGAGGGTATCGGAATCAGAAAGCGTCTGACGGTAGTAGTTGGAGAAGTCGATCAGCAGCGATCGCGCCTTGTCGGGCTCGGTTCGAACGAGCGACACGATGGTGCTGATGGTGTTAAACAGAAAATGAGGATCGACCTGCGATTGCAAGGCGCGCAGCTCCACGCGGGCCGTAAGCTCGTCCTGGCGCTCGAGCTCAAAGCTCGCAAGCTGCGTGGAAATGAGGTCGGCAAAGCCCGAGGCAAGCGCCGTCTGGCGCATATCGATGCTGCTCAGACGGGGATAATACAGCTCGAGCGTGCCCACGCAATGCCCGCGCACGGTAAGCGGTGCGACAATACCGGCGCGCAGGCGCGGAAAGTAGCCACCTGTCTCGGTCGAGGCATCGCGCGAGAACACGCTTTGCTCACCGCTGTTGATCACGTTGAGCGTAGTCCGCAGCACCACCGGGGTGCCCGCGGGGCATTTTGCCGAGTCCTCGCCCCAGCTTGCCAACACCTGCTTGCCGTCGGTAAAGCAGATGGCAGAGGCGATAGTTTCGGACAGGATGATCTTAGAGGCGCCTAGGGCAGCTTCGGGCGTAAGGCCGCGCGACGTGTAGGCGAATATTTTTGAAGCGATGGCGAGCGTGCGGTCGGTTGCGCTCGATGTGAGGTCGTCGGGAACGACAAAGACGTACGAGAAGAAGAAGCACAGCATGACCAAGCCGGCAATGACGACAACGGCCGGAACGGGATTGGGATTATCGGTTAGATCCCAGATGAGCAGCAGGATAAGCAGCGGAACGACAATACCGAGCAAGATGGCTTGAACCACATGCTGAGCGGTACGAAAGACCTTGGTAGAGTTGTAGCTCTTGCCCAGAATCAGCCTATTGAGATCCACCGTCATCTCCTTCTTACTGACGCACCCCATAGCAATAAAGAGGGCCGCAAGCGACCCTCTCCATTGCATTATGCAATCAAATACTGTGTTTTACATCAAGCCATCGATGAACGGTAGCTTAGGCGCTGTACTTGTTTGCCTCGCCGAAGGTGCCGCCCTCGACAATCCAGCCGTCCTTCATGATGACGTCCATGTTGTCAGTGTTGAGCACGTGGATGTCGGCGGCGACGTCACCGTTGACGACCAGCAGGTCGGCGCACTTGCCGGCCTCGATGGAACCGGTCTCGTCCTCGATGTGGCACATCTTGGCACCGTTGAGGGTGGCACAGGTGATGGTCTCGACCGGGGTGAAGCCGATCTTGTCGACGAACTCGTACATCTCCTCGATGGAGCAGGTGCCGTACGGGGTGACGAAGGAGAAGGAATCGGAGCCGATCGTCATGACGACGCCGCGCTTCTTGGCCTCGCGCAGGCAGTCGTAGTTGCGCTGCAGCTCCTTCTCGACCAGGGTGCCCTCGTACTTGTCGTGCAGCTCGGGAACGTAGACGGGCGGATAGGTGGCGTACCAGGTGGGCAGGAAGGCGATCGTCGGAGTGAAGAAGGTACCCTGCTCGGCCATGAGGTCCATGGTGCGCTCATCAATATCGAAGCCGTGAATCAGCTGCTCGCAGCCAAAGCGGACGGAATCATAGGCGGCGGCGTGGTTGTTGTAGCAGTGGCTCCACACGGGGATGCCGACCATCTTTGCCTCTTCGACCACGGCCTGGATCTCCTCGGAGCAATAGTGCTGGTCGCGACCGGAATCCCAGCGCCAGATGCCGCCACCGGTGGCCCAGATCTTGATGGCATCGGGGTTCTCGCGCAGGCGACGACGGACGGCCTTGCGCAGATCCCAAGGACCGTCGACCTGGTCGCCCCAGGGGTGGGATTCCTTGTTGAGCTCCTGGGTGCAGTGGTGGGAGTCGCCGTGACCGGCAACACGGCAGAAGCCGAGGCCGGTGGCCAGAACGCGCGGGCCCTTAAAGACGCCCTTGTCGATGCAGTCGCGGATCTGGATACCAAAGCGGCCGATCTCGCAGACAGTGGTGAGGCCGTGGGTGAGGCAGTCGTAGGCCTGCTTGACGGCAACGGCCTGCTTCTCGAGGAGCGGCTGCATAACCCAATCGGTGTCATCGTCGGTCAGGTTGCCCGAGAAGTGCAGATGGGTGTCGATCAGGCCAGGAAGGACGGTCTTGCCGGCGGCGTCGATAACCTCAACGCCCTCGGGAAGGTCCTGCATAGCACCGGCGTACTCGATCTTGCCGTTGTCGTCGACGAGAACGAGGGAATTCTCGACCGGCTCGGCACCGGTACCGTCGATGAGCTTGCCGCCAACGATTGCATACTTAGTGGACATGGTTCCTCCTTATGGATCCATATAGTGGGCGAGGCCGTGTTGGGTTAAGGCCTCACAAAGCTACCCAAATGGTGCCGGGTTCGGTGCGCGGGAGAGAGGGCACCGCGCACCCGATCCGCCCCGGCTAGGCGTTACTTTTTGCGGGAATTGGTAAAAGCCATGAGGGCCAGGCCAATCGCCAACCAGCCGATCACGATGCTCCACTCCACCATGTTGAGGGAGGCGGGAGAGAACGGAATCACAAGCAGGCCGATGATGATGGCACAGGCAGCGATAGCGAGACCGATGCCAAACTTGCCGCCGGGCACCTCGTAGGGACGAGGCAGGTCGGGCTCGGTGAAGCGCATGCGCAGGCAGGCGAGGGCGACCATGCCGCAGGAGAAGATGAAGGCGAGAGCCGAAACGTTGGTCAGAGGGATGAGCATGTTCTTGCCCAGGAACGGACCGATGACGGTGATGACGCCCAGAACGACGCAGGCAAGCTTGGGAGCGCCGGAGCTGGGATCGACCTCGGCGAACTTCTCGGGCAGCTGGCCCTTGCGGCTCATGGCGAGCATAATGCGGCTCGTGGCGCCGTAGAAGGAGTTCATCGGGCCCATGGGTCCAAGCGTGGCGATGACGAGCATGGCCAGGTACAGGAGCATGTTGATGCCCTTGAGGCAGGCAAGCGCGGGAACCGGGCTCTTAACAAACTCATGCCAGTCGAGGATGGTGCCGAACGAGTAGATGCAGACCATGTAGAAGCCGCCGGCGGCCAGCAGGGCCAGGGAGATGATCTTGCCGAACTTGTTCCAGTTGAGGCCCTCGGCTGCTTCCTCGGCCTGCTGAGGAATGGTGTCGAAACCGGCATAGAAGAACGGGGTCAGAACCAGGACCGACACGATGCCGGCGAACAGGCTAGTGCCCTCGGTGGCGGCCTTGCCGCCGCCAGCACCGGCGACCTGGGAGAACACGGGCATGGCGTTGTCCGGCGAGCCGGTGAACAGCGAGACGCCCATGGCGAGCAGCATGCCGCAGAGCAGGGCCTTGGTCAGGAAGGCTTGGAGCTTGGCGGCCGAGCTGGCACCGCGGAAATTGAGGAAGATGACGTAGGCTGCAAAGCCGAGCGCGATCAGCGTCGGGAACAGGTAAACGTCGGCGCCCAGGATGGTGTAGAGCTTGACAGCGCGCAGCCACTCAAGACCGGGCAGGCTACCGAACATCTCGGACACGAGAGTCGAGATGGCAATGGCCTCCCACGGGCACAGGATGCCGTTGCCCAGGGCCAGGAGCCAACCAGTGATGTAGCTCAGCGTACGGCCAAAGCTACGATCGACATACTCGACGATGCCGCCCGAGATGGGGATAGCAGCCGTAAGCTCACCGAAAACAGCTCCGACGGGCACGAGGAAGATTGCACCCAAGAGGAATGCGATCATAGCGGGAACGGGACCGCCGCCCACGACCATCCAGTCGCCGACCTGCAGAACCCAACCGGTACCGATGATGGCACCGAAACCGATAGTGAAGAAGTTCCAGAGCGAAAGCGTTTTCTTCATGCCGCCGTTATCCTCGACTGCAACTTCTGCGTTCTTGTCCGCCATTGTTCCCCTCCTTTCCTTTTTGACGCCCTTGGCGTCACCCCTTGCGCGGTCCGTTTTGCCGCGCGCTTTTATTCCATGGCTTTAAGATACGGCCTTGGCGCAGCAGCGCCGCTCGCAGCTCGACCGAAGGCAGAACTGCAAAACGAGCGGCGCCGTTTTTGGGACGAACGGCGAGAGACGTCATTCATCTTGGACACTTTCATCTTGTCTGTTTTTGAATACCCGTTGCCGTGACGCTTGGCGCGCGGCGCGGCAACGTTCGTACCATTTGTCAGGCTTTTGGTGCGCATACCCATGTGTCGTGCATCTTTTTATGTAGGATAGACAAGTTACACATGAGGCAAGGTGATTCAAATGGCATACGGATACAATGACGGCGACCAACGGCCACAAAGCGTGCGCCTTGCCGGCCGCACCACGCCAACGCCCAGAAGCACCTCCGACAACGACAACCCGCAGCGCCCCCAAGAGCAGCCCGGGGCTTCTTCGCGGCAGCAAAGCCGTACCGTGCAGCAGTCAGACCGCGTCAGTACGAGCACACGCCAACGTCAGACCGACACATCGCAGCCACGCCGCTACGATCGCCGTAAGACCGACTACTACGTCAAGCGCTCCTTTTCGCGACCTCAACGCGATCGCGGCAATTCCGCCCCTCACCCCGCGTCGCACACCACAAGCCACGCGCTTCCGGCCCGCCGCCTACGCCTTGCGCTTTGCTCCATCGCCGCCTGCCTCGTCTTTGTGTTTTTGGGATCCTGTATCTCCCACGGATCAGCCGGTCTTGAGCCCACTGCCGAGGACAAGCTGCTTAAAGCTCCCGTCGCACCCGGTTACTCCTTTGCGTTCTCGACCCCACGCTCGCAATGGCAGGCCGGCACCATGCCCCACATCTACCAAATTGACCCCGCATGGTCGGAGCTGCCCTATGCCGGTGGCACTATTCGCGAAAACGCTTGCGGTCCTACCTGCCTCACCATGGTCTATATCTTTAAGACCGGCCATACCGATAAGACGCCGGTCGATATATGCGCGCTGGCCGAAGCCGGCAACTACGCCCCCACTGGTGCCACCGAGTGGTCGTTTATGACAGGCGGTGCGTGGCAGCTGGGGCTCAACGGAACACAGCTCTATAACGATCGCGAATCGATTACTCAAGCACTTCGCTCGGGTGCGCCCGTCATCGCCGCAGTGCGCCCCGGTACGTTTACCAACGTAGGCCACTACATCGTGCTCTACGGCATCGACGATGCCGACCAGATTGGCGTCTACGACCCCAACTCGGCCAGCCGCAGCGCCCGTCGCTGGGGCGTCGTAGAGGTCCTCAACGAAGTCGAAGCCATGTGGGCCTACTACTAGTCATTGGGCACTCATTGGGGACAGACTTAAATGAGTGGTCGTCGGGGACAGTCTTACGGACGCCGGCCGAGAGCAGACGAAAAGGGCCATCCCGAACTGCTTGGAACTGCCAGCACGGAAAGCGCATCCTGCTTTGGGGCCCAATAGCGGGATGCGCTTTCCGTTAGCGGCCCGTTTGGGAAACTAGGGACCGCTTTTCGACAAAAATCCGGGATGCATTTTCCGATTGAGGGCCTCAAGGGAAACCGCACCCCATGTTGGACGCTCATTCTGGGATGTGCTTTCCGCAGTTGATCGATGCGGCCTTTAAGGACTGTCCCAAGCTGCCGGCAGGAAAGGAACGTCCCCAAGTGCCGGGTTTCCGCAGCCTGCAATGCTCCTCATGAACAGCCGCCTCAATAACAAAAGCCCCCGCGGCCGAAGCGGACCGCGGGGGCAACAGACCTGCAAGAGTTAACTCAAGTCCTCGCCATTTGATGCAATGACCTTTTGGTACCAGCAGAAGCTGTCCTTTCGGTAGCGATCGAACGTGCCTTTGCCCATATCATCGGCATCAACATAAACAAAGCCATAGCGCTTCTTCATCTGCCCCGTCGAGGCCGACACCAAATCGATACAGCCCCACGGCGTGTATCCCATCAGGTCAACACCGTCCTCGACAATTGCATCGCGCAGCGCAAGAATATGCCTTCGCAGGTAATCAATATGATACGCATCGTGGACTTTGCCGTCTTCCAGCGCATCGAGTCCGCCCACACCGTTCTCGGCGATAAAGAGCGGAAGATGGTAACGATCGTGGTAGCCGGCAAGCGTCACGCGCAAACCCAGCGCATCGATCTGCCACTTCCAGGCAGTCTCTTTATCCTTGAGGTACGGATTGCGCAACGTCGGGAACACGTTGCCCTCCGCCTTCTCGGCGATCACCTGATCATCGGCGCACACCAAGCGCGAGCAATAGTACGAGAACGAGATGAAGTCGACCGTATGCTCTGCCAGATACTCCGTATCGCCCGGCTCAAAGGGCACGTGAACACCCTCTTTCTCGAGTGCACGCAGCTTCCAAGCAGGATAGGCGCCCGCAGCCATCACGTCTGTGTAGAAGTAGCGGCCGCGGTCCTCCTCATACGCAAGCCATACGTCCTCGGGCGCACAACGGTACGGATAGGTCGCACCGGCAGCGACCATGCAACCCACCTTGTTTGCGGGATCGATCTTGTGCAGAATCTCGACAGCGCGAGCGCTCGCCATAAACATATGGTGCGAGAACGCCGCGGTCACGGCTGCACGGTCACGCTCATCCTCGAGCGTGACACCCGCGTTGAGATAGGACAGCGCCACGCTGTTGATCTCGTTGAACGTAAGCCAATAACGCACGAGGCCCTGGTACGCGCGTCCGACGGTCTCGACGTAGTGCGCATACCGCTCGATCATCTCTCGGCTTTGCCAGCCACCATAGCGCTCGACCAGAGCCAACGGATAGTCGTAGTGCGACAGCGTCACAAGCGGCTCGATTCCATGCTCGCGCAGCGCCTCGAATACCTGACGGTAAAACTCCAAGCCCTCGCCGTTGGGCTCGGTCTCCATCCCTGTGGGAAAAATACGGCTCCAGCAAATTGAAAGACGCAGGCACTTAAAGCCCATCTCGGCAAAGAGCTCGACATCCTCGTGCCAATGATGGAAGAAGTCGTTGCCCCAGCGGCATGGATACAGCCTGTCCGGATCGTCCACGGGCTTTTGCCTGCCAAACATTACATCCCAGCGGTCGGAACCCTGTGGGATCAGGTCGGAGTGCGACATGCCGCGGCCGCCCTCGTTCCAGCCCCCTTCGGCCTGGTTGGCGGCGAGGGCACCACCCCACAAAAAGCCCTCGGGCATACCGGCGGCAGACGTTCTGTCAAAGTAACTCATGCTACTCAGCATCCTCGGCAGAAGCTGCCGCGGCGTTCTCCTGCTCCTGAGCCAGGAGCTGGTTATCGTACACCTTAAAGAACGGGTACCAGACCACAGCCATGACCACGATCAAAACGATCGTAAACACCCAGATGCGCGGGTCAAGGCACTGGACAAAGCCCTGAACGAAGATGGGGAACGTGCCGCTCACCAAGATGTAGAAGTTAGAGACAAGACCCAGTGAGACCGCACCCCAATACAGCAGGGCCGAGATCATGCCGCCTAGCACAAACGGAATCATGAGGATCGGGTTGAAGATGATGGGCGCGCCGAAGATCGCGGGCTCGGAGATACGGAAGAAGCTCGGCACGATCGATGCCCTGCCAAATGCCTTGAGCTGCTGCGACTTTGCCCTAAACGCGCAGAGCGCCACAAAAGAGAACGTATTACCCGTGCCGCCGATGAGGTTGATGGCCAACGACATGAGCGCCGGGTGGAACTCAAGCGGCTGCCCGGCAGCATAGAGCGAGGCGTTGGCGGCAAAGGCGGCAAGCGTGACCGGGGCGGTGATGGGCATTACGATCATGTTGCCGTGGACGCCAAAGCACCAAAACAGCAGCGTCATGAAGCAGATAAGCAGTGCGCCGGGCACAGAGTCAACTGCGACGGAAAGCGGGGCAGCGAGCAGCTTCTCGATAACCGAGGGGATGGACAGCGCGGGATCGATCATCTGGATCAGCAGGTTGCCGCCAAAGAAGATGAGGATGTTGGCGAGCATAGGTACGATGGCGCCAAAGGTTTCGGACAAAAACGGCGGCACGCCATCGGGCATCTTGATGGTGATGCCCTTGGTCTGGCAGAAGCGCGTGACCTCGACGGAGACCAAGGCAACGATGATGGCGGTAAACAGGCCCTGCGCACCCAGATAGGTGCAGGGGACCGCCTGGAGCACGGACTCGTCAGCAAGCTGGTAGTAGGACGACGGCGCCGCGGCGATCAGGAACATCACCAGCGAGGTCATGCCGGCGTTAAGCTTGGGCATCTTGTAGGTGCCCGCCAGGTTATAGGCGATTGCGAACGTCACGATCACCGACAGTATGCCCATCGTCATGTTGAAGGGAATGAGCAGCGTGAGCTTATTGGCCGTGGCAAAATCGAGCCAAGGGCCAAAGACGGACCAGAACCCGCCCTGCGCCACCAGGTCGGCCGTGACCGGCGGGTTGGCGAGGATCATAAAGACGGCAGATACCAAGATGAAGCTGATCGCGCTCATAAAGCCCTTTTGCATGGAGGCAAAGTGGCGCTCGGTGCCGCAGAAATTGGCGATAGGGGTCAGTTTTTCCTGAAGCAGGGTCATGAACTTCTCCATGGTTGCCTCCTAACCCAACAGCGACTGGGCGAGTGCCAGCACGTTGGCGGCGTTGCCCATGCCGTAGTCCTGTGCGGGGATGACCGCGGTCGGCTTACCGCTCCCCTGCTTGACGGTGTTGAGCTGGTAGGACACCTGCGGCCCCAAGAGCAGCACGTCATAATTGGCGCACGTCTCCTGATACTCGCCGATACCCACCGCATCGATATCGAGCTCGATGCCGTTTTGCTCCGCATATTTCTCGAGTTTCTTCATCAGAATGCTTGTAGACAGACCAGCTGCGCAAACAAGAAGGATCTTCATAAGGGATTCCCTTCGCATTGATTGGTTGGATAGTCACCGCACGCCGCTAGGCGTTCTTGGTTGCAGTGCGCTCATACAGGCAGATCAGCTCCTGCACGAGCTCCTGAGCAAGCATGGAGCACATGAGGTGGTCCTGAGCATGGACCAGCAACACATCCACCGACAGATGCTCGCCCGCTGCCTCAGTCGAAAGCAGCTGCGTTTGGATGTGGTGAGCCTTGATTCCCGCATCCTTTGACTGCTTCATGAGTTTGGCGGCGGCGTCAAAATCCCCCGCCTTTGCCTTTTCAAGGGCTTCGAAGGCAAGGCTGCGTGCCTCTCCCGCTGCAGCGACCAGCTGAAACGAAACCATCTCGGTTCCCTGATCGTCCATAACGGTCTCCTCTCCCGTGATGTTTGGTTTGTACTTGAATATTCGAAACGCCTATCTCCCGCCCGCAATCCTCGAGGTTTATTGCAGGTAGACTGACAGGGTCATCGACAAAAGAAGTCTTAAGCCGTATGCGCTTGCACAAGCGCCATCAGCTCATGCCAGGACCGGCGCTCGCGTAGGCGCTCGACCCCCTGGCGGTCCATAAAGATCTCGGCGAGCAGTGAGCTCAAGATCCGCGCCTCATCGCCGCCCGACCGGGCAAACGACACCATAAAGACGATATCGACCTCATGGCCGTATTCGTCCCAAAGAATGGGATGTTCGAGCAGGCCCACGGCAACAAAGGCCTCGGCGCTCAAGGGATGCATCCCATGGGGCATGGCTACCCCATTGCCAAACGAGGTGGCGCTCGCGCTCTCGCGCTCGGCGACCTCTTGGGCAAACTGGGCATCGACACGGCCGCTCTCGACGGCGCGCTCGGAGAGATATCGGAGAACGGCCTGCTTCGACGACGCCTCAACGCGGTTGAAGAACAGGGCACGGCTAAAGAAAGAGCTCACGGAGTCCGATTGCGCAGTGTCGTCGCTCAGCACCTTGCGGATAGCGTTGACATCGCTCGTCTCCAAGAAGAAATCGGCCTCGCGGACGGGCACGGGCAACTTGACGTTGAGCGGCACCGTTGTGAACACGTAGTCGATATGCGAAAAATCGAACGTTCCCACGCGGGCGACATCGCATGTCTCAATCGAATCGATATACATGCCAAACTGCTTGCGGTACTGGTGCTCGAGCATACGGGCGCTTCCCGCTCCCGAGGCGCACACGATCAGGATGCGTTTGCGACGCGGCTGGTCGGCTTGCTGCTCGAGGGCCAGGGCAAATGCCATGGCGATGTAGCCGAGCTCTTCATCAGAGGGCTGGCTGCCAAAATGACGCTCGAGTACCTGCGAGGTGCCAGCTGCCATCGAATAGGCCAACGGAAACCTCGTCTTGATATCGGACAGCATGGGGTTATCCATATGCATGTGATATTCAAGGCGATAGCCCAGAGGGCCGATATGCCGAGCAAGGTTCATGCGAAGTTCAAGATCGCCGCTAAAGTCAAACCTAAACTCATCGTTGACCGCACGTACCATCTCGGAAGCAATCTCCCACATCTCGTCCGAGATAACGGCAGAGCCCTTCTCGGGCACGCCCGTGCCCCTGCCGAGCAAATGGATTGCGATAAAGGCAACCTCTTCTCGGGGCATGCTCACGCCCAGGGCATCCTTGATGTTTGCAGCAATCTGGAAAGCCGCGGCGTATTCGCGCGTTCCCTCCAGTTTTTGAACGTCCGATTCTGCAGCTGGGACATAGCAGCCCTGCTCGATGCGGCCAAGAGCAATGTAAAGATGCATGATGAGATTGCGGGATGCCAGCGAGCTCACCGTGACGGGCGAGGCCGTCAGAGCATCGTCCACACATGCGGCGATGGCCCGCAGGCGCTCGGCGAGCTTTGCATCGTCGGTGTCGGGCAACACGGGCCTCACCAGCGAGGCCAGGCACAGGCGCCGCTGCGACTCCCCGCCCGCAACGCGGATTCCGTAGCGTGGGCGCTTTTCGAGCGTTAAGTCAAATTGGGCGAGTTTCTGCTCTACCAGACGCATGTCATTGGACAGAGTTCGCGCCGAAATGTAGAGTAAATCCGCATACTCCTCAATCGTCACCCACTGGGACCGCATGAGGAGGTCGTTAAGAAGGAAGGACACACGGCCGTCGCGCGTATCAGGAATGCCCGGATGGGCCAGAGCCGCACCGTCTAGCAAGCGAGCAAGCTCATCTGCACGTGCAACATCGATACGATACTGCCCCTTGCTGCCAACGATGCGTGCAACCCCTGCAAGGTTGTCGTTTGCGCGATGGATATAGTTTCTCACGGCGCGCTCGCTTACCTCGAGACGCTTGGCAAGTACCGCGACAGCGACAGGCTGAGCGTCCTCGATCATATTTACAAGCTGCTTGACGCGAGCATCCATGTCCTCCTCCTTTCCCTGCGTCTAGTCTAACGCGGTAAAGAATGACACTCCACGTCGCGCTCGTTCCGCCAACTCGGAACAGGTTGCGGGGAGTCCAGCTGAGCTATGGAGAGCCTGGGGAGAGGGCCCGAAGGCAATGCGTCGGTGTGGGATGCGCCTTCCCAGCCATTGGGCAGTCATTGGGGACAGACTTAAATGAGTAGTCGTTGGGGACGTTCTTGTTTGGCTAGTCGTTTAAGAACGTCCCCAATGACTAGGTGAATAGCAAAAGCCCCGCAGTCGGAGCGGACTGCGGGGCTCATGAAGAGAGGCTAGTTTGCGGGCGCCCTGCCTGGCGCCCACGAGAGAGACAACAGAGTAGAGGCTACTCGTGGATGCGGGTACCGGAGAGGCCGGCCATGGTCTCGGCGGCCTTGTCCAGGGCGCCGATGATGCAGGTGCGGCCCTTGCGGGAACGGGCGAACTTAATGGCAGCGCGGACCTTGGGCTCCATGGAGCCCTTGCCGAACTGGCCCTCGTCGGCCAGGCGCTCGGCCTCGTCGGCGGTGAGGTCCTCGAGCTCCTCCTGGTTGGGCTTGCCAAAGTTGATGGCGACATGCTCAACGGCGGTCAGCAGGAACAGAACGTCGGCGTCGCAGTCCTCGGCCAGCAGCTCGCCGCCCAGGTCCTTGTCGATGACGGCGGGAACGCCCTTGTAGCAGCCCTTGTTCTCGTAGTCGCGGACGACGGGGATGCCGCCGCCACCGCAGGCGATAACGATGAACTCGTTATCGAGCAGATTGAGGATGGAGTCAGCCTCGACGATCTTCTTGGGATCGGGGGAAGCGACGACGCGACGCCAGCCGCGGCCGGAATCCTCGACGAAGACCTTGGAGGGATCCTCGGCCATGAACTCCTTGGCCTGCTCCTCGGTGTAGAAGGGACCAATCGGCTTGGTCGGGTTCTTGAACGCGGGGTCGTCCGGGTCGCACTCGATCTGGGTGACGACGGTGGCGGCGTGCCAGCGCTTATAGCGCTTGTGCATCTCGCGGCCGATGCCCTGCTGCAGGTGATAACCAATGTAGCCCTGGGACATGGCGCCGCACTCGGGCAGCGGCATCTCGGGGGTACCGATGGCATCGTGGGCAGCGGCGAAGGCGTTCTGAATCATGCCGACCTGCGGGCCGTTGCCGTGGGTGATGATGATCTCGTTACCCTGCTCGATGAGACCAAGGAGAGCGTGGGCGGTGTTGCTCACGGCCTCGATCTGCTCGACGGGGTTGTTGCCGAGGGCGTTGCCGCCAAGGGCGACGACAATACGATCGGGCTTGCCAAGAGGCTTAGACATTGCTGGAATCCTTTCTGTAAAAGGCCTACAACCCATTAATAACCCGCGTCCGTGCGATACGCGAGTTTATTAAGGTTTATATTCTCTTTATCGCTCATTTTATTCATTTTGAAAATAGCGGAACGGTGAACGGTCGTTTTTGTCCGCTCAGCGTACAGAACCCCAGCTCAAGCATATCTACGCCATTTACGTGCAACTTTATTTAAATGCAGCGAGGATTATGTCGGATTATGCAAACTACATCTCTGCTAAACACAAAACGGACAGCGCAATATCTTACTCGCGCTATACGAGATTCTATGCACTTATAAGTCGAGTATGCACCCCTGCAAAAACAAGGGGCTTTTCATCCAGCATAAGGAATAAAGAAGGGCTCCGAAAAGGCGGCAACAGCCAAGTCCCCCATCCATCCCCAAAGTGGCGCGAGGTTTCGCGGCAAAGCCGCGAAACAGCGAAGGAGACGGAATACCCGGCCAACTACGTCCTTCATCCGCCCACACAATCCGAGAACGTAGTCGTAGCAGGATCTGAGGGCTGACCTTCGCGGACACTCCGCAGGACGAAAGAACCCCCGCCGCACGTAGTGCGCAGCGGGGGTTCTTTCATGTCCGAGGACGTCCGCGAAGGTCAGCCCTCAGATCCTGCGGTGGGAGACCTAGGCCTCGTTATACACCGTTTTGAGCTTCAGCAGGTGCTGATAGCGGTCCATAGCGGCCTGCTCGTTCTCCTTGAAGAGCTCCTCGGCGCGCTCGGGGAAGGAACGCGTCAGCGAAGCGTAACGGGCCTCGTTCATCAGGAACTCCTGATAACCGCCCGCGGGCTCCTTGGAATCGAGCGAGAACTTCTTGCCGGCAGCAGCCTCGGGGTTGAAGCGGAAGAGGTTCCAGTAACCGCACTCGACAGCCTTCTTCATCTCGGCCTGGCAGTTCTGCATGCCACCCTTCTTGATGGAGTGCATCTCGCAGGGGCTGTAGCCGATGATGAGGGACGGGCCGTCGTAGGCCTCGGCCTCGTGGATGGCCTTGAGGGTCTGAGCCGGGTTGGCGCCCATGGCGACCTGCGCCACGTAGACGTAGCCGTAGCTCATGGCAATCTCGGCCAGAGACTTCTTCTTGGTCACCTTACCGGCAGCGGCGAACTGAGCGACCTGGCCCAGGTTCGAGGCCTTGGAGGCCTGACCACCGGTGTTGGAGTAGACCTCGGTGTCGAAGACGAAGACGTTGACGTTGTGGCCGGAGGCCAGGACGTGGTCCAGGCCACCGAAGCCGATGTCGTAGGCCCAGCCGTCGCCGCCGAAGATCCAGAAGGACTTCTTGGTGAGGTAAGCCTTGTCGGCGAGGATCGCCTTGGAAGCGTCGCAGCCGCACTTCTCGAGCTCGGCAACGTAGGCAGCGGCAGCGGTCTTGGAGGCCTCGGCGTCGTTGACGGAGTCGATCCAAGCCTGGCCGGCGGCCTTGAGCTCATCGGACGGACCATCGGCAGCGATGATGTCCTGGGTAGCGGCGATCAGCTTGTGCTGAACGGCCTCATAGCCAACGGCCATGCCCAGACCGTGCTCGGCATTGTCCTCGAACAGGGAGTTGTTCCACGCCGGGCCGTGACCGTCCTTGTCCTTGCAGTAAGGAGCGGTGGCAGCGGGGTTGCCCCAAATGGAGGAGCAGCCGGTGGCGTTGGAAATGAACATGCGGTCGCCGGCGACCTGGGTCACCAGACGTGCATAGGCGGTCTCGGCGCAGCCGGCGCAGGAGCCGGAGAACTCCAGGTAGGGCTGCTTAAACTGGCTGCCCTTGACGTTGGCCGCGATGAGCTCCTTCTTCTCGGAGACGTTCTCGACCATGTAGTCCCAAACGGGCTGCTGGTCCATCTCCTGCTCGGTGGGAACCATCTCGAGGGCGCCCTTGGGGCAAACCTTGACGCAGTTGGTGCAACCCATGCAGTCGAGCGGGGACACAGCCATGGTGAACTTCATGCCCTTGGCCTTGGGACCCATGGCGTCGAGCGTGCGGGTAGCCTCGGGCGCGGCGGCAGCCTCGTCCTCGGTCATCGCAAACGGACGGATGGTGGCATGCGGGCACACGTAGGCGCACTGGTTGCACTGGATGCACTTGGTCTCGTCCCAGTGGGGAACGACCACGGCGACGCCGCGCTTCTCGTATGCGGAGGCGCCCAGCTCAAACTGGCCGTCGGCGCAATCGACGAAGGCGGAAACAGGCAGGCTGTCGCCGTCCATGCGATCGATGGGCTCGAGCAGGTTCTTGACCTGCTGGGCGATAGCGGATTTGGTCTCCTCGGAGAGCTCGACGGGAGCGGCATCCTCGGCGGTAGCCCAGTCGGCCGGAACCTCGAACTTACGGAAGGCGGTAGCGCCGGCATCGATGGCCTTGTGGTTGGCGTCGACGATAGCCTGGCCCTTCTTCATGTAGGACTTGGTAGCCGCGTCCTTCATGTACTGCAGGGCGTCCTCGGCGGGCAGGACCTTGGCCAGCGCGAAGAAGGCGGACTGGAGCACCGTGTTGGTGCGCTTGCCCATGCCGACCTTAGCGGCCAGGTCGATAGCGTCGATCAGGTAGACGTTGACGTTGTTGTTCGCGATGTAGCGCTTGGCCACGGCGGGCATGTGCTCGGCGAACTCCTCGTCGCTCCACTGGCAGTTGACCAGGAAGGTGCCGCCCGGCTTGACGTCGCGGACCATCTTGAAGCCCTTAACGATGTAGCTGGGGTTATGGCAGGCGACAAAGTCGGCCTTGGTCACGTAGTACGGCGAGCGAATCGGGGAATCACCAAAGCGCAGGTGCGAGACGGTGACGCCGCCGGTCTTCTTGGAGTCGTACTGGAAGTAGGCCTGGACGTACTTGTCGGTGTGGTCGCCGATGATCTTGATCGAGTTCTTGTTGGCGCCGACGGTACCGTCGCCACCCAGACCCCAGAACTTGCACTCGATGGTGCCGGGGGCTGCGGTGTTGGGCGCATCCTCGGCCTCGGGCAGGCTCAGGTTGGTCACGTCATCGACAATGCCGATGGTGAACTCGCGCTTGGGCTCGTCCTTCTTGAGCTCCTCGAAGACAGCGAACGCGGACGCGGGAGGCGTGTCCTTGCTGCCCAGGCCATAACGGCCGCCGACGACCTTGATGCCCGTCTTGCCGGCCTCGTAGAGAGCGGAGACGACGTCCTGGTAGAGCGGCTCGCCGATGGAACCCGGCTCCTTGGTGCGGTCCATGACGGCGATCTTCTGGACGGTCTCGGGGAGAACGTCGACGAAGTGCTTGATGGAGAACGGACGGAACAGACGGACCTTGACCAGGCCGACCTTCTCGCCGTGGGCGTTGAGGTAGTCGATGACTTCCTCGAGCACGTCGCAGAAGGAGCCCATGCACACGACGACGCGATCGGCATCGGGAGCGCCGTAGTAGTTGAACAGGCCGTAATCGGTGCCGAGCTTCTCGTTGATCTTCTTCATGTAGCCCTCGACGACGGCGGGAAGCTCGTCGTAGACCTTGTTGCAGGCCTCACGGTTCTGGAAGAAGATATCGCCGTTCTCGTGGCTACCGCGGGTGTGCGGGTGCTCAGGGTTGAGCGCGTGATCGCGGAAAGCCTGGACGGCGTCCATGTCGCACATCTCGGCCAGATCCTTGTAGTCCCACATGGCGACCTTCTGGATCTCGTGGCTGGTGCGGAAGCCGTCGAAGAAGTTAAGGAACGGGGTCTTACCCTCGATGGCGGCAAGGTGAGCCACCGGCGAGAGGTCCATGACCTCCTGGACGTTGCCCTCGGCGAGCATGGCGAAGCCGGTCTGACGACAAGCCATGACGTCGGAGTGATCGCCAAAAATGTTCAGGGCGTGGGAAGCGACGCAACGCGCGGAGACGTGGAAGACGCCCGGGAGCTGCTCGCCCGCGATCTTGTACATGTTCGGGATCATCAGGAGCAAACCCTGAGAAGCCGTGTAAGTGGTGGTCAGAGCACCGGCGCCCAGCGAACCGTGAACGGTACCGGCTGCACCTGCCTCGGACTCCATCTCGACGACCTTGACCGGGGTGCCGAAGATGTTCTTGCGACCCTGGGCCGCCCACTGGTCGACATGGTCGGCCATCGGGCTGGACGGCGTAATGGGATAGATTCCCGCTACCTCGGTGTACGCATATGAAACATATGCGGCCGCCTCGTTGCCGTCCATAGACTTAAACTTACGCGCCATATACCCCTCTCCTCTCATATAGGTATACAGGCCCCGGCGATCGCCGGGATGTTGGCGTGATGGGATTTACGCTGTTGCTTCCAATCATCTGGCAGGCAGGCTCAGCAGCAGGTACGTGGCGTGGAGAGAAGACATGCCGAGGCGAGGGGCAGCTGATGCGCCCCACAGACCCGACCGCCCGTCTTGCACATGACCGAGCGCCGCAAAGGCCGCATGCCGGATGCTCCCGGGCACGCCCCGGCGATGGGAAGCGCCCGCAACGGAAATCCGCATGCGGGTTTATTGTACCCCGCCGTTAAGTGTAATTTCGACAAATATAGGCGGGCGGTAAAGGTTTACCTCGGGTGACCGCCAAAGGCCAGAATGGTCCCTCCATCCCCGGACGACTGGCTCTGACGCGCCAAGGAGTGTCCCCAAGTACCGGCAGGAAAGGAACGTCCCTAACTGCCGGCTAGAGGGCGCCGAGCAGGATGGCGTAGGTGGTGGATTCGCCGAGTTTGAGCTCGTCGCCGGGGTTGAGCTGGGCGGAGCGGCCGGGCTCTACTTGAATACACACACTCGTGGCCCCGTTTACCACCACGGTGCCGTTAGTGGACGACAGGTCCTCGACAAACCATGCGCCAGACTCGTCGCACCAGATATGGGCATGGCGGGCCGAGACGTCGTCGGTGATGCCGCCCTCCCCCGTTGCCAGCGCGCCGATCTCAACGCCTTCCTCACTCGGCTGAATCCAGCGCGGGACGCTCACCACGTAGCCGTTTTGCACGCACAGCAGTCCCAGCGGATGCGCCGGCGCGACCTCGTGCTCGCCCGCGACCGAAGATGTGCTCAGCGAGCGCGGCGTCGACGTGTCGCCGCCACGGGTCGCATGAGCGCGGCGGCTCGCCCGACTTGGAACTAAGGCGGGCGTGAGAGCAAACGGCATAGGGAACGAATCTTGCGGATGTACTCCTCGACGTCAGGCAGGTAAGCCCCACGAAGTCACCGGGGAGGCCCAAGCGGCCCGGCACCACTTCCAGATTCTGACCAGGGCGAGTCGTTCGCCGGTGGCTGAAGGCTCGCTCCCACCCAAAAGGGGAGATTCGCGTTGTTCCCCAATCGCTCTCGCATCTTTCATTTTGCTCGAGGTGGGCTATAAAAACTTTCCTGGTGAAAGGCGGCGATTGGTTTCCTTTCTTTCTAGAGGAGCGCGCCTGTAATCTGTTTTCATCCTAAATCAAGTTAAGATCGGACCTTCCAGAGGCAAGTCGACTCAAACTGCGAGGCTCCATGTTGGAATAAAGAGCGCTGTCGAAGTGCCAACAACACAAAGCTTGCCAGTCTCAAATAAAACCTTTTGGGAGTCCGATTGGGCCGCACACCGAATCCCCGCTGGTGGTTTTTTATAGCTGCGCAACAATAAACAAGGTTAGTGCCAGTCCAGCATGAAATTGAGGAACGTATGCATTTTTTCTCAGTAAGTGATCGTCGTTACTGCTTCGATGAGGTCACTCGCAATTGCTTTCAGGTTGACCAAGCATCAGAAGATGCGCTTCGCATATTTGAAGCATCGGGAAGAACGGTCAACTCGAAGTTGCTAACAAAGTCACTTGCTGCGAAAGGCTACGACCAAACGACCATAGCAGAACTTGAAGACGACATTGATGAGTATCAACGATTGTCTGAGCGGACTTTCTTAACAAAAGACACGCCTCGAAAACTTAGATCCATCGAACTCCACGTTTCACATGCATGCAACCTTGGTTGTAGTTACTGTTTTGCCGGTAAAGGAGATTATGGAACGTCTCCTCTGCTGATGACAGACGAGATAGCCTTCAAGGCGGTCGACTACCTCGTCGCAAGTTCATCGGAAAACGAAACGCTTGCGATCGTCTTTTTTGGTGGGGAACCCATGATTAACGAGCCGCTGATATGGAAAACGGTCGACTATTCAAAAAGAATATACCCCAATAGAAACTTTACCTATTCTATTACGACCAACGGAACGCTTTTGAATGACACTGCTGTGAATTCTTTCAAGGAGCACGGGTTTTCTGTTCTGATTAGTCTCGATGGTACAGGATGCAAGCACGATGCATCGCGCCCGTATAAGACGGGAGGCGGCTCTTTCTCCGATATCGACAAAAACGTTCGTCGTTTTTCCGAGTCGTTCCCCTTCGGCGCAAGAGCGACCTTAACAAATAATAACTGTAACCTTGTTGAAGACTATCTTCAGTTTAAAGAGATGGGCTTCAGAAGGATTTACTTCTCGCCCGTGAGCTCATTCGATGAGAATATCAAACTCGACGAACACTCATTAAACAAAATCAGGGCGGGCCTAATAGATTTGGCGGATCAATATCTCAAACAGATTGATCAAGGGGAAAAGCCCTTGTTTAGAACATTGAAAACTGCAGTTGATTTGATTATGAGCAACAGGATCGCCTTTGTCGGATGCGGGGCTGGCAGGCGTTTTATTTCCGTGACTCCCGAAGGGGACGTATACCCCTGTCACAGGTTTGTCGGGATGATGCGATTCAAAATGGGCAACATCGTCACCGGAATTGACGAAACTAGGTATATTGAAAACTGGAGTCAGGGTGTCGAAAAAAGAATTGACTGTACGGACTGTTGGGCTCTGTCTTTCTGTGGTGGGGGCTGTAGCTGGGAGGCTGCAGACGAGCACGGCTACTTGCCCAAGAGTCTACACCCTGCATCATGTGAATATAGAAAAATGTGCTACGAGATGGCTTTTGACCTTATTTCCCGCCACTCATCTTCGCAGGAGAAAAATCAACGAGAAGCTACTGTATCGGAATAAGCGGTTCAGCGCATTGCTGTCACCATTGTGGAGGTGTTCGTTCTTCTGATTACCGTCTGCGAAGCTTATTGCTACATTCGCCGAAACCATTCTAGAAATATGGTGAACTAGACATCTTGGTTTGTTATACACAATATTGAGGTTTTTCTGCACTCAAAGGGAGGTAGTCGTGAAGCATATTCATCCGATTAATCCAGGAAGTGGCGGCGAGGCAGGCGTGAAGCCGATGTCTTTTGACTGCCTCTTGGGCATTACTGACATCTGTACTGTTTATGATAAAGCAGATGGCTGTGGTGCATACGATTACTGCGACTATGACATGGATGGCGGCAGCATCTGCGTTGTAGATCACTGTGGCATTGATCAAACGTAGTCTCTAATTGGATTAAGGTGAGGAGCTGTTATGAAGCATATCCATCCTGTTGGTTCAAATGAACATCCTCCCGTTGAGCCTTGTTGTCTTGGAGTTGATATATGCAATTTTTACGACATCGCCGAGTGCCCTGTTGCGGATTGGTGCTATGTCGATAAAGAATCAAGCTGTGTTTTGCCAGCAGATTGGTGTGATCCAGTTGACGAGTAGTTTTGTGGCTAGGAACTATTTGGTCCAATTCAGAATAAGATGGGAACAAATACCAAAATCTCGTGTCTGGGAGGAGTTATGCCATTATTGCAAGGTCTCGTTGGATTAGCCTTTATACTTGCGTTATATCTGGCACCTTTTTTAATTCTATTCTTCATTATCCGACTCTTTCTTCGGAGAAAATAGGAGTGTCACGCAAACATTAGCGTAGCTTTCTTCCAATATGAGCCGAGCATTGGCAAGTGGAATAAGAAGCCCGACCGTTCGCCACATGAAAGTGATCGGACGGGCTTCTCTATTTAACCCGGGCCGCCACCCATAGCGGCTTTCCAAGCGTATTCTCAGTGCAAAGCAATCGTCAGTTTAATCCTATGCGCTGATACCGCATTTCATTTGTTCGGCTCGAATTCTACGGCCTGGCAACCCTCGCACTCTCCGGCAAATGGATTGAACGCGAAGGCAGAGATGATGTGTGCGTGGACATCGAGGCTGCTGTAGGCAACATACTGGGACATGGACCCCCGCTGCGCGTGGTATGCGGCCCGGCATATTCATTGCCGTCCAACCCCGTGTAGTTGCAGCAAAGGGTGGAACCTCAATGCTCAGCTCATGTTGTCCGTGGGACACGAGAATCGTAAGTACACTTTGGTGCGATTCTCACGCTGATACTGAGCCACCTGGAATAAGATACGTCGCGACAACACTTCGCTTCACCTCTGTCTCGACAAGATGACGTAGACTAAAGTTTCCTTTAGTAAGAGAACGAGAACTATATCTGAAAGCGTTGCGATGGCGTGAAGGCACCGAGTCCGAACCGCCTGAATGCTACGTGCATCTGCATCGCCTTTTTGTTATCTCTGCCAGTTGGGTAGCACTACACTTGTCATCATTTACCCTGGTACATGCTGCCTAAATCCACTACCCCTTCTACCGCGCCGACCATCTCGTCATCGTGAGAGACAACGATGATCAGCTGGCTTTGCTTGTTGCGCTTAACATAGGCCGCAAGCTCGGCGCGGCTTACAGCGTCTAACCCAGTCGTGGGCTCGTCGAGTACCAAAACTGACGACTTGCGTGAAATCGCCGACCATAAGTACACTCGGCGCAGCTCACCGCCCGAAAGCGCGGAGCAACGTTTCCCGAGCAACTCCTTCACGCTGTTTTCCAGCGAAAGTAGGCCATCTACACCCCGGTGATAGGAAGAAAAGGGCGTGTCGAAATACTCTAACAGCTCTTTCACCGTTTCGTCCGGCGCGAAGCACGACTGTGGGCAGCACGATATCTCTCTCGCACGTATGTAATCCAAGTCGCATTCTTCGATTGGCACGCCGTTGTATTTTACTTTGCCTTTCGATGAGTATAGCCCGAGCATCAAGTAAAGAAGTGACGTCTTGCCTCTTCCGTTTTCCCCAACTATGCAATATGTACCAGGACCGGAAAACTTGAAAGAAAACCCGCCGAGGACCTCTCGGACAGATCCGTCTGGAAGGGCAACCGAGAATTCCAAATCAGATACCGAAATGTCATTTATTTCATCGAGTTTAGCTAAATCGGTCCGATTCCACCCCGATCTCTCCTTTTCTCTCGTCGCGATAGCCGTCCTATCCCATGATGCTTTGGCATCTTGATAGGATTTGAACAATGACATCATACTTTTCAAAGTCTTAAAGAGAACCGCGAAGTATGTACCGATGATAGTGTACTCGCCTATTGACATAGTTCCGTTAATGATTCGTACTCCGGAAACAACAAGTATCACCGCTTGAAACAACGCTGCGAAAAGACCATCGAGCGATGTCAGAGAATATGATAGCTTTCCGGAGCGCAAAACTTTGGGAAAATAGCTCTTAAACCCAGCGTCGAGCGCTTGTTCGCTCTTGCCGTACGAAGATGTCAGTTGAATGTTGAGAATCTGATTAAGCTGCGATGCAATTGCGGCGTAAAAGGCGCTGTCCGCCTCTTTCTTCTCATACGTGACCCTATACAAAAGTTTCCTCAACCCAGTAATTACACAGAAATACACGATGAGGAGAATGATGGAAAACACCGCGAGAGTTGAATCAATTGACCATATGATAAGCAATACGATGGGAATGGCTACAATGGACAGCGGCGCACTGATAAAATTCGCCAAAACGAAGGATGAGACCACGCTGGAGTCGGAAATAATCCGTTGCGTTGTATAGGCTGGATCGATGGTCCGACTCACCAAGTAATCGTCTCTTTCAAAACGCAAGACGGCCTCCCTGAGAAGATCAAAGGAAAGTCTCGTGGTTATGCGAATGGAAAGTGTTCCTGCAAAATAAGTAAAGAGGGTGGAGAAAACTCCTATTGACGCAACCAGGAGCGCGAAGAGTACGGCGTCTCTTTCGCTGCGGTTACCGAGAAGAAAATCTAAGAATTTCCCGTTCACGTATGGCATGGCATAGGAGAGAGTGGTTCCAATCACCGTGATAGCAATGAAGACGAAAGCCCCTTTTGCTCTGATGAACCTCGAGAGAACGCATCGAATCAAGGAAGGCCCCAATCTACCCGCCACAAAACATCAATCACTGATACCTTACACCTCGACACAACAGGAGCGAAGATTTGCCAATGAGACTGCTTTAAGATTGCCTTGGGCCAATACGATCTCAAGCTCTTCCTACAAGAGAGTCGGAATCGGACATCTCCTCCGACGAACCTGGCAATCGGGCGGTTGAAATATCTTTTTCAACCGCCCGATTGCCACAATAGATTTGAGCATCCGCCCACAAACGTCCGCGTTTTATACCCATCAAATCCTTTGCCTTTTGTCGTCTAGACTAGAAAAATCGCTCGAAATAACGCAACCGGCCTGCTCGCTTGAAGAAACCTAAGCCCGTAACGTAGATGTGCAAACTTCCGAAACGCCTTGCGCGGCATAGTGCGTATAAACTTCGTCAACCGCCTCAGAAATATCTGAGTATCGCGCCGGGTCAAAAGCATACGATGTCGCAGCTATACCCTGCACCCATTCGGAACGCGGATTAATTGAATAGCCACACAGCATCATCATACATGCATCTAGACCTGATTTCCCAAGTATCCGACGTATTGATGAGAGCATCGCGGGTCGCCCCTGCACCATCGTCGTCACCCCTATTAGCAGTATTTACCGTTTTTCTCTAAATGCGTATCGCCACCCTTAAGAATACGAAGTGTTTTATCCAGACCCGATTGTCCTCCATCTCAAACGAAGGGATAAGGAATCTCATCCGGAATCGGCAGTAACGGAGGATTCACAACGACAAGCGAAAAACATGAGTCATCTCTCAGAGGGGAGTAAAGGCTCCCCTCAAGCACCCTAGTTTCGTCATCCAAAGAGTTGATGGCAGTGTTTTTCTTACAAAGGTCGACAACAAAAGGGTTGATTTCTACAGATGTTACATCCATGCCACAGTTGGTAAGTATCAGGCCCTGTATTCTGGGGCCAGAACACAAATCGAGAGCCTTCCGTGCGCTCTGCGGTGTAAGGCGCCAATCTCAGCAAATCTGTCCCACAATACTGCGCTGAAGAACAAGACGGAACCCCTGAGCCAAACTCCCCTATACCTTATTAAGGCTAAGACAGGCAAGTTCACGCACCCGGCATATTCTAGAATAACATCCTATTGTTTTAGATGCTCTACAAGCATGAACAGCCGCGAATCGGAAAGATCTTCTAGTTTCGCCCCGACTGACCGCCAAGGGCCAAAATGGCCCCTCCATCCCTGGGCGACCGGCTCTGGCGCGCCGAGGAGTGTCCCCAAGTGCCGGCAGAAAAGGAACGTCCCTAACTGCCGGCTAGAGGGCACCGAAGAGGATGGCATAGGTAGTGGATTCGCCGAGCTTGAGCTCGTCGCCGGGATTGAGTTGGGCGGAACGGCCGGGCTCGACCTGAATGCAGACGCGCGTGGCCCCGTTTACCACCACGGTTCCGTTGGTGGACGACAAGTCCTCGACGTGCCAGATATTTTGAGCATCGCACCAGATATGGGCATGGCGGGCCGAGACATCGTCGCCGACGTCGGTAATATCGCCCTCACCAGTGGCCAGCGCGCCAATCTCAACACCCTGCTCACTCGGCTGAATCCAGCGCGGGGCGCTCACGACAAAACTGCTTTGTACGCGCAGCAAGCCCAAGGGGTGCGCCGGGGCGGGTTCGCGTTCGCCCGCGGTCATCGACATGCCAAGCGAACGCGGCGTGGAGGTGCCTCCGCCACAGGTCGCGTGCGCGTAGTCGATGGCATAGTTCACCGAGGACCGCACATCCGCCGAACAACCGACGGCGACAAACAGCACCAACACGGCCTCGGCGCGCTCGGCGGGCATGAGTTCCGCCGCCTGGGACAGGCGATCGAGCGCGTTGCGATAGAGATTCGTGTCCTGGTGGCACTCTTCGAGCGCGCGTACCATCGGTTCACCTGCAGGACCGCACACCATATTGATCACAGCCGTGGAGTCCATGGGATTTCGCTGGCGCAGGGCCAGTTGCGACATAATACGCGCAGCCGAGGTACCGTATTCGGCAAAGTAGCGCTGCTGAAGCGTGCCGACCGGCGCGCGAACGATAAAGCGGGAAACCCAAGAGCGATCGGCGGCTCGGCTCTGCGGGCTGCGGCCGTCGGCGAGCGGACGGGACGAAAGCACCAAGCCGCACAGCTCGATATGGCTCAGATGCGCCGCGCGCTTAAAGATGTCAAACATGGCCCCGCATGGGGTGAGCTCAACTTGAGATGCCATGACCTAGGCCTCCTTAGTCGTAGAAATAGAATCGGACGATACTTCGACAGGTCCGCCAAAAGTACGGGCAGCTGCGGCTCCACCGGCAAGCGGAGTCGCCATCTGGGCTTTTGTGCGTCGCGGTGCCGAAACGGGAAGTTCAAAGGCAAAGCCCATCGCAAGCAAAAACCACGTAAGCGTATAGGTTGCAACCAGAGCGGCAACAAGGCCGCCCATCACGGCGCGTTGGGAAAATACGCTACATGCAGCCACAACCAGTACTGGAACCTCGCAGGCAGAAAGCGCAAGCACACCCTGCAGGAACCCCGAGCGCCGATTGCGCGCAAGTGCCCCCGCGGTAACGCCGGCTATGCCTGGCAGCGCCAACGCCAGTGCGGCAATAATACCCGGTAGCGTCCCAGACCACACGAGCGATCCCAAAGTCGCCGTCACGCGGGCGCCCGACGCCAGCAGCGCGGCCGAAACCACGACCACAGCCCAAACCACGCCACAGACGACCGTCGCGCCGACCATCAGCGCGCGACGAACCGCGCGGCCAGACGCATCCATGGGGCACGGCGTGAGCGGCTCGCCGCGGAGCGAACGACCGACATTTTGCGCATAGTGGTCACAAAACGCCGAGAGCGCCGCCTCGACCGCCGCCGGCTCGGGACGATCTTTTTGATGGCTGGACAGACAGGCCATCACCACGTCGAACAGCTGGGCATCGACAAACGCCAGCGCATCGCGTAGCTCTTCGGAATCCGGCTCAAGCCCTAGCTGCTGGGCCTGCTCGGCCGCGGCGAGCGCCACATCGGGCTCACGACGAAGCAGCTGAGTCAAATCACAACCGGGCGCATGGGCACCAATGGGATAGTGGGGCCGCGTGTCCATCTTGAGACGATAGGGGCTCGCGATGTCGCGCGTCTTTTTGCGCGAACCCGAGGTGCCCGAAGTGCTCGGCGCGGCTTCGTATGGCGCGACGCCGGCAATGAGCTCGTAAACCGTGCTTGCCGCGGCATAGACGTCGATCGCCGGCGACATACGCAAAGCGCGCAGGTCGGGAATATCGTCGGTGAGCATCTCGGGCGGGGCATAGGCAACCGTCGCGCGACGCAGCGTGGCATAACGCTCCGTAAACGACGCCTTGCCGCCGGTACCGGCCACGGCCGACGCAGGCTCGAGCGCCAGCGACGAGCCAAAGTCGATCAGGCACAGGTCAAAGGTGCCCTCGGCAAGCTGCCGGTCAAGCGGTAGACGCGCCGTACGCACCATAATATTAGCGGGCGAGATATCGCGATGGACAAAGCCCTCACCCACCAGACTCATACGGCAGAGCAGATCGAACAGGTCGCGACCCAGACGCGCCGCCACAAGCGGCGACAGGCGTCCGGCATCATCCACGGCGAGTCGCGAACGCAAGCGGGCAAGCGTCTCGCCCTCGACCCATTCCATGACAATTGCAGGCACACCGTCGACCTCACCCCAGCCATAGAGGCGGGGAAAGCCCTTAAGGCCCGAAAGGGCGCGATGGCATTCGTATTCCTCGCGAAACGCCGCCTTGAACTTGGCGACCAGCGCCTCGTGAGCGGCATCGTCGTCAAACTCATCGCGCGTCGGCAAGATGAGCTGCTTGAGTGCCACGGCCTCGCCTTGGGCGTTGACAGCACGCGTCACGCGGCCGATACCGCCACGGCGCATGGTGGCATCGTCGGCAAACAGCATCGTAAAACGACGCAGATAGGCAGGCAGTTCGTCCTGACCGAGCGCAATGGCCGGCTCAAACCCGTCGACACGCGCCAGGCGCAGGCCGACCATGAGATCGCGACCGAGCGATTGTGGTGTGGTGGATGCAAGATCGGTCATCATAGGGCAAGCGCCGCCACGTTATTGTTGAAGTTACCGAGCGCGACGTCATCATCGCCGTAATGGCCGACCCATTGGCATAGGTTGGTGTAACAGCCCCACAGATTGGCATACTGCTGATACCACTTTGACCGGGGCGAGAATGTCTGACGACCGAACTCGGCTCGAATGACAAACATCTCCCCGACCAGGCTGTCGCACGGCCTGGGATCTCCCGTAGAGTTATAGGTCGAGACCACGTCATTGGCACGAGAAACATAGCCGTCGAGCATGTTGTACTTGGTCACAAGCCAACTGTGAATGCTCTCTTCCTCAGCAGCGGAAAGGCCGCCGGAGTTTGCATCGTTGTCAGTGTTGCCGCCCGTCGAGCCGCCGTTTCCAGGCCCTCCGGTAGAGGAACCCGACCCAGAGCCACCGCCCGAACTCGATGAATCCGAGCCAGAGCCAGAAGTATCCGAGCTACCGGGCTTTCCGAACTGCTGGGCGTCCTGCTCCTTTTGCTGCTCGACCTTATTCACCGTTGCCACCACGCTATTGTTGGACAACCGATCGATGATCTTGGTGTTGGTGAGCACGATGGTTTTGCCATTGGCAAGCGTGACTTCGTTGTCCGGGGCCTCGGCGCCGTCCGCATCGTCGGTGCCAAACACAATATGCCCGACCACACTTGCCCAAGCATATCCAGTCGTGGTGCCCAGATCGCTTTTGACCTCATGCCCCACGCGCGGTTCGCGTGCGGCATGCGCCTGCATCATGGACGGCACGGTCATGCCATAGGCAGAAACGCCAGCTATGACCAGCACCAGCGAGCACGATAGCAGTGCGTACGCCCGCGGCGCCAAGCCCAGTCGGCGTCGTATGCGCACCGCGGCGCCGCGCTTTGTCTGAGTGCCACCGGGCCGCATGCGTTCTCCTCCAACAAAAACACGCCGCTCGGGAGCGGCGCATTCATTCGAATCCATATTTGAGTGTATCAGCGAACCAAAAAGGTTGCGCAACGAATGGACAAATTAAGGATGCGAGCGGAAGCATCCATGCGATAAGCGGATACGAAGCATCTTTGTTGCACAACAAACTCACAGTCGCACGGGGAAATTATGACTACCCCGTGCGTCGCGAGGAAAACATACGGCAGGAGCAGGCTCGCCACCTAAATCGCGCGGCGGGCCTCGATGGCGCGGCCAAGCGTAAGCTCGTCGGCATACTCCAAGTCGCCGCCCACGGGAAGGCCGCTTGCCAGACGCGACACCTCGACGCCCAACGGCTTGATGGTACGGGCCAGATAGCTCGCCGTGGTCTCGCCCTCAATATTGGGGTTGGTGGCGATGATGACCTCGTGGATGTCCTCGTGGCCCAAGCGTGCCAGCAGCTCTCGAATGTGCAGCTGCTCGGGGCCAATCTTGTCCATGGGGCTGATCACGCCGCCCAATACGTGGTAGAGGCCGTGGTAGCTGCCCGTGCGCTCGATTGCCTGGACATCGCGCGGCTCGCCCACCACGCAAATGCGAGTGGTATCGCGCATCGGGTCCTGGCAGATGGAGCACTCGTCGGCCGTGGCGTAGTTAAAGCAGCGGCTGCAAAAGTGGACCTCCTGCTTGACCTCCAGGATGGCCTCGGCCAGGCGGCGCGCCTCCTCGGCGTCGGCCTCCAACAGGTAATAGGCGATGCGCTGGGCCGACTTGGGACCAATGCCCGGCAGACGGCCCAGCTCATCGAGCAGTTTTTGCAGACTGTGATTTGCACTCATATATATGCGTGTCTTAGAACGGCATGCCCGGGATGTTGAGGCCGCCGGTGATGGCGCCCATCTGCTTGTTGGCGAGCTCGTTGACGCCGCGGACGGCCTCGTTGACGGCAGCCATGATCATATCCTGCAGCATATCGACGTCCTCGGGATCGAGGGCATCGGGATCGATGGTGAGGTTGACGAGCTCCATCTCGCCGTTAACGGTCACCTTGACCATGCCGCCGCCGGCAGAGGCGTCGACGGTCTGGGACTTGAGGTTCTCCTGCGCGGCGGCAAGCTGCTCCTGCATCTTGCGGGCCTGCTTCATCATCTGCTGCATGTTCATACCGGCCATGATGGCTCCTTTACGTGTGGCCGCGCGACAAGCTGCAAGGGCAGCCGGAGCGCGGCGGGACTTTCAAACTCAAAAATCGTACCACGGCGCGCGGCGAGAGAGCGGGGCGGACGTGTTACCTCAGTCGATATACATGTCCTCCAATACAAACCGCACTCAAAGATTATGCAAGGTCGAATTATGCAAGGTTGCATAATATCGCACACTCAATCTAGTAGAGCCGAATCCGGCATTTCATGTGCGCCACTAAATAGCTAAATGCCGAACCGCTGCTCGAGGCGGCGCACATGGCGGCAGGGTATAATTTGATTGCCATAGATAGTAATTTGGAGGTGCCCCATGAATGCCCCCAACGCGCTCCAAAACATCCGCTCAAAACACCCCGTTGCATATGTGGTTCTCTATCTCTTTGTCGGCTGGGCATTGCTGGTTGTCATCACCCATGCCATAGCTTTTGGAGCAGAACTGCTGATAGCCAGCTCGGACCAGCCCGTCGTCAAATGGGAGACGACCGATGAGTGCACCGACGGAACCCGAACCGTCTACTACAACAGCCCGTCCCTCTATCAAGAGTTCAAGGTCAAGATAAAGGACTTCAAGATTGTCGATGCCGAGCTAGGCGTTTATTTGGCAATCGGAGCAACCATTAACGCCGAGCAAGTCGAGTACACGGACAGCCATGCGACGTATCGTATCGACCTCAGCATCCTAGGCCGACCGTCACGCACCTGTCTGCTCAAATGCGACATACGCGGCACCACACTACACATGTCCGAAATACAGATGCGCCCGGACAAGGGGTCCTCTTCTTGAGCAGTATACCCGCCTGCGCAGCTACTCCACCGGCTTGAAGATGGTGGCCTGGCCAAAGACGCTGCGGATGAGGGCCTTGGCCTCGTCCTCGGTCTGCGGGATGCTCGGGGCTGCGCCCTGATGGCCGAAGGGGCTGCCAGCACCGGGATTGGATTCCCAGGGAGCGGCGGGGACGTCCTCCTCTTTGGGGGCAGTTGCAGCGGGCTTGGGCGCGGACGCCGCACCCGGCACGTCGAACGGGGGCAGATCGTCCCCGCCGGCATCGGCAGCAAAACCGCCGACCATGGCATCGTCGTAGGGAACCTGCTCGGATTCCCACGGCGCAGCCTGTGCAGACGGTTGAGCCTTGGGAGCGGCAGAGCGCTCGGGCGCACGGGGCGCGGGCTCGGTCGGGAGCTTGCCCGTGGCAGGAGCGCCGGCAGGGTTGTCGGAGCGCAGCCAGGGGGCCTTAGCCAGATCGGATGACTTAGGCGCAGGCGCGGCGGCGGGTTTGGGCGCGGGGACCGGAGCAGCCGGTTTGGGCGCCGCGGGCTCAGGCGCCGACGGGATCGGTACCGCCACCGGCGTCGCTTGCTGCTGCGGAGCGCTGGCACTCGAGGATGCAGGGGCCGCCGAGGACACGGGTTGCGGGTCCGCAGATACCGCAGCCCGTGCAGATGGAGAATGCTCCTCATGTTGAGGAGCCGGCGTGCCACCTCCATCCAGGACGTAGTCGACGGTGCGACGACCGAAGACCGCGCAGACCGTCGGCAGGACCACCGATTGCGTATCGGCGCGACCGAGCATCTTGATGGCAAAGGTCGAGCCCGCGGGGAACGAGACCGTGAGCTTGGAGCCGTCGTCGGCCGTGGCGCGGGCGTTGAGCAAAAGGCCTGCATAGGAAGCCTGACGAGCCTTGACGCGCTCGACGACCTCGGCCCATTTGCGCTGGAGCTCGCCGGCGTCCTCGACCGCGGGGGTCTCGGCAGCACCGGCGGCGGCAACCTGGGCGGCAGTGTTGGTCTGGGGCTTAGGTGCCGGCACGGTCGATGCAGCGGGCGCGGGAGCCGGAGCCGCAACGGGTTGAGGTGCAGGCGTTACAGGTTTGGGCGCGGGAGCCGGAGCCGCGGACTTGGGCGCAGGCTGGGCAGCCGGAACAGCAGCGCCGCGGTCCCAAGGCATGCCACCCTGATGCGCAGACGTAGCAGCGGGGGCGGCGGTCGCCGCAGGAGTAGCAGCTCGGGCACCCGAGATCAGCGTCGGCTGCTGGACAGCGGGTGCGGATGCAGCAGGCGCACTCGCTCGAGCAGCAGCCACGCTCGCCGGAACGGCGGCGTTGGCAACCATGGCCTCCAAGCGTGCCACGCGCTCGGCCAAAGCCTCAATCGTTAAATCGGCCTCGGGACGCGCCAGGCGAGTGCAGGCGATCTCGAGCACCAGGCGCACGTCGCTCGCACCCCTCATCTCCAGCGCGGCATCGTCGAGCACCGTCAGCACGCGAGCCAAACGGTCGGCAGGATGCTCGCCAAAGGCAGCGGCCTCGGCAGCAAGCGCCTCGGCCTGCTCGGCGCCGCCCTCAAACAACTCGGCACGGGCACCGGCAACGCAGGCCACGTACACGTCGCGCACATGCGCCACCAGGTCGCGCGTCAGTTCCAGCAGATCGTTACCTTCCTCGACCTGCGCGCGAATAAGCCCATACAGCTCGGCGACATCGCGATCGGCAATGGCGCGCGCAAACTCGCCCAGAATCTGGTCCGAAACCTCGCCCAAAAGCGAGCGGGCATCGTCCGCATGCACAGTGCCGTTGCCGAAGACGCTCAGCTGCTCCAGCGTGGAGAGCGCGTCGCGCATGCCGCCCTTGGCATGGCGCGCCACGATGGCAAGCGCCTCATCGTCGTAGTCGAAGCCCTCCTGCTCGCACACGTATGCCAGGCGGCGCTCGATATCCTCGTTACCAATGCGGTGGAAATCGAAGCGCTGGCAGCGCGAAAGGATTGTCTCCAGAATCTTTTGCGGGTCGGTGGTGCACAGCACAAAGATCACGTGCGCCGGCGGCTCCTCGAGCGTCTTGAGCAGCGCGTTAAACGCCGCCGTCGTGAGCATGTGAACCTCGTCGATGATATAGATCTTGTACTTGCCGCGCACCGGGGCAAAGTTAACGGAGTTGATGATCTCCTCGCGCACGTTGTCTACGCCGGTACGGCTTGCGGCATCGAGCTCGTAGACGTCTGGGTGGTTGCCATCAGCGATGAGCTCGCATTCCTCACAGGTGCCGTCGGGCATGCAGCCGCTCGCACCCTCGGCGCGCGCCGCCTCGGCATTGCGGCACAGCAGCGCCTTGGCCAAAATGCGCGCCATGGTGGTCTTGCCCGTGCCGCGCGGACCGCAAAACAGGTAAGCGTGGGACAGGCGCCCCTCGGTGATGGCGTGCTCGAGCGTCGAGACGATATGCTGCTGGCCCACCACGGAGTCGAAGGTGAGCGGGCGATACTTTCGGTACAACGATTCCATGGGTGCTCCCCCGGGTATACTGAGTCTTGTTGCCGCGGCGGCCATGCGGTCGCACGGCATACTGCATTCATAATAACCCGTACGGCGAGCCCGCCGCGATAGGAGTCCAAAGAGCATGGCAGACGCAGAGAGCAACCTCGTTCCCTCCGAAGCAGCCGACCAGGTCGAGGTCGCGCTCGAGACGCAGGCAGCAGCCGATGACGGCATCCTGTACCTCAACGAGTATCAGTACGAAAACGACCTCGTCACCGATTTCGCCCGCCTGGTCGCCTCGCCCAGGCGCCGTGGCTCCCTGTACGTCGCCGCTGCGATTGCCGCGCTCATCGGCATCGGCATGCTGGTGGCCGGCGGCAACTGGATCAAGTTCGGCGTCGTCCTGATCGTATTCGGCGCCTTTTTGGCCTGGTGGAGCAAAAATCTGCACCATACGCTCGCGCGTGACTTTATCGAAGCCGTCGAGGCCGACGAGTCCATGGGCGGCCGCTACCGCCGCGTCGCCGCCAACGAGGACGGCCTGATGGTCTGGGGCAAGAGCGGCAAGTCGCAGTTCTTCCCGTTTGAGAAGCTCGACCACGTACTCGACGGCGAGCGCATCTTCGTGGCCATGTTCGCCGACCAGGGCGTGGCGATCCCTAAGGACACCTTTGTGCGTGGTGATGCCGAGCAGTTTGGCTCCTTCCTCAAGGCGCGCATCAACAAAAAGCTGCGCATCGAGACCAAACGCAAGAAGATGAAGGCCGAGAAGGCCGCTGCCAAGGCCAAGCAGGAAAGCGAGCCCAAGAACGCAAAGGCCAAACAGCGCAAGCAGAAGAAGAACAAGAAGAAGCACTAAGGCCGAGCCAGACAGGCCACCTCGCCCCGCTACCTTCACCATGCGCCCGAGCGTGCTAAACTAGCAGCATCTATGCCACCGCGAACGCCGGAACGGGCCGCGCCCGCGCCCGCCGCTCGCAAACGAACTTTAAACGCACGAGGGTTGGCCATGCCGCTTTTCTCGCAACATACCGCCCGGTTCTCGCCGGACGTTCCCTTGGAGGGCACCAGCTCTCGCGAGCTGCTCAAGCGGTTCCAGCCGCTCGAGACGCTCGCGACCGGCGGTTTTGGCTCCATCGAGATTTGCCGCGACACGCACCTGCGCCGTCGCGTGGCCATTAAGCGCATCCCTCTTATCAACGGTGCCGGCATGCCCGCCAGCGACATCATGGATGTCCTGCGCGAGGCGCACACTGCCGCCATGCTTCAACATCCCAATATCGTGCAGGTTATCGACTTTACGCACGATACCGTCTATGCCTACCTCGTCATGGAATATGTCGACGGCATGTCCCTAGCCGAGTTTTTACATCGCGTGGACGGCCATTCGCTTACCTTTGACGAGGCCGCGGCAATTGCCGACGCGCTGGGCCAGGCGCTCACCTTCGCCCATAGCAACGGCGTGCTCCACCTGGATATTAAGCCCGCCAACGTGCTCATCGACCACTCGGGCAACGTAAAGCTCACCGACTTTGGCATGGCGCGACTGTCGTCTGCCGGCGGCTTTGGCGGCTCGCGCGGCGGCACCATCGGCTACATGCCACCCGAGCAGCTCGACATCGAGACTGGCACGGTTGACGAGCGCGCCGATGTCTTTGCCCTCGCCTGCGTGATCTACGAGGGCCTGTGCGGCAGCGCTCCCTTTATGGCCGCCACGCCCGGCGACTCGCTCGGCCGCATCATCGGCGGTGCCACCTACCCCAGCGAGCTCATCCCGCACTTTCCCCCAGGAGCCGAGGCTGCGCTCATGAGCGCCCTCTCCCCCATGCCGCAAGACCGCCCCAGCAGCATCGAGGCATTTTGCGACCAGCTGCTCGCCGGCTTGGGCAGCGTACGCGAGGGCCGTCGCAGCCTAGAACAGATGGTGGGCGAGCTTTCGGACGACGAGTGCGCGGCAGACGGCATCGAGCCATCGGCCTATGAGGACGACACCATCGAGGTCGACCCCGCACTCGGCTGGGCCGGCACGCGCTGGAGCCACGCGCGCGATTACACGATGCGCGCCATCTCGGCGCTAACGTGTGGTGCCTTTAGCTTTCTGATCATGCAGACGGCTGGCGTCGCGGCGCTTCCCGGACTTATTGCCGCAGCCATCGCGATCGGGGCGGCCGCCGGCCTGGCCCCGCAGATTGGCTCGGCTATCTCGGCCGTGGGCTTTTTGGTACTTATGGCCAACGCCACCATGCAGGCGCAGGGCATCCTGTCGATGCTGCCCGTCGCGGTGCTCTTTGCCGCCGCCATGTCCGGTTGGTGGATCGCCTGGGGCCGCACCGAGGCCGCCGCGAGCGCCGCGCTCACCTGCGCGGTGGCACTTGGCTGTCTAACGGGCGACGCCCTCCTTGCCGCCGGGGTCGCCGCCGGCATCGCGGCCTTTTGGCTCGGCCCGGCAAGCGCCGCGGCCGCCACGGGGATGGGCGCGCTTTTTGGCCGCCTGGCTACGGTTGCGCTTTCCGCCGGAGGCGTGCTGGGGCTCGGCAATGTTGCCGCGGCGCTGGGAGACATGCTCTTCTGGGCTGCCGTCGTGCTTGTCGCGGCGACAGCTGCACTGACATCTCTGCTGCTCAACGCCCATGCCAAGCGTGCCGAGCAGGGCTCGAACCTGGCTGCAATCGCTGCCATCGCCGGCTGCGGAATAGGCACCGCGGCGTCGCTCTGTCTTGCACACCATATGGAAATTGCCAGCCTTGCGGCCGCGGTCGTCGTCAAGGCGGCGGTTGCGGGAACCCTATCCTCTATAATCGTTGGGATATGCCTATATTTGCTCGGATACCAAAGAACCTATACGGAGAGTGATCTTTCGTGAACTTCCTGAACATCTTCGAGGACCACGTGGCCGGCATCTTCGGTGCCACCCGTGCCCCGTTCTCCTTTAAGAAGCTTGCCAAGCAGGCCGCTCGCGACATGGAGGATCAGACTCTGGTGATCAACGGCGTCAACACCGCGCCGGCACTCTATACCATCCTGATCGCCGCCGACGACGATCCCATGCTCGCCCCGTTCTACCCCGAGCTTTCACGCGAAGTCCGCGAGTTTGTGAAGGCACAGGCCGAAAAGCGCCGCTATGTGTTTGTCGGCGAGCCCCTCGTTCGCTTTATGATCGACCCGCAGCTGCGTGCCGGTAAGTTCTCGGTCTTTGCCGAGAACGTCGACGCCCCCACGCTCGGTCGTCTGTACGAGGAAGAGCGTGCCTACCAGAATGGCCTGGGCCAGAACAACTCTGCCGCAAGCCGCGCCGCCAGCGCTCCCCGCGCCGGCAAGCAGCAGTTTGCTGCCCCGCAGCAGCAGCGCCCCGCCGCCATGCCCCAGCAGCAGCCGACGCCTCGCGCCGCCGCTCCCGACCCGCTTGCCGTGGCAGACCCCTTCGCGCCTAGCGTCCCCGACCCCGCCGCCGCACCCATCCCGGTGCCGCAGACCGTCTCGCGCGACGCGCTTGCCGGCATGGGCGGAGCCGCCGCGACCGGTGCCGCCGTGGGCCTTGGCGCCGCGGCCGGCATCGCCTCCAACATGGCGAGCACTCGCGCCCCGCAGCGCCCGCTCGCCCAGCTCGTCGACGTCGTGAGCGGCGAGAGCCATAGCATCACCTCCGCACAGGTGACCATCGGTCGCGAGCGCTCAGTTTCCGACATTGCCCTGCGCGACCCCAACGTGTCGCGCCGCCACGCCCAGCTCACCTTTACGGGCTCGGATTGGTCGATCGAGGACCTCAATTCCACCAACGGCACGCTCGTCAACAACCGCCGCATTACGCGCTGCCCGCTGCGCAACGGCGATCTGCTGACGTTTGGCCTGAGCACCTTTGAATTTAGGGGATAGTCGCTTATGAACATCGATATCGTCCTTTTTGCAGGCCGCATCGTCCTGGTCGCCCTGCTCTATATCTTCCTGTTCGCCGTCATGAAGACCGGCGTGGGACTTGTGCGCGGGCAGCGCCGCGACTCGGCTATCTGGACGATTGATGTGGACAAGGGTCCGCGCGGTATCCGCGGCATCCACGTAGACATGCTCGGCCCCGTCATCGTCGGTCGCTCGCCATCTTCGGACATCTGCATCAACGAACCGTTCGTCTCGGCCTCGCATGCGCGCTTTTCGCTGCAGGGCCCGGCGCTCATCATCGAGGACCTCAACTCGCTTAACGGCACGCTCGTCAACGGCCGCCAGCTCGTGGAGCCCGCGACGCTGCGTGAGGGCGACGAAGTCCAGATTGGCGACGTGGTCATGAAGGTGAACCGTCGATGATCGACGAGGAGAACAAGTCCGCAACTATGACCGAGGCACCGGCTGCCGCCACAGCTGTGCCGGCCCACGCCGCTCCGGCGGGCTCCAAACCCGTGGAGCCCGAGGACACCGTGTTCTCCCTGCCTCTTTCGCATGTAACGCATGATATTTCGGATCTAACCGATAACGAGGACGAAGAGGATGCCGCAGCGGCGCCCATCGGCGCACATGTTGCGGAACAGCCCACAGCGCCCGAAGCAACCCCGGCGCCGGCTCACTTTGCAGAGCCCGTCGCCGCGGCAATCAACGAGAGCGCTGCGGTGTTTGCGGCACCCGAGCCCGCCGCGCCGGCGTTTCCCATAGCCCCGGCATCCGAGGTTGCGCCCGCGTCTACGTCGGCGCCCGAGGCAGGGCCATCCCCCGAGGACGGCCCTGCACCCAAGACCCCGCAGCCTGCGCCCGCAAGCGAGTCCGATACCGTGGCCGAGCCCGCCACCCATTCGCAAAACACGCCCGCGCCGTCGCACTTTGCGACGCCCGAGCCTATAGACGTCAGCCCGCAAGACGACGAGTCGACCGCCCGCGTTTCCGAGGAGCCCGACTCCCCAGACACCGGCGATTCCGAATCAAACGCCGTGACCGACACCGTCTCTCCCGGTGACACCGCCGAAATCGACGTTGCCGCCGTTGAGGCCAAGCTCAAAGACCCCGGCTCGACCATGAGCTTTGAGCCCCTGACCGAGGAGCGCATCGAGACCGACTCGACCTATGATGCCGGCACCACCACGCAACTCATGTGGGGCGCCCGCTCCGACGTTGGCTGCGTGCGCCCGCACAATGAGGATTCCTACCTGGTGCAGTCGCCGCTCTTTTGCGTATGCGACGGCATGGGTGGTCACGCTGCCGGCGAGGTAGCCTCTTCCATCGCCGTCGAGACTATTGCCAAGACGGCCCCACAGTCCGCCGACGCAGCACGCCTGGCCGCAGCCGTCGAGGCAGCCAACGCCGCCGTAATCGAGGCGGCCCTGAACGGCCTGGGCAAGCCCGGCATGGGCTGCACAGCCACCTGCGCCTACATCGAAAACGACACGCTTGCCATCGCCCACGTGGGCGACTCTCGCGCCTATCTGCTCCACGAGGGCACGCTCATCCGCGTGACCCGCGACCACTCCTACGTGGAGGAGCTCGTGGACGCCGGCGAGATCACGGCAGACGAGGCTCGCGTCCACCCCAACCGTTCGGTCATCACCCGCGCGCTGGGCTCGGACCCCGCCATGTATGCCGACCACTTCACTCTGCATATCGAGGAAGGCGACCGCCTGATCCTGTGCTCCGACGGCCTCTCGAGCATGATTCCCGATAGCGATATCGAGAACATCGCCACGCAGTCCTCAACCGCGCAAATCTGCGTCGACAACCTAGTGGACGCGGCGCTTGCCGCCGGCGGCCACGACAACGTGACCGTAGTAGTCGTTGACCTGGTTGACGATGGCGTTATGCGCGAGGCGCAACGCGTGCGTCGCCGCAACGTTACTATCGCCGCCATCCTGGCCCTCGTCTTTGTGCTGGCAGCTGGCATCTGGGCCTACACGGGTGTCACCGGCTCGTACTACCTGGGTACCTACCAGGGCAATGTCGCCGTCTGGCGCGGCCTGCCCGGCAAGCCACTCGGACTCAAGCTCCACTGGCTCGAAAGCGAAACCAGTATCAAGCTGTCCGACCTGCCCGAAGACACGCAAAACCGCCTCAAGGCGGGCATTCCGCAAACAAGTGTCGACGATGCGCAGGACACGATATCCAAGTACCGCCACCAGATCGACGAGGAGCAGACCCGCCAGGTGATCGACGCGCAAACGATTCGCGACAACACCAATCAGGGATCGACCTCCGAATCAGATTCCGAGAAAACCGCCGAACAGTCCGCCGAGGCCGAAGCCTCCGATAAGAATTAGAAAGGGAGTGCCGCTTATGAGTCGCCGCAACACCGAGCTGCTCTTGCTCATCGCCTCGGCGTTCCCCGTCATCCTGCTGTATGCGATGTACGTCCTCACCGCGGGCGCTGCCATCTCCTTTGAGACGCTCGCCGTACCGATCGGCCTCTTTGCCGCCTTTGCCGCGGCCCACATTGCCGTGCGCATCTTGGCGCCCGGTGCCGACCCCGCCATCCTGCCCATCGTATTTATACTTTCGGGCATCGGCATCACGTTCGTGACGCGTCTCGCCCCCGCTCTCGCCATCTCACAGCTCATCATCCTGTTTGTCTCGGTGGCGCTCATGGTGGGAACGCTTGCACTAGTCAAAAACCTCGACGTGGTCATGCGCTACAAGTACACCTTTGGCATCATCGGCATCATTCTGCTGATGCTGCCTATCTTTATCGGCACCACGATCTCGGGCTCCAAGCTGTGGATTCGCATCGCGGGCTTTACCATCCAGCCCGGCGAGTTCGCCAAGGTCTTTATCGTCCTGTTCCTGGCCGGCTACTTGGCCGAGAACCGCGAGTTGCTCTCCATCTCCAACCGCAAGATCCTGGGCTTTAAGATCCCTCGTCTGCGACTACTGCTGCCGCTGTTTGCCGTGTGGGGTGTGTGCCTGCTCGTCGTCGTCTTCGAACGCGACCTGGGTTCGGCCGTGCTGTTCTACACCATCTTCTTGCTGATGCTCTACGTTGCCACGGGACGATTCTCGTATGTCGTTATCGGTCTTGCGCTCTTGGCCGTTGGAGCCGTGGGCGCCTACAAGTTCCTGTCGCACGTTCAGGTGCGTTTCCAGGTTTGGGTCGATCCGTTTAAGGACGCCCAGGGCCAGGGCTACCAGATCGTCCAGTCGCTCTTCTCGCTTGCCGATGGCGGTCTGGTCGGTGTTGGCATCGGCAACGGCATGGCCAACAACATCCCTGTCGTCGAGTCCGACTTTATCTTCTCGGCTATCGGCGAGGAGATGGGCCTTTTGGGCGGCGGCGCCGTGCTCATCCTGTTTATGCTCTTTGCCGTGCGTGGCCTCACCACGGCTGCCCGCGCTAAATCCGACCTCGCTGCCTTTAGCGCCACGGGCCTTACGGCCGCCATCAGCTTCCAGGCCTTCTTGATCGTTGGCGGCGTAACCCGCCTGATTCCGCTGACCGGCGTCACCCTGCCCTTTATGAGCCAGGGCGGCTCCTCGCTGCTGGCGAGCTTCATCATCGTCGCGCTCCTGCTGCGCGCCGGTGACGAGGCGACCGGACGCGAGGCCGAGCTTACCGGCACCGGCACCATGGCCGCCATCACCGATGATCAGGTCGCATCTGCCGCCGCCCCGACGGGCACGCGCTTTGCCACCTCGTCTTCCTACGGCAGCGGCAGCCACTCCGCTGGCTCGCGCATGCGCCGTCGCCTGCTCGACACGCCCGAATCCGGCGTGCTCGGCCGCGTGGCGCTCGCCAATCGACTGACCCGCGCCGTGCTCGCCTTTACGGCACTGTTCGCCATCCTTATCGGCAACCTCACCTATGTCCAGGTCATCAAGGCCAAGGACTATCAGGACATGCCGACCAACAACCACACCATCGCCCGCTCCAAGTACATCCAGCGCGGCTCCATCATCACGTCCGACGGTGTGACGCTGGCCGAGTCGCTGCAGCAGGAGGACGGCACCTACGCCCGCTCCTACCCCAACGGAAACATGGCCGCTCACGTGGTGGGCTATGTAAGCCAGCAGTACGGCACCGCTGGTGTCGAGAGCGTCATGAACGAAACGCTCACCGGCTCCAAGGATTACTCCAGTTGGAACAACGCCCTTGCGTCGCTCGCGGGCCAAAACCAGCCGGGCAACACCGCCAAACTCACCATCGACTCGCGCATCCAAACGGCTGCCGAGCAGGCACTCAAGGGCTTTAAGGGCGCCGTTGTGGTTATGGATCCGCGCACCGGCGCGGTCCTCGCATGCGCAAGCTCGCCCACCTATGACAACACCAATATCGATGCCCTGATGCAGTCGGGCGGTGGCGAGGACGGCTCCATGTACGACCGTGCCATGGACGCGCTGTACACCCCGGGCTCGACCTTTAAGGTCGTCACACTCTCCGCGGCGCTCGAAACCGGCACCGCCAGCCTTACCAGCACGTACCAGGCACCCGGCTCCATGGACATCGGCAACGCGCCGGTCACCAACTATGCCAACGAGAGCTACGGCACCATCAGCCTGCAGCAGGCCTTCGCCGTATCGTCCAACGTCGTCTTTGGCCAGGTAGCCAACGAGATTGGCGCCAACTCGCTCGTCCAGTTTGCCAACGCCTTTGGCTACGGCCAAAAGCTCGGCCAAGATCTGACCTCCACCGCCTCCATCATGGCCGACCCCTCGCTCATGACCGAGTGGGAGACCGCCTGGGCAGGCGCCGGCCAGCCTGTCGGCATGGACCACACGCCAGGCCCGCAGACCACCGTCATGCAAAGCTGCGTGATAGCGGCGGCCATCGCCAACAGCGGCGTGGTCATGGACCCGTTCTTCGTGGCCCAGGTGCTCGCCCCGGACGGAACCGTGGTCAAGACCACACAGTCCCGCTCGCTCGGCCAGGCCGTCAGCGCCACCACGGCCGATCAGGTCAAGCAGGCCATGCTCGCGGTTGTCCAGTCCGGCACCGGCACCGACGCCCAGATTCCGGGCGTCAAGGTCGCCGGCAAGACCGGATCGCCCGAGACCGGCGGCACCAACGTCAACTCGACGTTCGTCGGCTTCGCACCTTACGATTCACCCACGGTCGCCATCTCGGTGGCCCTGGAGGATTACGACAAACACGACGTCAAGGCGGCCAAGATTGCCGGCATCGTCCTGACCGCGGCACTTGCCGCCCAAGGAGCGTGATGCCCGTGATCGAAGCGGATACTTGGGGCGCGCCGCGACCTATGAGCTAGCGGCAACGCGCCACACGGCCCCAGCGGCCACACATTCGGTACTACACACATCGTTGAGCGAATAGTTATGTTAGGAGCAGGAATGGAACAGAGGGTCCTCGGGGGAAGATACCTCCTCAAGGATAAGGTGGGAACAGGCGGCATGGCGACCGTCTACCGTGCACAGGACCAGGTCCTCGACCGCACGGTAGCCGTCAAGATCATGCTGCCGCAGTATGCTGGCGACGCAACCTTCGCCGCACGCTTTAAGCAGGAGGCCCAGGCAGCAGCCGGTCTCTCCTCCCCCTATATCGTGGGCGTCTACGATTGGGGCAAGGACGGCGACACCTATTACATCGTCATGGAGTACCTGCGCGGAACCGACCTTAAGAGCGGCATCAAGAGCCACGGCGCCCTCGACCCCAAGAAGGTCGCCCAGATCGGCTCGCAGATCAGCTCTGCGCTTTCGGTCGCCCACAAGAACGAGATCATCCACCGCGACATTAAGCCGCAGAACATCATGGTGCTGCCCGACGGCAACATCAAGGTGATGGACTTTGGCATCGCGCGTGCCAAGAACAGCCACCTCACGCAAGACAACAACGTGTTGGGAACCGCCCACTACGTCAGCCCCGAGCAGACCCGTGGTCAGGACCTCGGCCCCACCTCGGACATCTACTCGCTGGGCGTCGTGATGTATGAATGCGCCACCGGCCGCGTTCCCTTTGACGGTGACGACGCTATCTCGGTCGCACTCAAGCAGGTCAACGAGCTGCCAATTCCGCCGAGCCAGATCAACTCCGGTGTCGACGCCGACCTTGAGCGCATCATCCTCAAGTGCATGGAGAAGGACCCGGCAAACCGCTTCCAGACCGCCGACGAGCTGCGTCAGGTGCTCAACAGCTACCTGTCGGGCCGTGCCGTCAACGTCTCGGAGCCCACGCGCATCATCGGTGCCCCCGGTGAGCTGGGCGCCACCAAGACTCGCGAGCTTTCCGATCAGACGCGCGCCATGGTGCGTCCCGTTTCGGGCGTGAGCGGCCAGAATACCGCCCGTAGCTCGGTTTCGGGCTCTACCGGCTCCTACGAGGTCGAAAAGCCAAAATCCAACAAGAATAAGATCATCGCCGCCGTGGTAGCAGCCGTTGCCGTCATCGGCATCGTGGTGGCCTTTGCCACAGGACTCTTTGGCGGCGAGCAGGTCACCGTGCCCGATGTGCTGGGCAAAGACCAGCAGACTGCCGTCGAGCTGATCAAGCAAGCCGGCCTCGAGGTCGGCACCATCGACCAAAGCTACAACGACGATGTCGACGAGGGCAAGGTCGCCGAGCAGACGCCCAACGGCAACACCAAGAAGGCCAAGGGCACCAAGGTGAACCTGGTAATCTCCAAGGGCCCCAAGCCCTCCGAGAAGGTTGAGGTTCCCCAGCTTGTCGGCCTGACCAAGGACCAGGCAGAAGCCGCGCTGGCAAGCGTTGGCCTGAAGGGCAACGCCTCCGAGGAGGCCAACGAGGCCGATGAGGGCCAGGTCTTTGAGCAGGGCACCGATGCCGGTAAGGAAGTCGCGAAGGGCACGACCATCTCGTACAAGGTCTCGAGCGGCCCGGATACCACGTCCGTCCCCGACCTGACCGACATGACCGAGGCCCAAGCACGCAACGCCCTCGATATGGCAGGCTTTGGCGTCGACGTGAGCTACCAGGAGAACGACTCGGTTACCGAGGGCACCGTGATCAGCTGGAACCCCAGCGGCAAGCAGAAGCCCGGCGCCACGATTACCGTCGTCATTGCCAAGAAGTCCGGCAAGGCCACCGTCCCGGGCAACCTGTACGGCAAGAGCATTTCCGCCGCCGTTACCGCGCTCAACAACGCCGGTTTCTATAATATTGGCTTCTGTGACCAGAACGGCAATCCCGTAAGCGGTAACGAGGATGCCACCGTTACGGGCGTCTCCCCCACCGGCAAGCAGTCCACCGACAGCACGATCACGCTAACAGTCGCACTTTCTGGCTCGGGCTCTGGCTCTGGCTCGGGCACGGGTGACGATTCCGGTACGACCAACTAGTCGCCACCCCACCGCTCATCACGGCTCTCGCCGCAAACATATTCGCTCACAGGCGCCCGCTTGCTCCCCCAGCAAGCGGGCGCTTTGCGTGTCTCAGTAGACATCTGGTGATTTGATTTGGAAAATGTGGACGGACCCGCAGCCGGACGGGTAGAATGTTTCTAGAAAACGACGCATCCCGCGTAAGTGTTAAGGAGCGCGGGCGGCCTAGTTTTCTAACGTGTTAAACGGCCGGGCTGCAACCCCGGCCGTTTTTATTTGCGCTTGCGGCGCAAACGCCGAGAACCGTCCGCACCGCGCGTGCGCCTACGGACCTTAAACCGAACCTCATACGAATCAAGAAACGCAATGATGAACGTGCCGACCGTCGCAAGGGCGGCGAGCGCGTTAAGGAATTTCAGCAATTGGGGACCTCCGATCAAGTCTTCGGCCGCCCGCGCACGGGATGCGTCGCACACACGATTCTAACTGATGCAGCCCTGATGATGCGGGCGACGGGAAGGGTGGCGCGAGCGGAGCTAGACGAAATGCGACCCATATTGGTGACGCGGGCGTCGACGGCCCGAATCCGCCGGCGGCCCCCACAAACCAGAAACGGCGCCGCTCTCGCGACGCCGTCATATTCCCTGGTGCCCCCGGGCGGATTCGAACCGTCGACACCCGCTTTAGGAGAGCGGTGCTCTATCCCCTGAGCTACGGAGGCATGTTGTACTAGTGTAGCAGATTTACGCCACTACCATGCAGCGCATAGCCGCTCTTCGAGATAGTCATCTGCGACGTTCTTTAATGACTGGTCGTTTAAGAACGTCGCAGGAGACTAGTTGCCTTTGTGGAAGAGGCCTTTGATAACGGAGGGAATGCTCTTGGCGCCCTTGGCCGTCACATCGATGAAGTCGGGCGAGCGCACGAGCTTGTCCTCGTCGACGTACTTGCGGACCGCACGAAGCGTCTCTTTGTCGTCGCGCGTCGAAAACGTAAAGTGACCGTTGTCCTTGGTGAAGATGGCAAAACGCGTAATCTTCTTGGTGCCGCGCAAAACCTCGGCGGCGATATAGTCGACCTCATCCCACGGGATTTGAATATAATCCTCGGGATTGCGCTCGTTATAGTACTCGAACGCCTTATTGCCCACCATCACGTTACCGTGGCTGGTAAGCCCCATCAGGCAGGTCGCCGGCGTTGCCAGATCGACCGTGCTGTTCTGAGATTGCGCCATGCGCGCCTCGCCCTCCAAATAAAACAATCGGACCGCATCCAGTGTACCCACCGGGTGCGGTCCGTTTCAATGGCTCATAAGCCCTTGTCTAGCAACTTTCGGTCTTAAGCCGAAGCGTGCTTACATGAAGCCGCAGACGCGACCGATGATGCCGACGGCGAAGAGAGCCAGGATGATGACGATCGGGCTGACCTTCTTCTTGAGGAGCTTGCAGACCAGCAGGGTCAGGCACACGGCGGCAAGGCCGGGGATGAGCTGATCGAGGTTAGCCTGAAGCGTGGTGACCTTCACCTGATCAAGGGCGTTAGCACCGATGGAGTTATACATCGTCAGTGCTTCCTTGACACCCTCAGAACCGGAGGGCAGGTTAGCCCAGTCGATAAAGGCGCCAGCAGACTGCGTGACCTTGGAGACGACCGGGGTGAAGGAGATGGACACCCAGCGCTCGACCAGGGCGCCGATGATGAACATACCCAGGATGGAAGCACCCTCGGTGACCTTGCCCATCAGACCGCCGGAGAGGTCCTTGGCGATGGAGGAGCCGACCTTGTAGCCAAACTCCTGCGTGTACCACAGGAAGGCGTAACGGATGATGTTCCACGCGAAGAAGAACAGCAGCGGACCGGCGATGCTACCGGACAGGGCCATGGAAGCGCCCAGAGCGCCCAGAATCGGGCGAAGGGTGAACCAGAAGGCGGGGTCGCCGACGCCGGCGAGCGGGCCCATCATACCGACCTTGACGCCCTGGATGGCGACGTCGTCAATCGGGGCACCGTTGGCGCGCTCCTCCTCGAGGGCGAGGGTAACGCCAATGACGGGGGCGGAAACATAGGGGTGGGTGTTATAGAACTCCAGGTGGCGCTTAAGAGCGGCAATCTGGTCATCCTTGCTGGTGTAGAGCTTCTTGATCGCAGGGATCATTGCGAAGCACCAGCCGCCGTTCTGCATACGCTCGTAGTTCCACGAGCCCTGAAGGAACTGATGACGGAAGCAAACCTTCTTGCGGTCAGCCTTGGTGAGCTGAATCTTGTTCTCTGCCATATGTATCACTCCCCTCCTACTCGTAATCGTTCAGAATGTCGCCGAGCGGGTCACCGGAGCCACCGCCCATGCCGCCACCCTGCTTGGCCAGATCCTTAAGGCCAAGGTAGATGAGGGCAAGGGAGATGCCGATGAGGCCAAGGGCGATCAGCGTGAGCTGAGGGATGGCAGCAAGGACAAAGCCGAGGATGAAGAACGGCCAGGTCTCCTTGGTGGCCATCATGTTGATGACCATGGCGTAACCGACGGAAGCGACCATGCCGCCGCCGACAGCCATGCCGCCGGACAGCCAGTCGGGCATAGCGTTAAGCGCGTTGGTAACAGCCTCGGCCGGGATGATGCACAGAAGCACTGCCGGAATGGCGATACGAAGGCCCTGCATAAGGATGGCAATGTACTGCCAGCGCTCGATGCCGGCGAAGTCGCCCTTCTCGGCGCAACCGTCCATGGCGTGAGCGATAGCGGTAGCCAGGGTACGGCAGATCATGGTCAGGAACAGACCAGCGACCGACAGCGGGACGGCGACGGCGATGGCGGCGGTAACGGCCTTCGACGGATCGGTAGCGCCGCCGTTGAGGGCGAGCACCATGATGATCGAAGAGGCGACCGAGGCCAGAGCGGCGTCAGGCGCGACGGCGGCGCCGACGTTAGCCCAGCCAAGGGCCATCATCTGGAGCGAACCGCCCAGGAGGATGCCCTCCTGAAGGTGACCGGTTACGAGACCGATAAGCGTGCATGCCACGAGCGGCTGATGGAACTGGAACTCATCCAGAATGCCTTCCATACCGGCAAGCAACGCGACAATCGCAACAAGCAGAATAGTGATTGCAGACATGTATCGGACCCTCCTTTACTATGCTTGAGCGGCCAGTTCGGCCTTAGCTTTCTTCAACATGGCGTCGAGATCCTCGGAGGAATCCGAAGGAACCTTGCGGACCTCGAACTTGACGCCCTTGGCCTTGAGGGCCTCGAGAGTCTTGACGTCGTCATCGCCCATAGCGACGGCGTTGGTGACGACGACCTTGCCCTTGGAGTGAGCCATGGAACCGATGTTGACTTCCTTGATGTCGACGCCGGCCTCGATGGCCTTGAGCAGATCCTGCGGGTTCTCGAAGAGCAGCATGGCCTTGGTGTCACCAAAGCGCGTGTCCTTGACGACCTCGGCCATCTTCTTGATGGGAACGACGTTGGCATGGACTCCCGGAGGGGCAGCCTGCTCGATCATGGTCTTGCGGAGCTCGTCGTGAGCAACGCCGTCGGAAACCACGATGATGCGGTTGGGGTTGATCTGCTTGGTCCACGTGGTGGCCACCTGACCATGCAGCAGACGGGTGTCGATACGGACGTGGGCAATCTTGATGTGCCCGTCGCCGATGACCGTTCCCGGAGGGATGGCGCCTGCAGGAGCAGCGGCGGCCGTAGCCGGCTTCTTCTCCTCGGGCTCCAGAGACTCGGGCTTGACGCGTACGCCAGCCTTAGCCTCAGTCACGAGATGTTTTGCGATCGCATGTGCAGTGTTCTTTGCGTCAAAGCGCTGCGAATATGCCTCGATGAGCATAGGCAGGTTGACACCGGTGACGATAGCCCAGGAATCGTGGCCCTCGATGAGCCCGCTAATCTGGTTGAACGGCGTGCCGCCCCACAGATCAACGAGGAAGAGCACCTGCTCCTGGTCCTCGAAGGAAGCGATTGCTTCCTCGACCTTGGCACGGAAGTCGTCAGGGCCCATGCTCGGCTCGAGCGAGACCACGGCAACAGACGGCTGATCGCCAAAGACCATCGAGCCCGTCTGCTTGATTCCAGCTGCCAAGTCCCCGTGGCTAGCAAGAACAATACTTACCATCACATAACCTCCTTTTTGTCTACGTATTCCCTACACGACATTAAGGAAGTATACCTGTTTAGTTTGTGGAATTATCGCTAAATTTGCAAAAGGTTGCATTATTTGTTTAAACGTCTAGGTTTGTTACAAGTTGATTACGTTACTGGTTTTTCACTCATTACCCGCCAAGGCGCCGCTCATCAAGCCGCGCATTTTACAGATACAAGCAGGCTGTTCATTAATATCGATTTTAGGCAAGCGCGAATGCGCTTGTACTGCCGCTATTTTGTTTAAACAGACATAACTTGACTATTAGCTTGACTTATGCTCTAGCGCAAGTAGTCGTTGGGGACGTTCTTAAACGACTAGTCGTTGGGGACGTTCTTGTTTGACTAGTCGTTTAAGAACGTCCCCAACGACCAAGTTAGGCGATGTGGAGGGGGTTGGCGGCGTCGACGGCGTCGGGGGCGTCGGAAGGACCGTCGGGGACAGCGTCTGCCGGGTCCTCGTCGGGGGTCTCGATCTGCTTGATCATGACCTCCTGGCCCTGCAGCAGGTATGTTTCGCCACTGCCGCAATGGGGGCAGGTCTTGCCATGCTCGACTGTCGCGTAGTCGCGGCCGCACGCCTCGCAATGCGTCACGGCCTCGACAGGCTCCACAATAAGCTCCGCATCCTCGGTGATGGACTTTTTATCTGCCGCCCAGCGCCAAGCGTCGAGCAGCAAGTCGGGAACGACGCCCGAGACCTCGCCCAGCAGCAGCGTGACGCTCGAAACGCGACTCACGCCATTGGCGCGCGCCACGTTCTCAACATCGCGAATGATGTGATACACAATCCCTAATTCATGCAAGGTAGAAACCTTTCAACAACGGTTGATGCGATGCAAACTCAAAGCAAGGGGACGGCGAAATCTAGTCTGCGCCGTCCCCCTATCCGCCATGGTTACCTATTTACGACCGAACTTGATTTTAATTGCACGCTTGAGCGCGTACTTGCCAAGGCTTGGGAGCTTTTGCTCGTATTTGACCATCGTGGAGCACTCGGGGCGGTCGCGATCCAGATGGATGGCGTCGAACGCGCACTTGGTGGTGCACAGGCCGCAGCCGATGCACTTGTTGGGGTCGACGATCGAGGCACCGCAACCCAAGCAGCGGGCGGTCTCGGCGCGCACCTGCTCTTCGGTAAAGGTCTCGACGTACTCGCTAAACGGCGCGGCCTTCTCGCGCTCGCGGTCCACGTGGGCAACCTCGCGGCTCGCGTTGTCGTAGCTCTCGATCACGACATCGTCGCGGTCGAGCGCGGTGTAGCGGCGCTGGTTGCGGCCGATGGTGAGCGTGGAGCCCGGCTGCACAAAGCGATGGATGGACACGGCGGCCTCGTGACCGGCGGCGATGGCGTCGATAGCAAAGCTCGGACCGGTGTAGACATCGCCGCCCACAAAGATGTCGGGTTCGGCGGTCTGGTAGGTCTGGGGATCGGCAAGGGCACCCTGGCCGCGGCCAAGCTCCACCTTGGAGCCAGCCAGCAGGTCGCCCCACACAATGGACTGGCCAATCGACATGACGACACGGTCGGCATCGACACGGCGCAGATCGTTCTCGTCATACTCGGGCGCAAAACGGCCCTCGTCGTCAAAGACACGCGTGCAGCGCTTGAAGGTAATACCGCACACACGACCGGTCTCGTCCAGGTGAACCTCCTTGGGACCCCAGCCGCAGCTGATGTGTGCGCCGTCCTCGATGGCCTCGCGACGCTCTTCCTCGCTGGCGGGCATCTGCGCCTCGCTCTCCAGGCAGAACATCTCAACGTGCTCGGAGCCCAGGCGGCAGGCGTTGCGGGCCACGTCGATGGCCACGTTGCCGCCGCCCACCACGATGGTGCGGCCGGGCAGCGCGTCGATCTTGCCGCTGTTGACCTCGCGCAAGAAGTCGACGGCCACGGTCACGTCCTCGGCATCCTCGCCCGGAATACCGGCAAGGCGGCCACCCTGGCAGCCAATAGCCACGTAGAAGGCCTTAAAGCCCTGCTCGCGCAGCTCGTCGAGCGTCACATCGCGACCGACCTCCACGCCATAGCGGAACTCGGCGCCCATCAGGCGAATGATCTCGACCTCGGCCTCGATAACGTCCTTCTGCAGCTTAAAGCTGGGAATACCGTAGGTGAGCATACCGCCCGGGCGCTCGTTCTTCTCGAACACGACAGGCTTGTAGCCCTTCTCGGCCAGGTAGAAAGCGCAGGACAGGCCGGCCGGACCGGCACCGATGATGGCGATCTTCTGGTCGAAGCCGCCGGCACGCGTCGGGGTCACCACAGGTGGGACATAGCGGGTCGCGGCATCCAGATCGCGCTGGGCGATGAACTTCTTGACCTCGTCGATAGCCACGGCGGCGTCCACACGGCCGCGAGTGCAGACATCCTCACAGCGGCGGTTGCACACACGGCCGCAGATAGCGGGCAGCGGGTTCTCGCGCTTAATGAGTGCTAGGGCCTCGTCATAGCGACCCTGAGCCGCGAGCTTCAAATAGCCCTGAACGGCGACATGCGCGGGGCAGGCCGTCTTGCAGGGAGCGGTGCCGGACTCATGCGTCTCGATGCGGTTGTCGTTGCGGTAGTTGGGCGACCACTTGGTGTGATCCCACTTGGTGGCATCGGGCAGCTCCTGGCGCGGATACTCGGGCACCTGTCCGCCGGCCTTTTTGCTGCAGAGCTTCTGGCCCAGCTTGGCGGCACCGGCCGGGCACACCTCAACGCAGCGACCGCAGGCCACGCACTTGTCCTTCTCGACCTTGGCGACATAGGCCGAGCGCGACAGGTTGGGCGTGTTGAACAGCTGCGAGGTGCGCAGGGCGTAGCACACGTTGACGTTGCAGTTGCAGATGGCGAAGATCTTGTTCTCGCCGTCGATGTTGGTGATCTGGTGCACAAAGCCGTTGTCCTCGGCCTGGCGCAGGATGTCGTAAACCTCGTCGCGGGTCACGTAATGGCCACGATCGGTTTCGACCACGTAGTCGGCCATATCGCCCACGGCGATACACCAATCGGCCGGGTCGTCGGCGCAGCCCTCACCCATCACGCGACGGCTCGCGCGGCAACTGCAGGTGCTGGCGGCATATTTGCCATCGTATTTGTCGAGCCAATGCTCGATATGCTCGATCGGCACCGAGGTGCTCGAAGCATCGATAGCCTTCTCGACCGGAATGACGTGCATGCCGATACCGGCGCCTCCGGGCGGCACCATCGGCGTGGCCTTGGACAGTGGTCCCTTGGACGCCTGCTCAAAGAACTTGGCATAGACCGGGTGCTCCTCGAGCTGGCTCACGCGCATGTTGAGGAACTCGGCAGAACCCGGCACCAGCATGGGCAGCACCCACTGCTTGGCGCGCTCGGGGTTTTCCCAGTTGTACTCGAGCAGACCCGTGTAGCTCATGTCGTCGAGCATCTTCTCGATATCAGCCTCGGGCATGCCGGTGAGCTTGACCATCTCGGGCAGCGTATAGGGACGGCGCATCTTCATCTTGCAGAGCACTTCGGCCTGCTCGTCGGTCGCGGCCTCGGCAAACGACCAGTACTCGTAGCCCAGCAGCTCGTCGCGATGCAGCAGACGGTTGGTGCAGTGCTCACACAGCTTGACGATGGCCTCGCGCGGATGCTCCGGCAGCGACGGCACGAACTCCGAACCGATATCGGGCTCGGTGTAGCTAATTCCCGGTCCGTTGAGAATCATGGTTGTCCCTTCTCTTGCCACAGCCCGGCGAGACCGCAGCACCCCTCTTTTTTGCAGGCCGGGCATGCCCCCATGCCGTTCACCCGCCATTGTTGACATTGTGTCAAAAATAGTATTGACGAACCGTCAACAATATTCAAGACTGTTAGGCGAACGGTCAGGCAAAAGAGGATGAAAGGCGGCAAACGCATGGGCAACAACACAGCAGATACCTCTGTGGTCGATGCCGTCCCCGCATCCGATAACGCGGCAAAACGACTGACGGGTGACGAACGCCGTCGCGAGATCCTCGATGCCGTGCGCACCGTAAGCTCCGAGCTGGGCGTGTCGCATCTATCTGTCTCGGCCGTGACCAAGCGAGCCGGCTGCACGCGCTCGCTGTTCTACCACTACTTCGCTGACATGGACGCCGCTGTCACCGCTGTTATGGACGAGGCAATCGACGGTTTTATCTCCGAGCTCGAGCAGTGGAATGCCAACCGCATCGTCGGTGATATTGAGGGCGCGCTCGACACCGTCGCCCCGCTCTTTAAGCGCCTGGTCGCCAGCGGCCACGAGCTGCCGAGTACCCTGACCTCGAGCAGCGGCGCGCTCTACGGCGGCTTTCTGCACAACGTGGTCCAACGCGTGGCTCAGTACATCTGCGACACCACCGTGGTGGACTTTGTCGCCCATCACGAGCTGCGCATCGATCATGTCTACGAAACGTTCTACACCCTCATCATGGGTCTTTTGATGTATATCCGCACGCACCCCGATGTGCCCGACGAGACGGTCAAGGAAATCATCGCCTCGACGCTCCACATCGAGGGCTACACCGCCAAGTACCCGGAGCGCAAGCCCCAGAACTGACGACATTTGGCCAAACTGCCCGCGATCAGAAGAGGGGCCGCGGGCGTGTGAAAGGAGAGCAGCATGCTGTTCGATGTTTGGGGTAGCGATACCCTTATCCACTGGGCCGGCTGGGCCATGGTCTTTATTGGCCTGATCGTGCTCAACGAGGTCGGCCGCCGCACCAAGCTGGGCGCGGCCATCATCTTTGGCGTGGCTCCGCTGGCCATGACCATCTACTGCGTCGCCATCGCCATCGGCGTCTCGCAGGGCGCCGAGTGGGCGCTCACCAACCCCACCCATGTGTACCAGAACAGCTGGTTCCACTATGCGAAGGTGTACGCGGCGCTGGCCGGTTGCTGGGGCTTCATTGCCATTAAGTACCAGTGGGGCAAGATCGGCAAGGCGCATTGGTTCCGCGCGTGGCCGTTTGTGATCGTCGCCATCAACATCATGATCGCCGTCGTGTCCGACTTCGAGAGCGCCTATCACTTCTTTGTCCTGGGCCAGTCCACCTGGGTCACCTCCGAAGGCGCTACGCAGCTGGCCGGCTGGAACAACGTGTTCAACGGCATCGCCGGTATCATCAACATCTTCTGCATGACCGGTTGGTGGAGCGTCTACGCCTCCGAGGATCAGACCGACATGCTGTGGCCCGACATGACCTGGGTCTACATCATCGCCTACGATATCTGGAACTTCTGCTACACCTACAACTGCCTGCCCACCCACTCCTGGTTCTGCGGCTTTGCGCTGCTGCTGGCGCCCACCGTCGCCGCCTTTATCTGGAACAAGGGCGGCTGGATTCAGAACCGCGCCTTTACGCTGGCCATTTGGTGCATGTTTGCCCAGGTGTTCCCGTACTTCCAGGAGGAGTCCATCTTTGTGACGCACTCCACGCTCGATCCCGGCGCCGCCACCGCGGTCTCGGTCGCCGCGCTAATCGCCAACATCGCCGCGATCATCTACGTCGCCTACCGTGCCAAGAAGCTCGGCCGCAATCCCTACAAGCAGGATGTCTTTGAGGGCACCAGCGATTGGGAGAAGGCCACTGCCCGCCGCGCCAAGGTTGATTACGCGCACGCCGAGTAACATGTTTATTCCGTCCACATTTGGATGTAGGCAAACTTAGCCGACGCCGCAATCGCGCGTCATGCGCAGCCCCGGAAAGCGATTCGCCCGCTTTCCGGGGCTTTTTGTTGTTGTACTTTCATTCAAAACATGCGCATATATAAAATCGGATTTCAAATCCTGCGGCGGCTCTATGGGGTCCCGTTTTTGGGTACAGTGTTGTCCCGATATTGAGCTTGGGGGATATATGAAAGATGAGACGATGGGCCAAGAGGATGCGGCCCAAGATGCAGAAGCGTGCGCCGAGGCCCTGGAGAGCCTAGACCAGATCGCGCTGGCCGAGATTGCGTTTGACGATCCGAGCGTTGATGTGCAGGATGAGCCAGAAATCGAGGCGCAGCCCGATGATCGGAATGCAAAAGACGATAGCGCCACGCCCACCGAAGACGAGGCGGGGCACGAGGAATCCGAATGCAAGGCCGACGACCAGCCCGAATCCGACACGAGCGAGGAAACCATCTTGCTCGGCAGCTTGCCGGCCGAAGATTCGCTGACCCGCGAGCTTCCCGGCCTGGGCTCTGCGCCTGCCGTGGACGAGACCATCGCCATGGGCGATATTCCCCTACCGTCCGTTCCCTCGGCACGCGAAGCCGAGGTTCGTCATCGTAAGATGCCGCCCAAGCGCCGCAACCTGATGGTTGCCGGCGTTGTGGCCGTCGCGCTCGTCGCCGGCGGCGCAGGCTATGCTGCCTGGAACGGATATCAGCAAGAGCAGGCTGCCGCTGTCGCCGCCAGTGCACACACGATGATGTCGGTGCAGATTGGCGTGCATGCCGCGGGCCTCGACTGCTCAACTGGCTCCAAGATTCCCGTACAGGTGAGCGGGCAGGATTCCGACGGTTCTTCCGTGAGCGAAACGCTCTACGTTGACGAGCATGGTCGCGGCATTAAGCTGCTGCCCGGCGATTATACGCTCTCCATTGCTGGATCCCCCATCGCGGCCGACGGCACCATCTACACCGTCCCGACCACCAAGGCCCAGGTTACAGTCAAGAGCGATGGGCAGGATTTGAGTGCCCAGGCCACCTTTAAGCTCAAGGTACCTTCGGCCGACACGGTGACTGACGACCAGATCGATGCCGCCGCCAAGTATGCCGAGGAAGGCGGCGCGAGCTCTGCCGCCGCGGCAAAGATACTCCAGCAGGCGGCAATTACGCGCCGCGATGCCGCCGTCAACGCCGTAAGCGCAAGCGAGGCACAGTCCGCCCGCGATGCCGACGCTCGACACAAGGCGACGGATCTGTATCAGCTCGATATTCCGGTTGAGTGGTATGGCAAGGTCGCAACCTGGCAAAACGGCAGTACGCTGTGCATTTATCTGGACGGCAACACCAACACACCGCTCGCGACGCTCGTCGCGGTGCGCGACGGCGAGACCTTTACGCCCGACGACGGCGATACTGTTTTAGGCACGGTCAGCCTGGGCAACGGCTACACCGTCTATGCGAGCGGTCCTGTCTATCCGTACGTGATTCCGCAAACCGTTAATGGACGCACGCAGGACCCTGTGTCGACCTACCCCATGGATACGGCGATTGAGCTTGTCGAGCTCACGACCGGCAACCGCTACACATACAGCCAGATCAAAAACGACCTGGTCGGTAAAGACGGCAAGGCCGACGCTGCCACCAAGCTCGAATGCGACTACCTCGCCCAGATTCTGATGCCGAGCGTCAAAGCCCCGGACTAGCCGGGCGCATCATGGTGCTCCCCAACCGTGATGAAGGGGCCAGGAGATCCTGGCCCCACAGATCCGTAGATGATTAGGCAAGGAGCCACTTCCATGCGGGCACAACGTGTACCGCACCGTGCTCGCATGGAATATCGGCCTGCTCATCCATGGTAACGATTGCCGACTCGCCAAGATCGAACTGGGCCATCGAGGCATCAAGCGCGGCAATTTCGCGCTCGCGCGTTTTCTCACTTGCCATATCCACACTCACCTGAATCAGGCTATAAGCCCGCATGAGAAGTGCGTCCCCAGCCACAAAGTCCACCTCATGGCTTTTGCTCTTCTCTTTGATCAGCAGGCGGCAGACCGAGCCGGTCCTCACCGCGGGAGTCCTTCTTCTTAGCGCATTGAACACTGCGGTCTCGAGCCTCTGGCCCTGGTCCAATGCTGATGCGGGAGAGAATGCTCCAAACATCGCAGGGTCGACAGCGTAGACCTTAGACGCAGACCGCATGTTATTTGCCAATGAGCGCGTGAACTCCGGCACAGAAAATAACAGGTAGGCATCCTCATAATACTCAAGTAAATCGCTGAGCGAATTACGACTGACGGGTATCTGTCTGCTCTTGAACTCGTTGTACACTTTGTTCACCGACAGCTCTCGTCCCGAAGATGCCATACACCGCGTCAAGAACAGCGATGCCAGGCGAGGGTTCTTGACGTCGTAACGCTCAATGACGTCCATAGCGACCGTTCGCGAAGCATATTCCTGTAGCAGCTGAATCGCGTCTGCGGGCGTCTGCTCAAGCGTCGCGATGAATCCCCCTCGTTCAAGATATCCGATCAGATGATGTCGAAGCAGCGCTGCATCGCTTGGGGAAAAGGTCGCATCTGGCTCGAAAACGCTCCCTGTCTTATACCGAACGTATTCCGAAAAACTCAACGGAAAAAGCTCCCGTATAAGAGAACGACCCCTGAACTCGCTCTTAAGCTCTGAGGACAGCATCCTAGAAGAAGATCCCGTCACATAGACGGTCGCTTTCTCCGTATCGACTACACGCCGCAGAAACGCACCCCATTCGGGAATTTCCTGGATCTCGTCAAAGAAAATGTAAGCGCCCTCGGTTCGAGCAGCAGGATACAGCGCATAGAACGTATCGAGCACGTCCGCCAGCAGCGATGACTCATACGGGCGCAAGCGCTCGTCCTCAAAATTAAAGTAAAGCATCCGGTCAAGCTCAACGCCCCGGCTCTGAAGCCGCTGCATCTCCTGATACAGGCGATACGTCTTTCCACAACGGCGGGCTCCCACAACCACATTTACGATGTTGTCGCGCTTTGGCTCCTGTGGGTTTCCCAGATCAAGGTCTCGCTCAAAGACCTGCGGAACCCCCTGCTGTTCAAAGTCCTTTATTTTCTGGGCGATCAAGTCGTTGAATGCCATGATTCTCCAATCTTGCTCTCTAGCTAATCAAAATTATACTGATTCTTGATTAATTAGAGAGCAAGATTGTGTGTGGCTAGATTAACACTTAAGCAAGTTTTATCACCGTTATTGCTCCGAAGGATATCGAGTGGCTAAGAGGACAACCGAGCTCGAATGCGACTCCCCGAGCAGTCAATTTGGGACGGGACTTTTATGACTACCCTCCCCCTGTAGAAAAATCCCCAACGCAGTTGCGGTGAAATAGGGACTGTTTTTGCTGGTCAAACCGCAAAACAGTCCCTATTTCACCGCAACTTATTGGTGGCCTTTTGGGTGGCACTCAGCGCCACGGATCGGCTTCGAACATCGGCTCACGCTCGGGGCGGCGATCGCTGTAGGGATCGTAGCCGTCGTCGTCCTCGTTCTCGGCGCGAATGTAGGGATCGCGCGGCTTGGGCGCCGGCTTAGGCGCAGGCTTGGGTGCGGCGGGTGCGGCATCGGTCGCCGGCGTGTTTGTCTTGCTCTTGTCTATCATCTGTATAGCTCCTTGCCATGCACTCACGTTCAACAACATCGATTGTCGCACGAAAAAGGGCGGCGGACCCAATTGGATCCGCCGCCCTTGGCGTTTAGAGACGGCTGGCAGATTTTAAGGCATGTCCCAAAAATCTACTCGGCGTCGGGAACCTCGTAGGTGGCCGCCGGCGTGTTGTCGCACACGACGGTAAAGCCGCCGTCCTTGTCGACATCGACCGTCACCTGATCGCCCTCGCGCACCGTGCCGTCGATGATGGCGGCGGCGATGGCGTCCACGACCTCGCGCTGGACCAGGCGCTTGAGCGGACGGGCACCGAACACGGGGTCCAGGCCGCCCACGGCGAGCATCTGCTTGGCCGCCGGGGTGATGGCAAGCGTCATGCGCTCCTTGGCCAGACGCGCACGGACGTCGGCGAGCTGGATGTCGACGATCTTCTCGATCTGCGCCATGCCAAGCGGATGGAACACCACGATATCGTCGATACGATTGAGGAACTCGGGGCGGAAGGTCTGAGCCATGGCGGCGTCGACCTGATGGCGCATCTCCTCCTCGTCCTTACCGGACAGATCGGCGATGGCCTTGGAGCCCACGTTAGACGTCATGATGATAATCGTGTTCTTGAAGGACACCTGGCGACCCTGGCCATCGGTCAGACGGCCGTCGTCGAGCACCTGCAGCAGCACGTTGAAGACATCCGGATGAGCCTTCTCCATCTCGTCGAGCAAGATCACGGAGTACGGACGACGGCGCACGGCCTCGGTGAGCTGGCCGCCCTCGTCGTAGCCCACGTATCCCGGGGGCGCACCGATCAGACGCTGGACGCTGAACTTCTCCATGTACTCGGACATATCGATACGCACGAGTGCGCGCTCGTCGTCGAACAGGCACTCGGCAAGCGCCTTGGCGAGCTCGGTCTTGCCCACGCCGGTGGGACCCAGGAAGAAGAAGCTACCGATGGGCTTGTCCGGGTCGGAGAGACCCGCACGGCTGCGGCGCACGGCCGCGGCCACGGCGGACACAGCCTCATCCTGGCCGATGACGCGCTTATGCAGCTCGCCCTCCAGGCCCTTGAGCTTGTCGAGCTCGCCCTGCATCATCTTGGACACGGGCACGCCGGTCCAGGCGCTCACGACCTCGGCGATCTCATCGGAGGTCACCTGTTCGTTCAGGCCTTCGCCATTCTGCTCCTTTTGCGCCTCGAGCGCAGCCTCGGACTCCTGAATCTGCTGCTGCAGGCCCGGAATCACGGAGAAGCGCAGCTCGGACGCACGGGCCAGGTCGCCGTTGCGCGTCGCGCGCTCCTCTTCGCTCTTGGCCTCGTCGAGCTGCCCCTTGAGCTCCTGCACGTGGTCGATGGCGTTCTTTTGGTTGAGCCAGCCAGCCTTTTGCACGTTGAGCTTTTCCTGGACCTCGGCAATCTCTTGGCGCAGGGCCTCCAGACGCTCCTTGGAGGCGTCGTCGGTCTCCTTCATAAGCGCCTGCTCCTCGATCTGCAGCTGGGTGAGCTGACGCGTGGTGGCGTCGATCTCGACCGGCATGCTGTCGAGTTCCATGCGCAGGCGGCTTGCCGCCTCATCGACCAGGTCGATGGCCTTGTCGGGCAGGAAGCGGTCGGCGATGTAGCGATCGGAGAGGTCGGCAGCCGCCACGAGCGCGCTATCGGTGATATGCACGCCGTGGAAGATCTCGTACTTCTCCTTGAGGCCACGCAGGATCGAGATGGTGTCTTCGACGGTAGGCTCGCTCACCATAACGGTCTGGAAACGACGGGCGAGCGCCGCGTCCTTCTCGATGTACTTGCGGTATTCGTCGAGCGTAGTCGCGCCGATCGCGTGCAGATCGCCACGGGCAAGCGCCGGCTTCAGGATGTTGCCGGCGTCCATGGAGCCTTCGGTTGCACCCGCGCCCACGATGGTATGGAGCTCATCGATGAACAGGATGACCTTGCCTTCCGATTTTTGCACTTCCTTGAGCACGGCCTTCAAGCGGTCCTCGAACTCACCGCGGTACTTGGCGCCGGCGACCAGCGCGCTCATGTCGAGCTCGATGAGGTCGCGGTCGCGCAGCGTACTCGGCACGTCGCCGGCCACGATACGCTGGGCGATGCCCTCGACGATAGCCGTTTTACCGACGCCCGGCTCACCGATGAGCACGGGGTTGTTCTTGGTGCGGCGGGACAGGACCTGGATGGTACGACGGATCTCGTCGGTACGGCCGATGACCGGGTCGAGCTTGCCGGCGCGGGCAAGGTCGCAGATATTGCGTCCGTACTGCTCCAGCGCCTCAAACTGCGTCTTATCCTCGGCAGACGTCACGCGCTCATCGCCGCGCAGTTCCTCGTAGACCTGCTCGATGCGCTCCTTGGTGACGCCGGCGTCGCGCAGCACGCGGCCGGCCTCGCCCTTGTCCTCGGCAAGCGCCATCAGCAGATGCTCGGTCACCACAAAGCTGTCGCCCATCTTGGTGGCCTTCTTCTCGGCCTTCTCGATGACGCGGACGAGCTCATTGGAAAGACCCATCTGCTGGCCCTCGCCCGAAACCTTGGGCGCGTGGTCGATGGCATCCTGTGTGGAGCGTGCGAGCTGAGCCGGGTCGGCACCGATGCGCTCGATGATCACGGAGATATTGCGCTCGCCGGCACCAAGCAGGGCGGACAGCAGGTGAATCGGCTCCACCGCGCCGGCCTGCGCGTCGGCAGCCGTACCCATGGCGGTCTGCAGCGCCTCGCGCGACGTCATTGCTAGCTTATCGATTCTCATGGAATCACCTCTCTTGGGGTGGCCACCCTACGGGGTGGCTTCACGTTGTTCGAGAAGTATTGTTGCCAGCTTTGTACGATCTTATACACAAATCTAAGTCTCTATATATAAGATTTTCTGAGTGATTAAGAGATAGGGTACTGAGATGTCAGCCCGCCGCTGCCCAGGCGCACTACCGTCTCGATCTGTAACATCTAGCAGCCATTTTTGATCCTAGATGTTACAGATCGAGATGAAATGCTCAGCGGCGCCCGTTTATCTAAATCTGTAACAACTACTCGGCAAATAGGGCCCTATCTGTTACAGATTGAGACAAACAGAAGACACCCGAATCGAAAATCTAAATCTGTAACACCAGGCCCACTTTTAGCGGCCAAGATGTTACAGATCGAGACAAACCGAGAACTACTACAAAGGGGACGGGTACCTTTGTGGTGGTTGCAGTCTCTATTTACTTGCCGAACCCGTGCTTCCCGATTCGCCGCTCCAGGGCATCTCATCCTCGAAGAGCCATATACGGGCAGACCCACTATCGCGTGCAGTCTGCGGGTCGGGCAAGCAGGTCTGTTCATAGGCATCTTGGATACACTGACCCATAAAATCGTTGAGCTCGGCCTGGTCGCCCTCCATGACATAGGCTGCATCGCCGGCCATGATGTAAATACCCGGACCCTCATTGCCCTCGTAACCCGGATCGTACGAGACATCACATAACTTTGCGCCGTTTGCAGTGTCCAGCTCGATGGAAGAGTGGCATCCGCCAACCATGTCGTTCGCTTTTGCCCGATAGGACGCATATCCGTACCAACGCTTAAATGTTTTGCCCTTGAGTAGCTCGGACGCCCTATCGATCAGGCTTGTATCCGTGGTATAGCGCATGGCCCCAAGCTGAATACTCGGATAATTGCTAATACCCAGCACAGCCGGCTGCTCATCAAAATCAACGGTAATGGTCTCGGGCTTGTCGTCGCCGGTCAGAAGTTCGACAGATTGAGCCACAGGCTTGACCAACGGCTCCGTCACCGCAGCAGGTAGAAATGCCATACCGACAGCGCCCGCGCCAACCACAGCGATCGCAAGCGCCAAGACAATCAATCCAATACGGGCAGAACGGCTCACGGCAAAACACCCCACAATGCAAACCTTCGCCACCTGCACTAATGATACCGCCAGCTAACACTATTACCAAAAGAAGCCGCGCGCTCCTCACCACCACAAAGGGGACAGGCACCTTTGTGGTGGTTTTCGACGCTAACGGTCGACCATCTCGCGCCATGAGATTAAACTTGAATTGTTCTCTGAACATATCCATTTCTGCCTATCCTCAACAGATCTTTGTCTCAAGGAGCGCATATGAAGCCGTCTCATTCCACCGGTCGCAACGTCATCGCCATTCTCGCCATACCCATCGTGATGCTCTTCCTTATCGTCATCACGCCCTTTTCTTTTGGTATCGCCTCGCCCTTCGATCTTTGCGGGATGATCGACGCCGGCTCGCGTGCCACCTCGCTCTCCTTTGTCTGCCGTGGCGTGTTCTACGAATATGCAATTCCCACCGGAAGTTGGCAGTCCAAGTTACCGTTGCTCGGCAAGGTCGACGGATGCTCCCCCTATTTCTGCCTTGAACCTCAGGCGCTAAACTATCTGATCGACGACCAGCCACTCGACTCCATCACCCTCGCCTACGACTACGCACCAAACACCGATGAGCGCCACATGAACCAAGTCCTCGACAAGCTGCTTGGACAGTGCGGGCTCACCGCGGAAGCCGGTCGAACCATCTATAGCAACCGGAAATCAGAACCACCCTTAAAAAGGGTGGTTTGCTCTTAGGGTATAACCCACGGGCC
>CBCTIZ010000010.1:0-74571 GCA_965147105.1 uncultured Collinsella sp. | reverse complement strand
AGCCGTCATCGAACTGAGAAGGGGGAGGCCTCGCGGCCTCCCCCTTTTTTGCGTTGTATATACGTTGTACTTTGGGACCTAGCTCCCCCGTATGTGCTCTTACTGTTTGGCTGTATTTTGAGTCCATCTAGTGAATTTGAGCGATAATTACTCGCATTGGCGTTAGGGAGGGCTTGATGTTTACCGTATTTGTCTTGGGCAATATTGCTTCGGGTAAGTCAACTGCCTGCCGCTATTTCGAATCTCGTGGCGCTATGCTTATCGATCTGGATGAGCTTGCAAAATCGCTGTATGTGCCGGGCTCTGATATCGTCAATACACTCGCGGATGAATTCGGTTGGGACATTTTGGATGAGGAAGGCGGCATTCGCCGCGGCATCCTCGCTTCTCGAGCTTTCGCTTCTCCTGATTCGGTCGCACGGCTCAATGACATCGTGCATCCCATTCTGATTGAACAGCTTTCGCTTAGGATTCTCGATCCGGTTTGTTGTACGGTTTCATCTCCCCGTTATCCTTTTGCGGTGGTCGAGGTTTCTGCTCCGACTGGTTTTGAGGATGCATTTGGCTTGGCTGATGAAATTTTGGTCATCAGCGCCCCTTTGTCAGTTCGTCGCGAGCGCGCTATTCAACGTGGCATGGAGCCATCTGATTTTGATGCCCGTTCTGCTTGCCAGCCCGAAGAGTCTGCGCTGTGCAATCTCGCTACAACTGTGATTGACAATGCGGCAGACGATAACTCGCTCTTTGAACAACTGGACGCATGGCTTTCGCGCCATGGGTTCGGGGATGTAGCGGATAAGGAGGAGGCCGATGCCTAAGACACGTTTCCTTACGTGGTATCGCCTTATACCGCTGGCTGCCGTTTTTGCCTTCGGCCTTATCTCATTCGTTTACTCATATGCTCCTGCCGCTTTCTTTAAGCCGCTGTATCCGATTGACTACGAGGCGTATGTAAAGCAATCCAGTATTTCGCATAATCTGGATCCGTATCTGGTGTGCGCTGTCATTAAGTCTGAATCGAATTGGGATCCCGAGGCCGAGTCGAATCAGGGTGCTCAGGGATTGATGCAGCTGATGCCCGAGACTGCCCAGGATATGATCGCCAAGGGCCTTGTCGACGGTGGCGAGTATTCGGCCGACAACCTTAACGATCCGGCTACGAATATCGAGTTTGGCTGTGCGTATCTTTCGTATCTTCTAGCGTATTTTAACGGGTCGACTGACAGTGCCATTGCCGCCTATAACGCCGGCATGGGCAATGTCGACGGATGGGCGCAGCAGAGTACGTCGCTTCATAATGCAATCACCTTTCCCGAGACGCAGGCGTATCTGATTCGTGTCAATAATGCCTGGGTTCGCTACAAAACCCTCTATCCCGATCGGTTCGTATAGGACTATGCCTGCCGCCTGCGTATACTGCAGATATATGAGTTAGGAGTATCCATGGCGGAATTTGAAGTAGAACGCGTTGGTGGTGAACTTAAGCGCTTTGGCGTTGAAGGCTCTGACGTGCCGTTTAAGGTCGTGTCTCCCTATGACCCTGCAGGCTCTCAGCCTAAAGCCATTGAGTCGCTTGTGCAGGGTGTGAGGGACGGAGACCGCTATCAGGTTTTGCTGGGCGTGACTGGTTCGGGCAAGACCTTCACGATGGCAAAGACTATTGAGGCCCTGGGAAAGCCGACGCTGGTCATGGCTCCGAATAAAACGCTCGCCGCTCAGCTTGCGAGCGAGCTCAAAGAGTTCTTTCCCAACAACGCTGTGGTCTACTTCGTCTCGTACTACGACTACTATCAGCCCGAGGCGTATGTGCCGCAAAGCGATACATATATCGAGAAAGACTCCTCGATTAACGAAGAGGTTGAGATGCTGCGACATCAGGCGACCGCATCGCTGCTCTCTCGACGCGATGTGATCGTTGTCGCATCGGTCTCGTGTATCTATGGCATTGGCTCTCCTGAGGACTATGCAGGTCTGGCTCCAAACGTCGACAAGAAGGTGCCGCTCGAGCGCGATGACTTTATCCATGCACTTATCGACATTCAATATGATCGCAATGACTATGACCTGGCACGCGGCACGTTCCGCGTGCGCGGCGATGTTGTCGACGTGTATCCGCCTTATGCCGAGCATCCGTTGCGGTTTGAGTTCTTTGGCGACGAGGTCGAGCTGATTGCCGAGATCGATGAGGTCACCGGTGAGATGCTTCGTGAGTACGAGGCCATCCCCGTATGGCCGGCATCGCACTACGTGACCGAGAAGCCGAAGGTCAAGGCGGCTCTGAAATCGATCAGCGAAGAGTGCGAGAAGCGCGTGGCGGAGCTCAAGGCGACCGACAAGTTGCTCGAGGCGCAGCGTCTGCAGCAGCGCACCGATTATGATCTTGAGATGCTCGAGACGATGGGCTTTTGCAACGGCATCGAGAACTACTCGCGTCATCTGGACGGTCGCAAGCCGGGTGAGCCGCCGTTTACCCTAATCGATTACTTTCCCAAGGATATGCTCTGCATCATCGATGAGAGCCATGTGACGGTGCCGCAGATTCGCGGCATGCACGAAGGTGACCGCTCGCGTAAGGTGACGCTGGTGGAACACGGTTTTCGCCTGCCCTCGGCGCTCGATAACCGCCCGCTTCGTTTCGATGAGTTTGAGGCAAGGATACCCCAGTTTATCTATGTTTCGGCCACGCCGGGCGACTACGAGCTGCGGGTGAGCCAAAACGATGTGGAGCAGATTATTCGTCCGACTGGCCTGCTCGACCCCAAGATTGACGTGCGTCCAGTTCGCGGCCAGATTGACGATCTTGAGGACGAGATTCGCGAGCGCGTTGCCCGCAAGGAGCGCGTGCTGGTGACCACGTTGACCAAGCGCATGGCCGAGGACCTGACCGACCATCTGCTCGACGCAGGCATTAAGGTCAATTACATGCACTCTGATACGGCGACAATGGACCGTGTCGAGATCCTGCGAACGCTGCGCGAGGGCAAGATCGATGTTCTCGTTGGCATCAACCTGCTTCGCGAGGGCTTGGATCTCCCCGAGGTCTCACTGGTGGCAATTCTCGATGCCGATAAGGAAGGCTTTTTGCGCAACCGCCGTTCGCTGATTCAGACGATTGGCCGTGCGGCCCGTAACGCCGATGGTGAAGTCATTATGTATGCAGACGTTGTGACCGATTCGATGAAAGAGGCCATCGAGGAGACGCAGCGCCGTCGCGAGATTCAGATGGCATATAACGAAGAACATGGCGTTGTGCCCAAGACGGTGCGCAAGGCCATCAACGACATCTCAAGTTTTATTGCCGAGGCCGAAAAAACTGTGGGCTCCAAGGGACGCTCGAAGGGCGACTCTCTTGGCCATGGCGCATTCTATACGCCCGATGAGTCGGGCGAGGGCGGTGTGCCGGAAACGGTGGCGCCCGAGCAGACACTTGCGGAGCAGTTGGAAGAACTGCCGCATGACGAGCTTGTGCGGATCGTCGAAACCATGGAAGAGGATATGCGTAACGCTTCTGCCGCTATGGACTTTGAGGAGGCGGCGCGCCTGCGCGATGCCGTCGTTCAGATTCGGGCGATGCTCGAGGGTGCGTCTGAGGACGAGACGATCGAGCGCTTACGCTCGCAGGCCCGCAAGGGTTCCACGTTCGCATCGGGCAGAAAACGCCAGGGTGCACGGTTTAAGAAATAGCGAACAGGCCCCGAGTTCCCTGTGGAGCTCGGGGCCTGTGTCTTTTGCGCACTGGAATTCGTGCGTTAGAGGTCCGCGATCAGGGCTTCGGCACAACGGATGCCGTCGGTGGCCGCGCTCATGATGCCGCCGGCATATCCAGCTCCCTCACCACAAGGGTAGAGGCCCGGGGTCGACACGGCATGGCACGTTCGGTCTCGGGTGACAGTGACCGGTGAGCTCGAACGAGTCTCCACGCCGGTAAGAACGGCATCGGGACGGTCGTAGCCTCGTAGCTTTTTTCCGAGTAGGGGAAGTCCCAGGCGGAGCGACTCGACGATATGCTGCGGCAGGGCTTCGTCAATTGTCGTCCAGGTCACACCGAGCGGATAGGTGGGCTTTACCTTTCCGGGCGCCTTGCTGGCGCGTCCTGCGAGGAAATCTCCGACGAGTTGTGCCGGTGCGTTCCAGTTGGAACCGCCCAGGCGATAGGCGGCCGCCTCGCAGGCGCGCTGGAGCTCGATGCCGGCGAGCGGGTCATCGTTGGGAAGGTCCTCAGGCGTGACGTTAACGAGCAGGGCGGCGTTTGCGTTGCGTCCGTCGCGGGCATTGAGGCTGGCGCCGTTGACGCACAGGTGGCCCTGCTCGGAAGAGGCGGCGACAACCTGCCCGCCGGGGCACATGCAAAACGAGAACACGCTGCGGCCGTTGGGAAGATGGGCGACGAGCTTGTAGGGGGCTGCTCCGAGGGCAGGATGTCCCGCCAAGGCTCCATATTGGGCTCGGTCGATGTCGCGCTGCGGATGCTCGATGCGAACGCCCATGGCAAAGGTCTTTTGTGCGAGGGCCACGTTGTGGTCCTTAAGGAGCTCAAAAATATCGCGAGCAGAATGCCCACAGGCGAGGATGAGGTGCTTTGTTTCGATTGGCTCGTAAGCGGCGTCTTGGGACGATTGGACATCGATACCGGTGATGGCGCCAGACGCGTCGGTGCGAATGTCGACGAGCTTCGTTCGATAACGGACGACACCTCCGAGCTGCTCGGTGCGCTGGGATATAGCGGTGACAACCTTGGGAAGGATGTCGGAGCCAATGTGCGGCTTGGCATCCCACAGAATATCGCGGGGCGCGCCCGCCTCGACGAAGGTTTCGAGGATAAGGCGATGGGCGGGATTTTTGGTTCCCGTATTGAGCTTGCCGTCCGAGAAGGTCCCCGCGCCGCCCAGGCCAAACTGGATATTGCTCTCGGGGTCGAGAATGCGCTCCTTTAGAAAGAGATCGATCGCATGCGAGCGGCGAAATGCTGGGTCGCCGCGCTCGATGAGCAAGGGCTTAAGACCCGCTTCGGCAAGGGTGAGTGCAGCGAAAAGGCCAGCGCATCCGGCGCCGACAACGACAGGGCATTCTTGAGGTGCGTCGGAGACGGGGGAGGGGAATGAGGGCCCATCGTCCTCTATCGCGCGTACGCGCGAGCGGTCACGCTCGGCGACGCTGTCGACCGCTTCTCGCTCGAGGTGGGGACTAGTCAGCTCAACACGAAAGCTCAGGATAAAATGGACGTCTCGTTTTTTGCGAGCGTCGATTGACTTGCGGTGGAGCTCGATGGACTTGATCTCGGAGTCCTTGCAACGTAGGACGCGCTTGGCGACTCGCTTGCCAACAATGAGGCAGGCATTTTCATCGCCGGCTTCATCGAGCGACGCGTTGACTTGGGTGATTTCGATCATCGAGGTCTCCTTAGAGGCAAGAAAGAGGCCGTCCGGTATCCCAGACGGCCCGAATGCGTTTTTGATTATAGACTGCGCGGCTACAGGCTGCTTGCGGCGCGAATGCCCGAGAGCCAGGCCCACGCAAGGTTAAAGCCTCCGCAATCGGCGTCGATGTCGAGCGCTTCGCCGCAGATGTAAAGCGGGGCGTCGACAGCGCTGCGCGCGCGTAGACTGGGTATTGAGATGCTCTCGACAGATACGCCACCACGCGTGACCTGCGCCGAGCGCTCCTCGGCTGTTCCCTCGACGAGCAGCTTAAAGTGTTTGAGGATTGAGACCAGATGGATGACATCGTTGGAGCCTGGATGGCACTGCTCGAACGTCGTGCAGACGACGCGGGAGAGTTGCGGGGCGAGCATGCCGTCGAGCCAACGGGGATCGCGGGGCGAAAAGCCGCCGAGCAGCTCAACGCGCCGGTTGAGCATATCGAGCAGCTCGTCTTTGGAGAGGTCGGGGAAAACGTCGAGCAGGATCGTATCGCCGCGCTGGATACGACGGGAGAGGTTGAAGACAGCGACGCCCGAGATGCCGAAGGCTCGAAACAGTACTTCACCGTCTTCGTGCCAGAGCTCACTATGGTTACGGGTGAGCGTCAAGCGGGCGCGGACGCGCAGACCATCCAACGTCTTGAGTGCCGCCCGATCGCCAACGACCGTTGCCGATACGGGGCAGAGGATGGGGCGCAGCGAGGTGAGGGGGAGGCCAAACGTATCGGCGATACCGGTGGGGTTGCCGCCCGTGGCGATAATTACGGCATGTGCCTGCAGGGCTTCGTTCTTGCGAGGGACATCGGCGAGTGCCTTCCGAAGCGAGCGGAGCTCCGATTTTCGGTCGTCGTGCTTTTTTGCCTTTAGCGCCCGCGCTGGACGGTTTATTTGGAGTGCCCAGCCTTCGGGATCTTTGCGCGCCGTGGCAATATTGGCTCCGCAGATTAAGGTGATACCTAGGCGGTCGCAAACGTTGAGAAGCGCGTCGCGCACCGATTCGGCGCGAAGGGAGCGCGGGTACAGCCGGCCTTCCTCGGAGGTTGTCATGATGCCCAGCGAGGAGAAGAAACCCATAAGCTCTTGTTCGGGCTGGGTCCTCATGACAGATTCGACGAATGCGGGGTGGTTATACCGCTGAGGATCAATCGATTCGTTGGAGAGGTTGCAACGGCCGTTACCGGTCGCAAGGAGCTTAAGGCCGCAGGCGACATCGCACTCAACGATGCAGACGCTTTTGCCAGCACGTGCGGCCGTAATGGCGGCGGCGAGGCCTGAAGCCCCGCCGCCGATTACCAGGACGTCATAGAAGGCGCTCGTGTTCACTTAGGCCTCGTCGGTCTCGTGCGGGGTAATGGCCTCGACGGCAGAGACTGCCTTGGGCAACATGCCATCGGGCAGCGCGGTCTCGACCTCGCCCTTATCGCAGGCCTCGGCGAGTGACGGATTGATGGGAAGCGTGCCCAAGATGTCGAGGTTATAGCGTTCTGCGACCTCGGGGAGCTTGCTCTTGCCAAAGACCTCGATCTTCTTGCCGCAGTCGGGGCACTCAATATAGCTCATGTTTTCGACGATGCCCAGAATGGGGACGTTCATCTTCTCGGCCATGTTGACCGCCTTGGCGACGATCATCGAGACCAGATCCTGCGGGCTCGTGACGATGACGATGCCGTCGACGGGCAGTGACTGGAAGACGGTGAGAGCGACGTCGCCTGTTCCCGGAGGCATGTCGACCAGCAGGTAGTCGATGGGGCCCCATGAGGTCTCGCTCCAGAACTGCCTAATGGCGCCTGCGATGACCGGACCGCGCCAAAGGACGGGGTCGGTCTCGTTTTGGAGCAGAAGGTTGGAGCTCATGACCTTGACGCCGTGCTCGGAGATTTCAGGCAGCATGAGGTTGCCAAGGGCATGGACGTGGCGTCCGCTCATACCGAACATCTTGGGGATAGAGGGACCGGTGATGTCGGCATCGAGGACGCCGACCTTGTGGCCGTGACGGGCAAGCTCGGTGGCGATGGCACCGGTGACAAACGACTTGCCGACACCGCCCTTGCCGGAAAGCACGGCGATGACGCGTTTGACCTCGGACAGCGTATTCTCCTCAAATTGCGACGGCGACGTTTGTCCGCCGGCGGCCTGTGCGTGCTCGCAACCCATGTATGACTCCTTTGTATATGTTGGGGCCGGGGCCCCGTGATGTGACACGAGCGTCATTGTACCCTCGTTTGCGAGCGGGAGTCATTTACGATGCATTTGGGCCGAGCGTGCTTGCAATACGATGGGTCCAAGCGAATGGGCGGGCTTACTGAACTTTGCTGGCGAACTCGAGGTATTGCATGCGCTGCAGCTTGTCGATCGTCGAGGCGTATGGGCTGTCTTCAGATTCCAAGTCGTAGCGCAGCCCGTCGGCACCAAGGTAGCCGGCGACATTGATGGTGGGCACATCTGACCTTGTTGCAAGCAGGGCCTTTTGATAGTCGGTGAGCGGGGCGCCGATCTTATTAAGGGTAATGGCTGCAACCTCGTTTGCCCCGACGGTGTCGTAGACGTTGAGCTCGGTATTGCCGGCGATTTCATAGTTAGCCCAGACAAAATATGTCGACTGATAGATACGGAAAGCGTGGCTTGCCGTATCTTCCTGAGGGTACAGCTCGTCGTTGAGAGTCGTTGCGGCGCTCGGCTGATGGTCGCCAAAAAAGACAAGGACAACCGGTCTGCCGATATTGCGGAGCTCGTTGATAAAGTACTCGAGGTCCCGGTCGGATGCGTTGATGCAGGTGAGATAGGTGTTGAGCGCGCTATTGGCGCCCTCGCTGGCTCCCTCGACCCAATAGTTTGTCAGCTCCTCGGCGGGAACGGTGCCATAGTCGTAGCCGCCGTGATTTTGCATCGTGACGTCAAAGATGAACTGCGGGGCTTCGTCGGTTCTAAGCAGGTCGAGTATCTTGTCGTAGGTGGCGTAGTCGCATACGCCGGCATGGTAACAGGGCGCACCTTCGAAATTGCCGATTGAAAGAAAGTCTCCAAAGCCCAGCTGCTGATAGATTTTATCTCGATGGTAGTTGACGGGGTTTTGCGGGTGCATAGCGGTAGCGGTATACCCAAGCTCCTTAAGGTCCTTTGCCAGGCTGTTGACGCCATTCATCTGATATAGCTGATAGGGGATTTTGCCTAATCCGACAAAGGCCGTTGTCGCTCCGGTCAAAAATTCGAATTCGGAGTTCGCCGTTCCGCCACCGGCGACCGAAGCGAGCATGGTGCCGCGAACAAGTGTGTCGGGAAGCGAGTTGTAGAATGCGGGGCCGGTGTACCCGGCCGCCTGGAGCTGCTCAAAGCACGAAAGGTCGCTAAAACTCTCATTCATGACGGCAACAATCGTCGGCTTGATTTCATTGAACTGGGCAACGGCCGCCGCGCGCTGCTCGCTCGAGCCATACGTGCTGTCGTAGGTGGCGGCGAGCTTCTGCTCGATGCTCTGCGCCTCATCGGGCGTATAGTCTTCGGGCTTCTCAATGGGCAACTCGTTGACCATTTCGGTGAACGAAGTGATAAAACCCTGAGACGCATACGTGGTGATGGGCTGCCAACGGTCAAATCCAAAATTCAGCGCCTGCTCCAAGTCGATGCTGGAAAAGCCCGAGAGCCCCATAACGGTCACTAGCAGAAAAGCGCAGAGGTTAGCGGCGATTGCGGGGAAGACATGGGTGGGCGTACGGAGCTTTCTCGGTCGGATAAGCGAAAGAAGCCCTAGGGAAATCTCCAGCAGGGCTAGAGAGGTTACGATTCCGGCGGTAAAGGTAAAATCGTATCCCTCGCTCACTTCCATTGCGGTGCCAAGGGCCAAGATATCGCTTGGCAGGATGGCCTCGCCTTTAAACGTTATGACGAAGTGCTCGGCAATGCCAAGGATGCAACAGACGACGGGCACGAGGGCCATGACGCCTCCATGACGCTGTCCCAGCAAATAAAGGGAGAGCAGAACCGTCGCGAGCAGCCCGACGGAAAACCCGAATGAGTTGGCGGGAATGCGATAGAACGTTTCGTTACAGGCAATTTCGAGTGAAACGAACGAGAGCGCTGAAACAGCGGCGATGACAAGGATGTCACGGCAAATACAGGCAACCGTTCCCGTCGCAAGATCGGTTTGGTCGATAAGTCCCGAAACCAAGGGCTCGACAAGAAGTATGACGGCGGTAGCACCGAGCGCCGAATAAGAAAGGACCCATAGGGAATTGTCCTCATTTACGAGCAATTGATTCGTAATCCATGCAGCTACCATGCCGAGCGGGATGAGGAGCGTCGCGCACCAAAAGACGCGGGCAATGGGCGGCTTTTCATTGTGTTTGATTGAAAAATATACACGCACCACGACGATGGCCACGATAAGGACGGCGATGAATATGGGCAGATTGGCCATGTCGCTCGAAGTGATTTCAAGGGGGATATCTTCGGTCATGGACGTTCCTCTGTTACGGCAAATTAAGTTCAGTATTAGATTACTGTAACCTTTCCACGGCATTTCGAGAAACAAAGCGCCCGATACGCAAAGCTAAAGGTCTGCGAATCTTGTATTACGAACATCTGTGCGCGTCGAGTGCGCTAAACTCATCGACAGTATGATTCGATGCAATAGGAGGCAAGGAGCTTCCATGTCTGATTCTTCTATCGTTATTCGCGGCGCTCGTGAGCACAACCTCCGTGATATCGATGTTTCCATTCCGCGTGACCAACTCGTGGTCATTACCGGTCTTTCTGGCTCGGGCAAGAGTTCGCTGGCATTTGACACTATCTATGCCGAGGGCCAGCGTCGATACGTCGAGAGTCTTTCGAGCTATGCGCGCCAGTTCTTGGGCCAGATGGACAAACCCGACTTGGATTCAATCGACGGCCTTTCGCCGGCGGTGTCGATCGACCAAAAGACGACGTCTAAAAACCCTCGCTCGACGGTTGGCACCGTAACCGAGATTTATGACTATCTGCGCCTGCTGTTCGCCCGTGTGGGCACCCCGCACTGTCCCGAATGCGGCCGCGTCATTGAGCGCCAGACGACCGACCAGGTTGCCGACAAGGTCTTGGCGGCGGGGGAGGGCCGCCGCGCGTTTGTGCTGGCACCGGTGGTGCGCGGGCGAAAAGGCGAGTACACCAAACTGTTTGAGGACCTTCGCGCCGAGGGCTTTAGCCGCGTGCGTGTCGACGGTGAAGTGCGCTCGCTCGACGATCCGATCGATCTGGACAAGAAGTTCAAGCACGATATCGAGGTCGTGGTCGATCGCATCGTGATCCGTGAGAACTCTCTTGGCCGTATCGCCGAGTCTGTTGAGCAGGCGACCGCGCTGGCTCACGGCAATGTAAACGTGTACATGCTGCCCGATCGTGATGCTCCCGAGGGGACCGAGGGCGAGCTTCTGGAGTATTCGTTGGCCTTGGCGTGCCCGGAGCATGGACACTCCATCGATGACCTGCAGCCGCGTGATTTCTCGTTCAACGCGCCCTATGGCGCGTGCCCCGAGTGCGATGGCCTGGGCTTTAAGAAGACGGTCGATGCCGAGGCCCTAATCGAAGACCCCTCGAAGTCGATCGCCGACGGGGTCTTTGGCAGCCTGTTTGGCAACTCTAACTACTATCCGCAGATTTTCGCTGCGGTCTGTAAACACTTCAAGGTGAGCGTCGATACGCCGTGGGAGGACTTGCCCCCTCGGGTGCGTCGTGCATTCTTGGATGGCCTGGGCGATACGAAGATCTCGGTCGACTACCAAAAGCTCGACGGACGTCGCAGCCAGTGGGATACCAAGTTTTCGGGCGTTCGCAACATCCTGTACGAACGCTATACCGAGACGACGAACGAGAACACCAAGGCGCGCCTGGAGAAGTACATTCGCGAGGAGCCGTGCTCGACCTGCCACGGCGCTCGTTTGCGCCCTGAGATGCTCGCCGTCACCGTGGGCGGCAAGTCCATTTACGAAGTTTGTTGCCTGTCGTGCCGTGAATCGCTCGAGTTTTTTGAGGGCCTGGAACTCACCGAGCGCCAACAGTTTATCGGCGGCCGTATCGTCAAGGAAATTCTGGAGCGCCTGCGTTTTCTGGTCGATGTTGGACTCGACTATCTGACACTCGATCGCGCCTCGGCGACGCTTTCCGGTGGCGAGGCACAGCGTATTCGCTTGGCAACGCAGATCGGCGCGGGTCTCATGGGCGTGCTCTATATTCTGGACGAGCCCTCGATCGGTCTTCATCAGCGTGACAACGAGCGCCTGATCAAGACGCTCGAGCGCCTGCGCGATATCGGCAATACCGTTATCGTTGTCGAACACGACGAGGATACAATCCGTGCCGCCGACTACGTGATCGACATGGGGCCCGGCGCCGGTGTCAACGGCGGACACGTAGTCGCGGCGGGAACGCCTGCTGATATCATGGCGTGTCCTGAGTCGATGACGGGCGCTTATCTGACCGGCAAACGAATGATTCGGGTGCCTGATGAACGGCGCAAGCCCGGTCGCGGCTGCCTTAAAATTACGGGCGCTCGAGCCAACAACCTCAAAAACGTTACCGCCAAGATCGAGTTTGGTACGCTTACGGTTGTTACCGGCGTGTCGGGATCGGGCAAGAGCTCCCTGGTTACCGACACCATTGCGCCTGCCCTTACGAATGCTATTCACCGTTCGACGCGCCCTGTGGGTCCGTATAAAAAAATCGAGGGCATCGAGTGTATCGATAAGGTTATCGATATCGACCAGTCGCCGATTGGCCGCACGCCGCGTTCCAACCCTGCTACCTATATCGGCCTGTGGGATGATCTTCGCGCGCTGTTTGCGAGTACGCCGGAGTCGAAGGCGCGCGGCTACTCGCCGGGTCGTTTCTCCTTTAATGTGAGTGGCGGGCGCTGCGAGGCGTGCAAGGGCGACGGGCAGATCAAGATCGAGATGCACTTCCTTCCCGATATCTACGTTCCCTGCGAAGTTTGCGGCGGTAAACGCTACAACCGCGAGACACTCGAGGTCACCTACCGTGGCAAGACCATCTCGGACGTGCTCGACATGAGCGTCACCGAGGCGCTGGCCTTCTTTGGGAATATCCCGCAGATTAAGCGCAAGCTCCAGACGCTGTACGATGTAGGCTTAGGCTACGTGAGCCTGGGCCAGCCCGCCACGACGCTCTCGGGCGGCGAGGCGCAGCGTGTGAAGCTCGCCAAGGAGCTTCATCGACGCCAGACGGGCAAGACGTTCTATATTTTGGACGAGCCGACGACCGGTCTTCATTTTGAGGACGTCCGCCAGCTGCTCGATGTGCTGCAGCGCTTGGTCGATGCGGGCAACACGGTGCTGGTGATTGAGCACAACCTTGATGTCATCAAGGTTGCCGACCGCCTGATCGATATGGGTCCCGAGGGCGGTAACGGCGGCGGAACCGTCGTGGTTTCGGGCACACCGGAGCAGGTTGCGGACTGTCCGCAGAGTTATACGGGCAAGTTTTTGGCGCCGTTGCTCAGGCGTGACCGGGAGCGTCAGGCTCAACTTGATGCTCAATAAATAGGCGATTCAGTTTATGGGCGCCATCGACTCCTTGTGATTCGATGGCGCTTGCTGTGCCGAAGTGACGTATGCAGCCGAATTGGACATATACTTAATCCTTGCGTCCGAATGCGAGAGAAAGGATATGTCATGGCAAAGGCTGTAAAGACGCCAAAAACCAATGCGATGCGCGAGCTGGAAAGTGCCGGCATTTCCTATGTTCTACATACGTACGAAGACGATGGTGATGAGTCGGTGGGCCTGGGGGTCGCGATTTCGGAGCAGCTTGGCGAGGAGCCCGGTCAAGGATTTAAGACTTTGGTCTGCGTGACGCCGTCCAACGACTATGTCGTGTGCTGCATCCCTGTTGCCGACGAGCTCGATCTAAAGTCCGCCGCGCGTGCCGCGGGGGAGAAGTCCTTGGCCATGATGCATGTGAAGGATTTGCTTGCGGCGACTGGCTACGTTCGCGGCGGCTGCAGCCCGGTCGGTATGAAAAAACGCTACCGGACGCTCATTGACGAGACATGCGTCCTTTGGGATACCATTTTTATTTCGGGAGGCAAGCGTGGTTATCAGCTCGAGCTTGCACCCGATGATTTAATTGCATTTTGCGGGGCGACGGTTGCCGCGATTACGAGAGAGGACTGAGCGATGCCGCAGGAAGAATTGAAGTGCGGAGCTCATTTTGCAAAAGAATCTGCGCCTCAGACACCCTCATCCGAAGTTTCTTCGTCGCGAGATGACACTGACGACATGGGCTCGTCGGACTACTCCACGGTTGGTCGTTCCGCCGGGCTTATGACCATTCTGACTATCGTGTCTCGCGTCACCGGTTTTATCCGCACGTGGGCAATGGCGGCCGCTATCGGCATGTCGCTACTCTCGTCCTCCTATCAGGTCGCCAACAACCTGCCCAATATGCTCTACGAACTCGTGATGGGTGGCATGCTCGTGACGGCGTTTTTGCCCGTGTACATGGGCGTGAGGCGTGAGCAGGGTCGCGAGGCCTCGAACGAGTACGTGGGCAACCTGCTTGGCATTCTGCTTTTGGTGCTGGGTGGCATTTCGTTGCTGGGGACCGTGTTCGCCCCGGGCTTTATCTGGACGCAATCGTTCCTTTCGGGTGACGGCGGCAGCATGGATACCGCTGCGTTCATGTTCCGTTTCTTTGCCATCCAGATTCTCTTTTATGGTTTGGGCTCGGTGTTCTCGGGCGTTCTCAACGCACACCGCGACTACTTCTGGTCGACGTTTGCCCCGGTCCTCAACAATGTGATCGTCATTGCGAGCTTTATGGGTTTTGCGCCCGTGTCCGCACAGTTTGGCGAACGTGCCGGCATCATCTTGATTGCGGCCGGTACGACCCTCGGTGTCTTTGTTCAGATGGCATGTCAGATTCCCGCGCTTGGCAAGCACGGCGTGCATCCCCATATCCATATCGACTTTAAGGACCCCGCGCTGCGCCAGACGATTGCGCTCGGTATCCCGACGCTGCTCGCCACGGTGTGCATGTTTGTCTCGACTTCTATCACCAACGCTGCCGCGCTGGTGGTCCAGCCCGAGACGGGTCCTTCCGTCATCGCCTATGCGCGCCTGTGGTACACGCTGCCCTACGCGCTGATTGCCGCCTCGCTTTCGACGGCGCTCTATACCGAGCTCTCTCATGACGCACAGGAGAAGGATTACGACAGCGTTCGCACGGGCATTTCGCGTGGCGTCGCCCAGATGCTGTTCTTCCTGATTCCGTTCGCACTGTACCTGATTGTCTTCGCACGTCCGCTCAACATGATTTACTGTGCCGGCAAGTTCGATGAATCCGGCGTGGCGCTGGTGTCCGAGTACCTTGTCTACCTGGCGCTCTCGCTGCCGCTCTACGGCGTGGTCGTGTTGATGCAGAAGAGCTTCTCTGCCTTGCTCGACATGAAGCCCTATAGCCGCTATTGCCTGTATTCCGCCATCGGCCAGGCTGGCTCGGTTCTGCTGTTTGGCGTTGTGCTGGGCTTCGGTATGCCGGCAATCGCGCTTTCGTATGTTGTCGACTACGTGATCTTGGTCGGCTGTTCGCTGTGGTGGCTGCGTCGTCGCCTGCGTGGCCTTCAGGTCAAATCTATCCTGCATGGCGGTTTCTTTGGCCTTTTGCTCGGCGGCCTAGGGGCTGCCGCAGGCGCCGGCGTCATGTGGGCGCTTGAACACTTTGTCGGGGTACTTGGCGGCTCGATTCTGATTACTCTTGGCTATGTTTGCGTTGCGGGTGTCGTCTCGCTTGCTGTTACCTTTGGCCTTGCCGTCGTTCTTAAGATGCCCGAGGTCTCGGCGCTGCTTCGTCGCAAGTAGGTGCGTGTGGCCGGTCACGACAACATTCCAACACTCGCCGAGCAGGTTTCGCGCGTTCCCACGCAGCCCGGATGTTACCTTTGGAAAGATGCCAAGGGCGATGTCATCTACGTTGGCAAGGCGAAAAACCTGCGTTCCCGTATGCGCCAGTACGTGACGCTGCAGGATGAGCGCCAAAAAATACCGCTCATGATGCAATTGGTTGCGAGCTTTGACTACATCGTTGTCGAAACCGAGCATGAGGCGCTTGTACTCGAGCGCAACCTGATCGGCCAGTACCATCCGTACTTTAACGTCGACCTCAAGGATGACAAGAGCTACCCCTTTATCGCCATTACAAAGGGCGACCTGTATCCCGCTATCAAATACACGCGCGAGCGTCATAAGCCGGGAACGCGTTATTTTGGTCCCTATACCGATAGCCGCGCGGCGCGTGAGACCATTGACACGCTGCGCAAGGTGATCCCGATCTGCTCGGCTTCTTGTGCGGAGTGGCGTCGTTGTCGTCGTATCGTCGAGTCCCACAAGGGCGAGGAAGACATCGTCAATATGATTTGCGCGCAAAACGGGCGTCCCTGCTTCGACTACCATGTCGGGCGCGGCCCAGGTGCGTGTGTCGGCGCGATTTCTCCTACGGACTATGCCAAGAACGTCAAGCGTGTCGAGCGCTTTTTGTCGGGCCATCGCAAGGATGTCGTCGATGAGCTGACCTCCGAGATGACGGATGCCGCCGAGGCGCTCGACTTTGAGCGCGCGGCACGCGTCAAACGTCGTTTGGAGGTCATCAGGGGTCTGGACGACCGTCAGCAAGTCGTTTTTCCCTCCAGTGTCGATATCGATGTCATCGGTTTCTATCGCGAGGAGACCATCTCCGCCGCTTGCGTCTTTGTCGTGCGTGAGGGTCGAACGGTTCGAACCTGCGAGTTTATTCTCGATAAGGGTTTGGATGTCGACGAAGAGGAACTTCAATCGGGCTTTCTTAAGCGCTATTACGACGAGACGGCTGATATTCCAGCTGAGGTCAACCTTTCCGTCGAGCTTGAGGATGCGGAGGCGCTGGGGGAGTGGCTTGCGGGCAAGCGTGAGCGTTCCTGCCATCTCCATAGGCCGCAGCGTGGCGAAAAGCACCGTCTGCTCGATATGGCATCCAAAAATGCGCGCCATGCCCTCATGCGCTACATGATGCGAACGGGGTACGCTGACGACCGCACCAATCAAGCGCTCCTGGAGCTCGAAAGTGCGTTGGCGCTGCCATCGCCGCCGTTGCGTATCGAGTGCTTCGATATCTCTACACTGCATGGCACCTTTACGGTCGCCTCGATGGTGGTGTTTACCAACGGGCGCGCCGACAAGAGCCAGTACCGTCGTTTTAAAATTCAGGCCGAATTGAACGAGGCAAACGACTTCGTGTCGATGTCCGAGGTTTTGGGACGACGCTATGCTCCCGAGCGCATGGCCGACGAGCGCTTTGGCTCGCGCCCCGATTTGCTCGTTGTCGATGGCGGTAAGCCGCAATTGACCGCTGCGATCAAGCAACTTGAGGCTCTTGGGCTCGATATACCAGTTTGTGGCTTGGCGAAGGCCGACGAGGAAGTTTTTGTGCCTTGGGACGAGACTCCTGTCGTGCTGCCGACCGGGTCTGCTTCGCTCTATCTAATTAAACAGGTACGCGATGAGTCCCACCGATTTGCCATCACGTTCCACCGTGAGTTGCGCGATAAAGCCATGACGGTTTCGGTACTCGATGACGTTCCGGGCGTGGGACCCACCAGAAAACGTGCCCTTATGCGCCATTTTGGCTCGATGAAGCGTTTGCGCGCGGCGAGCGAGCAAGAGATCGCGGAAGTTCGCGGCATACCTGCCGATGTTGCCAAGGCGGTCCACGAGGCGCTCGTTGCATGGAATGCCGAGCGCGCCGAGGCGGCGGCTGGCCATTCCGATAGCTAAACACGAGCCAAACAACTGATATACATGATTGCGCGATTTTCAACCATTTATTTCGCCATGATTGCCTGCTGGTTTCGGGTTTTATTAACGCTAAAACGTTTGACTAACCCAAGCGAAAACCCTGCTATCCTGCGGGTTGACGAAGACTGATATCTCACCTCGCCGATACATACTGTCTGGCGAATCGTTTGTCAACGAATTCGGTGAACGGTAGTAAATACCGTTCAAGCGTATGTATGTATCGGTCGCCGAGCGCGGCACCTCAGTTGGGTTCGTCGGTAGGTAAGGTATATATCGTCCGTAAGTTGCGCGGGGGCAAGTCTAGGTGCTCCCGAGTAAGATTCTCTATTGATAGGAGAAGACATGGCCATCATCAACAAGGGTATGTCCAGGCGTTCGTTCCTCGGCCTCACCGGCAGCGTCGCTGCTGTCGCAGGGCTTGGTCTCACCGGCTGCGGTGGCAGCTCTAGCGACGAGGGTTCCGCTTCCGGTTCCACCGATTCCGCCAACCGTGGCGGCGGCGTGATCACCGCTGGTTCCGCTTACGCTCCGTCCAGCTTCGATCCCGCCAGCACCGGCTCCGCTGTGGGCCTGGGTGCTAACTGGCACGTCGTCGAGGGCCTCTACGGCATCGATTACCACGACTACAGCACCTTCAACGAGCTCGCCACCGACGATCCTAAGTCCGTGGACGACACCACTTTCGAGGTCACCATCCGCAAGGGCGCCAAGTTCTCCGATGGCACCGAGGTCACCGCTGACGATGTCGTTGCCTCCTACACCGCTTGCGCCGCTTCCGCTACCTATGCTCCGTTCTTCCAGCCCTTCGAGTCCATCGAGGCCAAGGACGCCAGCACCGTGACGGTCAAGACCAAGGTCCCCAACTTCTCCCTGCTCAAGGATCGTCTGGCCATCGTCCGCGTTACCCCGGCCACTCAGACCGAGGAGGATCGCGCCAAGCAGCCGATCGGCTCCGGCCCTTGGATGTACGACTCTATCTCCGATACCGAGATTACCCTGGTTCCCAATCCTGAGTACAACGGTGAGTATGCTGCCGAGGATAAGAAGATCCAGTACAGCATCCTGACCGACCCCACCGCTCGCGTTACCGCTCAGCAGGAGGGCTCCACGCTCGTTATGGAGCTCGTTACCGCTGACGCCGTCGACCAGCTTGAGAGCGCCGGCTGCAAGATCGATAACGTTCAGGGTTTCGGCACCCGCTTCATCATGTTCAACGTCGCCAAGGAGCCTTGGAACAACGTCAAGGTCCGTCAGGCTGTCATGTATGCGCTCGACACCGAGAAGATGGTCAGCAACACCTTCGCCGGCCTTGCCACCGCTGCCAGCTGCTACCTGCCCAAGAGCTTCACCAACTATCATGAGGCTTCCACGGTGTACAAGACCGACGCCAAGAAGGCTAAGAAGCTCATCGAGGAGTCTGGCATCACCCCGGGTGCCATCACCCTGCGCACCACCGACAACGAGCAGATTAAGGGCATGGCCGCCCAGGTCAAGAACGACCTCGACGCTCTCGGCTTCGATGTGACCATCCAGACCGATACCTCGCCGGCCACCTACGCTGCCATCGACGGCGGCGAGGCCTACGATATCCTCCTTGCCCCTGGCGATCCTTCCTGCTTCGGCGCCGACCCCGACCTGCTGCTCAACTGGTGGTACGGCGACAACGTCTGGATGCAGACCCGTTGCCCGTGGAAGGAGTCCGCTGAGTGGCAGAAGCTCCACAGTCTCATGGACGAGGCTCTTGCCGCCGAGGGCGACGAGCAGCAGAAGAAGTGGAACGAGTGCTTCGACATCATTGCCGACAACGCCGTTCTGTACCCCGTTGTCCACGTCAAGACCGTCTCCGCTTCCTGGGACGATCCGTCCACTGCGCCCAACGGCGAGGCCCTCGATGGCTTCAAGGGCATCGGCACGACGAGCATGTCCTTCAGGGGCGTTGCGACCGTCAAGGCGTAAGACTCGCTTGAGTCTGTATGCAGGATGTCGGTCATTGGGACCGTATCCTCATAGTTGAAACAAAGACCCGGGCGGCAACGATGTCGCTCGGGTCTTGTAATGAGTATCCGTACTCATATACCAGTTGGTCCTACCGACAAAAGAAAGGGGAGAGAACGTGAACAACTTGCTACGTTTGATTGGAAGGCGTCTTGTGGCGCTGCCGATCATGGCATTGGGCGTCACCGTCCTGGTGTTCTTCCTTATGTCGTTCTCCAAGACCGACCCCGCCTACACGGCGTTGGGTGACGGTGCCTCGCCCGAGGCGGTTGCCGAGTACCATGAGAAGTATGGTCTGGACGACCCCTGGCCCGTGCGCTACGTGCGCTATATGGGCGATTTGATCCATGGCGACATGGGCACCTATGGTGCTGCTCGCAACTCCGTTGCCAAGCGCATCTCCACGGCCCTGCCCGTCACGATGCAGCTGACCTTTATCGGTCTTGCCATCGGTGCGGTCGTTTCGTTTTTGCTCGGCGTCATCGCGGCACTGTATCGCGACAAATGGCCGGACCAAGTGATCCGCGTCTTTTCCATCGCCGGCTTGGCAACCCCGTCGTTCTGGCTTGCCGTTCTGTTGATCCTGCTGTTCTCTTCCTACCTTAAGGTGCTCCCGGCATCGGGTGCTCTGCCTCACTTCACCACGAATCCGGTTGGCTATCTGGGACGTATGATCATGCCCGCTATCGCCTTGGCATTTCCGCTGACGGGCCAGATGACTCGTATCGTGCGTACCGCCATGGTCGAGGAGCTCGACAAGGATTATGTCCGTATGGCTCGCGGCGCCGGCGTTCCCGAGAAGGTCGTCGTCGGCATCAACGTTCTTCGCAATGCGCTGATCACCCCGGTCACCACCCTCGGTCTTAAGATCGGTTACCTCATGGGCGGCGCCGTCGTCATCGAGGTTATCTTCAACCTCCCCGGCATGGGCACTGCGATTCTGCAGGGCGTTCAGGGCAACGAGGCGAACCTGGTTCAGGGCGTCGTTATCGTCGTTGCTCTTGCCTTCATCATCATCAACATCGTGGTTGACATGCTCTACCTGCTCATCAACCCGCGCATCAGGACGGTGTAGATTATGGTAAAGATTCGAGAGAAGCAAACCGAGCAGCTCGAGAAGGCTGCCTCCAAGGGGCTCAAGCTCGGTGGCTGGAAGAAGATGACGTTGTCTTCTAAGATTGCCGCCGTCGTGCTGGTGCTGGTCGCCCTGACTGCGATTCTGGCGCCCCTTCTTGCCCCCTATAGCCCGGTCGAGATCTTTACGGCTCGCCAGGCTCCCGGCAACGGATTTATCTTCGGTACCGACGATAAGGGTCGCGACATTCTGTCGCGTATGCTCTACGGTGGTCGTTACTCGCTGATTATCGGCTTTGGCGCCACCGCCATGGCTCTGGTCTGCGGCTCGGTCGTGGGCGCCCTTGCAGCGGTTTCGCGCAAGGCCGTCTCCGAGACGATCATGCGTATCCTGGACATCATCATGTCCATCCCGGGCATCGCCCTCGCGGCCGTCTTTGTCTCCATCCTGGGCAACTCCGTGCCGTCGATCATCTTCGCCATCGGCTTTATGTACACTCCGCAGATTGCCCGTATCGTGCGCGCCAACATCGTGTCCGAGTACGGCGAGGACTATGTCCGCGCGGTCATCGTTTCCGGCGCCAAGGCTCCGTGGATTTTGATCAAGCATGTTCTGCGTAACTGCATCGCCCCGATCATGGTCTTCACCGTTACCCTGGTCGCCGACGCCATCATCTTCGAGGCCTCGCTGACCTTCATCGGCGCTGGTATCCAGGAGCCCACCGCTACCTGGGGCAACATCCTCGCCGACGCCCGCGGCGGCGTGCTCGCCGGCCGTTGGTGGCAGGCACTGTTCCCAGGCCTGGCCATCATGATCACCTGCCTGGCGCTCAACATCCTCTCCGAGGGCATTACCGACGCCATGGCCGCTGCTCCCTCCGCCGCCCTGGATCCCACCGATTCCTCCAAGCGTCGCGAGGCCGACCTGCTGGTCTCCGACCCCGTTCGAGCCTACAAGGAGCAGGCCCAGTCCCTCTCCGCTCGCCTTGGCGCCCTGCGCGATGTCGAGCTCAAGCGTGACGATCGCCATGTGCCCGACGAGTCTGTTGAACCGATTCTCTCGGTCCGTGACTTCTGCATCCAGTTTGAGCATCACGGTGATATCAACGTCGTCGACCATGTCAACTTTGACGTCCGTCCTGGTCAGACCATGGGCCTGGTGGGCGAGTCCGGTTGCGGTAAGTCCATCACCACGCTGGCCATCATGGGCCTGACCGACGATGACGAGCACCTTTCCGGCGAGGTCCTCTGGGAGGGCCGTGACCTGCTCAAGATGAGCAAGAAGGAGTGGTTCGGCCTGCGCGGTACCGATATCGCTATGGTCTATCAGGACGCCCTGTCCTCGCTCAACCCCTCCATGCTCATCTCTGCCCAGATGAAGCAGCTCACCAAGCGCGGCGGAACCCGCAGCGCCGAGGAGCTCCTGGAGCTCGTCGGCCTCGATCCCAAGCGCACGCTCGAGAGCTATCCGCACGAGCTTTCCGGCGGCCAGCGTCAGCGTGTCCTGATCGCTATGGCCCTTACCCGCGACCCCAAGCTGGTCATCTGCGACGAACCCACGACCGCTCTGGACGTTACCGTCCAGAAGCAGGTCATCAAGCTGCTCAACGATCTTCAGGCCAAGCTCGGCTTTGCCATGATCTTCGTTTCGCACGACCTGGCGCTGGTCGCCGAGGTCGCCCACAACATCACGGTTATGTACGCTGGCCAGGTTATCGAGCAGGCACCCACCAAGGAGCTGCTCACTAACCCGATCCACGAGTACACCCGCGGTCTTCTGGGTTCCGTTCTGTCCATCGAGAGCGGTTCGGGCCGCCTGCACCAGGTGCCCGGCGCCGTTCCGAGTCCGCGCGATTTCCCCAAGGGCGATCGCTTCGCGCCCCGCTCGAGCCATCCGCGTATTGGCCTGGACACCCGTCCGGTCTTCAAGCGCGTGCCCGGCACCGAGCACTTCTATTCCGAGCTCCCCGACGAGGTGCTCAAGGCAAATGGTTTGACCCCTCACGCGGAGGTGATGTAGATGAGCGAGACCGCAGTCAACGGCGTCGAGCCGATCATCTTCCTTGATGACGTCCACGTCACCTTTAGGACCCGTACCGGCTCGATTCTGCACCCCAACCTGGTTCACGCCGTCCAGGGTGTAACGATTAGGCTCATGCCCGGTCAGACGATCGGCATCGTCGGCGAGTCCGGTTGCGGTAAGTCCACCACCGCCAACGTCATGTGCGGCCTGCAGGCCCCCACGAGCGGCAAGGTCTACTTTAAGGGCAAGGACGTTACCAAACGTACCGCCGAGGACCGTCGCCACATGGGTCGCGTCATCTCGGTCGTGTTTCAAAACCCGGCCACGGCGCTCAACCCCCGCATGGTCGTTCGCGAGCAACTGCTCGACCCCATGCGCGTCCACAACCTGGGTACCGAGGCCGAGCAGGAGAAGCGCGTCAAAGAGCTCCTGGAGCTCACCGGTCTGCCCAGCTCCGCCGCCGAGGTTCTTCCCGGTCAGCTTTCGGGCGGCCAGCGCCAGCGCGTCGCAATTGCCCGTGCCCTGTCGCTGAACCCCGATGCCATCATCGCCGACGAGCCCACCTCGGCTCTGGACGTTTCGGTCCGCGCGCAGATTCTGAACCTGCTGACCGACCTTAAGAAGGAGCTCGGCCTGGCCATGGTGTTCATCAGCCATGACATCCAGACGGTCCGCTATATCTCTGACGACATCATCGTTATGAATGGCGGCAAGATCGTCGAGCAGGGCGAGGCCAAGCAGGTCTTCCAGCATCCCCAGGACCCCTACACCAAGATGCTGCTCGGCGCTGCGCCGTCGCTGCTGCACCCCAAGCTCGGCGAATAGTCTCGCTTTCCCTCCCGTGCGCCCGGTTCCCTTGCCGGGCGCACCTCCGTTGCGATTTCGAAAGGTTGGGTTCACGAGCCATGCCAAGTGCTCAGGAGCTACAACATCAATTTGGTGAATATCGAGGCGCCATGCCCCGTCCATCAGATTTCGATCTCTTTTGGAAGGATCGCATGGCCGAGGCCGACGCCGTCGGGCTTGACTATGCGATCGACACGGCATCGGTCACCGATACCGCGACCTGCCAACTTTTCGACCTCTGGTATACCGGCATGTGTGGAGCTCGCCTGCATGCCAAGTACCTTAAACCCGTCTCGGACGAGCCCGTGCCATTGGTGCTTCAGTTCCATGGGTATCCGGGTGCAAGCCGCAGCTGGTTTGAGCAGGCGTCGTTTGCGGGCATGGGCATGGCACTCATCGCCCTCGACTGCCCCGGCCAAGGAGGTCCCTCCGAGGACATTGGTGGATTTGAGGGCACAACGGTTGCCGGGCATATCGTCGCCGGCATCGACGGCGACCCGGCCAACCTCTACTATGTCCGCTTGCACCAAGATATTCGCATCCTGTGCCGTATTGTTCGCGAGCTCGAGGGCATCGATCTTTCTCGTGTGTTTGTGAACGGCGCGTCGCAGGGTGGTGGTTTGGGCATTGCGACCTGTGCGCTTAACAGCGAGCTTATCAATCGTGCCGCCATCCTCTATCCCTTCCTGTCAGATTTCCGCCTAGTCTGGGATTTGGATGCAGACGACATTGCCTACGAGGGCCTGCGCTATTGGTCTCGCTGGTTTGACGAGGACTCGACTCGTATTGACGAAGCCTATGCCAAGCTGGCGTACTTCGATTCCAAGAACTTTGCCCCTATGGTCAAATGCCCCGTGCTGTTTGGCACCGGCACAGCCGATATCGTCTGCCCGCCAGCGACGCAGTTTGCGGTCTATAACAACCTGACCTGCGAAAAGCGTCATGAGTTCTTTGAAGGCTTTGGCCACGAGGAGATTCAGGATTTTGACGATCTGATCATTCCGTTTTTCTGCAAGGGAGGGGAGGCTCATGTCTAAGTGCGAGAGCAATGTTAATGAGCTGATTGTCCCCGGGCTCGTGGGAATTCCTGGAACGGTTTCGTCAAGGCTCGCAGAATATCGGGACTGGCGCGGTGATGTCCAAGCAGATGTTTCTGATTTAGAGACATGCGCTTCGAATCTTGAGATTCAAGGCCTGGCCATTACGGCGATTGACTTTGTTAACCCCTGCGCCCGTTACTCGGAGGTCTCCTTTGAGCTCGGTGACGATGCGATTCACGCTCGTTTGATCGAGCCTGTCGGTCGTGCCCGAGTGTCTGAGCGCGTGCCGCTGTGCCTGATGTTCCACGATATCGATCGGCCTGTACGCGGCTGGCATCACATGACGAGATTTGCCGCCATGGGGTATGCCGTCCTCGCGCTGGATGACGATGTTGCTGGTGCGGACGACCTGCAGCGGGGGATTTCTTCGCCCGCTTTTGTCGAGCGCGTCCGTTGGGGTTGCGCGCTGGCGAAGGTGGCGCGCAATCTTGATGGCATGGACCCCGACCGCATCTTTGCATGGGGCGAGGGTCTAGGCGGCGGAGTCGCGCTGGCGGTTTCTGCTCTGGACGAGCGGGGTCTCGCCTGCACGGCGGTTGCCAATCCGCTTCCTGGCGGCCTCGAGGCGCTGTCGTCTCGGGTGCGCGGATCGGTGCTCATGGGCACATCGCTCATGGATACCGTGAGCGATCCCAAGGATCAGTTTGCCGTATTCAACGGTCTTGAGTGTGACCGGAGACATATCATCTATGCCAAATACGCTCACGAGCGCATCAATGCGTTCGAAAACGAAGTCGTCGACTTTTTTAACCAAACGTTCTACTCGTGTTCTTTGGCCTAGACGGCCTGGACACTGCCAACAAGAGTGGGCGGCATAGGGCTGCCCACCAGACAACTAAGGAGATTCTTGTGGCAACTCAGAAATTCACCGGCGTTATCCCTCCCGTCGTTGTTCCCGATACCGAAGACCACCAGCTCGATGTTGCCTCCTTTGAGCGCAGCATCAACCGCATGATCGATGCCGGCGTCGATGGCTTGTTCTTCCTGGGCTCCTCGGGCGAGGTCGTCTTCTCCACCGACGAGCGTCGCCGTCAGATCATCTCCGAGGCCGTCCGTATCGTCGACCACCGCGTTCCCGTTCTGGTCGGCATCATCGACACCGAGACCGAGCGCATGATCGAGCACGGTAAGGTCGCTCAGGAGCTGGGCGCCGATGCGCTTGTCGCCACCTGCCCGTTCTATGCCCTGCAGGGCATGACCGAGGTCGAGGAGCACTTCCGCATCCTGCATGAGGAACTCGACCTGCCCATCTTCGCCTATGACATCCCCGTGTGTGTCCACACCAAGCTCCCGTGGAAGCTCCTTGCCAAGCTCGGTGCCGAGGGCGTTCTGGCCGGCGTCAAGGATTCCTCGGGTGATGACATCTCGTTCCGCTACCTCGTTCAGGAGAACGAGAAGAACGGCCATCCGATGAGCATCCTCACCGGTCACGAGGTTGTTGTCGACGGCGCCTACCTCGGTGGCGCCGACGGTTCCGTTCCGGGTCTCGCCAACGTTGAGCCCGAGGGCTACGTGCGTCAGTGGAAGGCCGCTCAGGCTGGTGACTGGGCTACCGTCAAGGCCGAGCAGGATCGCCTCAATGAGATTTCGCACATCTGGGATGTCACCTCGGGCGTCCAGGGTTATGCCGGTGGCGTCGGCGCCTTCAAGACCGCTATGAACCTCATGGGTATCTTCGACAGCCCGACCATGCCGCGCCCGGTGAAGGCCATGACCGGCGAGAACGTCGAGGCGATTAAGAAGGTCCTCCAGGACAACGGTCTCCTGTAAAGCTTCCCCGGGCACCCGACCTCGCCGTTCAACCGTGCGGCCATGACCCATTAGATCAATGGTCACACGGTTTCTTGGCGATCTCGGGCACCTGGAAAACCTTTTCCGCGCTGTGACGGCTAGCCTGACGGCGCATTTCCTGTAGTTGTTTTTTATCTCCTAAGGAGAGCGACATGGAGAACAAGTACGTCTGCTCTGTCGATATCGGCGGAACTAAGATCGCGACTGCCATCATGGAGTACCCGGCTGACGGTAGTGTGCCCCATCCTGTTTTTGAGGCCGAGGTTCCCACCGAGGCCCAAGAGGGCGGCGAGGCCGTCTTCCAACGTATCGAGGCGTCCATCAAGGCTGCTCTCGAGGCGAATCCCGATGTCGAGGTCCTTGGCGTCGGTATCGGTGCCGCCGGCGTCGTCGATCCCAAGACGGGCGCCATCGCGTATGCCAACGAGATCATGCCCGGCTGGTCCGGTGTTCAGTTGGGGCCGCGCCTGCGCGAGGACCTCGGTCTTCCCGTTGCCGTTGTAGGCGACGTGCAGGCTCATGCTCTGGGCGAGGCCCACTGGGGCGTCGGCAAGGGCAAGTTCTCCGTCTTGTGTCTTGGCATCGGTACGGGCATCGGTGGCGCATATGTCGAGAACGGCCGCGTGATGCAGGGCTTCCATGGTGCTGCTGGCCATATGGGCCACATCGAGTGCTCGGCTGCCGCCGGTATTCCCTGCGCCTGCGGGCGTTCCGGCCATCTGGAGTCGGTTGCTTCGGGCACTTCCATTGGTCGTATGTACGATGAGCGCTTTGGTCGCGTCGACCCCAGCCGTCCTTCGGTCGGTCGCGATGTGAACGACCTGTGCCGTGCGGGCGACGCAAAGGCGACCGAGGTCATCCATGACGCCGGCTTTGCGCTGGGTGCCAGCTTGGGCTCGCTCGCTAACATCCTGGACCCTGAGGTCATCGTGCTTTCGGGTGGCGTGATTCACCAAGGTCCCGATTGGCGTTCGCAGACGTGGAAGGATTCGGTGCACGAGGGCTATGCCAGCCAGGCGCTCGATCCGCTTCAGGACACGCCGATCCTCATCGGTTCTCTGGAGGGCGATGCTCCGCTCATCGGTGCCGCTGAGCATCTTCTTGCCTCGTTGAAGTAAACGTATCTTCTGTAGGGGCCTCCCGAGACAACACGCCTCGGGAGGCTGTTCTGAGAAAGGTTACAGCCTTATGACCGTCGATCCTTTGATTCAATCCCTGAAGGGCAAGCTCGTCGTGAGCGTTCAGGCGTATATGGGCGAGCCGCTTCGTACGCCTGAGACCATGGCTCAAATGTCTCGCGCTTGCGAGCTCGGCGGCGCCGCCGCCATTCGCTGCCAGGGCCTTGCCGACATTGCCGCCATTAAGGGTCGCTGTGAGGTTCCTGTTATCGGCCTGTGGAAGGATGGGCACGAGGGCGTTTACATCACGCCGACGCTGCGCCACGCTCGCGCCTGCGTTGCTGCGGGTGCCGATATCGTGGCGATCGACGCCACCGATCGTCCGCGTCCCGATGGCAAGACCGTCGAAGATACTTTCCGTCCGCTGCACGAGGAGGGCGTGCTCCTGATGGCCGACTGTGCCACCATCGAGGATATTCGTCGTGCTGTCGACATGGGCTTCGACCTGGTGTCCACCACGCTGTCTCATGGTGTTGCCGCCATCGACTGCACCATGGCCGATGGCCCCGATCTGCCTCTCCTGCGTCAGGCGACCGAGGAATTCCCCGGCCTTCCCATCATTTGCGAGGGTCGCGTGCATACGCCCGAGGAGGCTCGCGCCGCGATCGATGCTGGCGCCTGGGCCGTTGTCGTCGGCACCGCCATCACGCACCCCACGAGTATTACGAGTTGGTTCAAGGCTGCGCTTGAGGCGTAAGACAGGCCTCGTATCCGCTCGGGGCGGTATACTCAATATAGGCAATTGACCGCGCGGGATCCGGGTTGCTGGGTCCCGCGCTTGTTTTCGGGAGGCAACACATGCAAAAGGGAGATGCCATGGATGCGGCGGAGCGCTCGGAGCGCATCCCCGATATCGTCATCATCACCGGAATGTCCGGATCAGGCCGCACACAGGCCATGCACGTGTTCGAGGACATGGGCTATTTTTGCATCGATAACCTGCCTCCGCGTCTCATCGCCCAGCTTGCCGAGCTCGTCGGCATCAATACGGGCGTGGGCAGGCATCTCGCCGTCACCTGCGATTTGCGTAGCCAGGGACTGTTTGACGAGCTGCTCGATGCGGTCGCCGCGCTCGAAGAGCGCGAGATGAGCTGCGACATCGTGTTCCTGGAGGCTTCTGACGAGGTGCTGATTCGTCGCTACAGCGAAAATCGCCGCCGTCATCCCATTGCCAAGCCGGGGGAGACTACGGCCGATGCCATTCAGCGCGAGCGCCTTCAGCTTCAGGGCGTGCGCGACCGAGCCGATATGATTATCGACACGAGCCGTCTGCGCACCTCTGCGCTGCGCAACAAGCTACGTATGGCATTTTCCGAGCTGTCCGACCAGCAGCTCATGGACGTCCACGTGTTCTCGTTTGGCTTTAAGCACGGCATGCCCGTCGAGGCGGACATTATGATCGACGTCCGCTTCCTGCCCAATCCGTTCTACGATCCCGAGATGCGCACGATGACCGGTCTCGATAAAAAGGTCTCCGATTTTGTTCTGGACCATCCCAAGACGCAGGAGTTTTGGAAGGCTTGGACACAGCTGCTCGATACGGTGATGCCGGGCTATATCGCGGAGGGTAAGCCGCAGCTTTCTATCGCCATCGGCTGCACGGGCGGCCAGCACCGCAGCGTTGCCATTGCCGAGGCCACGGCCCGTTACCTGGAAGGCGCTCAGTATCATGTGAGCATTTCCCACCGCGACCTGTCGCGCGCCAACACGAAGGCATAGGCCTGCATGTCGTTTACCGCTGAGGTGCGCGACGAGCTTGCGCGCTGCGAACCCGAATGTGAATACTGCGACTTGTCGACGCTTGCCGCCCTCACGCGCGTGAGCGGTACGCTCTCGCTTGCCGGCTCTGGGCGGTATCGTTTGACGGTTGCGACTGAGACGGGAGCCGTCGCGCGCACGATGATCACGCTGACGCATCGTATCCTTAAGCTCAAAACGGAGTTCACCGTCCGCAAATCTGTCTTGCATAAGGTTCGAAACTACCTCATCACCTTGCCTGATCAGCCAGACCTGGATAAGGCCTTGGTTCTGCTGGGTATCCTCGACCGTAGGGGAGGACTTGTCGCCGGCGTACCCCGACATATCGTTGCCCGTCCTTGCTGTAGACTTGCCTATATCCGCGGCGCGCTCATCGCGGGCGGCTTCGTGGCCGATCCACGCGGCGATTTTCATTTGGAGATCGCTGTGCAGGGCGAGCAATATGCCAAGGGACTTTGCGATCTGTTGGAGCAGATTGGGGTCCATGCTCGTGTTAATGCACGGCGGGGGTCATATGCCGTGTACATTAAGAGCGCCGAGGAAATCGAGCATCTATTAAAGCTGATTGGTGCCAAGCGCAGCGTTGCCGAGATTGAGGAGGCGCGCGCGGTCAAGTTGGTTAAGAACGATGTGAACCGTCGCGTGAATGCCGAGCTCGCCAACCAGACCAGAAGCGCCGGTGCCGCCCAACATCAGCTTGCGCTTATCGATGAGCTCGAGCAGCGTGGCCTTCGCGATGCGCTTCCGGATGCCTTGGCGGTCTTTTGCGACCTGCGCGAGCGCTATCCTGATCTGTCGCTGCGTGATTTGGGGGAGATGGCTGACCCTCCCTTGTCGAAGTCAGCCCTCTACCATCGTGTTTTACGGCTTGAAAAGCTCATTGAAGCAAACAGGTAGTTTGAAGTAACGACTTATATATGGATTTAGCTGCTATTTTAGTATTTAAAACGTTTTAACGTAAATTTGATTTTCAATTTCGAGCATTCTCGTGAAATTCAAGTCAAAAAAAAGGTATATTAGGCGAGTGGTTAGTTTGTGGGCCTCAACGGCGGGCGCTGTAGCTCGCGGGGGCCTTACGAAAGGAGACACAATGGCAGTAAAGGTTGCTATTAACGGCTTCGGTCGCATCGGTCGTCTGGCTTTCCGTCAGATGTTCGGTCATGAGGGCTCCGAGATCGTCGCTATCAACGACCTCACCTCTCCCGATATGCTCGCTTACCTGCTGAAGTACGACTCCACGCAGGGCAACTACGCTCGCGATCACGAGGTCGTTGCTGGCGAGGATTCCATCACCGTTGACGGCAAGGAGATCAAGATCTACAAGGAGGCCGACGCCAACAACCTGCCTTGGGGCGACCTCGACGTCGACGTCGTTCTCGAGTGCACCGGCTTCTACACCAGCAAGGCTAAGGCTCAGGCCCACATCAACGCTGGCGCCAAGAAGGTCGTCATCTCCGCTCCGGCCGGCAGTGATCTGCCCACCATCGTGTACAACGTCAACCATGAGACGCTGACCGCTGAGGACAACATCATCTCCGCTGCTTCCTGCACCACCAACTGCCTCGCCCCGATGGCCAAGGGTCTGAACGACTTCGCTCCCATCGTGTCCGGCATCATGACCACCATCCACGCCTTCACCGGCGACCAGATGCCGCTCGACGGCCCGCAGCGCAAGGGCAACTTCCGTCGCTCCCGCGCCTGCTCCGAGAACATCGTCCCGAACACCACGGGCGCTGCCAAGGCCATCGGCCTGGTTCTCCCCGAGCTCAACGGCAAGCTCATCGGTGCCGCCCAGCGCGTCCCGACGCCGACCGGCTCGCTGACCAACCTCTACGCCGTCGTTGACAAGAAGGTCACCGTCGACGAGGTCAACGCTGCCATGAAGGCTTACGCCGAGACCATCCCCGAGACCTTCGCCTACAACGAGGACCAGATCGTCTCCCGCGACATCGTCGGCGAGACCCACGGCTCCATCTTCGACGCCACTCAGACCATGTGCTCTGACCTCGGCAACGGTCAGACCCTCGTTCAGGTCACCTCTTGGTACGACAACGAGAACTCCTACACCTCTCAGATGGTCCGCACCATCAAGTACTTCGAGAAGTTCGTTGCTTAATTTAGCTTTTAGCGAATAGCTCGTTGAGCGTCTAAAGAAGGGCGCGGCCTTATAGGGCTTACACCCTAGGGTCGCGCCCTTTTTATAAGAAATCGTCTGCCGTAATGGGAGGCAGACACGTACGAAAGGTAGAAGCAAACATGGCCTTTACCAAGAAGACCGTCCGCGACATCGATGTCGACGGAAAGCGCGTTCTCGTCCGCGTTGACTTTAACGTGCCTATCAAGGATGGCGTCGTTGGCGACACCACCCGTATCAAGGCTGCCCTGCCCACCATCAACTACCTCGTTGAGCACAACGCTCGCGTCATCCTCATGAGCCACCTCGGCCGTCCCGAGGGCACCGGCTTCCAGCCCGAGCTGTCCCTCGAGCCCGTCGCCAAGAAGCTCGCTGAGCTCTCTGGTCTCGACGTTGCCTTTGTCGCCGACACCTACGGCGAGAAGGCTGCTGAGGCTGTCGCCGCCGTCGAGCCGGGCAAGGTCCTCGTTCTCGAGAACGTCCGTTTTGACAAGCGTGAGAAGAAGAACGATCCCGAGATCGCCAAGAAGCTCGCTTCCTATGGTGACGTCTTCGTTCTCGATGCCTTCGGCACCGCTCACCGCGCCCAGGGTTCCGTCGTGGGCCCCGCCGCTTACCTGCCTGCCGTCGCCGGCTTCCTGCTCGAGAAGGAGGTCGACACGCTGACCGGCATCTTCGCCGAGCCCGAGCGCCCCTTCGTCGCCATCGTCGGCGGTTCCAAGGTTTCCTCCAAGATCGGCGTTCTCGATCACCTCATCGACTCTGCTGACACCCTGATCATCGGTGGCGGTATGGCCTACACCTTCTTCCTGGCTCAGGGCCTGTCCGTCGGTCAGTCCCTCAAGGAAGAGGACTGGGTCGAGCGCGCTGGCGAGATGCTCAAGAAGGCCGAGGAGAAGGGCGTCAAGATCCTGCTCCCCATCGACAACCGCGTTGCCGATCATTTTGGCGAGGACGCTGTCCCCGAGGTTGTCGCTTCCGACGCTATCCCCGACGATCGTGAGGGCATGGACATCGGCCCCAAGACCGAGGAGCTCTACGCCGAGGCCGTCAAGGGCGCCAAGACCGTGTTCTGGAATGGCCCCATGGGCGTCTTCGAGTTCGACAACTTTGCTCACGGCACCCAGGCTATCGCCGAGGCTGTCGCCGAGGCCGACTGCACCTCGATCATCGGCGGTGGCGACTCTGTCGCAGCTGTCAACAAGTTCAACCTGGCCGACAAGATGAGCTGGATCTCCACCGGTGGTGGCGCTTCCATGGAGCTCGTCGAGGGTAAGGCCCTGCCCGGAGTGGAGGCGCTTCTCGATGCCTAATCGCACCCTTCTTATCGCTGGTAACTGGAAGATGAACAACGACGTCGCCGAGGCTGCCAAGCTCGCCGACGAGCTGGCTCAGGCTCTGCCCGAGGTTCCGGCTGGCGTCGAGGTGCTCGTCTGCCCTCCGACCATCGACATCACCACGGTTCATGACCGCATTCAGGCTGCCCCCATCGCCCTCGGTGCACAGAACGTGTACTGGGAGGCCAAGGGTGCCTTCACCGGTGAGTCCTCTTGCGACATGCTCAAGTCCGCTGGCTGCACCTACTGCATCATCGGTCACTCCGAGCGTCGCGACTACTTCCACGAGACCGACGAGGACCAGAACAAGAAGGCTAAGGCTCTCGTTGCCGCCGGCCTTGTTCCCGTCTTCTGCTGCGGCGAGTCCCTCGAGGTCCGCGAGGCTGGCACCTATGTCGAGCACGTCGTGAACCAGGTCAAGGCTGGCCTTGCTGGTCTTGAGATCACCTGCCCCAAGCAGGTCGTCGTCGCCTACGAGCCCATCTGGGCCATCGGCACCGGCAAGACCGCTACCGCCGAGGACGCTCAGGAGGTCTGCGGTGCTATCCGTGAGACCCTCAAGGAGATGTTCGGCGAGGAGCTCGCTAACGGCATCCGCGTGCTGTATGGCGGTTCCGCCAAGCCCGGCAACATCGCCGAGCTCGTCGCCAAGCCCGACGTTGACGGCGCCCTCGTGGGCGGCGCTTCGCTCAAGGCTGCCGACTTCGCCTCTATGGTCGTCAAGGCAGGCGAGTAGGACATATGGCACAACGTCATCTTCCTGCACTCCTGATTATCATGGACGGCTGCGGCCTTGCTCCGGCCGATGGCGAGAACGCCGTCGCCGCTGCCAAGACGCCCTTCCTTGATGGCCTGTACGAGAAGTATCCTCACACCACGCTCGGTGCTTCGGGCGAGGATGTGGGCCTTCCCGACGGCCAGATGGGCAACTCCGAGGTGGGTCACCTCAACATCGGTGCCGGTCGCATCGTGTTCCAGGAGCTTTCGCGCATCAACAATGCCATCAAGGACGGCTCCATCGCCAAGAACGAGGTTTTCGTCAAGGCCATGGACGATGTCAAGGCTGACGGCAAGACTCTCCACCTCATGGGCCTTATGAGCCCTGGCGGCGTTCACTCCCACATGAACCACGTCGAGGCTCTGGTCAAGATGGCTGCCGAGCATGGTGTCAAGACCGTTCGCGTCCACGCCTTCATGGATGGCCGCGACGTCGACCCGCAGTCCGGTGCCGGTTACATGAGTGAGTTCTGCGCCTTCCTGGCCAAGATTTCCGAGGAGACCGGTTGCGACGCTCGCGTTGCCACCGTCTCGGGTCGTTATTGGGCGATGGACCGCGACAACCGTTGGGAGCGCATCCAGCGCGCCTACGACGTCATGGTCAACGCGTCCGATGCTGATACCGACCCCGTTGCCGGTATCAAGGCCTACTACGAGAAGGACCCGCGCGGCGACGAGTTCGTCGAGCCCTTCGCTGCCCACAACGAGGGCATCCACGAGGGCGACGCGGCTATTTTCTTCAACTTCCGTCCCGACCGCGCACGTCAGATGACCCGCGTGTTCACGGACAAGGAGTTCGACGGCTTTGAGCGCGAGCAGATCAAGCTCTCGCACTTTGTGACGATGACCGAGTACGATCCGACGTTTGACGTCGAGGTCGCCTTCCCCAAGACGTTCCCCGAGAACGTCCTGGCCGACGTCATCGCCGCCAATGGCCTGAAGCAGCTGCACACCGCCGAGACCGAGAAGTACGCCCACGTGACGTTCTTCCTCAACGGCGGCATCGAGGAGCCCAAGGAGGGCGAGGAGCGCGTGCTCGTCGCTTCCCCCAAGGTCGCTACCTACGATCTGCAGCCCGAGATGAGCGCTCCCGAGGTGACCGAGAAGCTTGTCGCCGCCATCAACGAGGATCGCGCTGATTTCTACATCGTGAACTTCGCGAACTGCGACATGGTTGGTCACACCGGTGTCTTCGACGCCGCCGTTAAGGCCGTCGAGGCTGTTGACGATGCCCTGTCCAAGGTTGTCCCGGCGATTCTCGCCAAGGGCGGCTTTGCGCTGATTACCGCCGACCACGGTAACGCCGATCACATGTTTGACGTTGCTTCCGACGGTTCCAAGCATCCGTTTACGGCTCACACCACCAACCGCGTGCCGTTCATCATTGTTGATGAGAAGGCACAGCTCACCGGTATCGAGGACGGCCGTCTTTCCGATATCGCTCCGACCATGCTCACCATGGCTGGTATTGAGCCTTCCGCCGAGATGACGGGCCGCGTGCTCGCCACCGAGGCCTAATAGAAAACAAATACCGTTTTCTAGTAAGGGGGTTGTCCACAACCGGACAACCCCCTTTTTGGTATTTCTGCCATTTCCACCCCGTCCTTGAGTGGCAGGTAGGGGAGAGCGGGGGATTGTGGTACAGTACTGGAGTTTGAACTGTTCTATTAAGGAGCTTATCTATGGGTCCGTTCCAGATTCTTCTGTTTGTCGTTTGGGCTGTTTCTGCCGTGGCGCTGACGATTCTCGTCCTGATGCATTCCGGTAAGGGTACCGGCGTTTCGGATATGATTGCCAGCTCGCTGTATAACTCCAGCTCTGCCACGGGCGTCATGGAGCAGAACCTTGACCGCCTGACCGTCATCATGGCTGTCGTGTTTGCCGTGTGCGTCGTGCTGTGCATGTTCTTCTTCCCGCAGGGCATCGTGGGCTACTAATCACGAGCTGCATAAATACTTGAAAAGGGTCCCGCAAGTGCGGGACCCTTTTTGTTTACATATTTGTAACAGAGTCAAAATATCCTCATATACTTCGCCCAACTAAAGAAAATCTCGACCGTTAACCGGAATTAGCCCCAAATCGTGCATAAAATGCGCTACTGTATTGCAATACGTTGGTCCGCTTTGTATAACCAGCCAAAACGGCGGACCGCGTTTGAATGGTTCGATTGGGCTGTCTTGACGTTGCCCGACCGAACTTACTTTGTCCTATCTCATAAGGAGGATGGCATGGCTGATTCTATGTTCCACCAGCCCGTTATGGGTCGTCGCGCCTTTGTCGGCGGTACCCTTGCTGCGAGCTCCATGGCTTTTCTTGCCGCATGCGGCAAGAAGGGCGGCGACGCTTCCGGTTCTGAGTCCGGTTCGACGCTGAACTTCTACATCAACAACCCGGTCTGCATCGACCCCTATAACGTCCAGGAGGACCAGGGCACTCAGGTCGAGTACCAGCTCTTTGATGCTCTGACCTCTTATGACGCCGAGAAGGGCGAGATCGTTCCGCTGGCTTGCGAGTCCTTTGAGGCCAACGACGACGCCACCGAGTTCACCTTCAAGATCAAGAAGGCCAAGTTCCACAACGGTGACGACGTTACCTCCAAGTCCTTCAAGCTCGGTTGGGAGCGTCTGGTCAACACCAAGTCGGCCATCGCTACCGAGTACGGCCCTTCCGAGGTCTCCTATCACCTTTCTATGGTCGAGGGCTATGACGACCTGCTTGCCGGTAACGCTACCGAGCTCAGCGGTGTTACTTGCCCCGACGATGAGACCCTCGTCGTCAAGCTGTCTTCCGCTTACGCCGACTTCCCCTTCGTCGCCTCTCACCCGGCTCTGGCCCCGGTTCCCGAGTGCGCCGAGTCCGATGTCAAGAGCTTCTATCTTGCACCGGTCGGTAACGGCCCGTTCATGATGGACGGCAAGTGGGAGGATGGTCAGGAGATCAACCTCAAGAAGTTCGACGATTACTATGGCGACAAGGCCAAGATCGATGGCATCCACTTCCAGGTCATCAAGGACATGGAGACTGCTTACAAGGAGTTCCAGGCCGGTAACCTCGATGTCTGCGACGTTCCCGTTGCTCAGATCGATGCCGCCAAGAAGGATCGCGGCGTGTCCAAGGACGGCTACACCATGGGTGACGGCGAGCGCATGCTGCTCGGCGCCGAGCCTTCCACGTACTATCTGACCTGCAACACCACGGCCGAGCCGTTCAACAACGCCGACCTGCGTAGGGGCATCTCCCTGGCCATCAACCGTGAGGCCATCTGCAAGACCATCTTCAAGGGTACCCGTACCCCTGCCGACGGCATTGTTCCTCCGGGCATCGATGGCTACAAGGAGGGCGCATGGGAGTTCTGCGCCTACGATGTCGACAAGGCTAACGAGTACCTCGACAAGGTTTCTCCCGCTGGCGCTAACGGGGATCGTGGCATTAGCGTGACCCTTTCCTACAACCAGGACGGCGGTCACAAGGAGATCATGGAGTCCATCATCGGCGACCTCGCCAAGGTTGGCGTTACCGCTGTCTCCGATACCCCCGAGTGGTCTGCCCTGCTCGAGCAGTATCAGAACTTTAACTATCAGTTCGGTCGTCTGGGTTGGATTGCCGACTACCCGATCATGGACAACTTCCTGTATCCGCTGTTCCACTCCGACTCCCTCGGTGGCGACAACCGCTCTGGTTACAGCAACCCCGAGTTCGACGCCAAGGTCGACGAGGCTCGTACTATTGTTGACGACGAGGAGCGCGTCGCTAAGATGCAGGAGGCCGATGCAATGGTCGCTGCCGACTGCCCGGTCATCCCGGTGATGTTCTACACGCACACCATCGTCGGCTCCGATCGCATCAAGCACCTCTATGTCGATCCGCAGAAGCATGCCGAGCTGGGTACCGCTGAGCTCGCCTAAGAGTTTGCAGCTTCCGTGAGGGTCAAGTATTTACGTAGACCTCATGGGAAACATACAGTTCTCCCTAACCTGGGGTAAACTGGCTGATGGTAATTTTGGGATGCCGGTCTGGCGATCGGCATCCCATTTAGGTTAATCCCTAGATAGGGGAGTGGTATGGGTAAGTACATCGTTAAACGTGTGCTTCAGTTCATCCCGGTGTTTTTGGGCGTTACGCTGATTCTGTTCGCCCTCCAGAATATCGTGCCGGGAGATCCGATCAAGCTGATCGGTGGAGACAAGGCTCTGTCCCCCGAGGTGGAGCTTCAGCTTCGCGTCCGCTATCACCTGGTCCAGTCGGACGAGGACGGCAACGCGATCCTTGACGAGAACGGCGATCCCGTTCAAACGTCGCTCGTGGACCGTTACTTGTATTACATGAACGGCCTGCTTCATGGCGATCTGGGCAATTCGTATCAGCGCAAGCTACCGGTTACGGATATCTTTGCCCAGAAGTATCCGTATACGATCAAACTTGCCGCGTGCGCCATCGTGCTCGAGGCAATCATGGGTATCGGTGCGGGTATCATTTCGGCGGTAAAGCGTTATTCCTTCTGGGATATTTTGGTAACGCTCACCACGTCGATCCTCGTTGCGGTCCCGGCCTTCTGGCTCGGTATGTTGCTGCAGCTGTTCTTTGGCGTCATCCTCAAGGACGCCACGGGCGGTGCAATCTCCATGCCGATCTCGGGTGCCGGCGGTTCCAGCTCTCAGTATCAGGATTGGATGCACTATGTGCTTCCGACCATTACGCTGGCTTCGGTTTCGACCGCTTACGCCGCCCGCATTATGCGCTCGCAGCTGCTTGACGTCATGAACCAGGATTACATCCGTACGGCAAAGGCCAAGGGTCTCTCCAATCGCGCGATCATCGTCAAGCATGCGCTTAAGAATGCACTCATCCCCGTCGTTACCTATATTGGTGTCGACTTTGGCGGCATGCTTTCGGGCGCCATCCTGACCGAGACGGTCTTTAACTGGCCCGGTATCGGCTATGAGGTCTATCGCGCCATTAGCATGCGTGACTGGCCCATCGTTATGGGCGGCGTTACGCTCATCGTTGTCGTCGTCATGGTGATCAACCTGCTCGTCGACATTAGCTATGCATTCCTCGACCCGCGCATCCGCCTTGGCGGTCCGTCGGATAAGGCCTAAGGGAGGTACGTCTCATGCAGGAAACTGATTCTCAGTCTCAGGAGCAGGCTACCGCCACCAAGGCCGCATCTGCTCCCGCGAAGTCCCGCACGCTGTGGGGCGACGCTTTTAAGCGTCTTCGTAAGAACAAACTCGCCGTTATCGGTGTCTGTTGGATCATCATCGTCGTTGTGGTTGCCCTGACTGCAGATCTGTGGGCTAAGCCCTGGCTCGGTTCCCCGACGGCTTCCGACTCGACCACTATGGCCGAGACGTCGCTGTTGGCTCCGTGTGCAGAGCACCCGTTTGGCACCGACGCCCTTGGTCGCGACATTCTCGTCCGCGTTATCTACGGTGCGCGCGTTTCGCTGTCCGTCGGAATTATGGCCACCGCGATCTCCACGCTAATTGGTCTGGTCATGGGTGCTCTGGCCGGTTTCTACGGCGGCATCTGGGATACGATCATCATGCGCTGTGCGGACATCTTCCTGGCGTTCCCGTACGTGCTGTTCGTTGTCGCCATGATCGCCGTTATCGGCCGTGGCCTTCAGAACGTCTTTATCGCCATCGGTATTCTCGGCTGGCCTTCGATTGCGCGCGTCTTCCGATCCGCGATCCTGACGGTCAAGGAAAATGACTATGTTGATGCTGCGCGCGCGATGGGTGCATCCGATGCTCGTATCGTCGTACGTCACATCTTCCCGAACTCCGTCGCCTCCATCGTGGTCTACGCGACCATGAACATTGGTGGCGCCATTCTGACCGAGTCCGCTCTGTCCTTCCTCGGCATGGGCGTTATTCCGCCTACGCCTTCGTGGGGCTCCATGATTCAGGACGGTCAGCAGTATCTTCTGACCGCTCCCTGGATGATGATCATGCCCGGTCTGGCAATTCTCTCGACGGTGCTCGCCTTCACCCTGCTGGGTGACGGTCTGCGCGACGCCCTCGACGTCAAGATGAAGGACGCATAAGGATGAAGAAGAACAAGAACTATGTGGACCTGAAGGACCAGCCGGTTCCTGAGGGCCAGCATCTGCTCGAGGTCGATGACCTTAAGATGTATTTCCACACCGAGGATGGCGTTGTTCGCGCTGTCGACGGTGTCTCCTACACGCTCGATCGCGGCGAGACCCTGGGCGTCGTCGGTGAGTCCGGCTCCGGTAAGTCCGTGACCGCCATGACCATCATGGGCCTCATCTCGATGCCTCCGGGAAAGATCGAGGGCGGTGACGTTCGCTATCGCGGCCGCTCCATCCTCGAAATGACCGAGGAAGAGATGCAGCACATTCGCGGCAACGATATCGCGATGATCTTCCAGGATCCCATGACCTCCTTGAACCCGGTCTATAAGATCGGCAAGCAGGTGGGCGAGGGCCTTCGTCTGCACCGTGGCTACTCCAAGCAGGAGGCGCTCAAGCGCGCTACCGAGCTTTTGGACCTCGTGGGTATCCCCGAGCCCGAGAAGCGCGTCAATGAGTATCCGCACCAGTTCTCCGGCGGTATGCGTCAGCGTGTCATGATCGCTATGGCTCTTGCCTGCGATCCCGATATCCTGATTGCCGACGAGCCCACGACGGCTCTGGACGTTACCATTCAGGCTCAGATTATCGAGCTCATGCAGGAAATGCAGGAGAAGAACGGCAACGCCATCATCATGATTACCCATGACCTGGGCGTCGTTGCCGATATGGCCGATAAGATCATGGTTATGTACGCCGGCCGTCCCGTCGAGTTCGGTACTGCTGAGGAAATCTTCTACGAGAGTCGCCACCCCTACACCTGGGGCCTTATCCGCTCCATCCCGGAGCAGGCCATCGAAGAGAAGAAGCCGCTTACGCCGATTCACGGCAACCCGCCTTCGCTCATGAACCTGCCTGAGGGCTGCGTGTTCTCGCCTCGTTGTCCCTATGCGACGGACAAGTGCCGCAAGCAGCGCCCCGAGCGCGTTGTCACCGAGTCTGGTCATTACTCTGCGTGCCACTACTCCGGTGACCCCGAGTTCCTCAAGAACGCTCCTGAGACGTCCCGTACGCGCAAGGATTCCAAGAAGGGAGGCGAGGCGTAATGGCAGATACCAACGAGCGTACTCCGCTGCTGAAGGTCGAGCACCTCTCTAAGGAGTTCCCCGCTGAGTCCGGCATGTTCGCCAAGCGCTTCTCCAAGCGTGTTGTCTCTGCAGTAAATGACATTTCGTTCGAGATTTATCCGGGCGAGACCTTTGGTCTGGTTGGTGAGTCTGGTTGCGGTAAGTCCACGACGGGTCGCACCATCATGCGCCTGACCAAGCCGACCGCCGGTAAGGTGTTCTTCCAGGGTAAAGATGTTGCCGAGATGAGCAAGCATGAGATCAAGGACATGCGTCGCGAGATGCAGTTCATCTTCCAGGATCCCTATGCTTCGCTCAATCCCCGTATGACCATCGGCGAGATCGTCTCCGAGCCCATGACCATTCATGGCGTGGGTACCAAGGAGGAGCGTATCGAGCGCGTCCGCGAGCTGCTGGACGTCGTCGGTCTGAATCCCGAGCACATCAACCGTTATCCGCACGAGTTCTCGGGCGGCCAGCGCCAGCGTGTCGGCATCGCCCGCGCGTTCGCTCTGAAGCCCAAGCTGATTATCTGCGACGAGCCTGTCTCTGCACTTGACGTATCCATTCAGGCCCAGGTTCTGAACCTTCTTAAGGAGCTCCAGGACAAGTTCGGTACCGCGTATCTGTTTATCGCTCACGACCTGTCCGTCGTGCAGCACATTTCCGATCGCGTTGCCGTTATGTATCTGGGTAAGATGGTTGAGGTTTCGGACTGGAAGACGCTCTACAGCGAGCCTCACCATCCGTACACGCAGTCGCTGCTGTCTGCCGTGCCGGTTCCCGATCCTGATATCCAGAAGACCCGCAAGCGCATCATCCTCGCTGGCGATCCGCCGTCGCCGCTGGATCCGCCGACCGGTTGCCGTTTCCACACTCGCTGCCCGATCGCTCAGGGTATCTGCTCTGAGAAGCTTCCCGAGTTTAAGGAAGTTGCACCTGGTCACTGCTGCGCGTGCCACTTCGCCGAGCCGTTCCCGATCAAGGAATCGCACATCGACCTGTAGTCGGTTGTCTGTCCGGGCCCGTGCTGGACTTAGTTTTCAGAACGTCCTCGACCATGGAAACCCCCTTATCCTGCTCCTTCGGAGCTGCGGATAAGGGGGTTTCCTGGTCAGTGCGGAATGTTCTGAAAACTAAGTCCAGCACGGGCCCTGTGTTACCGCTGCAGGGGGGGGGTGCGATTCCTTGATCGCTCACTTAATCTAATTGGAAAGATAGTGAGGCCGGAGCGTTGGCTCCGGCCTCCCCATATAAGGGCTCGACAAAGTCGAGCCACCAAATTTGCATCAGCCCCCAGAACATGTTTGAGAACGGTGTCTGGAGTACGTGAACGTAGGCCCCGAATCGGTGTTGCCTCCCGGCGCATTCCGCAGGGTGAGCGATATTTTGCAGCACGAAGTGCGCAGCAAAATATCGCTCATGCCCGAGGATGCGCCGGGAGGCAACACCGATTCGGGGCCGGACACACGGATCTACCTGCGCATTTACAAATTCGTAAACTTTTTTGAAAAAAGTGCTTGCACAGTTCTCGAATCATAGGTTATTATCTTCCTCGTTGAACGCGCGGGTCCGACAAAACGAACCGTGAATCAACAACATAGCATGTCGGAGTGGCGGAATTGGCAGACGCGCTAGCTTGAGGTGCTAGTGACCGCTTTTTGGTCATGCGGGTTCAAGTCCCGCCTCCGACACCATCGCATTTGAGAAGCCTCTTCGGAGGCTTTTTTGTTACCGATAGACGGTGGGGTCCACGATGGAAACGCTTGAACGCAACGAGTGGGCAGACGTTGCCCAACTAGTCGAGATCACGAGCGATGCTGTCATCATCTGCGAGCTCGACGGAACCATTCTGCATGTGAATAATCGCTTACTTGGTTTGATGTGCGAGGAACGCGCCGACGTCATCGGTGGAGATGTTAAAGACGTCCTGTACTCGTCCGCTTTTGAACGTGCGACGGAACATCGTCTGCCATTTGAAACTGATGGCTCCGAGAACGAACTGATGCTCAAGCTGAGTGACGGCTCCTTTATCCCCGTCTTGGTTCGTGCGGGCTCCGTAACGCCTCCACGCATCTTTGGGCGCCGCGCGCCACGTGTCCTGGTGGCGCTCCATAGCATCGAAGAACAGTATTCGCACGACCGTCAGCTCAAGCGTGCTCTTTCGGAGCTTAGAGTGGCTAACAAGCGCCTCTCTGGCACGCTCTCGGTCATTATGAGTACCGTGGGCTCCGATGAGCTGCCCAGCCTACTTGATACCGTTTTGAACCAGCTTGTAGGAACGCTCGATGCTTCGGGTGCTGCTATCTATTTTTCTGAGAGCGGCGGTTTTAAACTTCGCGGTGTTTCCAAGGAGCTGTACGACAGCTACCTGCCTGAGTTTTTGCCGTATGGCGCTGGCATTCCGACGTATGTTCTTCGTGAGTCGCGTGCCTGTCGCTTGTCGATTCAACAGGACCTTAAGGGTGATAAGGCCGCCTCCGGTATGTTTATGGACCTGGACAATCGTTCTAAGCACCTGTTGCGTATGCAGGATATGCCTCCGTACCGCAGCGAGATCTGTCTTCCCGTTTTTTACGGTACGCAGATCCTTGGCGTGCTGGAAGTTGGTTGGAAACGCCCTCAGGCACCGCTTGCCTATGACGTTAATGTGCTCGAGGTCATTTGCGATTACCTGTCTATCCAACTGGTCGGCATGGCATCGAGTCTTCGCTCTCGTCGCACGGCCGAGCTTGGCCGCTCGCTCAATGTCTTACGTGATGAGTTGTTTACCTTTCTAGACGATTCCGTCGCGGCTACCCAGGCGGTATCGTCCGAGATCTGCAATATGCTCAACTGCCATTTTTGCCCTGTTGAGTATGACGCCAGTCTGGATTCCTACGTCATAGATTTTGAAGGCGGCAGTCGCGTTGCTTTGCCGGACGATCCCGAGAAGCTTTTCTTTTCCACGACGGCGCCAGCGGCACGTCTGGGGGCTGGCCCTGATGGCTTTGAGGCATCTGTTTTGGGCGGTACGAGTGCCGAGGACCTTAAACACGTCCGTATAACTCGCGTTGACGAATCGATGCCTATGGGAGGCTGGCTTAGGGTGCATGGTCTGCCTTGTCAAGGTCTCTACGTCGACTCCGGCATCGAGGCGGGGCGACCACGCTCTAAGGGTGATGGCAAGCACAGTAACGACGCAATTGTTCCTGCTTCTGTTGCGAAGAGCCCGACGACGCGCGCGCTACTGCTTCGTGATGGCAGCCAAGAGCCGATTGATGACCTTGAATATGACTACTTGGTGCACTTGGCGCATGACTTTGAACTGATCTACGAAGGTGAATCTCAAAAGCGCGAGGAGCGTCATATCGCTCAGACCCTTCAGATCGGCATGAGAAATTCCCTGGGGGATGTTCCGGGTATCGCAACCGATTCGGTGTACCTGTCGGCCACGAACTCGGCGTTGGTCGGCGGCGATTTCTATACGCTCATCCGTCTTCCCGACGACTGCGCCGTCATGATTCTGGGTGATGTGTCTGGCAAAGGCATTGAGGCCGCATCGATGTCCGCGCTCGTCAAGACGGCCCTGACGGCATATGCGTGGGAGGGCGCTGGACCGGCCCGCATGGCACGCTCCCTTAACAGTATGCTCATGGGCTTTTCGAGGGTCGAGACGTTCGTGACAGCCTTTATCGCCAAGATTGACCTGAAAGCCGGACGCGCAACGTATTGTTCGGCGGGCCATCCTCCGACCATGGTCATCAGGCCAGAGTCGATGCCACTGGGTGGCGGCGAGGCTCGTGGGGGAGAGGTCGAGCTACTTGGATGCCAATCGGGTGTAATCGGTGCCTTTGAGAGTATGGTGTACGAGACAGGCGTGTTTACGTTCGCCCCCGGCGACATGCTCTTCATGTATACGGATGGAACGATTGAGGCCCGCGACCGCACCGGAGCGTTCTTTGGCGAGCAGCGCTTGCGCGATCTTCTGCTTTCTGTTTCGGGGGAGGGCGTGTCGGGCATTTGCGGCAAGGTCTTGGGCGAGCTTGACCGATTTACCGAATCGGCGCTGGACGATGACATTGCATTGGTGTCCCTTGAGTTTTTACGGGGTCGTTCATAGACGGCGCTGAACGGGCTGAATCCGCACGGTTGGGGAAACGAATGCATCGAGTGGGCTTTTTTGGGGAACCATGGTCGTATGAATGAGTGGAATGACATAGCGGTTTTGACGCCACCAGGCGATATCGACATCGCCACGGTGCCTGCGCTGCGTCGGCGGTTGGATGCTTTGATTGGCCGCGGCGTGCGTCGTGTTGTCATCAACTGTCAGGCTGTTAGCTTTATCGATTCGACGGGCTTGGCATTCCTGCTTACGCGCGCTCGTGAGCTCATGAGGCGAGAAGGCCTGCTTTCGCTCGTCAATGCATCAGGTGAAGTTGTTCGCTTTTTGGAGATTGCTCGTCTTGTCGATATCCTTCATGTCGCGGGGCCGGCACGGGAGTCTATTCCCGCCATTCCGGTGGGGGAGCTGCCTCGCTGGAGTAAGAGCGTCGAGGTCCGTCAGGGTATCGAGAATCTTCCATACTACCGACATCGCATCGCCGAACTCCTTGAATCGCTTCCGTTGCGCCGTGACGAGCGCTACGATGTCGCATTGGCGTCGGGGGAGGCGCTGGGTAATGCCTATGACCATGCGGGCGGTATCGGGTGCGTCCTGACGGTTCAGGCCTATGGCGATCGCGTTGTGGTTGAGGTGCTTGATCGAGGTGCCGGCTATTCTATCGATGAAACGAGCGAGCCGGTTGCATCTGAGGAACGCGGCCGTGGTATCAAGCTTATGCGTATGCTCGTCGATAACGTGGAGGTTGCTCGTCGTACGGACGGCGCCGGCACGCGCGTGCAGATGGTGAAGCTGTTTAGCGGAGCGCTGGAATCGTGTGCCTAGCCAATCGCTTTAGCGCGTTTGGCTATTAAGAACATGCGGCAGACAAGTTTTTTGAAAAAAGTACTTGCGTCTTTTGGACAACTCGCGTAAATTAATAACCCGCAAGCGGACATGGCTCAGTTGGTAGAGCACAACCTTGCCAAGGTTGGGGTCGCGGGTTCGAGCCCCGTTGTCCGCTCCATTGCATTTCCGGACCGTTTAGGCGGTCCTTTTTCGGCGAAGTGGCCAAGTGGTAAGGCAGAGGCCTGCAAAGCCTTTACCCCCGGTTCGAATCCGGGCTTCGCCTCCAGGCAACATCCGGGCGCTCCGGCGCCCGTTTTGTTTTACATATGCGGACATGGCTCAGTTGGTAGAGCACAACCTTGCCAAGGTTGGGGTCGCGGGTTCGAGCCCCGTTGTCCGCTCCAACTATCTTACGCGGTTCTAACGAACCGCGTTTTTTGTTGACGCTGCGCGGGCCCCGGGCACCCCATCTTGCCCCTCAATCGTCGGTCGCGTACATAAAGTACGCTTCCCTCCTCTTTCGCGGCAACCTGGGGCACCCGGAGCCCGCTCGCTGTCGTGGCCGGGAAAGTGGGTCTTCCGTTCTTTTCACTAATCGGTCGATTCGTCCCAGGAGGCTTGAACCCGAGAGGGGGCGATCGTTTTGGGGCGTGGCTGTGGCGTTGTTTGTCGCGAATGTCCGCTTTGGGCGTATCATCGTGGGCATCTCGCATAACCTCGTTGCAAGGGAGATACGCCCCATGGCTACAGAAAAGTCTTCTTCGCGCTCATGGATGTCCGATGCCGCGATCTATCAGATCTACCCGCGCTCGTTTAAGGATTCGACTGGTTCGGGTCTGGGCGATATCGCGGGCATTACCCAGCAGATGGACTATCTTGAGCGACTGGGTATCGAGGCCATCTGGCTGAGCCCGTTTTACCCTTCGCCTCTTGTCGATGGCGGCTATGATGTGGCGGACTACTGCGATGTCGACCCACGTCTCGGCTCGCTTGACGACTTCGATGACATGATCGCTGCGGCTCACGCGCGCGGCATCAAGGTCATCGTCGACATCGTGCCCAACCATTCATCCAACCAGCACCCCTGGTTCAAAGCCGCTCTTGCCGCCGGCCCCGGATCGCCCGAACGCGCCCGTTATATCTTCCGCGATGGTCGCGGCGAGCATGGCGAGCTGCCTCCCACCAATTGGAATGCCAACTTTGGCGGCCCCGCATGGACGCGTGTTGCGGACGGTCAGTGGTATCTGCACATGTTTACGCCCGAGCAGCCGGACTTTGACTGGTCATGCCCTGAGGTTCACGCGCTCTTTTGCGACGTCCTGGCGTTTTGGAGCGATCGAGGCGTCGACGGCTTTCGCATTGATGTGGCGCAGGGTCTCGCCAAGGATCTCGACCGCGATGACCTCGACCGGTGGCATCTCGCCGAGGGCGATGACATGGTTGACGACGGCACCCATCCGCTGTGGGACCGCAATGAGGTCCACGAGATCTATCGCGAGTGGCGCCGCGTGTTCGACCGCTATAATCCGCCGCGCAGTGCCGTTGCCGAGGCGTGGGTGCTGCCCGAGCGCCAGTATCTCTACGCGCGTCCCAGCGAGCTTGGCCAGACATTCAACTTTGAGTTTGCCAAGGCCACTTGGACCTATGATGACATGCACACTGCAATCGAGAAGGGCTTGAAGGCAGCCGTCGAATCCGATTCCGCCTCGACCTGGGTACTCTCCAACCACGACGTGCCGCGCGTGGCGACACGCTATGCCCTGCCGCAAATCAAGGCGACGCGCTACCACCAGATTGCGCTCGACTGGCTCTTGCGCGACGGGTCGTCTTATGACGAGGACCGTGAACTCGGCGAGCGCCGCGCGCGGGCGGCCCTTTTGCTTGAGCTGGCGCTTCCGGGCTCGGCATACGTGTATCAGGGTGAGGAGCTCGGCCTTTTTGAGGTGGCTGATATCCCGTGGGCTGCACTCGAAGATCCCAGTGCGGCCAATACGCACGGACCGAAGCGCGAGAAGGGGCGCGACGGCTGTCGCGTGCCCCTGCCGTGGGTGGCGGCGGACGATCCCGCGCAGGGCGGATCGTTTGGGTTTTCGCCGGCAGACGCCGATGCGGCGCCCCATCTGCCGCAGCCTGCATGGTTTTCCGATTATGCTGCCGATAGGGAAGAAGTGGACCCGACATCGATGCTTGCGCTCTATCGTGACGCCCTCTGGCTGCGGCGCAAGCTGCGCGGGTGCGCCAACGATCTTGCGTGGCTCGATCTTGACGGGCGCACCGGTCTTGCGGATGGTGCCGAGGGCGCTGAGGGCGGCGTCATCGCCTATCGCCGCGATAACGGCTGGGCGTGTGTGACGAACTTCGGTGCAGCACCCGTGGAGCTGCCGGCGGGCAGGGTCCTGCTCACCTCATCACCGCTTGCAGACGGCAGGCTCGCGCAGGACAGCTCTGCCTGGATCATGCTCGGTGAGATGTAGGGGCATCTCGCTGCGAGCCTGCGTTTGTTCGCGCCTTTCGTGACGACTGATGCCCTCGCGAGAGCGTCGCAAAACTTTTCAAAAAAAGTTCTTGCATAGGATGCGGGCATCACGTAAGATTAATCCTCGTAAGCGGACATGGCTCAGTTGGTAGAGCACAACCTTGCCAAGGTTGGGGTCGCGGGTTCGAGCCCCGTTGTCCGCTCCATTTGGGCGTTTAGCTCAGGGGGAGAGCGCTTCCCTGACACGGAAGAGGTCAGAAGTTCAAATCTTCTAACGCCCACCAAATGTTCGCAGCTCAGAGGCTATGTCCTCTGGGCTGTTTTGTTTTACCATAAAACGCACCACAAAATAGACCACCAAAATTCGACTTTTTTGATCTTCCGGGATGCTTCTCAGTAGTCATCCGAGGAAACTCTCATCTTCTCCGTTTGCATGCATATATCTTTCAAGGATTCGTACCGCGGTTGCATGAGGCTTGGCAAGGCACGACCGCAACATGTTGGTCAAGCATAATCTTTTGGATTCTTTTGGCGTGAGCGGCTTGGTTTTGGTAGGATTTGTCAGCGGCTTGACTAAGGGGGTTTTATAACTGCCATGCAGGTAGCCGTGTTGGTAACGTTTTACCGACTTGCCAAGAACCCCTCATAATTAATGCGTCTGCAAAATGACTAATTGCTTTGACCTGCTGAAACACTATATGTTGTGTTTGACCTAAAAAAAGAATACAGGATATAGATGCCTCTTTGTCGTATGATAGATGGCGGACAGAGAACGAGGACCTTATTCGCCCCATTTGGATGGATCTTCGAGCCCCTTGATTGGCTGCGAGGATTGTCCGCATGAGGGCCTATGGTTTTCGAAAACACAGATTGCGCGACGGCGCCGCAAGACAGGGGCAAGCCCTGCCGGGTATCGTTTGGCTCTGAAGCGCAATACGATTTCGACGCGAAAGAGGCAAGAGGATGAAGATCATCAAGCGCAGCGGCACCGAGGTTGTCTTTGACATCGATAAGATTGTCAATGCCATCCGCGCCGCAAACTTGGAGGTCGAGGAGAGCTCTCGTCTTACCGACCGCCAGGTGGTTTACGCGGCACAAAACGTCGCCGAGGCATGCGAGAACGCGGGCCACACCGTGTCGGTCGAGGAGATTCAGGATCTGGTCGAGGACGAGATTATGCGTCTCGACTGCTACGAGGTTGCCCGCCACTACATCATCTATCGCTATGTTCAGAGCCTGAAGCGCCAGAAGAACACGACCGACGACAAGATTCTGTCGCTGATTGAGTGCAACAACGAAGAGGTCAAGCAGGAGAACTCCAACAAGAACCCGACCGTCAATTCCGTTCAGCGTGACTACATGGCCGGCGAGATCTCCAAGGACCTGACCCAGCGCGTGCTGCTGCCCCAGGAGATTGTGGATGCTCACAATGAGGGCCTGATTCACTTCCATGATTCGGACTACTTTGCCCAGCACATGCATAACTGCGACCTGGTGAACCTGGAGGATATGCTCCAGAACGGTACTGTTATCTCGGGCACGCTGATCGAGAAGCCGCACAGCTTCTCGACTGCCTGCAACATCGCGACGCAGATTATCGCCCAGGTTGCTTCCTCCCAGTACGGCGGCCAGTCTATCTCGCTGACCCATCTTGCCCCCTTTGTTGAGGTGAGCCGTCAGAAGATTCGCGGCGAGGTTGCCCGCGAGCTCGATGAGCTTGGCGTCTCTGCGTCTGCCGAGAAGGTTCGCGAAGTCGTTGAGGACCGTCTGCGCGATGAGATTCGTCGCGGCGTCCAGACGATTCAGTATCAGGTCGTGACCCTTATGACCACGAATGGCCAGGCGCCGTTCGTGACGGTCTTTATGTATCTTAACGAGGCCCGTACGCCCCAGGAGAAGCACGACCTTGCCATGATCGTGGAGGAGACGCTTCGCCAGCGCTACGAGGGCGTTAAGAACGAGGCCGGCGTTTGGATTACCCCGGCATTCCCCAAGCTTATCTATGTACTCGAGGACGATAACGTTCACGAGGATTCCCCGTACTTCTACCTGACCCAGCTGGCTGCCAAGTGCACCGCCAAGCGCATGGTGCCCGATTACATCTCCGAGAAGAAGATGCGCGAGCTCAAGCTGTCGAAGGGCGAGACCGCCGGCAACGGCGACTGCTACACCTGCATGGGTTGCCGCAGCTTCCTGACGCCCGACCGTTCGGGCAACGGCTTTAACAATGTTGCCAACGCGCTGAACTACGACCCGAACAAGCCCAAGTACTATGGTCGCTTTAACCAGGGCGTTGTGACCATCAACCTGCCTGATGTCGCACTGAGCTCGCACCAGGATATGGACAAGTTCTGGAAGATCTTCGACGAGCGCCTTGAGCTGTGCCACCGCGCCCTGCTGTGCCGTCATGAGCGTCTGATGGGTACGCTTTCGGATGCCGCACCGATTCTTTGGCAGTACGGTGCCCTCGCCCGCCTGAAGAAGGGCGAGACGATCGACAAGTTGCTCGTGGGCGGTTACTCCACCATTAGTCTGGGTTATGCCGGCCTGTATGAGTGCGTTAAGTACATGACGGGCCACAGCCACACCGAGAAGGAGGGCACGCCCTTTGCCATGGCCGTCATGCAGCGCATGAACGACAAGTGCGCGGAGTGGAAGGCCGAAAGCGATATTGACTTCTCGCTGTACGGTACCCCGCTTGAGTCGACGACCTACAAGTTCGCCAAGTGCCTGCAGCGTCGTTTTGGCATCATCCCGGGCGTGACGGACAAGGGCTACATCACCAACAGCTACCACGTCCACGTGTCCGAGGAGATCGACGCATTCGACAAGCTCAAGTTCGAGGGTATGTTCCAGCAGCTTTCGCCGGGCGGTGCCATCTCCTACGTCGAGGTTCCCAACATGCAGGACAACCTCAAGGCTGTCATTCGCGTGATGCAGTACATCTACGACAACATCATGTACGCCGAGCTCAACACCAAGAGCGACTACTGCCAGGTGTGCGGCTACGACGGTGAGATCAAGATTGTCGAGGATGACGGCAAGCTGGTGTGGGAGTGCCCCAATTGCGGCAATCGTGACCAGGAGAAGATGAATGTCGCTCGTCGTACGTGCGGCTACATCGGTACCCAGTTCTGGAACCAGGGCCGAACCGAGGAGATCCGCGACCGCGTGCTGCATCTCTAATAACCATCCCAGGCCGCCCCGTAGCGAGGCCCCGGGCCTTTACTCGCTATTTCGGACAGTCCTGGCTCACGACGGAGGCGCCACTGGCGCCTCCTGTTCGTGCGGAACTCATATCGAGCAAAGGCCCGGGGCCTCGCTACGGGGCAGCCAAGTTGATGTAGCTGAGATGCAGCATGCGGCCTGCTCACTCCTCGAAGTTCTTAGCGGAAATGAGTTGACTTGCAACAACGCTTTGCTTGCGATGGCGGTTGAGCTGCAACAAAGTTTTTATTGGACCTCGAACCCTATACTCGATGTTCGCTTCGTTCATTGAGTTACCCTTTGCATGAGGCCGGGACATATCGTCCCGCCCGCAGTTTCGCAGGCCGAAGGCCGAGAATGTTTGAGGACGGGATGATATGTCCCGGCCTCCCGGGAGAGTTACCTATGAACTACGCGAACATTAAGTATTTCGACATTGCTGATGGGGAAGGCGTTCGTACTTCTCTGTTTGTGAGCGGGTGCCGTCGCGGGTGCAAGAATTGCTTTAACTCCGTCGCGTGGGACTTTGCCGCGGGTGAAACGTTCGATCGTGCCGTCGAGGACAAGATTATCGAGAGCCTCGACCATCCCTTTATCGATGGCCTGACGATTCTGGGCGGCGAGCCTATGGAGCCCGAGAATCAGGTGGGGCTTGTTGACTTTATCGAACGCGTGCGTGCGGCCTATCCTGCGGGGTCGGGCAAGACCATTTGGTGCTTTACCGGCGACGTGCTCGAGGAGCTTATGCCGGGCGGTCGCCACCATACCGAGGCGACGGACCGTATCCTTGCCTGCCTCGATATGTTGGTGGATGGCCCGTTTGTTCAGGATCTGTACGATATCTCATTGCGTTTTAGAGGCTCGAGTAACCAGCGTGTGATCGATATGAACGCTACGCGCGACCGTGCTGAGCGCGAGGGTGTTGCGCTTTGTGATGCGGTTGAACTTTGGCGGGACGATCCAGTCTATTCGACCCATACTATGTAGCTTGTGGCCGATGCCAAAGGGCGTGGTACCATAGCGCGAACGCAAAATCGGAAAAGTGAGGCCCAGATGATCGATCAGGAAAAAGTCGAGGCCGCCATTAAGCTGTTGCTTGAGGGCATAGGCGAGGACCCAACTCGTGAGGGCCTGCTGGAGACCCCGGCGCGCGTTGCCCGTATGTATGGTGAGATCGCCGGCGGTATGGACCAGAGTGCCGAGGAGCACCTGTCCAAAACCTTTGCCGTCGCTTCGAACGATTTGGTTATCGAGCGCGACATCACGTTCTACTCGCTGTGCGAACATCATCTGCTGCCGTTTTATGGCAAGGCCGCCATTGGTTATATCCCCAACGGCCGTGTCGCAGGGCTCTCTAAGCTTGCCCGCACGGTTGAGGTTCATGCCCGCCGTCTGCAGCTGCAGGAGCAGCTGTGTGCGCAGGTTGCCGACGCTCTCATGGATTATCTCGCTCCCCAGGGAGCGATTGTGCTCATGGAGGCTGAGCATATGTGCATGACCATGCGCGGCGTGCAAAAGCCCGGCACCAAGACCGTGACGCTCGCTCGCCGCGGCGTCTTTGAGACCGATCCCGCGCTCGAGGAGCGGTTCTTTAGGATGCTGGGCCGTTAGCATGAGGGTCGTCAACGACTTTACATCGAAGACCGATGAGGGGACGTCGCGTCGCGGCTTTATGGCTTCGGGCTTGGCTCCCTTTGGTGCCATGCCTCGCATTGATTACATTTGCGCCAACGGGCTGTTCCGGCGGCACCTGGGCAACATTGCACAGTTGGAATCGGGGCGCATCTTCTGCCGCCACGGTATTGACCATCTTCTCGATGTCGCTCGCATTATGTGGATCAAGAATCTCGAGGAACAGCTCGAATTTGACCGCGAAGTCATCTACGCCACGGCGCTTCTTCACGATATCGGCAAAGATGAACAGTATGAATCGGGTATATCCCATGATGTTGCAAGCGAACGCGTCGCTGATGCGATTCTCGGCGGCATGCCCGAAGACGTGGCGTTCGAGCCGGCAGATGCCGCAGCCATTAAGACGGCCATCCTGGGCCATCGAAAGCTACGCGTGAACAGCCAGCCGCTTGAGCGTCTGCTTTATGCAGCCGACAAAGCGTCGCGCGCCTGCTTTGCATGCCCTGCGCGCAATGCCTGCAACTGGAGCGATGATAAAAAGAACCTGTCGATTCGCGTGTAGTCGGCATGCGCGGTCGGGGTTCTGAACGAAGGAGACGATCGCGATGACTAACAAAAAGCTACCTGAGAATGCAACCAAGACCGAGGGAGCCGAGCTTGCCCGCCGTGGAAGGGGCGAAATATCCACTGCAACGGCGGTGCCCCACGTGAGCTATGACGATCTTCGCCATGCCGATCGCATTACTATCGACGGTCTCGAGGTCTTTGCCAACCACGGCGTGTATCCCGAAGAGAACGCGCTGGGCCAGAAGTTCATCGTGTCCCTGGTGCTCTATGCCGACCTGCGTGCAGCGGGGGAGCACGATAACCTGGACGCCTCGATTGACTATGGCTCGGTGTGCCACGATGTCGATGGCTATCTGCGCGAGCATACGTTTAAGCTCATCGAGGCTGCAGCCGAGGGTGTGGCCTCGATGCTGCTACGTCGTTACCCCCTGCTGCTTGGCGTGCGTGTTAAGCTCGATAAGCCTTGGGCGCCCGTCGGTCTTCCCCTGGCAAGCTGCGGCGTCGAGATCGAGCGCGTGCGCTAACCGACGCTAGAGCTCGTTGGCGGGCGGTTTTTTGAGCCGCTGCGACAGAACCCTATTGTTGGGACAGTACGTGTCGAGCAGGGCATGGAACCGCTGATTGTGGCTTGGCTCGAGCAAATGGACGAGCTCGTGGGCGACAACCATGTCAAGGCACTCGACGGGGTAGGCGGCAAGTTCGCGTGCGATGCGAACGGCGCCGGATTTGGGAGTGCATGAGCCCCAACGCGTTTTCATGCTGCGTACGGAAACGCGGGAAACGGCGACACCCATTGCGATTTCGTATGCGTGCACCATATCGCGCAGCGCCGTGGCGACCTCGGTTGCATAGAGCTGGTCGATGTGGGCTTGGAGTTCATCGGACGTTAGGCCGTCGAGGATTGCGCGCCGCTGGGCCTGTGGGCCTTCGTCCGATTCATCGGTACCCATAAAACTTGCGAAGGTGGCCTGTTTGGGTCGCGGTGCGGGTGATGCAAAGTTGTGATCGAGCGCATCCTGTACGGTGATGGGCTTGCCCCAAAGCGCAATGATGGACGAGGGACTGAGCGGCTCTCGCGCCGTCGCCTGACGTTGCCCGCGCTGGGCAAGTCGGCTGATAATCCAGGCGCTGTTGCGCTTCACAAACGCTTCGATACGCTCTCGGCTGGCGCCGAGCGGTGCACTGGCGTGGACCTCACCGCTCGACGTGACGCGTAGGTTGAAGTTCTTGACGCGCTTTTTGGTAACGATGACGGGGATGGGCGTCCCATCCGGTCGGGATGCGGAAATCGTAAACTGCTGCGTCAAAAGCGGTCCTTCAGATTGGGGACGGGCCGGCATGTCGACCGTTCGGCATGCCGGCCCGCTCAAGGGATGTGAAATTAATAACGCTCAAAGAAGGCAAGCGCGTTGTCGCTGCAGAGCTTCTGCATCACGGTCTTGCCAAAGTGCTTGGAGAGCATGTTCTGGAACTCGGGCATCTTGCTGGCATCGGAGAGGAAGGCGGGTACCGTGGCACCGTCCCAGTCGCCGCCGAGCGCGATGACGTCCTCGCCGCCCAGGTCGAGCCAGTGCTCGATATGTGCCGCTAGCTGGTCGAAGGTGACGTCTGCGGCGGTCTTGTCGGTTGCGTCGTTGGAAAGGAACTCGCTGCAGTAGTTGAGGCCGACGATACCGCCCATGTCGCGAATGGTGCGGAACTGGTCGTCGGTAAGGTTGCGTTTGACGCCGCAAACCGCACGGGAGTTGGAGTGGCTGGCGACGAAGGGACGTGTGGCGTGGGCGACAACCTCGTCAAAGCACTCATCGTTGAGGTGGGAGACGTCAAGCACCATGCCGGCGTGCTCCATCTGCGTAAGTGCCTCGATGCCGGCGGCGGTGAGGCCGGCGTGGGTATCGTGTCCGCTCGCGAGCGGTCCCTGCGCATTCCAGCTGAGCGATGACATGAGTACGCCCAAGCTCTTGAGCACCTCGATCAGCGCGGGGTCCTCGGCAAAGAACGTGGCGTTTTCGATGGTGTGGATGCAGGCGACCTTGCCGTCTTTGAGCGCGGGGCGAATGTCTGCCGCGCTGCGTACGTTGACCATGCGGTCGTGGTTGAGCATTGCCTGGCCGCTCATATGCGCCATGATCTGCGCCTGGAAGCGCGCGGCGTGGGCGGTGGGAATCTCATCGGGGACAAACGTGGCGAAGCACTGTGCCCACGGCGTGTTGCCGATCTTTGCGAGCGAGATGGCGCAGGCGTTGCCCTCGATGAGGTCGAAATCTTGCGGATGCGTTTCGTCGCCGGGGAAATAACCGTCGGTGCCGGCGGTAAAGCGCAGGTCGAGATCGAGCGTGGCCCAGCCGATTCGGTCGGCGGTGTCGCAGTGTAGGTCAAATACGGGATATGCCATGGTTCCTCCGGTTGCAGCGTTTCTTTGCAAACTGTCATTGAATTGTATGACTAGGGTATAGTTAGCGCCATATGTTCACGGCGGCCCGCGTTGTGCGCCGCCCTTATCACGGAGGTTACCATGTCCAACCAGGGCAAGAAGGTCAAGACCCATTATCGCGGCACGCTCGATGACGGCACGCAGTTCGATAGCTCCTACGATCGCGGCGAGCCGCTGGAGTTCACCTGCGGCGCCGGTCAGATGATCAAGGGCTTCGACGCCGCTGTTGTCGACATGCAGGTGGGCGAGAAGAAGACCGTGCACATCCCGGCTGCCGATGCCTACGGCGAGCACAATCCCGAGATGGTTATTACCTTCCCGGCCGAACAGGTTCCCAACATCGAGCAGATCGAGAAGGGCATGAAGCTTTTCCTGTCCACGCCAAGCGGCATGCCCGTTCCCGCCGTGGTCATCGACGTAACGCCCGAGGCTGTGACGCTCGACGCCAACCACGAGCTGGCCGGCAAGGACCTCAACTTTGATATCGAGCTTGTTGAGGTCGAGGGTTAGAGTATGTCTGAGCGCTTGGTTTCGACGACATGCTTGGGAAATCTCAACGATCCGTCCTATGAACTCCTGCTTCGCCGGAAGCTGGGCGGCGTCTTTGAAGTTGACGAGCTGCTGCTCGATTGGGACCAGGCTGATGTATGCGCGTTTGTGGGCGTGACGGAGCTGGGGCGCACGGTCGATGTTCGGCTGGATGTTACCGACGGTGGTCGTCTTGCCGACGGCGACGTGCTCGCCGTCGACCGTTCGGGCGTGGTGCCCGTGGCGGTTGTCGTGCGCCTGCGCAGCGCCGAGGTTTATTTGGTCGAAGTCGACCGCATGGACCCGATTGCGCTCGCGCATGCGTGCTGGGAGATCGGCAACATGCATGCGCCGCTTTTCCGGGGCGACTCGGACGAGCATACCGTGCGCATGTATACGCCGGTGCAGCCTGTTTTGGGCCGCATGCTTCGGGGCGTCGAGGGTGTTCGGCTCTCGGTGGTTACCCGTGAACTCGATACGGACCGGCGCTTTGCGTCGAGTGCGGCGGAGGTCGTCGTGAGCATGGCTTCCGACTTTACCATCGTAAAAAAGACGCGCGGCTAAGCACGCGTATGCGCAAGACGGGCTTTGAGGGGCGACCAATCAAGGTCCGTCTTGCTGTTGATAGGAGGCTTTGGGAAAGCATATGGGTCTTGAAGGAATCAAGCTGATTGCATGCGATTTGGACGGCACGTTGCTGCATCCGGGGGAGCGCGAGCCGCGTTCCGAGGCCTTTAAGCTCATCGATGAGCTGCATCGTCGCGGTATCGTGTTTATGCCGGCGAGCGGCCGTCAATATGCGAGCTTGCGCTACCTGTTTGTCCCGGTGGCCGATGAGCTCGCCTATGTATGCGAAAACGGAGCCCTGGTGATGAGCGAGGGACGTGCCGTTGTCAAGCGTTCCATGGAGCGTAGCCTTGCTATGGATATCGCGAATGCCGTGGTTGCGTATCCCCATGCCGACGTGACCCTTTCGTGTGAGGGACACTTCTACACCATGAGCGGCAACGATGCGTTCGTCGACCATTTGCGCTATGAGGTCCACTGCGATGTGGCGGTGGTCGACCGCCCCGAGGACATCGACGAGGACGTCATTAAGATTGCCTTCCAGACGCCCGAGGTGGATCAGCCGGCGGCCCTGGAGTATTTCGAGCGCCTCTTTAGCGACCGTGTTGACGTGATGACGTCGGGAACCGAGTGGACGGACTTTATCGGCTTCGGTTCGGGCAAGGGCTCCGCGCTTGCCGATTACGGTCGTGCCCTGGGTATTTCGCCCGATGAGATGATGGCGTTTGGCGATAACGAAAACGACCGCGACATGCTCAACGTAGTGGGCCATCCTTATCTAATGGAGAGCTGCAATCCCTCTATGCGTGACATCAACGACCGCGTCCGTTACGTGCACACGGTCGAAGAAGAGCTGCGTCGTCTACTTGCTGAGTAGACATTTGGGACATGCCTAGAAATCTATTTTTTGCTGCAAAGCGCGGAAAGGTGGATTTTAAGGCATGTCCCGAACATCTACCGGCAGTCGGGGCAGAGACCCTCGAAGATGGTGTAGTGCGACGTGACGTGCCAGCCGATTTGCTCGGACGCCTTGGCGTCGAGCTGGGCATCGAAGGGGAGCGGTACGTCGATGACGCGGCTGCACGAGGTGCAGATGATATGCGCATGCGGCTCGATCGTGCGATCGAAGCGGCTGCCGCCCGGCGTCTTGATGGAGAGGATTTCGCCGGCGTCGGCCAAGAGATTGAGATTGCGGTAGACCGTACCACGGCTGATTTTGTCATCCTGCGCGCGCACGACGTTGTAGATTTCGTCGGCGGTGGGATGGTTATAGCTTTGGCGCACGGCGTCAAGAACCAGCTTTCGCTGCCTGGTATTCCTTCTTTGCACCGCCATGCGCCTCGCCTCTTTTCTATTAACGGTCGTAGGTAAATGATACCGTATTTAGCACACAATACTAATAATGAGGACTGAAACCGTCTTCATTGGCAAGTAGGGCTCGGGCCTGGGCGTCTACGAGGCGAAAACGCGTTCCCATGCGCTCGTAGGAGGCATGAAGCGCCTCGAGATGAGATAGGATGTTTGCCGGAGCTCCCTGTATCTCCATCTCGACTGAGCCGTCTTCCATGTTACGCACCCAACCGGTGAGTGCGCGTGCCTGCGCGAGGTTGGTGTTGGTAAAGCGAAAACCAACGCCTTGGACTTGCCCCGTCCAGTGCAGGAAATAGCGCAGGGGAGTGTCTTGAGTGGCCTCGTCGCTTGCGAGCACGGTAAGCCTGCGGCGCAGCTCGAGCTCGACGTTTGATGGTTTTTGAGGCTCTCGACTGCCGCCGGTGACGCTGGAGAAGAACGTATCGAAGAGGCCCATCGCTATGCCTGCTTGCCTGCGTCGGCCGGGAAGGTAATGCCGGCCTGCTGGCGCACGGCATCCATGATGCGCAGTGAGACGAGAGTGACATCGCGGTAGTGGCCAAGCTCGTGGCGTCCCGCCGGGGTCTCCCAAATCTCTTCCTTAACGTTATCGATGCCGCAGATGGCGGTGATAAAGTCTGTGAGTTCGTATTCCATAGTGTTGCTCGATTTGGGCAGGTCGAGCACGCGGCCGTTCTCGCCCTGTTCGCGCGGTGCCTCGGTCGCCGAGCCGCGTACGACGTCGCCGCGATAGTCGATGCGGACGTTGCGGGGCGTGGACAGATGGTCGATCTGGATAGTGCCACGCTCGCCTTCGATCTGCGAGGGCAGCAGGTCATTCGTAATTTTGGAGTGCGCGAGCTCGACGGAGATGCGGCCTCCGCCATAGCTGGCGAGGATGGAACCGCAGCCGTCGATGGGGCCGTGCGTGAGCTGTCGCGTGGTGGGATCGAGCAGGGTAGTCATGCTCGTAAGGCCGGAGGGCATGCCGAAAATCTCGACCATGGGCTCGACAGCGTAGACGCCAATGTCCATGAGGGAACCCGATGCCATATTGCAGTCGAAGATATTGGTGGCGCGTCCCGCGAGAATCTCGTTGTAGCGCGAGGAATACTTGCCAAAGCGCAATGAGGCGCGGCGGATGGGGGCGATCTCGCCCAGGGCGTCCTCGATGGCGTGGAAGGCGGGATCGTGGAGGGGACGCATGGCCTCGAGGGCCACGACACCTGCTGCCTCGGCTGCGCGGAAGACTTCCAGCGCCTGTGCTTCGGTGGCGCAGAAGGGTTTCTCGACGATGACGTGCTTGCCACCGGCGATGCAGGCAAGGGCCTGCTCGTAGTGAAGTGCGTTAGGGCTGCCGATATAGACGGCGTCGACGTCGGCGGCTACCGCAAGCTCATCGAGTGACGTAAAGTTTCGCTCACCACCGCGCTCGGCGGTAAAGGCAGTACCGCGATTGGCGTCGCGTGAAAGCGTGCCCACAAACGCGGCTTGGTCGTTGGCGTTGACGACCTGGATAAAGTCGTCGGTAATCATGGATGTGCCGATGGTTGCGATACGCAACATGTGTCCCCCTTGCGTTGTTTGGCTTACAGGACGAGTGTAGCGCGGGAGGACACAAAAGCGTGCGAAAACGCCGTTACAGGTCGCTCTCGTTAAAGCCGGCGTCGATATCGAGGTTGCTGCCGTCGGCCGCCGTGGTGGCAAGCTCGTCGCAGCGCTCATTGAGCTCATGGCCGGCGTGGCCCTTAACCCAGATGAACTCCACTTTGTGTTTGCTCTTTGCGGTGAGCAGGCGCTCCCACAGATCGCGGTTCTTGACAGGCTGCTTGTTGGCGGTCCTCCAGCCTCGTTTTTTCCAGCCGTCAATCCAGTGTTTGTTGAAGGCGTTAACGACGTACTGCGAATCGGAATGGACCTCGACCTCGCAGGGGCGGTTAAGTGCCTCGAGCGCCACGATGACCGCCATGAGTTCCATGCGGTTGTTGGTGGTCTTGGCGTAGCCGCGTGAAAGCTCGGAGGTGAAGGTCTTGCCGGCGGGGTTGGTGTATTTGAGTACGGCGCCATAGCCGCCGCGTCCCGGATTTGATCGGGCCGAGCCGTCGGTATAGATGATGACCTTCACGGGCTTCCTTTCGTTGGGTACGTTTCGTGTGAGTGACCATTGTAGCGCCATGCCCGCCGGGGGCTAGCAATCTACGATTTCTACCCCGTCTTCCGACAGTTAGTTGGCATGGATGATGCGGTTGAGCTCGTCGAGGTATTGCTGCAAGAGGGGAGAGGGCTTGCGCTCGTCGTGCATGATATAGCCTACGTGCATCGTTGGGGCGTCTGCTAACGGGATCGATGCCATACCCCATTGCATTTCATTGGAGAGGACACCGGTCGACAGGGTGTAGCCGTTCGACGTGATAAGTAAGTTGGTAAGTGTTCCGCGGTCCGAGATTCGTATGTTGCGGTCGCAAGGGATATAGCTAAAAGGTTCCTCGGCGTAATAGAAGGAGTTCGAGGTACCTTGCTCAAAGCTGTAGCGCGTATATGGTGTGAGGTCGGCAAGGGACAGCTGCGGGCGGCGGGCAAGCGGGTGGCGCTCGCTAACGAAGACGTGGACCGTCGCGTCGAATAGGGGATGGAAGCTCGCGCGCGCATCGGCAAAAGCCTTCTGCAGAACGCGGACGTTAAAGTCGTCCAGATAGAGGATGCCGATGTCGCTGCGAAACGCGCGGACGTCATCGATGATCTGCGATGTGGTGGTCTCGCGCATGATGAACTCGAACTTGCTGTTGCGGCAGCGCTCGACTACGTTGACAAAGGCCTCGACCGAAAAGGCGTAGTGCTGGGCGGAAATGGCGAGGCGGGCTTGCGGGGTACCGCCGTCCTCGTAGCGGGCCTCAAGCATGTCGGCCTGCTCTACGACCTGGCGTGCATAACCCAAAAGCTCGGTGCCGTCGTTGGTGAGTGCAACACCGCGGCTAGAGCGCGTAAAGATTTCGATATGAAGTTCCTGTTCCAGGCTTTTGACGGCGTTGGAGATATTGGACTGTGCGGTATAGAGGCGCTGAGCTGCGGCGTTGATTGAGCCGGACTCTGCCACGGCGATCAAAAAGCGAAGCTGCTGGAGGGTCATCGGCGCCCGTCCTTTCGATAGTTATCTATAAAACAGATAACAAGTTAGCGCTTTTAAGTGATTGACCGACGGAAACAATGCTCGTACTATTCAAAACACACAAAGGCGGTAGGTAATTAAGCCAACCACGGAACCGGGATGCGAAAGGAGGCCTGCATATGAATTGCTTACCAAGACGAATGCCGGGCTCCTGTTTGCGCCCGTCGGCGTGATCAGGAGACAGCGACTTACTTCTCTCTTTTTATTTACTTTTGTTCGATCAAGGAGATCATCATGAGCCAGTTCATCAACAACCCCGAGCACACCTTTGGTTTCGATACCCTGCAGCTGCACGTTGGCCAGGAGAGTGCCGATCCTGCATCCGACTCCCGTGCCGTGCCTATCTACCAGACCACGAGCTATGTGTTCCGCAACTCCCAGCACGCCGCCGACCGCTTTGGTCTTGCCGACGCCGGAAACATCTACGGCCGTCTGACCAACTCCACCCAGGGCGTCTTCGAGGATCGTATCGCCGCGCTCGAGGGTGGCGTGGCAGGTCTAGCCGTCGCCTCCGGTGCTGCTGCCATCACCTATACCCTGCAGGCCCTTGCCCAGGCCGGTGACCATGTGGTTGCCCAGAAGACTATCTACGGTGGCTCCTACAACTTGCTGGAGCATACGCTCTCCCAGTTTGGCGTCGAGACCACCTTCGTCGATGCCCATAACCTGGAAGAGGTCGAGGGGGCCATCAAGGACAACACCACGGTCATCTATCTCGAGACGCTCGGCAACCCCAACTCCGACATCCCCAACATCGACGCCATCTCCGAGATCGCCAAGAAGCACGGTCTGCCGGTTGTCGTCGACAACACCTTCGGCACCCCGTATCTGTTCCGTCCGCTGGAGCATGGTGCCAACATCGTCGTCCACTCCGCAACCAAGTTCATCGGCGGCCACGGCACCTCGCTGGGCGGTGTGATCGTCGACGGCGGTAACTTCGATTGGAAGGCGAGCGGAAAGTACGCCCAGATCGCCGAGCCCAACCCCTCCTACCACGGCGTTTCGTTTGCCGAGGCTGCCGGTCCCGCCGCCTTCGCAACCTATGTCCGCGCTATCCTGCTGCGTGACGAGGGCGCCTGCATCAGCCCGTTCAACGCCTGGGTCCTGCTCCAGGGCACCGAGACTCTGTCGCTGCGCGTTGACCGTCATGTTGAGAACACCAAGAAGGTCGTTGAGTTCCTGGCTGGTGACAGCCATGTCGCCAAGGTGAACCACCCGAGCCTGCCTGGGCACCCCGATCACGAGCTCTATCAGAAGTATTTCCCCAACGGCGGTGCCTCGATCTTTACCTTTGAGATTAAGGATGGCCAGGAGGCGGCTTGGAAGTTCATCGATCATCTGCAGGTCTTCTCGCTGCTCGCCAACGTGGCCGACGTCAAGTCGCTCGTCGTGCACCCGGCTACCACCACGCACTCCCAGCTCTCTGCCGAGGAGCTCGCCGAGCAGAACATCACGCCCTCCACGATCCGTCTTTCCATCGGTACCGAGAACGCCGAGGATATCATTTGGGATCTGAAGCAGGCCTTCGCCGCGCTGGACGAGTAAGGCGACTTGTGCAAGGACCCCTTGCGACTCGATAGGTATAACTGCATAAAATGCCTGCTCAAGGCGCCTGTGCGAACAATGGTTGCACAGGCGCCTTTTTTGCATAGAGCGGGTGCAAAAACATGGTTTTTAACACGCTTTATGCATTCGAGTTGTGAAAAACTCCTGTTGAGAGGATGTGAGTTTTACGCAATTGACGTGCGCCTTTTGAGTAAAACCGCAGGTCGCGATTTGCTCGGGGTACTATGCAGCGCGATCGAATCACACGCAGCTCAAACGCAGCAAAAACGCACTACGGAGGTTTCCAGCTACATGAGGATCGATTCACGAAAACCGAAAGCCGCCGCCCTTTCCGCCGCTCTGACCGTGGCACTTTTGGCGGGCGCCGGTGCAACCGATGCCCACGCCGCAACACTATCCGATACGGTTGGACCTACGCCGTCCGAGGCGACGCTGGTGCAGCCCGTTGACTATCGCGGCGATGGTTATGGTTCCATGCAGGAGTGGAACGCCTCGATGGAGGCCAAGCGCGATTCCCTTGAGATGCGCGCTCAGATCATTATGAATATGTATGGCGACTATGCTACCGATGACGAGCGTGCTGTGCTGCAGGGTTGCATCGACGGTGCGGGTAGCCTGTTGACGATGGGGGAGGTCGACGCCAAGTCGACCGAGCTCGATGAGCTGCGCGCTGCGCTTGAGGATGCCAAGCGCGAAGCGCTCGAGGCTGCCGCCGAGGCGGAGGCTGCCGAGGCCGCCCAGGCTTCGTACTACAACGCCGGTTACACTCCGTCTTACGCGTCTGCCGCGTCCTACGCGAACGGATCGGGCCTGACGCGCTCTGCGGGTGTCAATAACTACAACGGGCGCCGCGAGACCTATTACAGCAGCAATGTGCTTTATCACTATCGCACGGGCGAATGGACTCAGGATTCTGAGGGCTTCTGGCGCGATTCCGACGGCTATTACGTTGTTGCCGCGGGCGATATGGCCCAGGGCTCGACCTTTACGGGCTCCAAGGGTGATTGCAAGGTCTATGACTCCGGCTGCGCTGCCGGAACCACCGATTACTACACCGGTTGGTAATTTTTCTGCATCACGGATATTTGGCGGACGGGCGTCTTTACCGAGCTTTAGGGCAACGTAAGGACGTCCGTTCTATGTATGCGTTTGAGTTAACAGAGCCCTTACCGTGGCGGTACGCTGGGCGTATGGATGCGGGGCACACTGGTTCTTGAGAAATAAGGTCTTTCTCTTGGAGGAAGTGGTCTTGTGAATGCTCGAGATATTGCCGTTGCCGCCGTCGCGTTGATGCTTGGCTGCCTTGGTCCCACGGCCGCGCTCGTCGCGGGCATGCAGGGGACATGCGGGGCTGCTCCTATCGTGGTCGGCGCGCTGATCGCGGCCACGCTGCTGGGAAGCGCAGGCGTGGTTCTTTGCCGCGACGATGAGGACGAGGTGCCGGGGTCGCAACGCTAACTGTTGTGAGATCGGCCGCCGGTCATAGACGAAGATGAAGGCCGCCGCAGGGGAAAGGTTCCCTTGCGGCGGTTTTGCTGTTAAGGCTGTTGAATGCGGCGCGTCGGCGCTACCAGCTTTTCTCGATATCGCGGATGCGCCGATAGAGCCACTCGTTTTGCGGTGCCTGGATATCGTGTTTGGCTGCGAGGCGGCAGATGGTGCCCGCGAACTCATCAACCTCGGTTTTGCGCCTTGCGATGCGGTCTTGAGCCATCGAGGGCATACCGGCAGGGTCGATTCCCTCGATGAGGTGCACCATTTGCGTCAGGTCTGCCTCGGTCAGTTCAACGCCCTCGGCGTTGGCGACCGCAAGCGTTTCGCGCATGGCGGAAACAAAGCAGCGACGCTGCTCGGAGCCCGGCTCCGTGGCGCTTCCGTAGGTCCCGCCGTAGGCCATGCAGGTCTGGTTGATGCCGTCGTTGAGCATGAGTTTGGCCCACATGCGGTGGGCGATGTCGTCCTCGACGGTATGGGCGATGCCGCAGCGCGTATAGAGCTCGTCGATTGCGGTGATGGTTGCGGGGTTCGTGCCGGCCGCCGCGCCAAAGCGGATTTCGCCCGCATTGGTAAAGGTGAGCGCGCCGTTGAGAAACACGGCGTCCATGCCCTGGCAGATACCAAGAACGGTATGCTCCCAGCCAAAGCGTTCGGCAATCTTTTGCTCGCTCGTAATGCCGTTGCACAGCGAGGCGATGAGCGTGTTGGGTCCCACGACGCGCTCCATAGTCTTGAGTGCTTGGTCGAGACCGGTGGTCTTGACTGTCAGGATGACCAGATCGGCGGGCGTCGCCTCGCTGGCACGGACGGACGTGAGATCGCAGGGCTTGCCGTTGACGGTGAGCGCGTCGTTCGCGTGACGCTCAAAACGGGTGTCATCCATAACGTATTCGACGGCGTCATTGCCGAGGGCCTTGGCAATCATGCTGCCGTAGAGCAGGCCGACGCCGCCCTTGCCGATAAAGGCGACCTTGTTGATCTGCATGTGAATCATCTCCCCATGTAAAAGGCGCCCGCGTAAGGGGCGCCTGATGGATTGTATGCTGCCAGGGTGATTGGTGGGTGCGCGGGGCGGCTGTTATGAAAAAGAAACTATTGCGCTGTGCGCTTATGCCGCGGGGCAGACCGCAAAGACGCGGGCGGGGTATCCGACGCCATCGCGGACCTTGGGGAAGGTGCAGAAGATGACGGCGCCTGTGGCGGGAAGCTCGTCCAGATGGTCCATGACTTCGATCTGATGGCGGTCGACCGAGAGGATGTATTGCTCGCCGGGGTAGGGGTAGGCGTCCTCGCACGTGGTGATGCCCGGCTCCTTTCATCGGGCTTTTTGCTGATGTTAAAGCGGTGCCGTGACGGCTCGATTTCTGCTGCGTTACGATACGTTCTCAATTGCGATTCCGATGTGTTTCGATGACGTGACGGGTTTGTTTCGCCTTGTCAGGGCTTCGATGGGAGGGGAGGGGCCGTGCAATACCGCGTTGACCCTAAAAGTGGTAACCGAATATCCGCTCTGGGTCTGGGCTGCATGAGGTTTCCCGGTGCGCCGGGACGTCCGGATGCGAAGACAGCCGATGCCATCATTTCCCGTGCGGTGGAGCAGGGGATTAACTACCTGGACACGGCCTATCTCTATCCCGGCAACGAGGCGTGCGTGGGTGCGTCGCTTGAGCGCCTGGGCTTGCGCGACCAGGTTTTGCTCGCAACCAAGCTGCCGCATGCTTCGTGCAAATGCGCGGAGGATTTCGACCGGTTCTTCGACGAGCAACTGCGCCGCCTACGGACTGACCATATCGACTATTACCTCATGCACAACATTACCTCGCCCGCCCAGTGGGAACGTGTGGTGGCGTTGGGCATCGAGGACTGGATCGCGCAGCAAAAGGCTGCAGGGCGTATTCGTCAGATAGGCTTTTCGTACCACGGCAGCGCGGCGGACTTCCTTACGATGCTCGATGCGTATGAGTGGGACTTTTGCCAGATCCAGTACAACTACGCTGGAGAACGATATCAGGCGGGAACGGCGGGGCTCATGGCCGCCGCCGAGCGAGGTCTCGCGGTGTTTGTGATGGAGCCGCTTTTGGGCGGACGCTTGGCAGGCAAATTGCCTCCGCGGGCGCGCGCTGTTCTCGATGGTGCATGCGATCGGCATTTGCATATGCCTGCCGCTTGGGGGCTCTCGTGGGTGTGGAATCATCCCCAGGTGACCATGTTGCTTTCGGGTATGACCGATACCGCGCAGGTGGACGAGAATTCGTCACTGGCAGACCTCGCGTTGCCGAATTCGATGACGGCCAACCAGCTCGACACGATTGCGCGCGTGTTGATGGAGTTTGAGAAATCGAACCGTGTGCCCTGCACGGGATGCGGCTATTGCATGCCGTGCCCTAAAGGCATCAATATCCCTGGATGTTTTGCCGCCTACAACGCAAGCTATGCGCACAGCTGGTTTACGGGGCTGTCTCAATACTTTACGGCGAGCGCGGTGCGCACAAGCGAGCCCAAGTTGGTGAGCAATTGCGTCAAATGCGGCAAATGCGCGCGGCACTGCCCGCAGCACATCGATATTCCCGAGCGTCTCGACGATGTACGCCGACGTTTCCAGCCTGGTCCCGTGACGGCGGTGCTTAAGGCCTTCGACAAAACGCGCTCCTCATGACCCTTTTATAACTTGCGGTGGAATAGTTCCTGTTTGCGGCAGAATAGGGGCCAAACAGGAACTATTTCACCGCAACTGAAGGGGGCTGTCGTGGGTCATCGAGATTCATGTGATGATTTGCGTGAGGTTCGTTGGGGCGTTTTGGGCGCCGGGCACATTTCGCATCGATTTGCATCGTCGCTCAAGGAGGTGGACGGGGCACGGCTTGTGGCTGCGGCCGGCCGCACTCCTGCACATGTCGAGGAATTTTGCCGAGCGTTTTCGATCGATGCTGCGCATGGCCATGCCTCGGTCGACAATAACGGCGACGCGGCTTATGGCGCGCTGATTGCCGACCCCGATGTCGACGCAATCTACTTGGCTCTTCCGCATGGCATGCATACGCGTTGGGCCTGTCGCGCGCTGCGCGCCGGAAAGGCCGTGCTGTGCGAAAAGCCGGCCGTTTTGAGTGAGGAAGAGGCTCTCTCGATTGCCTCCATCTCTCGCGAGCGCGGCGTGCTGTTTATGGAGGCGATGAAGAATCGGTTTTGCCCGATGCGCACTCGCGTGAAGGACTTGCTTGCGTCGGGTGAGCTTGGCCGTATTGTCTCGATTGAAAGCGTGCAAAAGCTCGATTACGGCGAGTCTCCTTCGGGCTATCTGCTTGATCCGTTGCAGGGCGGCTGTCTATATGACATGGGCTGCTATGCGGTTGGTTGGTTTGAGGATTTGCTCGCGGGCGCGTGCGAGGTTTCGTCCCGTGAAGTTCGCTGGCGTGACGTATCGGGCGGTCGCGTCGATTGGGCCGACGAGATCCATATGAGCGTCGGCGGTATACCCATTCATATGGTGTGCGACGGCAAAGCAACATATGAAAGCCGCTTAACGATTGCCTGTGAGCGGGGTTCGTTGGAAATCGAGCGTCTCCATCGCCCCGAGCTCGCCCATGTGAAGTACTCCGACGGGCGAACGCTCGAAATAAATGCCCCGTTTGAGGTCGATGATTTCTACGGCGAAATCCAGCATGCGACCCAGCTCATCCGGGCGGGGAAACTCGAGAGTCCCGTCATGCCCCTTGCCGCCACGCAGCGCTGCGCGCGCATTATCGATGCGATTCGCTTGAAACTTTAGTGCGTGGGGGCATGGCGCCAGCGCCTGGAATGCCTTGGAGGCCTTTGCCCCTGATGCCCCTTTTATAACTTGCGGTGGAATACGGTCTGTTTGCGCCAAAATAGGGCACCAATAGACCGTATTTCACCGCAACTGATGAGGAGGGAGCTGGAGATGCTGACGATCGGGTGTCATCTTTCGACGACGAAGGGCTATCGGGCAATGGGGGAGACGGCGTTGTCCATTGGCGCCAATACCTTTGCGTTCTTTACGCGCAACCCGCGCGGTGGCAAGGCAAAAGAACTTGACATGGATGACGTGGCGGCTCTGCGCGAGCTTATGTCGCAAAACGACTTTGGACCGCTGGTGGCGCATGCCCCGTATACCTACAACCCCTGTTCTGCCAAAGAGCGGGCGCGCGAGTTCGCCTTGGAGGCTATGGCAGAGGACCTGCGGCGCATGGAGGCGCTGCCCGGCAACTACTACAACTTCCATCCCGGTGCGCATGTGGGGCAGGGCTCCGACGCCGGCATTCAGATGATTGTCGACACCCTGTGCCAGGTGATGTTTGAGGGCCAGCAGACGACGGTGCTGCTCGAGACCATGTCGGGCAAGGGCACCGAGGTGGGCCGCAGCTTTGAGGAACTGGCGCTCATCATTGAGGGTGTTGCCGGCAAACGCCCCGAGCTGTCGGCCAAGCTGGGCGTTTGCCTAGACACCTGCCATGTGAGCGATGCCGGCTACGACATCATCCATGATCTGGACGGCGTACTCGACGAGTTCGACCGCGTGGTGGGTATCGATCGCTTGCATGCCGTACACATCAACGATTCGAAGAACTCTTGTGGCGCCCATAAAGATCGTCACGAGTGCATCGGCAAGGGATACCTTGGCAGTGAGGAATTTGGTGGAGGTATGCAGGTTATGCAGAATATTGTATCGAATGGCCACTTGCGTTCGCTGCCGTTTATTTTGGAGACTCCGAACGAACTTGCAGGTTATGCAGCTGAAATTAGACTATTAAGGTCATTGCAGCAGTAATGACTGTCACAAAGTAGAGTATTCCATTCACGTTATGGGTTTGTTTCAATCAGTTTTCTCATTGCAGATTCGTAATTCCGGGTGCATAATAGCCAACAGTTTTTGCAGACCTCTGAATCAAACGAGGTCACCGGAAGGAGACTGATTATGAAGCTGAAGAAGCTTGGCGCATTTGCCGCCACGGGTGCTATGGCGCTCGCCCTTGCTCTGACGGGCTGCGGTTCGTCCAACGCCACCTCTGGTTCTGATGCCGGTTCCAGCAGCTCTGACGACGCTAAGGTCGAGAAGGTCGACGGCTCCAAGGAGTACGCGCTCGTCAAGGACGGCACGCTGACCGTCGGCACCTCTGCCGAGTACGCGCCGTTTGAGTACAAGGATGACAACGGCGACTACCAGGGCTTTGACCTTGAGCTCATCAAGGCTATCGGTGACAAGCTGGGCCTGGATGTCGAGTACGTCAACAATGACTTTGACACGCTGGTTCCGGGTGTCGCTTCGGGCGCCAAGTACGACGTCTCCATCGCGGCTATCACCGACACGCCCGAGCGTGAGAAGGAAGTCACTTTCTCCGATTCCTACTACATGGACGATCAGGCTATCGTGACCAAGGTCGATAACACCGACATCACGGCCGACAACTACAGCGAGAAGCTCAACAACGCCGACGCTACCATCATCGTTCAGTCTGGCTCGACCGCCGAGTCTTTTGCCCAGGAGAACTTCCCCAAGGCCAAGATCGTCCCCTACAAGGACGCTACCGAGTGCTTCAGCGCCCTGCAGTCCGATAAGGGCGACGCCGTAGTCACCAACCGCTCCGTTGCCAGCCAGCTGACCGCCGAGCAGTTCAACACCTGCCAGACCATTAAGCAGATCAGCACCGGCGAGGAGTACGCCATCGCCATCAACCAGGGTAACACCAAGCTCAAGGAAGACATCAACCAGGCCATCAAGGACCTGACCGACGACGGTACCATTGACGCCCTCATGGCTAAGTACAACATCAAGTAAAATAGCTACTTGATTGCTCGCGGGCCCTTTCCGTTTTGGCGGAGAGGGCCTTTGCGCTTCTCTTGACGGAGAGTATTTCCGTCTCGTTTTGCCGGCAACTTCTACGATAGGAGCCACCTTGTCTCGACTGAACAAAGGGGCCGCGGAGCAGCGTTTTCCACTGCCCGCCTTGCTCCAAAAGCTAGCCTGCGCCATGGCCGTGGCGCTCGCGCTGGTGTGCGCAGGGGCATATGCGCCCACGACCGCCCAGGCGCTTGAGACCGCAAAGATTACCGCCCGACCCAACACTGGTTCGGGCAGCGCTGTGGTCGGCGGTACCGAGACGCGCATTACCTGGGAGGTCCAGGCCGATGCCGACGAGGAGCTGAGCGGTCTTTCGCTGACGTTTGTCGACGGCACGACGTTTGGTACCGATGACACGCGATTGACGATGCTCTCGGGCGAGGACCTCATGGATCGTACGCCCATGAAGCCCACGTGCAAGGCTGACGGCCAGACGCTCAAGATCGACTTTGGCGAGACGGCGCCTGCCGGCGGCTTTTTCCGTGTCGAGGTTTACGGCGTGACCTTCCCCGTCGAGGGCGGCGATGAGGCCTTTAGCGGCACCTGCACTTTGGCCGATGGCTCGACCAAGAAGATCTCCAAGATTCCGTCGGTGGAGATCAAGGGCGTGACGGCATTCGATAACTTCCTGGCCGATCTTAAGGAGCAGCCGTGGGTCGAGGCCTGGAACTCCAATATGTTCCTGCGCCTGTTCTTAAACCCAGTCATTTTGGTCCAAAGCCTGCCGATCGTCTTTAAGGGCTTCCTTATGTCGCTCTCGATCGTGCTTGTGGCGTTTCCGCTGGCAATTCCCTTTGGCTTTGCCTTGTCGCTCATGCGCATCTCCAAGTCGCGCATCCTGCGCTGCCTCGCCGGCATCTATGTGAATATCATCCGCGGTACGCCGGCGTTCCTGCAGATCTATATCGCGTTCTTCGGTCTGCCGTTGGCCGGCGTCAAGGTTGATGAATACGTGCTTGGCGTTATCGTCATGGCCATGAACTCGTCTGCGTACCTATGCGAGATCTTCCGTGCCGGTATTCAATCGATCCCCAAGGGCCAAAACGAGGCTGCGCGTTCGCTGGGCATGAACGCGTTCCAGACGCTGCTCTATGTCATGATTCCGCAGACGTTCCGTAATGTTTTGCCTACGCTGACCAGCGAGTTTATCTTGCTTTACAAGGATACGTCGCTGCTTGCCGCCGTGGGTGTGGTCGAGATCGTCATGAACGCCCGTACCATCGTGGCCACGACGGGCTCCATTACACCGTACGTGGTTGCCGCCCTGTTCTATCTGGTCATCACCCTGCCGCTCGCTCGCTTGGTGAGCGGTCTTGAGGCGAGGCTTTTGGGCACGGCCGAGACCAAGAAGAAGCGTCCCGCCAAGAGCGCCGGACAGGTTGTCGCGACGCCCGCCGATCACATCGCCGGTCTGTAAGGAGGTCCTATCATGAGCGAAACCAATAACTCGAACGAGGTCGTCGTCAGCATCAAGAACCTCCAGAAGGCCTTTGGGGACAACGTGGTCCTGCGCGATATCGATCTGGATGTGCACAAGGGTGAGGTCGTTGTGGTCTTGGGCCCCTCAGGCTCGGGCAAGTCGACGATGCTTCGCTGCATCAATCGCCTGGAGCATCCCACGAGCGGCTCGATTGTCGTCGAGGGCGTGGATGTGTGTGCCAAGGGCGTCGACCTCAACAAAGTGCGCACGCACCTGGGCATGGTGTTTCAGCAGTTCAACCTGTTCCCGCACCTGTCGGTCAAAAAGAACGTCATGCTTGCGCAGCAAAAGGTGCTCAAGCGCAGCAAGGAAGAGGCCGAGAAGATCGCCGTCGAGGAGCTGACCAAGGTCGGCCTGGCCGAGCGCATCGACTTTATGCCGAGCCAGCTCTCGGGCGGCCAGCAGCAGCGCGTGGCCATCGCCCGCGCCCTGTCGATGAACCCGCACGTGATGCTCTTTGACGAGGCCACCTCGGCGCTCGACCCTGAGCTCGTGCGCGACGTTCTGGGCGTCATGCGCGACCTGGCGCACGACGGTATGACCATGATCGTCGTGACGCACGAGATGGGCTTTGCCCGCGATGTCGCCGACCGCGTCGTCTTTATGGACGGCGGCGTCATTGTGGAAGAGGGTACGCCGAGCGAGGTCTTCGACCACCCCAAGAGCGAGCGCACCAAGGCGTTCTTGGGCAATATCTCGTAGCCGCTTTATATGACTGACATAGCAGAAAACGGGAGCCGGATGTGATCCGGCTCCCGTTTTTGTTGGGAGGCGAATGTGTTTTGTTGCAATGCGCGTTGCGGGCGGAGCTCATTGCCGCTAGGCGAGCTCGGCTCCAAGGGCGCGGCAGGCCGCTTCGCTCTCATCATCGGGGGCGTCGTAGCAGATGACGGAATCGACGACGTTGACGCCCTCCTCGTCGGCGTCCGCCTTCCAGTTGTCCATCCATTCGCCCTCGGCCCACGAATAAGAGCCAAAGAGGACGACCTTCTTGTCGCCGAGGGTCTCCTTGACCTCATCCCACATGGGCTGGAACTCATCATATTCAAGCTCCTCGGAACCCATGGCGGGGCAGCCGAAGGCGATAGCGTCATAGCCAGCGGCCTTGTCTGCGGAGAAGTCGGCGCAGGAGATGACCTCTGCCTCGGCGCCGGCATCGGTTGCACCTTCGGCAACGAGGTTTGCCATGGCCTCGGTGTTGCCCGTGCCGCTCCAGTAGACGACGGCGATCTTGCTCATGTTGAGTCCTTTCAGTTGTGCGGCAGGTTGCCACGGCTTCTATGTTCTATCGGGTTGCCTGGGCAAGTTGCGCCAAGCTGTAGCCCTGCTGATAGACAAAGATGAAGTATTGGGTGCAGGCGCGGTAGGCATCAAACGTCGCAAGTGCCTGCTCGACATTTGCGTAGACCTTCCAGGCCCCAAAGACCTTATAGTTCTCGCCGCGCTGGACGATAAACTCGTGCACGTCGTCGTAGGGATATCCTAGGAAGTAGCCTATTTCGTGCGGAAACTCGCAGGTGCAGTCGTTGCTGCAGCTAGCTTGCTGGGGTAGTGCGCATCGAGTCTGGCTACAGGCGCATTCCGCGACGTTATTACTCGCGAGCGTGATGCGTGATGCCAAATGCACAAGGCATGTCGAAAGGTCTCTCGTGTCGTAGCCTTCCGAGGCGAGCGCCGTTTTGGCGCGAGGGTCCGCGAAATAGGTGGTGAGGCTTTTGGCTCGGTACACGTACACGAGCGCTCCGCAGGGCCGCCAGACCAAAACACTCAGGTGGATGCCAAGCGGGTCAAGCTCGCGGTTGCACTGGGCGATAACGTTGAGCAGGCGTGCTCGGCGTTCTGCGATGGTTTCTGTTGCGGTCGAGCCGTCCCCGTGGGCGTAGGTGCCTGGATAGGTAAAGAGCGATGCCGGCTTGATGCCCGCGAGCGTGGGGGAGCAGTTGCGCACGACTGCTGCCTGAAACGTTGGGATGTCTATGGTTCGAGTCACGTCGCTCCTTACGGATCTAAACTGTTAGCCTAGGAAAACTTATACACGAAAGTAAGCCATGGTCAACAAAAAAGTTTGAAGAGGAAAACTAATTGACCGAACGGACATGATTTTGGGTTAAGATGGGGACACCCCATGGGGGTATCTAGATAGTGCTACTGAAAGGGGAACGCATGAGTGACTTGCTCAACCCTGCGAATCTCATCGTGCTGACCGTCATTGCCGTCGGCATGTTTTTTGGACTGCGTCGCATTGCCGCTTCGACACACGGGAAGAGTTGCTGCAGCGATGGTGCGAGCGGCAAGAAGGCCAAAAAGGTTGTGGTGGCAGACACCGACGAGTCCCACTACCCCTATCGTGAGGAACTCCTTATCGGCGGCATGAGTTGCGACGGCTGCGCCCGGAATGTGACGAATGCCCTCAATGCGCTTGATGGCGTGTGGGCTACGGTAACGTACGCGGACCACACGGCACGCGTGCGCTCGAAGCGCCCGGTTGATCGCGACACACTCGAGACGGCAGTGAGGGGTGCGGGCTATTACGTTATGAAAATGTAGGCGTTGCCCTCTCCGGTGGGTACCAGCCTCCTGCCCATTGTGACTATCGGCATCCAAAAATTTGCGCAAAAATAACCTTTAGATGCGGCAAAAGTGGAGTTTGGTGACGGTTTGCGCGGAATTCGCTACCAATCGAGCATCTATGAACCCGTCCAAACAATTACAGGTGTATATTTATACACTGATTATTGCTGTGCTCAGATTGCAATTAACCGTGGACAGAAATGAAGAATGCTAAAACTGGGCTTTAGGACAGGGGAGGCTATAACCTTATGAGACGAGTGGGAACACTTGGCTTGGTGGCGATCGCGCGAATTTTTGTGGTGTAAGAGGGAGGGCCGCGTCAGCGCCCCCTGCG
>CBCTIZ010000009.1:0-89410 GCA_965147105.1 uncultured Collinsella sp. | reverse complement strand
AAGCACTTAATGTGCTTTCCGTCTTGCGCAGGACTGTAGAGCAGCAAACTTAACCCGCGCCCGCCGGCCCCGGAGACCCTCCCGAAGGGCCCAAAAAATATTTTCAAAAAAGTTGTTGCGCGGCGGACAGACTTCTGTGTATACTAATCCCCGCAGCGCACGCGAGCGGAAACAAACGCGAACGACTGCCTGGGGAGTTAGCTCAGTTTGGTTAGAGCGCCGGCCTGTCACGTCGGAGGTCGCGGGTTCGAGCCCCGTACTTCCCGCCAACGCAATTAAAGCCACGTCTTCGGACGTGGCTTTTTGCGTTTGATAGGACCTCGATCCCATCGGCCCCTTTCGCCCAAAACCAAATCCTTCCAATTCCAGGACAAGCTCCGTTTGAGACATGTGTTCAAGCAAGGCGTTTGTTGCACAACACCAGTTCAATGAAGCAGGGGGTTAGGTTATACTCAATTGCACTGAATGCCGTTTTTGATGCAAGAGGCTTCAAAAACGGCATTCAGCGGGCACCCGTTTTGCTATTTGGGCGTCCATACGGTCATTGACGTCTCGACGTAAGCTCGGCCCCGGAGCTCGTTCGAGCTGTTCCTATTCCTTGAAAGGGGAAAAATGGACATATCGAGGAAGACTGATTACGCCCTTCGCATGCTCGCGATGCTTGCCGAGGACCCGGAGCGTCTGCTTTCTGTTCGCACCGCCGCCGAAGAGGTCAATGTCCCGTATTCGTTTGCCCGTTCGATCCAGCATGGTTTGGTTCAGGCCGGTATTGTGGAGAGCCTGCGTGGCGTCCATGGCGGCATGCGTCTTAAGGTCAGCCCCGACGATGTCACCATCCGCCAGGTCGTTGAGGCCGTTCAGGGCCCCATGGTCATGAACGATTGCACCGCGCCCGATGGAGACTGTGCACGCATGGGTACGTGCTGCTATCATCCCCTGTGGGCCGGAGCTCAAGCGCTGATGCGCGACTACCTCGATTCCGTTTCGCTGGGCGATATCGTCGCTCACCGCCAGTTCCCGGCCGTCGATTCCAAGTTCGCCGACCGCGATGCGTTTCCCGAGTACGCCACCTGTGCGTGCGCTTGCCGGGAGGAATAGCGCCGCATAAGGAGCATAGCCATGATTCAGGACCCCTTTCGTTCGATGATTCGTTCGGAAGGGGTCCTGCGTTATCGCGACCTTCCGTGGCGCCGCACGCGCGACCCGTACATTATTTGGCTTTCCGAGGTTATGCTGCAGCAAACGCAGGTGCCGCGTGTGGAGACGCGTATGCCCGCGTGGCTCGACCGCTTTCCGACCGTACAGGCGCTCGCTCAGGCCGCTCCTTCCGACGTTTTGGGTGCCTGGCAGGGGATGGGCTACAATCGTCGCGCCCTGGCGCTTCACAGGGCTGCACAGTGCGTTGTGACGGACTGGGGCGGGGAGTTTCCACGTGAGACGCGCGACCTGGTCGCCCTGCCCGGTATTGGCCCGGCGACGGCGCAGGGCATCCGGTCGTTTGCGTTCGATCTGCCGGGTGTGTATCTGGAGACCAACGTGCGCACGGTCTTTCTGCATCATTTCCTTCCCGACGTGCCGGCCGTTCCCGATCGCGAGCTGGTGCCGCTGATCCAATCCGCCTGTCCGGCGGCCCCTGGTGCGGCGGTGGATGAGATTGCGCCCTTTGCCGTGCCGCTCGATGATGCCGATACACCGCGCGCATGGTATTACGCGTTGCTGGATTACGGCGCGTATCTTAAAAAGACGCTGCCCAATCCGTCCAGGCGGTCGGCGAGCTATAGTCGTCAGTCCAAGTTTGAGGGCTCGCGCCGTCAAAAGCGCGCCCATATTGTGCGCATGCTGCTGGCTGCGCGCGATGGGCGGCCGTCGGGCATTACGCTCGATGAAGCCGTTGCAGGCGTCAACGAAATGGAGGCGGCGGCAGGTCGCGAGCCGGTCGATCACGATCTTGTCGCAGACATTTTGGCCGACTTGGAGCGCGAGGGCTTTTGCCGCTCCGAGGGTGACCGATGGCTAAGCGTGTAACCAACCCGAATCTGAAGAAGAGGATTGTAAGGTTTAAATTCTCGGCTTGAGGGCATCCTAAAGACAAGGCCGCTCGAAGCCTACGGGCGGCATGTTGAAGGGAAGTACACCTATGGATTTTGAGAACTCTCAAACCAAGAAGAACCTCGAGACCGCTTTTGCCGGTGAGTCCCAGGCGCATACCAAGTATCGCTACTACGCATCTAAGGCCAAGAAGGATGGCTACGTTCAGATCTCGAATATCTTTGCCGAGACCGCAGGCAACGAGTCCGAGCACGCCAAGCTGTGGTTTAAGTATCTGCATGACGGCGCCGTTCCCGACACCCTGGACAACTTGCGTGATGCCGCTGCGGGCGAGAACTACGAGTGGACCACGATGTACGACGAGTTCGCCAAGACCGCCGAGGAGGAGGGCTTTACCGAGATCGCCGCAAAGTTCCGTGGCGTCGGTGCTGTCGAGCAGGCTCACGAGGAGCGCTACAACAAGCTTGTCGAGCGCATTGAGTCGGGCGAGGTGTTTGAGCGTGAGGGCGTGAAGGTGTGGAAGTGCCTGAACTGCGGGCACCTGCATGTGGGCGCCGAGGCGCCCGAGGTGTGCCCGGTTTGTAACCACCCGAAGGCGTACTTTGAGGAGCAGGTGGTGAACTACTAGCGCTTGGCGCTGGCTGCTGCGGGGCGCGGGGTCGTTGCGTGCTCGCTACAGAAAAGCTGATTAGAAGTTTGCGTGCCGCCCCTTTTGGGGCGGCACGTTTTTGTGTGGGGTCTCTGTCTTCACAATTTCCGTCAAGCTTTTGGCCAGCTTTTGGTTAGTTGGCGGGTTGGTGGAAGGGCAAAAGATTATTCGACAAAAAAGCTCAGAGAAAGTGCTGGTAGGGGAGTTGTTGAGGTTTTCGACAGCTTTTGTCAACAAGAAACTTTGCAGCTATTGCTACGGATTGCGTTGCCGTGGCCTTGGCGGTGCGGGATGCTGAGCGTAAGCGTCGAATGCTCCGATTTTGGAGGCCAGCATGGATCTGTTTCTTGAGACCCCGCAGCGACAAGCTGAGCGCATGCTGCGTCAGCAGCAACGGCTCATGGAGATGCAAATGCAAGGGGTAGCCGCCCAGCCCCCTGCGCAAAATGCCACGCCTGCGGTTTCGCCTGCGGGCGGATCGGCGCCAGAGAACTATTCCGTACAACAAGATTCATATGCGCAGGAGCTTGCGTTCGACAAGCGCCGCACACGTCACCGCCGCGTGGGCCAGCGCCTGCGCACGTTAGCGATGATCGTGCTGATCCCGTTGGGACTCGCGGCAATCTTCTTGGCCTCATATGCCCTCACGTGCATTCTCAACGGCGCCTCGCCCAATGAGGTGCTTCAGCACTTGGCAGCTCTCGGCCAGCGCCTAGGCGACGTCATAACAACCGTCCGCGCCGGCTGGGAGAGTTAGCGTTTTGACGCCTGTGGCCCAAAATCCACTTGTCTGACTGCCGTGGAGCGCCCGGTGCGTGTGGCGGGGTAAGATTGATCGCGGTTTTGATTGGTGATCGATTGAGTTTGTTGGGCGGAGTCTATGTCTGCTATTGATATTGCGCTTGTTGTGATTGCCTTGGTGGCGGTGGGAGTTGCTGTGGTTTGCGCCCTGCAGCTTAAAAGCCTTCGTGCCGAGCTGCGGGAGCGCGGCGATAGCGGGGCAGAGATGCTGGCCGCGCTCGAGCAGGCCAATAGCACGCTCGATGCCCTCAACGTCGCGCTGGCAGAAACCCGCCGCACGGCAAACGCCATCGCGCAGCAGCAGACGACCGACGCCGCCGTGGAGCAGCAACGCTACCTGACCATCGCGCGTGAGTTCTCGCAGGCTGGCGACCGCATGGATGACCTGCGCCGCGAGACGGCCCAACAGCTCGGTGCCAACCGCGAGGGCATCGAGCACCGCCTGGACAAGGTGCGCGAGACGGTCGATGCCCAGCTGGGCGCCATCCGCAAGGACAACAACGTGCAGCTCGATCAGATGCGCGCGACGGTGGACGAGAAGCTTTCCCGTACGCTCAACGATCGCCTGTCTGCATCGTTTAAGCAGGTGAGCGACCAGCTCGAGGCCGTGTACAAGGGCCTGGGCGACATGCAGTCTATCGCCACCGGCGTGGGTGACCTTAAGCGCGTGCTGGGCAATGTGAAGGCGCGTGGCATTTTGGGCGAGGTGCAGCTGGGCGCAATCCTGGCGGACATCCTTACGCCCGACCAGTATCTGGAAAACGTCGCCACCAAGCCTGGTGCCTCGGAGCGCGTTGAGTTTGCCGTCAAGCTGCCGGTAGACGAGGGCGATCCCGTGCTGCTGCCGATCGACTCCAAATTCCCGGGCGATGCATATGAGCATCTGCTCGACGCCCAGGAGTCGGGCGACGCGGAGGCCGTCGCCGCTGCGCGCAAGACGCTCGATGCGATGGTGAAGCGCGAGGCCAAGGACATTTGCGAGAAGTACCTGAGCGTGCCCGCGACGACCAACTTTGGCATTCTGTTCGTGCCGTTTGAGGGGCTGTATGCCGAGGTCGTCAGCCGCCCCGGGCTTATCGAGACCCTGGGCCGCGACTATCACGTCAACGTTGCCGGCCCCAGCACCATGGCGGCCATCCTCAACAGTCTGCAGATGAGCTACCAGACGTTTAAGTTGCAAAAACGCACCGATGACGTGCTGCGCGTACTTTCCGCCGTCAAGGCCGAGCTGCCGCGCTATCAGGCGGCGCTACGCCGCGCCCAACAGCAGATCGAGACCGCGGGCAAGACGGTCGAGGGCATTATCACCACACGCACCAACGTTATGGAGCGCAAGCTCAAGGACATCGACGCGCTGGAAGACGCGCGGGAGGCCGACGAGATTTTGGGCTTGGAGTCCGCGGGCTTACTCGCGGGCCAGGAAGACGAGGACTAGTCGCAACGGACGGCGGGGCGCCGGCGTAAAAGCGGGGCGCGGGCGCTTTTCGCGTCGTGCGTGCCTGAAGTGCACTTTAGTGTGCAACAATGGCGTTTCGCCCTATCAGACGCGAAAGGAAGCCCATGTCTCAGAGAAGCACCAGTCCGCTCAAACGCTCCACCGTGCGCCGCACGTTGCAGCGTTTTTGGGATGTCACGCGCACGCAGCCGCTGATCGTCTTTCTCTCGGTATTCTCGTCGGCGGGCTATATCTTTTTGCTTACGTTTGCCAACACCTACGTGATGGCCTTTATCGTCGACCGCGTCCAAGCTGGCCCCGTGGCAGGCGACCAGGTGTTTGAGGTCTTTGGCCCCTATATTCTGGCGCTCGTGCTCGTTAACCTGGTAGGCCAGATCCTCTCCAAGCTGCAGGACTACACCGTCTACAAGCTCGAGATTGCGGGCAACTATCACCTGGCGCGCCTGTGCTTTGACACGCTCTCCAATCAATCCATGACATTCCACACCAGCCGATTTGGCGGATCGCTTGTGAGCCAGACGAGTCGTTTTATGAGCGGCTACACGGGGCTGGTGGACGTGACGGTGTATTCGCTCATCCCCACTATCACCTCGGTCATCTGCACGGTAGCGGCGCTCGCCCCGGTGGTGCCCACATTTACCGTGATCCTGGTGGGCATCATGGTCGTCTACATCGCGTTTGTCTGGCTTATGTACAAACGCATCATGCCGCTTTCGGCCGCGACGTCCGCCGCACAGAACAAGCTGTCGGGCGTGCTGTCCGACGCGGTCACGAACATCCTGGCCGTCAAGACCTGCGGGCGCGAGGACTTTGAGCGCGACCTGTTCGATGCTGCCGACCGCGCCGCGCGCGACGCCGAGACGGTTTCGATGCACGCCATGATGCAGCGCAACTTTACGACCTCGGGCCTTATCGTTATCACCATGGCCGTGGTGAGTGTGTTCGTGGCGGGCGGCAACGCGTGGTTTGGCATTTCAGCCGGCGCGCTCGTCATGATCTTTACCTATACGTACAACCTCACCATGCGTCTGAACTACGTGAGTTCCATGATGCAGCGCATCAACCGCGCGCTGGGCGACGCGGCCGAGATGACACGCGTGCTGGACGAGCCGCGTCTGGTGGCAGACGACGAGAACGCTCCCGAGCTTAAGGTGCGCGAGGGCGCGATCGATTTTGAGCACTTGAGCTTTGCATACCGTGACGCCGCGGCGGGCGAGAACGTGTTCGACGACCTGACGCTCCATGTGGCGGCGGGCCAGCGCGTGGGCCTGGTGGGCAAATCGGGCTCGGGCAAGACGACACTCACCAAGCTGTTGCTGCGCCTGGACGACGTGCAGGGCGGCCGCGTGCTCGTGGACGGCCAGGACGTCTCGCGCTGCACGCAGCAGAGTCTGCGCCGCCAGGTTGCCTACGTGCCGCAGGAGGCGCTGCTGTTCCACCGCTCCATTCGCGAGAATATCGCCTACGGCCGCCCCGACGCCACCGACGAGCAGATTCGCGAGGCAGCGCGCCTGGCCAATGCCCTGGAGTTTATCGACCGCCTGCCCCGTGGCTTTGACACCATGGTGGGCGAGCGCGGCGTTAAGCTTTCGGGCGGACAACGCCAGCGCGTGGCCATCGCCCGCGCTATCCTGACCGACGCGCCGATTCTGGTGCTCGACGAGGCGACGTCTGCCCTCGACAGCGAGTCCGAGGCGCTGGTGCAGGAGGCGCTCGAGAACCTGATGCGCGGCCGCACTTCCATTGTGGTGGCGCACCGCCTGTCCACCGTGGCGGCGCTCGACCGCATCGTGGTGCTGGCGGACGGCGAGATTGTCGAGGACGGCACGCATGCGCAGCTCGTCGAGGCAGGCGGCGAATACGCAAGCCTGTGGAGCCGCCAGACCGGTGCATTTTTGGAGACTTAAAGACCCCATACGTGGGACAATCGTGCCCATAGGTTTGTTATGCCGCTGAAGCGAGGAGTCGTTATGCCACGCGAGACCAATGCCGCCAAACGCGAGCGCGCCGTTGAGGTGTGCGAGCGCCTCAACCGTCGCTATGGCCCGGTCGAGTGCTTTTTGGACCACGAGAATCCCTTTAGGCTGCTCATTGCGGTACTGCTCTCGGCGCAGACGACCGACGCGCAGGTCAACAAGGTGACGCCGAAGCTGTTTGCCCAGTGGCCAACGCCCGAGGCCATGGCGGGGGCAAGTGTGACCGACGTGGCGGACACCATTAAGTCACTCGGCTTTTATAAGAGTAAGGCCAAGCATGCCGTGGAGGCCGCGCGGATGATTGTTGCCGACTACGGCGGCGAGGTGCCGGCCGACATGAAGGAGCTCGTCAAGCTGCCGGGCGTGGGGCGCAAGACAGCGAACATCGTGCTCAACGTAGGGTACGGCATCGTGGAAGGCATCGCGGTGGATACGCACGTCAACCGCATCGCGCACCGCCTGATGCTGAGTCCCAAGACGCACGCCAAAGAGCCGCTCAAGACCGAGCAAGATCTGCTCAAGATTTTGCCGCACGAGTATTGGGAGTCGGTCAATCACCAGTGGATCACCTTTGGCCGCGAGATTTGCGATGCCCGTAAGCCCAAGTGCGACGAGTGCCCGCTGGCAGACCTTTGCCCCAGCGTGCGTGTGACGGGATAGGGCCCGGCACGTTTTGCCGGCACTCGAAGACGGCGACCAATGTTGCGCAACACATTTGGGCTGCGAAGGCTCAATATGATGGCGGCAGATACCGTTTGTTGTGAGGGGATGCCCGAATATGTTTTGCACCAAGTGCGGCTCCGAGATGCCCGACGGAACCGTTTTTTGCACGAACTGTGGGGCGCGCATGGGCGCCGCTTCTCCGGCGGCCGCGCCTGTTGAGCCCGCACCGATGCCGGCGGCAGGGATGCCTCCCGTGCAGAAGAAGTCGCATAAGCGCGCGGTGATTATCGGCATATGTGTAGCGGGCGTGCTCGTTGCCGGCGGTGCTGCGCTGGCACTGACCGGCGTGCTGGGTCCGCTTGGGCAGGGCAACTCATCGCAGATTACGGTGCTTGGGTCCGACGAGGGTTCGGCCGAGCATAAGGACAAGGGCAGCGCCAAGGAGAAGCCTGCCGATGAGCAAGAAGAGCCGGAAGAGACCGAGCAGACGAGCAGCAGCGTAAAGGTCGACCTTAACGACCAGGCAACCTATGCCGCCGCAAACCTGTTCCTGTCGAACTTTACGGAGGAACAGTTTGCGCGTGACGGGGCGGGCGGGTTAGCCTCGTTTGATGCGGCGGACGGTCTGACTGCAGAGGAAAAACGGGGCATGACGATTTTCGTCTTTAACCACCTGCTCGAAAACACTACGAATCGCGTGGAAAGGGGCGGGGATGTGGACGGCAAATCCTATGCCAGCAAGGTCCCCGTTGATTCCATGAAGCGCGAGATGAACCGACTGTTTGGCGTAACGTTATCCGATGACGAGATGCATATCGACGCTGATGACGGATTGCCTGACAATCTGGCAACGAGGGCTACGGTTCAGGACGGCTACCTGTACTTAAACGAGATGCACGGCTTTGCCGGTTCGCCTATTCCGGCAATCGTTTCGGGCGCGGAAGACCTGGGTGACAACACGTATTGCCTTACATTTGAGGCTTATGCTGCGCTGAGCTATAACGGCATCTCTTCTCCTTTGATCTCGGATGTTCCTGAGAGCGTTTATGGGCTGCCTGCCGATCAACTGAAGTCGACGATTGGGGCTGACTCTACGCCTATGATGTCCGGGACCGCCGTGGTAAAGGTTACCGCTGACGACGGCGCTCCTTCTTTCACTTTGCAAAGCATCAATTACGACTAGCGCGTTCGCCTAAGCTCGATATGATTGATTTAGAACGCTAGGCTGGTAGCCCGCCTGGCGCTTTTAGCGTTTAACGTTACGCGACTGGGAAGTGTGCATCGATTATTCGTTGTCCCATGCAAAAATGTGTTGCTAATTTAGAAGCCTATTCAAGCGCGCCGAAGTCGTGGCGTGCTGGCGTAGCATGAGCAAAAAATCAAGCAATGGAGGGTAACGTGGCAACATCGAAGACGCGAGAGTTTGAAGATTACTTTGAGCGCATCGTGCGCACGCGCGAAGGTGACCTACCTGGTCGTCGTAAAGGTGACGAGTACTTGTCTCAAACCCATGCGCTCTACCACGGAGATTCTGCGCCCTGGGCTTTAACGCCAAAGATATTCGACAAGGATATGACGGCGCTTCTTAAGGAGGCGGCCGAGCGCATGTACGGCATTATGGACAAGGTGACGCGGGCGTTTTGTTCCGATGCCTCCGTGCGCGCGTGGTTTCGCATGGATCCGGCTTTTGCTGACCTGTGCGCTATGGATGCCGGCTATGATTGCCAAATTCCCCTTGCGCGTGTTGATATCTTTCTTGACGAAGATGCCGGTTCGTATACGTTTTGCGAGCTCAATACCGACGGCAGTGCCGGAATGGTAGTGACCGATGCGGTCTGTCAGGCAGTGCGAATGACGCCTTCCTTTGAGGAGTTTGCATCCGACCACCCCGGCTTTCGGCAGTACGATTTGTGCGGTAGCTGGATAGACGCATTGTTTGAGACCTATGCAGAGTGGAAGCTGGCCCATCCTCGCCGCACCGAGGATAGTGCACGATCGGACGACGGGGCCCGCGTTGACGAGGGGCTCTATGCACCGCAACCAAAGATATATCCCGCTTCGGTGGCAATCGTCGACTATTCGGAAAGCATCGACTTGGAAGATGCGGCTCATTTTGTCGACCTTATGAGGCGACGGGGTGTGGTGGCGCGCTTTGCGGATGTGCGCGACCTGCGGATTGGCGAAGACGAGAGCGGTGCTAGGCGGCTGTGCGATGCCGCCGGTCCTATTGATTGCGTTTGGCGGCGCGCGGTGACCGGCGAGCTGTGGGATAAGCCGTGCGACGGACGCTCGGCCTTAATCGAGGCGGCTCAAGAAGGGCTCGCGTGCATCGTTGGTGGTTTTAGAACGTGGCCGTGTGCGACTAAGACCGTATTTGCATTTCTGTGGTCTCGGGCCGGTCAGTCCTTGTTGAGCCCGGAGGAGCAATCGTTTGTACGGGAGCATGTGCCCTATACCGAGATTGTGGACGAAAGCACCCAGTTGTCGAGATTTGCCGAAAAGGACCGATGGATCGTCAAGCCGTGCGACGGCTACAATGCGGTTGGCGTTGTTGCCGGTTTGGATGCCACGGAACAGGAATGGTCCCAGGTGCTTGCTCGCGCTGCGGCCGCTGGGGCGATTGTGCAGGAGTATGCTCAGCAGTATCAGACGCCCTGCTTGCGCGGGACGCTTGTCAATGGGCCGCATCGAGGAGAGGCGCCCAAAGGACTTGTGGATGATCTTGGTTTTGCGCCCGCTTCTAATATGGAAGGCCTGTACCTGTATCGCGGCCGTTTTGCGGGCGTGTACACACGCGTCGGTTTTGCCAACACCATAGGTGAGTGGACGAGTCGCTTGAACGTCGCAAGCTTTTTTGAGGAATAGCCGTTTCTTGGGACACCTTCCGTGGTTGCGGCGTTCGACGTGACGGGGAGATTTTGGCGAAGCCGGTGAATCCAGTTCTATCTGGCGTTTTTGTTGCGGGGCTGGGCGTACGCTTGAGCCGGAGTCCTCTCCATGCGCTACCATGACAGGCAACGAATTTGACGAACGACCCGCCAGGCTTGCCTCGGCGGGCTTTTGGCGTTGCAATGCCGGAGGAACAGCATGCTCATTCACCGTATAGCCGCGCAGCTCTATACTGCCGAGGCACTGCAGACCGTCGAGGCCGGGCTCGATTCTGGCGAGGACGTGACGCTGGCCGTGTCTCAGTCGGGCCGAACGCTCATGGCGGCCGCCCAGTTTGCGCGTCGTCCGCGCCCCACGGTCTACATCGTGAGTGGCGAGGATGCGGCCGATCGCGCCGCACGCAGTCTGGCCGCCTATGTAGGCCTGGAGCACGTGTGCCGCTTTCCCGAGCGCAAGGACTACCCTTGGCGCGAGCAGGCGCCCGACGATGCCGTGGTAGCTCAGCGCTGCGAGGCGCTCGGGCGCATCGTGCGCGGGGACAACTGCATCATGGTTGCCTCGGCCCGCGCGCTGCTGCGCTGCGTGCCGCCGGTCGAGAGTCGCTATTGGGAGTCCACCACTTTTGCGGTGGGCGAGGAGATTCCTTTTGACGAGGTGCCGCAGCGCCTGGTGGGCATGGGCTACACCAATGCCGGCGCCGCCGACGCGCCCGGCCTGTTCCGTGTGCACGGCGACACCGTCGAGGTATTCCCCGCACAAGAGAAAGCGCCCGTGCGCATTGAGTTCTTTGGCGACGAGATCGACCGCATCCGCCGCATGGTGAGCTCCACGGGCCAGACCATCGGCAACGAGGACAGCATCGAGATCTTCCCCTGTCGCGAGCTCGCACTCACCGACGACGCCGTCCACAACATGCATGTGGCGCTCTACCGCGCCAGCCAGGACGACAGCAAGTTGGCGGCGCTGCTCGAGATGGTGGATGCACGCATTGTCACGCCTGAGCTCGACCGCTTTTTGCCGGTGATGTACGGCCAGACCGTGAGCCCGCTGTCGCATGTGAGCGGCAAGGCGCTCGTGGTGCTGTCCGAGCCGCGCTCGCTGTTCGACGATTGCCTGCGCGCCTACGAGGATATCGAGGCGCGTGCCGGCGAGGCGGGGGTTGACCGACTGGATGGCTTGTACGTGCGCGCCCAACAACTCGATTTTGGTGCCCAGCAGCGCTTGAACTACGTAAGCCTTATCCGTGCCGGCGGTGCGGTGACGGCCGAGCTCAAGATTGAGCAGCCTGCTATCGCAGGCTCGGACAACCGTTTTATGACGCGCATTCAGGAAGTCGTGGGCAAGCGCTACGCCTGCGTGTTCGCCATTCCCGACCGCGGTGCGCGCGAGTCGATGGAGCTCACCTTTGGCGACGAGGGCATTACCTTTGAGGAATCGCTGACCGCCGCGCCCGAAAATGCCGGCGCTATCGGCGACCGCGTGCGCGTGGCAGCAGCGGATTCCGCCGACCGTGCCGCACGCCAGGAGGCCCATGCTTCCATTCGCGAGCGTCGCGCCGACGCGCTCAACGCCCGCTCGCTCGAGGCGGGTGCCGCCCAGGCTGCCGCCGGTGCCGCCGTGCCCACCATCTCGCGCGGGCGCGTGACCTTTGTCGATGCTGCCTTGCCGCAGGGCGTGGTGGTGCCCGATGCCAACCTGGCCGTGTTCTCAATCGCCGACCTCAACGCCCGCATGGACGCCAATCGCGCGCGCAGCCGCCGCAAGGTGGACATTACGCAGATCACGTTCCCGTTTAAGCCGGGCGACTACGTGGTGCACGCCACCCACGGTATCGCGCTCTTTAGTGAGGTCGCGCGCCAGGAAGTGGGCGGCAAGGAGCGCGACTACTTTTTGCTGGAATATGCCGACGGCGACAAGCTCTACGTGCCGCTAGAGCAGGTTGACCGCATTACGCGCTACGTTGGTCCCGACGGCGATAAACCGCGCTTGACCAGGCTCAACACCGCCGACTGGACGCGGGCCACCAACAAGGCGCGCAAGAACGCCAAAAAGCTGGCGTTTGACCTGGTCGATCTGTATACGCGTCGCTCGTCGATTACCGGTATCGCCTGCCCGCCCGACACGCCCGAGCAGATCGAGATGGAGGAGAGCTTCCCCTACGACGAGACGCGCGACCAGCTGGAGGCCATCGCCGACATTAAGGCTGATATGGAGGCGCCCAAGCCCATGGACCGCCTGCTGTGCGGCGACGTGGGTTTCGGCAAGACCGAGGTCGCCCTACGCGCGGCCTTTAAGTGCGTGGACTCCGGCCGCCAGGTCATGGTGCTCTGCCCCACGACCATTCTGGCTCAACAGCACTACGAGACATTCTTTGAGCGCTTTGCCCCGTTTGGCCTGGAGGTCGAGGTGCTCAGCCGCTTCCGCACCCCGGCGCAGCAAAAGCGCGCGCTCAAGGCGTTTGCCGAGGGCACGATTGATGTACTCATCGGCACGCACCGCTTGCTTTCTGCCGATGTGAACCCCAAGAACCTGGGCATGGCGATCATCGACGAAGAGCAGCGCTTTGGTGTGCAGCACAAGGAGCAGCTCAAGAACCTGCGCGAGCAAATCGACGTGCTCACGCTCTCGGCAACGCCTATTCCGCGAACCATGCAGATGGCCACGAGCGGCGTGCGCGACATGAGCCTGATCACCACACCGCCGACCGGGCGTCGTCCCGTGATCGTGCACGTGGGGGAGTACGACCCCGACGTGGTGAGTGCGGCGATTCGCCTGGAGGTGGGCCGCGGCGGCCAGGTGTACTACGTGTCCAACCGCGTCAAGACCATCGACGATGCCGTGGCGCGCGTGCACGAGGCCGCGCCCGAGGCGCGCGTGGGCGTGGCACACGGCAAGATGAGCCCGCGCGAGGTCGAGGACGTGATGATCGAGTTCGCGACCAAGAAGATCGACGTGCTTATCGCCACGACCATCGTGGAGAGTGGCATCGATAACGCGACCGCCAACACGCTCATCATCGAGGACTCGCAGCGTCTGGGTCTGGCACAGCTCTACCAGCTTAAGGGCCGCGTGGGCCGTTCTGCCACGCAGGCCTACGCGTACTTTATGTTCCCGGGCGAGCTGCCGCTCACCGAGGAGGCGACGGCGCGCCTGACCGCACTTTCCGAGTTCCAAGACCTGGGCAGCGGCATGCGCATCGCCATGCGCGACCTGGAGATCCGCGGCGCCGGCTCGCTTATGGGCGCCGAGCAGCACGGCAACCTGTCGAGCGTGGGCTTTGACCTGTTTACGCAGATGCTGGGCCAGGCAGTGGCCGAGGCGCGCGGCGATGACGATGCCGGCGTGGAGGCGGCGAGCGTGGGCATTAACCTGCCGGCCGATTACTTCTTGTCCGAGGAGTACCTGCCGGCGGTGGATCAGCGCGTGCTCGTGTACCGTAAGCTCGCGGCGGCCGAGGACCTGGAGAGTATCGATGAGGTGCAGGAAGAGACCGAGGCCGCGCATGGCGAGCTGCCGTTGGCGGGGCTCAACCTGTTCAATCGCGCGCGCATCCGCATTCGCGGCGAGCGCCTGGGGCTCGAAAGCGTCACGCTCAGCGGCGGTCGCATCACGTTTTTGGGCGTCGACGTGCCCAAGAAGGTGGCCTATGAGCTTAAGACTCGCTATGGCGCGGTGAACTTTCCCAAGAGCCGCAAGCTGTCGGTGCCCTACAAGGCGGGCGCCGGCGCGGGCAGCGGCCTGGGTCGCGGCCTCGACGCCAACGACGGCACCGGCCCCGTGGCGGCGGCGCTCATGCTGCTGCAGCAGCTGGGTGCGTCCGACGATGACTAACGGGTCGACGCTGCAAACGCCCCATTTGGGCAATCTGACCCTCACTCGTCGGTCGCGTACGCAAGTACGCTTCCCTCCTCCTTCGGGCCACCTTGCCACAAATGGAACGTTTTCGCTTACTTATGCTCAACCTGTAAGGGTATTTACGGGACAAAGCCATCTTCGTCTCACCCACATTGCAGGTTGACTGCCCTTCGCCCGACCGAAAGGAAAGCATGTTCGGATACATCTATAAGAAAGATGTCGCCATTATCGCGGTTGTCCTGTGCCTTTGTCTGGGCGTGGGCAGCTTCTTTGATTACCAAATCTCGAGTGCGCTGTTCAACATCGGCAGCATGTACGGTCGCTTTGTCGAGGCGGCCGGTGAGCTGCCGTTCGAGCTGACGGCGAGCATCGCGGGCGTTATGCTCGTGCGCTCGGTACGCCCCGATTCCAAGGCGAGCAAGTGGCTCGCTGCGCTGGGCGTTTTGATCAACGTGGGTCTGGTCGGCTACGAGATTATCGGATCACTGCGCGTCGGCGGCAAGCTTATTGCGTTTCAGCTGGTTCTGACGTTTGCGTTGGTCATCGCAGCCAACTTCATCGCCTACCGCCTCACGCGCACGACCGAGCCCGACGAGCTTACGCGCTGGGCGTTGATGGTGCTTGCCGTGTGGGTCGCTCAGGCCATCATCCTCAACGTGATCGTCAAGCCACTGTGGTCGCGCCCGCGCATGCGCGTGATCGAGGTCACGCCGGGGCTCAATTTTCAGCCGTGGTGGGTGATCGGCAATCCCGACAAGTGGACCTATATCGCCGCCGGCGTGATCAAGGACGGGTTCAAGTCGTTTGCGAGCGGACACACGGCGCATGCGGCGATCGGCCTTATGCTCGCCGGGCTTCCCGCGGCGGCCTTTAAGGAAAAGCCTTCGCGGCGCCGCGTGATCTTTTGGGCGGCGGCTGTGGTCGCGGCGCTCGTCGCCTTTGGGCGCATCGTGATCGGAGCACACTTTTTGAGTGATGTGAGCTGCGGTTTTGCCCTGGTACTGGCACTTGAGTGCCTTGTCGCGCGCATTGCCTATCCCAACGGCGTACAATAGCTCCGTTTGAGTCATCTGGCCGATACCCGGTAAGAGAGGATTGCCATGCTCGCGTTTAACAACGACTATTCCCACGGCGCACACCCGGCGGTGCTGCAGGCGCTCGTCGATACCAACATGGAGCCGCAGCCCGGCTACGGAACCGATGCACATACCGAGCGTGCCAAGCAGCTTATCCGCGAGGCCTGTCAGGCCCCCGACGCCGACGTGTTTTTTCTGGTGGGCGGCACGCAGGCCAACGCGACGGTGATCGACATGCTGCTCGCGCCGTACGAGGGCGTCGTTGCTGCTGAGACTGGCCACGTCGCCTGCCACGAGGCGGGCGCCATCGAGTTTGGCGGCCACAAGGTGCTCACCATCCCCGGCTACGAGGGCAAGATGCATGCCGAGGATCTGGAGGACTATATCCAGGTATTCTACGAAAACGAGAGCTACGAGCACACGGTGTTTCCGGGTGCCGTGTACGTGAGTCTATCGACCGAGTACGGCACGCTGTACTCCAAGGCCGAGCTCGCGGCGATTCACGCAGTGTGCCAGAAGCGTGAGATTCCGCTGTTTGTGGATGGCGCCCGCCTGGCCTATGCGCTGGCGGCCGATGAGTGTGACATTACCCTGCCCGAGCTGGCGCAGCTGTGCGACGTGTTCTACATCGGCGGCACCAAGTGCGGTGCGCTTTGCGGCGAGGCTGTGGTGTTTAGCGGCATGCACGCTCCGGCGCATCCCATTCCGCGCATTAAGCAGCACGGTGCGTTGCTAGCCAAGGGCCGCCTGACGGGCGTGCAGTTTGAGGCACTTTTTACCGACGGCCTGTATTTTGAGATTGGCCGCCAGGCGATCGAAACCGCGCAGGCGCTTCGTCGCGTGCTGCACGAGCGCGGCTACCAGTTCTTCTTGGAGACGCCCACAAACCAGCAGTTTGTGATTCTGCCCAACGAGGACATGGCCCGCATTCGCGAGCATGCCTCGATCGAGTACTGGGAAAAGTACGACGAGACCCACACGGTGGTGCGTTTTTGCACCAGCTGGGCCACGACGCAGGAGGATATCGACGCGTTGGCGGCTGTCCTGTAGCCTGATGTAATGACAAGGGGCCGCCCTACGCCTGAGCTTGGCGCAGGGCGGCCTTTGCTTTTGGGGGAGAAGGGTTGTATGACCGAGATGTCCGAGCCGACGATTCGCCTGGCGACGCCCGATGATGCGCCGGAGTTGCTTGCCATCTATGAGCCGTATGTGCGCCAGACGGCGATTACCTGCGAATACGAGTTGCCGAGCGTTGAGGAGTTCGCCGGGCGTATTGAGCGTACGCTCAAGCGCTATCCGTATCTGGTGATGGAGTTGGACGGGCGTCCGGTAGGCTATGCCTATGTGAGTCCGCTTAACAGCCGCGAGGCATACGACTGGTCGGTCGAGACGTCGATCTACCTGGCGCGCGATGTGCGCCATGGCGGGCTGGGTCGCAAGCTGCACGACGCGCTCAAGCAATGCCTGGTCGCGATGGGCATCACCAACATGTGCGCGCTCATTGCCGTGCCGCACGACAAGGACGACGAGTACCTGACGCACAACAGCCAGGATTTCCATGCCCATATGGGGTATCGCCTGGTGGGCGCTTTTGACCGCTGCGCCCAAAAGTTCGGCCGCTGGTACGACATGTGCTGGATGGAGCTGCTCCTGGCCGAGCGCACACCCAACCAACCCAAACCAACCTGGTTTCCCGACCTTCCCAAACCTACCATTTAGGGACAGGTTTATTTTGGCCGCTTTGTAGCGTCAATTCACCGCGAGAAGTACGGATTCACGCGTCTTTTGATGCGGATGGGCTTAATTTGGCTTCGATTTGGGTCCGTTTGGCTTCGATTCGAACTAAGTGAGTAGACTTTTTGGCGCAGGTCGAGCACAAGGCGTATCTGCCTTAGTAAAACCGCAGGTCACAGAGGTGACAGTTTTTGGTGTGCTCGACAGGTCACGAAAAGTCTACTCACTTAGATTTGCGGTACTGGATATTCTGAGCAGGAACAGTTGAGCTTGGACGGCGCGTATTGCCAGGCGATGTTGGCATTTGTGCCATGCTGGCTTGAGATTTAATAAAACCGCAGGTAAAACGTTCATCAGGTACAGTTTGCCTCGTTTGGTGCGCTAGCCGATGGGCTCGGTGTATTTGGCGCGGTCGGTGCGCTGGATGCGCTTGGAGACGTGGAGCGGGCGGCCGTCGGTGTCGTAGACGTAGTCGGTGATCAGGATCAGCGCCTGCCCGCGCTCAACGTTGAGCAAAAACGCCTCGTTTTGCGAGGCGTAGCACACCTCAAAGGTCTTATGCCCCTGTGCCGGCGCGCGATGGAACTCCTGTCGCAGCGTGGCGTAGAGCGAACCGTTAATATCGCGATCGATGAGCGTCTCGAAGCTTGGCGGCAGGTAGGTGGTTTCCAGGCACAGCGGCGCGTCGTCCAGGTAGCGCAGGCGGACAAGTTTGACGAGCTTGCTGCCCACGGCGGCGTCAAAGAACTTAGCTATGCTGCCGGCCGCCTTGGCAAAGCCCGAGTCCACGGTGCGCGTGGTGGGCTTCATGCCCTGGCCTTCGATCTGCTTGGTATAGCTCGAAAACACCAGGCTGTTCTCGTGGAGCGCGGGCGTGTCGGCCACAAAGGCGCCACGCCCGCGCTCGGTGCGCACCAGGCCCTCATCAACGAGCACCTTAAGGGCGTGGCGCACGGTGCTGCGCGACAGCCCCGATTCGTCCATGAGCTCCATCTCGGACGGCAGCTTGTCTCCGCGTGCGTAGATGCCGGCGGCGATGCGGTCGCGAAGCGTACCCGCCAAGCGCTCGTATTGGGCCAGTTTCTTTTTAGACGAAGCGTTCATGCGATTAACCTGTATCTAACTTGTATGCGTATCTAATCAAGCATGTATTCAATACAACAACAAAACCGCTGGTAGCTAGTTATAGAAAACTGCATCAGCAAAATTACTAAGATAAATATAGCATACAACTAGTCGACATAACCAAAACATGTATGTAACTTGTATGCCATCGAGAGCATCAAACGAGAAGAAAGGCTGATGCACGATGACTACTCAGGAACAGGTTAAGGATGTCGTCTCCCAGGTTTTGGCTGACAAGGCAGACAAGGGCGGCATCAAGCGCGTCGTGTGGATTGGCGCTGGCGGATCCAACGGCGGCAACTATCCTGCCCAGTACTTTATGGAGCACGAGGCCACGCAGGTCGTGAGCTCCAGCTACACCAGCAACGAGTTCGTGCACGCCACCCCGGCCTACGTCAACGAGAACACCCTGGCCGTGGTCGTGTCCATGCGCGGCACCAAGGAGACCATCGTCGCCGCCCAGGTCGCCAAGGACCACGGCGCCAGCACCATCGCCATCTATGTTGACGAGTCCGGCCTCACCGAGGTCTGCGACTACAAGATCCAGTACGACAGTCTGGCCGTCGACGAGTCCTGCATGGGTCGCACCAACTCTGCCGTCGTGACCATGATTGCTATGGAGCTCACGCAGCAGACCGAGGGCTATGCCGAGTACGAGACCGCTATGGCCGCGTTCGACTTGGTCGACCCCATCTATCGCAAGGCCGTCGAGTACACCCGTCCGCTCGCCGCCAAGTGGGCCGAGCAGAACGCCGACAAGCCCTGCATCAACGTCATGGCCCAGGGCCCGCTCTTTGGTGCCGCCTACGTCTTTAGCATCTGCAACGTGCAGGAGATGCTGCAGATCGACTCCTGCACCATCAACACCTGCGACTTCTTCCACGGCCCCTTCGAGATTCTGGACAAGCGCACCTCGCTGTTCCAGCTCATCAGCGTCGGCCGCAGCCGCTGCAACGACGAGCGCGGCATCCGCTTCGTCAACCAGTACGGTGGCGAGCGCGTCTATCAGCTCGACGCCAAGGAGCTCGGCCTCAACGACATCAAGGACAGCGTGAGCGAGTACTTCAACCACCTGATCTTTGCCCCGATCCTCAACAACGTGTATATGCGCGCGCTCTCTGCCGTTACCCACAAGGACTACATGACGCGCCGCTACATGTGGAAGCTTGATTACTAAGGGATAGAGCAGCCTGGCAACCCATATGAGGTTGGGGCTTAGACGTTGGGGACGTTCTTAAATGGCTAGTCATTTAAGAACGTCCCCAATGAGTATATGGGGAAGCAGATTTTTCCGTTCGGCGATTTGTGTCTTGAAAAATGTATATAACGACTATAACGTAGTGTGAAACATATTGGAAACAATACCGAGGAGGCTGCGTTGAAGAAAAGCAATCTGGGCTATGTGCTGGTGCTGGTCGCCGCGCTTATGTGGGGCAGCATCGGAATCTTTGTAAACGGCATCTCGGCCATGGGCGTTTCGTCCCAGAGCATGGCTGCCTTTCGCTTGTTGGTCGGAGCGCTTATCTTGGCACCGGTCCTGATGTTTATGGGCTGCCGTCCGGGTGAGGGGTCTACCGTGGCTCAGGGTCCGCTGGCCCTGTTCAAGGCAAGCCCCAAAGAGCTCGTCCCCTGCGCGCTTGTCGGTATCGTCGGTCTGGCCGCCGCCAACACCTGCTATTACGAGTGCATGGGCGAGGTCGGCATGTCCACGGCCTCGGTGCTGCTCTACACCTCGCCGGTGTTTGGCGTCGTGCTCGGCCGCGTGCTTTATCGCGAGGACGTGACCCCCAACAAGCTCGTTGCCATTATCTTTAACATCGTTGGCTGCGTGCTTGCAGTGACCAATGGCGACCTTTCCGGTTTCCATTTTTCGGTTTGGGGCGTCACGTCGGGCGTGATTGCAGGCCTTTGTGGTGCGTCGCTTGCGGTGTTTAGCCGAATAGCAACCAAGACGGTCCACCCGCTGGCTGTCACGTTTTGGGGCTTTGTTTTTGGCGGTGCGGTTATGGCGGCTATCGCGGCTCCGTGGCCGGATGTCGCCGCGGCAATGTCGCCACAGCTGCTGCTGCTGTTCCTTGGCTTTGGGCTCATCCCCACAGCCGTGGCCTACATCTTATATATGCAGGGTCTGTCCATGGGGCTCGAGACATCGAAAGTTCCCGTCGTAATGTCATTCGAGACGGTCGTCACCGTACTGCTGGGCATTGGTGTCTACGCCGAGCCCGCCGGCGCGATTAAAGTCCTGGGCATCGTGCTGGTGCTCGCGTCCATCCTGATTATGAACACCGACTTCTCTAAGCTGCGCAACAGTGTGTTTGTCGGTCATGTCATTGAGAGCATGACCTTTAAGCCCAACGCGTGGTGGACCGAAAAATCTCAGGACATGGATCTGTTTAAGGAGCGCACCGGCATCGCGCTGGAGCCCACCGTGCAGGAAAGCCCCTGGTACTTTGTGCGATAGGGGATGGGCGAGGCGTCTGATCTGGTGTCGACAAAACAGCGCCGGCCTACCCGGCCCCAACGTTTCAAGTGCGTTAAACCCGTCAACGGTCGATTTTCACCCGCGAACGGTCTTTATACTAATTAGCAATATAAGCAACGTATAAGACGTTATAATGACCATAACGAAAAGGAGGAGGCAAGATGAATCAGATCATTCTCGCATCTCATGGCGGCCTGGCCGCAGGCGCCAAAGACACGCTCGAGATGGTTCTCGGCGACGTGTCGAACGTCCACGTCGTGTCGCTTGCTCGTGACGACAAGGAGCCCATCACCAATAAGGTGGACGCCCTGATCGCCACGTTCAACGCGGACGACACCGTCTATGTGCTGACCGATATGCTCGGCAGCTCGGTCAACAACAACATGGTCGAGCTTTCCAAGAACGGCACGAAGTTCACGGTTGTCAGCGGTTTCAACATTCCGTTGGCACTGACGCTCGCTATGAGCCCCGTCCCCGTCAAGGGCGCCGAGCTCGCGGCCCTCATCAACGAGGCCCGCACCGGTCTGACCAACCCCAACGCACCGGTCGAGGCCGCCGCGGCTCCCGCCAAGAAGGCCAAGGCGCCCCGTCACAGCTCCGGTCCCGCCAAGATCGTCCTCGCACGTCTTGACTACCGTCTGCTGCACGGCCAGGTCGTCTTTACCTGGACCACCAAGGTTCAGGCCGAGCGCATCATCGTCGTCGACAACGCTGCCGCCAACGATGACATCAAGAAGGGCGCTCTTAAGCTGGCCAAGCCCCAGGGCGTGCGCCTGAACGTCTTCACCGTCGAGCGTGCCCTCGCCAAGATGGACAAGCTCAACACCCTCGGTGAGCGCGTCATGTTCGTCTTTGGCAACACGGCCGAGATGCTGCAGTTCTGCCAGGGCTACAAGCTCGACGCCATCAACCTGGGCGCCACCGCCAACCACGACGGTGCCGATCAGGTCGGCGGCAAGGACAGCTCCGTCTTCCTCGACGCCACCCAGAAGGCCGACGTCAACCAGCTGCTCGACATGGGCATCAAGCTCTATGTCCAGCAGACCCCTACGTATCAGAGCGTCGACATCGACGCCAAGCTGTAATCAACCAGGCTTTTGCCTGACTGAAAGGAGAAGGGTATGAATACGTTCATCAGTGCGGTGCTCGTCGGCCTCGTCGGCGTGTTCTGCATGTGGGACTCCCGCCTGCTCGGTCGTCTTAACTTCGAGCAGCCCCTCGTTGGCGCCACGCTCGTCGGTCTGCTGCTGGGCGATGTGCCCACCGGCCTTGCCGTCGGTGCCGCCGTCGAGCTCGTGTCCATGGGCCTGGTGCAGGTCGGCGCCGCCGTTCCGCCCGATATGGTCCTGGGCGGCATCGTGGCCGCTGCCTTTGCGTGCCTGACCGATGCTTCCGCCGAGACCGCCATGACGATCGCCATCCCGGTCGCCGTCCTGGGTCAGCTCCTCGGCATCGTGTTCCGTTCCATCATCGCCGCCCTCACCCATGTGGCAGATAACGCGATCGATAACGGTAACTTCAAGACCGCCTACCGTATGCACATCTGCGCCGGCTCCGGTCTGTACGCCATCATGTACTTCCTGCCGATCTTCCTCGCCGTCTTTGTTGGCACCGACCTGGTTCAGGCCATCGTCAACATGGTTCCCGAGTGGCTGTCCACTGGTCTTAACGTTTCGACCAAGATCATGACTGCCTACGGCTTGGCCCTGCTGCTCACCATGATGATCAAGAAGGGTATGACTCCGTTCCTGTTCATCGGTTTCCTGCTCGCCGCTTACCTCAACCTGTCCGTCATCGCGGTCGCTCTGATCGGTGTGTGCCTGGCTGTCGTCTTCATGGGCTTCAAGTTCAACGGTTCCCATGCAGCCGCCGGTGTCGATTCCGACTACGATCCGCTCGAAGACGACGAAGACTAAGGAGGAACACACTATGGCAACCGCAACCAAGGACGTGTCCCTGAACAAGAAGGTCAGCCAGTTCTTCTGGCGCTCCTGGGCCATCCAGGCCTCTTGGAACTACGAGCGTCAGATGAACATGGGCTTCCTCTACGGCATGGTTCCCACGCTCGATCGCCTCTATCCGGATGAGTCCGACCCCAAGCAGCTCGCTGCTAAGAAAGAGGCTTACCACCGTCACATGGCGTTCTACAACTGCACCCCGCAGACGAGCGCTTTCATCCTGGGCCTCTCCGCCTCCATGGAGGAGGAGTACGCCAAGGATCCCGAGAACTTCGATCCCGATTCGATCAACGCGGTCAAGACCTCCCTCATGGGTCCGCTTTCCGGTATCGGTGACTCCTTCTTCCAGGGCACCATCCGCGTTATCGCCTTTGGCCTGGGCGTTCAGCTGGCTCAGCAGGGCTCCATCATGGGCCCGATCCTGGCCATGCTCATCTCCATCGTCCCCTCTGTGCTGATCACTTGGTTCGCAGCCAAGATGGGCTATCAGGGCGGCCACGAGTACCTGAGCAAGCTTCAGGGCGGCGACCTCATGGAGAAGCTCATGTATGTCTGCGGCATCGTGGGTCTTATGTCCGTGGGCGGCATGATCGCTACGCTGATCGGCGCCACCACCCCGCTGCAGTTCGCTGAGGGCACCGTCGTTATCCAGGACATCCTGGACGGCATGATGCCCCAGATGATCTCCCTTGGCCTCACCGGCCTTATGTACTGGCTCATCAAGAAGAACGTCAACACCGGTTGGCTTCTCGTGATCGCCATCGTGGGCGGCATCGCCCTCTCCGCGGCCGGCATCCTGGCCTAGTCGCGACCAAGCGTCTAACCGCTTTCCCCCGGGGGCCTGCCTGGCATCCCATACCCCAGGCAGGCTTCCATTCCCAAAATGCGACAATGGGACAGTCCCCTTGTCGCATCCTCAACGGGCCGGCGACTCGGTCCAAATCACGGTAACCCTGCGAGCGCCCGGCAATGTGGCGCCGCAAAAATCGAAAGGAATGTGTCAGATGTACGAGATCGACCTTAACCTCCCTAAGCAGATCGTCGCTGACGTCCTGTCCAACCACGAGATCCACAGCGTCGCCTTCGTCGGCTGCGGTGCTTCCATGTCCGACCTGTACCCCGCCAAGTACTTCCTGGCCAACAACACGGACAAGCTGAACGTTCAGATCTTCACCGCTAACGAGTTCAACTACGACACGCCTTCTTGGGTCAACGAGCACACCTTCGTGATCACCTGCTCCCTCGGTGGCTCCACCCCCGAGACCGTCGAGGCCAACAAGACCGCCAAGAAGCACAACTGCCCGGTCGTCTCCCTCACCAACAAGGCTGGCTCCGCTCTGACCGTCGACGCCGACCACGTCATCGTTCACGGCTTCCATGCCAACTATGCTGCCAAGGCCGAGAAGCCCGCTTACGCCATCGCTCTTGCTCTCGAGATCCTTCAGCAGACCGAGGGCTATGATCACTACGAGGACATGATCACCGGCCTCAACAACATCTTCGAGCTGATCGAGAACGCTGCTCAGTCCGCCAAGGGCCTGGCCAAGCAGTTCGCTCAGGACTTCAAGGACGACAAGATGATCTACTTCATGGCCTCCGGTGCCTCCGAGAAGATGGCTTACTCTAACGCCGCCTTCCTGTTCACCGAGATGCAGTGGATCGATGCCGCCTCCTACAACACCGGCGAGTACTTCCACGGCCCGTTCGAGGTTTCCACCGAGGGTAAGCCCTACGTCTTCCTCATGTCCGACGGTGCTACCCGCCCGATGGACGCTCGCGCCCTCACCTTCCTGCAGCGTATGGGTGCCAAGGTCGCTCTGATCGACTCCAAGGACTACGGCCTGGCCGACGCCGTGCCGGCAAGCGTCCTCACCTACTTCAACCCGCTGCTGCACCTCGCCGTTATGCGCGAGTACGGCAACCAGATCGCCGAGGCCCGTCAGCACCCGCTGACCATGCGTCGCTACATGTGGAAGCTTTCCTACTAATCACAAGTAAGTAGACCTTACGGGTTGATTGAGAGGGGATGGGGTTTGTGCCCCATCCCCTTTTTTGTTCTTGAGAGGAGATGCGTATGATCAAGGCAGTGCTGTTTGACATGGACGGCGTGCTGGTCGATACCGAGTGGTTCTACAACCGTCGTCGCGTGGCGTTTATGGAGGAGAAGGGCTTCCACTTTGACGAGATCCCCGACCTTTCGGGGTCTAACGAGCCTGCCATTTGGGAGGCGCTGGTGCCCGACGATGTTGAACTGCGCGAGCGCCTGCGCGTTGAGTACAAGCAGGTCTATAGCCCGGACCATCCCGTTCCGTATGCCGAGCTGCTCAACGAGCAGACGGAGCCGGTGATGCGTGAGCTGCACGAGCGCGGCGTGAAGTGCGCCATCGCGAGCTCGTCCTATCGCGAGCTCATTGACGAGCTGGTGGAGATTGCTGGTATCGCCGACGTGCTGGACTACACCATCAGCGGTCACGAGTGCAGTGCGTTTAAGCCCGACCCCGAGATCTACCTGCGTGCCATGGAAGCACTGGGGGTTGAGCCTTCCGAGTGCCTGGTTATCGAGGACTCGCCTTTGGGCATCGAGGCCGGCAAGCGCTCCGGCGCCCGCGTCCTGGCGCTGCGTCCGCACGAGGGTGTCAACCTGGATCAATCGGGAGCCGATGCCGTTATCGACACGCTTACCGACATTTTGGCCGCTTTGTAGTGTCAATCCGCCGCGAGAAGCACGGGTTCAAACGTTTTTTGCGGTGGACTGGCTCAATTTGGTTTCGATTATGATCCGTTTGGCTTCGATTCGGGCTAAGTGAGTAGACTTTTTGGCGTAGGCCGAGCACAATGCATATCTTCCTTTGTAAAACCGCAGGTCACAGGGGTGGCGGTTTTGGGTGTGCACTGCAGGTCGCGTAAAGTCTACTCACTTGTAATTTGGGCCTTTGGTCGTGGGGGTTGCTGGTCCCGCTTTGGTTGTCGAGAGAGGGTGAATTGAAGCGCCCCCGCACGCTCCATGCTACAATCGCGGGCATGCCCCACAACCACATCTGCCTTCGAAGGGAGCCTACGTGGCGAACGCCATCGATCAGCTCACGGACCGAGTGCTCGTGCTCGGCCGTCTCACCATCGTTCGCCGCGCTATTACCGCCGTGGCGGTCACAATTTCCGCCATTCTCCAGACATTTCTGATCCAGGCGTTCATCCAGCCCGCCGACCTGCTTCCGAGCGGTCTTACCGGCGTCGCGGTCCTGCTCGATCGCGTTACCTCGCTCGGCGGCGTTCACATCGACATCTCGCTCGGTATGCTCGCGCTCAACATCCCCGTGGCGCTCCTATGCTGGAGCGGCATTAGCAAGCGCTTCGTCATCTTCTCGATGATGCAGGTCGTGCTCTCATCGCTGTTCCTCAACGTCTTTCACTTCGCACCGTTTTTGGGCGACAAGATTATGCTCATCATTTTTGGCGGCGTGGTCTCGGGTCTGGGCGCTGCCATCGCGCTTAAGTCCGGCGCATCCACCGGCGGTACCGACTTTATCGCGCTGTGGGTTTCCAACCACACGGGCAAGACCATCTGGGGCGTCATCTTTGGTTTCAATTGCTTTATCCTGGCGATCTTTGGCTTTATGTTTGGCTGGGACAAGGCGGCGTATTCCATCGTGTTCCAGTTTATTTCGACCAAGACCATCGACAGTTTCTATCGTCGCTACGACCGCGTGACGCTGCAGATCACGACGCGCAAGGCGGACGAGGTCATGACCGCCTATGTTGACCATTTTCAGCATGGCATTAGCTGTGCCGAGGTCATCGGCGGATACAGCCGCGAAAAGATGCATCTGCTGCACGCCGTTGTCTCGACCTACGAGAGTCAGGACATTATCAAGCTGGTGTGTGACATTGATCCCGGCGCCGTGATCAATGTGTTCCACACGCTCAACTTTGTGGGCGGCTGGTGGGGCGGTCATGTCGACGAGCCCATGCCCACGGCCGTACCCGATCCCGACAAGCCCGCGCGCATGGCCAGCAGGCAGGCGCGCCTCAGCGAGCAGGACAGCCTGCAGCAGGACGACGGCAAGTAGGGTACCGGCATTTTGCCGGCCTGGCGCAATCCTGTCCGCTTGAGCCTCCCGAAAGCCTCGCTGCTTTCGGGAGGCCTTCGTTTGCCCAGATAAAACCTACCAAAATGAAGCTGTCGCTTTTTGGTAGGGAGGGTGTATCGTTTTATCAATATGAGGTAACATGAAACTAGACGTTATATACGTATTAGTTATTTCAATATTTCGATAAGAGTGATTAGATATGCCTGCGCCCAAAAATGCACCGCTTTACCAGCAGATTTACGACGAAATCAAGGATGCGATCGAGAAAGGTGTTTATGCACCCAAGGAGCGTATTCCGTCCGAGCTTGAGCTAGCCGAGCAGTACGACGTGAGCCGCATTACGGTGCGCCGCGCCGTCGAGGAGCTGTGCTCCGATGGCTACCTGGTTAAGCAGCAGGGCCGTGGCACCTTTGTCTCCACGCCGCACATCAACCGCCAGTTCCACGCTTCGACGCTGCAGACGTTTACCGCGCTGTGTGCCGATAATGACATGAAGGCGGGCGCGCATGTGGTCGATCGCCAGATTGTGCCGGCACGTCAAAACGAGATGGAGTTCTTTGGCCTGCAGAAGGACGCGCTGCTGCTGCACATCAAGCGCGTGCGTACGGCCGACGGCGAGCCCATTTTTGAGGAGAACATCTTTGTGCCGTTTGACGCCTACCGTGAGCTGTTGACGGCCGATCTTGAGGACAAGTCGATTTTTGCCGAGGTCGAGCGTGTTGGCGGAACGCCGATTGTCTCGGTTGGTTACCGCACGGTCGAGGCCGTTCGTGCCAATACCGAGCAGGCGGCCGAGTTGGGCATTGCTCCGCACGATCCACTGCTCAACCTGCGTGCCGGCTTTATCGGCCCCAATGGCGAGCCGGTCCTGATGGGTAAGCAGTACTACGTGGGATCGCGCTACGTTATGGTCATGTAGGGTTGGTTCCGCCGTTCTAACGAACGGCGGACCGGTCGACGCTGCGCCTTTGGTTACGCGGTTTTACCAAACCGCGTAACGGCTCGACGCTGCAAACGCCCCTAAGCGGCAATCTGACGTTCAATCGTCGGTCGCGTACCGAAGTACGCTTCCCTCCTCTTTCACGTCACCTTGCTCGCTTAGGGGCGTTTTCGCTGACTTATGCTCAACCAGCGACGTTTCCGTGCTTGTCAAGAGATAAAACATCGGCGTTGCTGGGCCGGCGCTTGGGGACGTTCCTTTTGTGCCGGCACCTGGGGACACTCCTTAGTCGTTGGGGACGTTCTTAAACGACTGGTCATTCAAGAACGTCCCCAATGACTACCCGCAGAATGAGCGTGGCTGACAGCCGTGCGGCACCGGTCCGCGTGGCGGCGTATAATCGGCGGCAGATGACTTGGACGTTAGGAAATCATGACCGATAGCATGCAGCAGATGGCGCTCGACACGCTCGGCGCCTATTTTGGCTACACCTCGTTTCGCCCGGGGCAGGACCGCATGGTGGATGCGATTCTTGCCGGCCGCGATGCGCTCGGCGTTATGCCCACAGGCGCCGGCAAGTCCATTTGCTACCAGGTGCCCGCACTCATGCTGCCTGGTATCACCTTTGTGGTGAGCCCGTTGCTGTCGCTTATGGAGGACCAGACCCGCGCGCTGCTCGCGGCGGGTGCGCGCCCCAGCTATCTCAACTCCAGTCTTACTCCGGCCCAGCAAAACACCGTGCTCAAGCGGGCGCGCGAGGGCCGCTATCAGCTTATGTATGTGGCGCCCGAGCGCCTGCTCGAGCCGCGCTTTTTAGCCTTTGCGCAGGAAGCTGCGGCCGAAGGCGGCATCGGCGTTCCGCTCGTGGCCATTGACGAGGCTCACTGCGTGAGCCAGTGGGGCCAGGATTTCCGTCCCGCTTACTTGCAGATTCGCGAGTTTATCGATTCGCTGCCGCGGCGCCCGATCGTGGCGGCCTTTACCGCTACGGCGACCGAGCGCGTGCGTGCGGACATTCAGCAAATGCTCGGCCTACAAAACCCGGCGACCGTGGTGACGGGCTTCGATCGCAAGAACCTCTACTTTGGTTGCGAAGAGATGGGCGACAAGGCCAAGACCGCGTGGGTGCGCGACTACGTGATCGCGCATTCGAGCGAGAGCGGCATCGTGTATTGCTCGACCCGCAAGACGGTCGACGCGCTGGCCGCGGAGCTTGCCGAGGCACTGGGCCCCAGCGGCATTCGCGTGGGCCGCTACCATGCCGGCATGGGCAACGACGCCCGCCGCCAGAGCCAGCGTGCCTTTATCGACGACGACATACAGGTGATGGTTGCCACCAACGCCTTTGGAATGGGCATCGATAAGCCCAACGTGCGCTACGTCATCCACAACAACGTGCCCGAGAGCATCGAGGCATACTACCAGGAGGCGGGCCGCGCCGGCCGCGATGGCGACCCGGCCAGCTGCCACTTGCTGTGGAACGGCAACGATTTTCGCATGCGCCGCTTTCTGATCGACCGCGGCGATGCGGCCGACGAGGCGCTCGACGACGAGCAGCGCGCGTGGGCGCTCCAGAACCGTTATCGTCTGCTCAGTCAGATGGAGGGCTACTGCAATACCACCGGCTGCCTGCGCGAATACATGCTGCGCTACTTTGGCGACGAGGCCGCGGCCGAGCATGCGGCAGCCGCCGCGGGCGGCACGGCAGACGACGCCGAGGGCTGCGGCAACTGCAGCAACTGTCTCACGCAGTTCGAGGTCGAGGACGTCACCGATATGGCCCGCGCCGCCGTGCGCTATGTGGCCACGCGTCCCATGCGCTTTGGCAAGTCGCTGATCGCCGATGTGCTCCACGGCGGCAACACCGAGCGCATTCGCCAGATGCATCTGGACGAGGACCGCGGCTACGGTGAGCTGTCGAGCGAATCGGTCGGGCGCATCAAGGACATCATCGGCCAGCTGTGCGGCCGCGGCTATCTGGCCACCTCGCAGGGGCAGTACCCGGTCGTGGGGCTGGGTCCGCGTGCCGGCGAGGTCGAGGACGAGGCGTTCGCCTTTACCGTTAAGCGTCGCGCGTCCAAGCGCAAGGCCTCGGCCCGCGCCCGCCGTGCCGTCGATCTGCTGCGCGAGGAGGCCGAGCTGGATCAGCGCCCGCGCGTTGGCGACGATGCCGAGCTGTTCGAACGCCTGCGCGCCCTCCGCAAGGAGATCTCGACGGAGCTGGAGATGGCGCCGTACATGGTCTTTTCCGACAAGGCCCTGCGCGGTCTGTGCCGCCTACGCCCGCAGACACGCGACGAGCTGATCCAGGTCAACGGCATTGGCGAGAAAAAGGCCGACGCCTTTGGCGAGCAGTTTATGGCGGCGATTGAAGAATTTGAGTCCGAGCATGCGCGGGATGGAGCGTAACGATGGCAACCGATAGTAAGACCGAACGTTCCGAGCGCGCCGAGGTGTCCGCCGTGCCGCTGTACCAGCAGGTCATGGACGACCTAAAGGGCGAGATCGCGCGCGGCGTGTACGCTGCCGGCTCGCGCATTCCTTCCGAGATGGAGCTCGCGAAGTCCTACGGCGTGGGGCGCGTCACCGTGCGTCGCGCCATCGAGGAGCTGTCGCGTGCGGGGTATCTCAACCGCCAGCAGGGGAGGGGCACCTTTGTGTGCGCTCCCAAGCTCAAGCGCAAGATTCGCCAGAAGGGTGACGTCCAGAGCTTTACTGAGGGTTGTGCTGCCAACGACATGGTGCCGGGTGCGCGTCTGGTGTCGCGCACGGTGGTCGCAGCGACGCACGAGGATGCGGCGTTCTTTGGCGTGGAGCCCGGCTGCGAGCTTATCGTGGTCGAACGCGTGCGCACAGCCGACGGCATCCCTGTCATGCTTGAGAACAACGCCTTTGTGCTCGCCGACCATCCCTATCTGCAGACGCTTGCCGACAAGAACCTCACGGACAATTCCATCTTTGCGCTCGTTGCCGAGCATTCGGGTCGCGCGCCGCTCAAGTCCGACCCCTGCACCGTGGAGATTGCGCTTGCCGATGCCCAAACGGCCCCGCTGCTGGAGGTGCCGGTCGGTGAGCCGCTCTTCTATATGGAGGCGTACTTTACCGATGAGGACGAGCGCCCCTTGCTGCTCGGACGCCAAAAGATCGTGGGCTCGCGCTACGTCTTCGACATCTAACGTCCACAGATAGAACAACATAGAACAAATTTGCCGGGATGACTTCACGGGCGTTGTTACACGTGTTATAAATAGGACAACATAGAACGACAGCAGGTACGAGCTGCCGTCGCTCAAAGCTGCCCCACAAGGAGGAACATCAGGATGAACGCACATGATCTGGTTCAGGAAATCATCGAGCGCAAGGGCAAGATCGAGAACGTCTTTTGGATCGCCTGCGGCGGTTCGATGATCGACCTGATGCCGGCCAACGAGCTGCTCAAGCGCGAGGCCACCACGTTTTCCTCGACGGTCTACACGGCACGCGAGTTTTGCCTGATGGCCCCCAAGAGCCTTGGCGAGAAGTCTCTCGTTATTGCATGCAGCCACAGCGGCAACACGCAGGAGGTCGTCGACGGCTGCGAGATGGCGTTGGCTGCCGGCGCCGAGGTCGTCGCCATGACCGACTGCGAGGGCTCCAAGATCGACAACGGCAAGTGGGCCACCTGGGTCTATCCGTGGGGCGAAGGCGTGCCGCAGGCCGAGGTGCCTCAGGGTATCGGCGCTCTGATCGCCGCCGAGCTGCTCGACCAGCAGGAAGGCTACGAGGCACTCGCCGACATGTACGCCGGCCTTAAGCAGATGGATGCGCTGCTGCCCGCTGCCCGTGAGAAGGTCAACACCGAGCTGGGCGCCCGCTTTGCCGAGCTCTGCCAGCAGCACAAGTTCTTCTATATCCTGGGCTCCGGACCCAACTTTAGCCAGACCTACGCCATGGCCATCTGCTCGCTCATGGAGATGCAGTGGCAGCACTGCTGCTACATCCACTCCGGCGAGTATTTCCACGGTCCCTTCGAGGCCACCGAGCCCGGCGTGTTCTACTTTGTGCAGCTTGGCGCGGGTGAGTGCCGCCCCATGGAGGAGCGCGCTCTTGCGTTCCTCAACACGCACACCGATACAGTTATGGTGCTCGATGCGCTTGAGTACGGCGTGGGCGAGGTGCCCGCCAGCGTGCGTTCGTACCTGGAGCCGATCTTCTTCTACAACATGAGCTGCGAGCTGCGCGCCGCCCGCGGCAAGGTCTTCGACCACAGCCCCGAGGTCCGTCGCTACATGGGCATCGAGCAGTACTAGGTACCGGGAATTATCTTTTTTGGCGGGGTCTGCGCTGCGCGCGGGCCCCGTTTTGCGTTGTGGCGGCCGGATTCGTGTCTGCGCGAAAACGAAGGTGAATACTTTTCCGCGAAGTGAACGACCTATTTTGGACCCCCGAAGCATCCACATTTTTTGACGCCAAAACTGCAGGGAAAACTCGGCGAAACCGCAGGAAACGGCGTCTGAAAAGTGTCGATGCTTCGGGGGCTCGTTTTTGCTCGTTCACTTCGCGGAAAAGTATTCACCTTCGATTCGCAAGGGCACTGCGTGAGTCAAAAAAGCGGGCCGCGCCGGGGATTTCCGGCGCGGCCCGCTTAGTATCGTGCTTCGATTCGCAAGGTTGCGGCAGCCAGCGGCCTACTTTGCGTCGTAGGCCTCGGCGTCCCACCAGTCGAGCTGGGCGATGTTGTCGCGGATGTGCTGGCAGCTCTTGTGGAAGCCCTCGAGCTCGTGCTCGGACAGGTCGAGCGTGTAGACTTCCTCGACGCCCTCGGCGCCGATCACGCACGGCAGGGAGGTAAAGATGCCCTCCTCGCCATACTGGCCGGTCATGAGCGTGGAGGCGGAAAGCACGGCGTGCTCGTTGTGCAGCACGGCGGCGCAGACGCGCGCGGCGGAGTTGGCGACGGCGTACTCGGTGCACTGCTTGCCCTGGTAGGTCACATAGCCGCCCTTGCGCGCGAGCTCCTCGACCTCCATGTGGTCGAAGGCGTACTTGTCGGGGTTCTCGGCCTGGAGCTCGTTGAGGCTCTTGCCGGCGATGGTCGCGGCCTTAAAGGCGGCCAGCTGGCTAAAGCCGTGCTCGCCGATCATGTAGGCATCGACGGACTTGGGGCTCACGCCGACCTTCTTGGAGATCTCGGTGCGCAGGCGGGCGGAGTCCAGGCCGCAGCCCGAGCCGATGATCTTCTTGGGATCGTAGCCGGTCAGGTGCCACAGCTCGGTGCACACGACGTCGCAGGGGTTGGAGATGCTCACAAAGATGCCGTCGAAGCCGGCGTCGACGATGCGCTTGGCAAAGGTGCGGGCGGCGTCGGTGGTAAAGAACAGCTCGCCGTCGCGGTTGCCGGCGGCCAGCGCGACCTTGCCGGCGGCGTTGACGATGACGTCGCAGCAGGCCAGCTCCTCGTAGTGGTCGTAGCAGTTGACGATCTTGGTGTTGTACGGGACAAACGAAAGGGAGTCGCGCAGGTCCTGGACCTCGGACGTCACCTTGGCCTCGTTGATATCGCACAGGTACAGCTCATCGGCAATGCCCTGCATGAGCAGGCTGTTGGCGACATGTGCTCCTACGTGGCCCTGGCCGACCACACCGATCTTACGCGTCTGGTACATATATGTATCCTTTCGGCCGAGTTTTTTGCGTCGAACCATTGTAGCGTCCTGCCGTCACTTTGCTAGACTAAAGCGCCGTAGATTTTTGGGACATGCCTTAATCTCTACTTTTGGAGTGATTTGGGCCGCTGACGGCATCGCTGGGCGATGTGCTCGCGCGGATAGGGCTGCTCGTTGTACCATAGCTGCAACTGACTCGTAAGGAGCATCCATGCCCATTCGCATTCCCGACGCCCTCCCTGCCGCCGCGCAGCTCGAGAGCGAGAACATCTTTGTCATGACCGAGTACCGCGCGCTGCACCAGGACATCCGCCCGCTGCGCGTGCTCATCCTCAACCTCATGCCCACCAAGATCGCCACCGAGACGCAGATCATGCGCAAGCTCTCCAACACGCCGCTACAGGTGGAGGTGGACCTGCTGCGCACCAAGACGCATGAGGCCACGCACGTGAGCGCTGGCCACCTGGAGACGTTCTACCGCACGTTCGACGACATCCGCGACATCCACTACGACGGCCTGATCATCACGGGCGCGCCGGTGGAACAGATGCCGTTCGAGGAGGTCGACTACTGGCCCGAGCTCTGCCAGATTATGGATTGGTCCACCACGCACGTGCACTCTACGCTGCACATTTGTTGGGGCGCACAGGCCGGCCTGTACCATCATTACGGTATCCAGAAGCACGACCTGCCGACAAAGGCGAGCGGCGTGTTCGAGCATTATCTGGTGAAGCCGCAAAGCCCGCTGGTTCGCGGCTTTGACGACCGTTTCTATGCCGTGCATTCGCGCAACACCGATGTGCGCCGCGAGGACGTGGAGGCCGAGCCGCAGCTTGAGGTCGTGGCCGTGTCTGACGAGGTGGGCCTGTACATCGTCAAGTCGACCGACAGCCGCCGCTTCTTTGTCTTTGGCCATCCCGAGTACGATACCGACACGCTGCGTCTGGAGTACGAGCGTGACGTGAAGCGCGGACTCAACCCGGAGGTGCCGGCGCATTACTTCCCAGGTGACGACCCCACCGCCGAGCCGCGCAACGTCTGGCGCAGCCAGGCTCAGTTGCTCTACACCAACTGGCTCAACTACTACGTCTACCAGACCACGCCCTACGACCTAGCCCGCGCCGGCGAGGAACACTAGGCTGTCGGGAGGTACGCTGGCATTTAGGCGCTGACGATGTTGGGCAGCGGCAGGTCGTGGGCGTCGGTGGGAACGTGGTCGATGCGCTGCTCGTCAAAGGCGATGCCGACGACTAGGCATTCAGGTGCAACTGTGGGCAGGTAGCGGTCGTAGCAGCCTCCGCCGTAGCCCAGGCGCGCGCCGGTGCGGTCGAAGGCTACGAGTGGCACGACAACCATGTCGAGCTCGGCGGCGGGCACGATGGGGAAGTGGTCGCTGTCGACGTCCGTGGCTGCGAAGGCCCGCGTAGGGTGGGCGATAAACGGGGCCTCGGACGCATCGCCGGCAGAGACTGCCCGCATGCACATGCGCTGGCCGCATGCGGCGGCGTCGCTTGCCGAGAGCATGCACGGATAAGCTACGCGCCAGCCACGCGCGACGGCCGCGGCGGCAAACGAGGCTGGGTCGACCTCGGAACCCATCGCGGCATAGACGGCAACGGTGCGTTGGCCCGCAGTGCCGCTGGACTCCATCAGCTCAACAAGCCGCGCGCATACAACAGCGGACTTTGCCGCCCGCACATCCAAATCAAGAGCATCGCGCCGAGCAATCACCGCCCGCCGCAACTCAGCCTTATCCATCCCAGCCTCATCTCCCGAACCTACCAAAAAGGGACAGGTTTATTTTGGCAGGTTTTATCTGGGCAAACGCGATATGGGCAGTAAAGCCACCGCAAATATGCCTGCGAACTGCGCCCTTTGTGGTTGTTTGGGCCTATGCGTTAATGCTATAACGCCGCAGTGATTGCTTCAGTCACAAACTTATTAAGCGACTCACCCTTCTTTGCCGCTGCCAGCGCTGCTTGCTTGTGGAGCTCAGAGCCCGTTCTTACGTTGAACGAGCCCTTAAAAGCCCGCTCGGGTTCCCTGCCCTTCTCGGCGCAAAACTCAAGGTAATCGTCGACGGCGTCGTGGAAGCATTGCTCCACCTCTTCAACCGTGGAGCCTTCAAATACGATTGCGTCCCTAATGCCGGTGACCATACCTGTGAGCACATGCTGTTCGGCATCGAACTCGACTGGGGCGAAATAACCCTTGTATGCCAAAACGTTACTCATGACTACCTCCGACATCTTGCAGAAATCGAACGATGTTTCGAATGGTCCCCGCTGTCAATTCGTCAGATGGATGCGGCGCGTGCATCTGACGAACATCCTGCCATCTGATGGCCTGCAGAAGCGAACGCGCGATCCGGATGTCTTGCCTTTGTTGTCCATTTCAAAGCCATATGAAGCCATGACTTTTAAAAAATCGGTATACCGATACGTCGAAGGGCAGCTAAGCAGTTGGGCGATGAGTTTATCGGTTCGAGTCATCCCGCCTCACATTCTGCAACTATATCCTAGTCGCAATTTAAGTCCGATGCAAGCACCCCTACTATAGAACATGTGTACGTATAGAACAAGTGTCCGAATCACCACTGAAAAAGGGGACAGGCACCTTTGTGGTGGTCTGTGCTGTGGAGTGGGCGTCTGCGGCAGTTCGTCTCGATCTGTAACAGTAACTCGGCAAAATTGGACCTAGTTGTTACAGATTGAGACGAACCGCCGCGGTGGGCTGCGCCACTCCGCCCAAGCCGCAGAAAAAAGTAGATTTTCGGGCATGTCCCAAAAATCTACCTTGGTGCCTTAGCCCAGCAGGTCGACTACGTTGAAGCCGGCGTTGCTCTTGGCGATGACTTCGCGGCTGCCAAAGACGCAGGTGGGCGACTCGGCTGCGATGCGCGTCACGTCGGCGCCGAGCGAGCGCAGCTCACCAGGCGTGGCGGCGAGCATCTGGGCGCGGCGCTCCTCGCGTGCGTGCGGATCGAGCCCGGCCAGGTAGGTCGTGTTGCGGCGCTTGGTGAGCGCGTACGGCTTCACCGGCGCGTCCATGCCGCTCACGCAGCTTACGATAAAGCCCTCAAAGGCGGCCTCGTCGGGCTCAAAGCTGCCAAGCCATGCGCCCGCGCGCTCCACGCGCTCAATCGAAGGATCGATCGCCGGGTCGCGGTAGGTGTAGAACGCCGTCTGGCGCTCGCCGGCTGCGCGGAATCCGCAGCCGTACGCACCGCCCTTAACGCGGATCTCGTTCCACAGGTAGTCGTAGGAGAGCGCGTTGGCAGCTACGGCCCAAGCGCCCGTCACGTCGATGCCCAGGCGACGCGGGTCGCACGCGCTTGCCGCAAAGCAGATGTCGCTGGGGATAACGAACGCCTCGTGACGGTCGTGCGGCTCCGGCACCACGAGCGTGCCGCTGGCAGCGCCGTCGCCAGCGCCAAGCCCCAGGTTGCCCGCGGCATCCCAGTACGCGTCAAAGTCCTCGTCGCTGCCGGTAAAGCTCGCCATGCAGCCATCGGCCACAAAGATGCGGTCTGCCAGCTCGGCAAGCTTGGCGCGCAGGTCGTCCAGTCGCTCGTCAAAGTGCTCGAGCAGATCGCGCAGGAACAGGTAGAAGTCCACGCCCGAGAGCTGCTCGCGCACCACGGCCGAAGGCGAACTGTAGCTCATCGCGCGACCGAGCGCCGCCGAGTGGCCGTTGTTGATAAAGCCCTGCTCAAGCCCAATGCGAATCTGCGTAAGCACGTCGCGCACGCGGTCGGCGTCGGCATCGAGCAACAGCGTGCTCGACCACACCTCGCGCGGCAGACTCGCCAGCGCGTCGATCTTTTCGGACAGGGCGCCGGCGCTCACCAGCAGGTAGGGGCGCACGCCGTCCACGTCGGGCTGCGTCATGACCTCGGTCGTAAAGCTCAAAAAGCCCAGCTTGCCGGCGAGCAAGTTGTCGAGCTCCTCGGCCGAGTGCTCGCGCGTGGGCAGCTGCTTGAGCAGACGGCAGAGCAGCGTCACGTAGGGCAGGTCCTCAAATGCGACGCAGCTCAGGTCGAAGTACTGCATGGCGTAGGCCAGGCGGTTGGTGGGGATGCCGTGGCGCAGACAGGGGATGGGCGCGGTCGTGTCCACAACGAGCGGCGGCTCGGGGCGCGCCTCGCCAATGTCGGATACGCGGAGGCGCGGCAGCGTGGCCTTGTCCTCGGGCGTGTCCTCCGCCTCCTGCGCGGCACGCAGCGCGGCCGTGCGCTCGACCACGTCGGCCAGCTCGGCATCGGTCATGGCGTCGCGCTTGGCAGCCAGCTCGGCAGCTTCGGCACCCTCCGAACCTTCGGCGGCGTCCACCGGCACCAGCTCGACCAGCGCCATGTGGTCGTTCTCCAGTACGAGCTCGCGCAGCAGGTCCTCAAAGTAGCTGCCGTCCAGCTCGCCGCGCAGCTCCTCGTATACCGGGCCGTACTTGAGTGCCAGCGTAGCGGCGTCGTCATCGTAGAGCCACGTGCTCAGCGCGTCGCACGCAATGGCCACGCCGTCGGCGATGCCATAGTCGCGCTGGCGCAGGTCGTACTCGTTGCTGCTGATGATGGCCTCCAGGCGCTCGCGCGGAACGCCGTGCTCGCACAGGTCGCGGCAGGCGTCCTGGAACACGCGACGCAGCTCACACGCCACGCCGGGCTGTGCGTTCTGCAGCATGATGAGCTCGTAGGGCTGCAGGCTCTCGGCCGCGGTGTAGCTCACCACGTTGCCGCCCAGGCCGGCGGCCAGAATGGCCTTCTTAACCGGCGCCTCATTGGAGCCCAGCAGCGCCTCGAACAGGATGTCCGCCGCGATCGTGCGCTTGCGGTCGAGCGCGCTGCCCAGCACAAGGCCCAGGCCCACCAGGGCGTTTTCGGGCGTGGTAGCCATCTCGACGCGCTTGTACTCGCAGGTCACGGGCGCCTGCACGCTCAGCGGATTGGGCGCCAGCGTGGACGGGTCCTCGCCGGCGGCGACGGCTGCGTCCATGCGGCGGCTCGCGGCGCTCGGCTGCGACAGATAGCGCTCGTCCAAAAACGCCAGCGCGCGGTCCACGTCCAGGTCGCCGTAGAGCGTGATGTAAGAGTTGGAGGGGTTGTAGTGGCGCGCGTGCGTGTCCAGGAACTGCTCGTAGGTGAGCGCGGGGATCGCGCGCGGGTCGCCACCGCTCTCGTGCGCATAGGCGGTGTCGGGGTAGAGCGCGGCGTTGACGGCGTCGTCCAGCACGCTCATGGGGTCGGACAGCGCACCCTTCATCTCGTTGAACACCACACCGTTATAGCGCAGCGTGCCCTCGCGCAGGCTCGCGGAGCTGCTGTCGCCCTCGGCGTCCTCCGGCAGGTCCAGCTCGTAGTGCCAGCCCTCCTGCTCAAAAATGGTGGGCTTGGTATAGATGGCCGGGTTGAACACCGCGTCCAGATACACGTCCATCAGGTTGTACAAATCCTGCTCGTTGGTGGTGGCAACGGGGTAGATGGTCTTGTCGGGGTAGGTCATGGCGTTGAGGAACGTCTGCATGGAGCTCTTGATCAGGTCGACAAACGGCTCCTTGACGGGGAACTTGGCCGACCCACACAGCACCGAGTGCTCAAGAATATGGAACACACCGGTGGAATCGGCCGGCGGCGTCTTAAAGCCAATGGCAAAAGCCTTGTTTTCGTCGTCGCACGCCAGGTACAGCAGGCGAGCGCCCGAGGCGGTGTGGCGAAGTACGTAGGCATCCGAGTCGAGCTCGGGCACGGTCTCGCAGCGCTCGACGGTAAAACCGTGGCAGGTGGTACCGGGTACCAGCAGCGCGGCGGCAGCGGCGCGCGAGTCGGTTGAGGTGGTGGGCATATGCAGTCTCCTTTGACGCCCCAGCGGGGGCGAATCGAGTCGAATCCTCGAGAGTATACCCATATGGGGCCGCGGTTCTGCAGCGAACTGAAGGCGATACCGGCGGATTGGGTAAAGGCCCCGCGTGACCGCCGCGCGAGCGTGGAAATTTGGACACTCGCCAAACGAGAGTGGATATTTGGACGGAATTTGCCGCAAAAGCCCCAAAAACCGTCCAAATATCCACTCTCGATATCCGACCGTCCGAAAATCCTCGCTCGTCCATCACTCGCGTATCTCTCGTCTCTCATTCGTCTCTAATACGAGAGATGACAGGAAGATGAGAGAAAAATATGAGAGATAACTGAGCAGCAAAGAGGTAGGCAATCATGGTATTGTCTCAATACCGATTGTTCTACCAGCAAAAATATGTATAAATGAAGCAAATGGTAGACATTCCATCTCTATCTATCTCTTATCTCTAAGCCGAGAGATAGAGAGATAAATGAGAGATAATTACGAGAGATAACTGAGAGACGAGGGAAATCTATCCGCGGCATTCTCCGCAGGACCGAGCGAAAGGACGTGCAGATGAACGAAAACGAGCTGACCGGTCTGCTTGAGTCTTTAAGGCGTATGGGCTCGGATGATCTTAACGTCGAAGTGAAGGAGAGCGCCACGACGCTTTCCCGCGACGTGTGGGAAACGGTGAGCGCATTCGCAAACACCGCCGGCGGCATCATCGTACTCGGAGTGAGCGAGCGCGCGGGTTTTGTCCCAGTTGCAAACTTTGAGACCGAGAAAGTGCTCAACCAATTCGTGGCGGGCATGGGCGATGCCGGCGGTCGCGGAAAGCTGGCCAATCCGCCCAAATACACCATTGAGCGCGTGGAGCTCCAGGGCACCGTGGTTCTGGTCATCACGATTGAGGAGCTCGACCCGTCGAGCAAGCCTTGCTATGTCATAGAGCGGGGCGCTCAAGGTGGCAGCTACAAACGCATCGATGACAAAGATGTCCCGCTTTCGTCGACCGAGGTTTTGGCACTGTCGTCATATGAACGGACGAGTCCTAGCGATCGCGATGCGGTGCCCGGCACGAGTGTGGGCGATCTCGACGAGTCGCTGGTCGACCGCACGATAGAGCGTGCCTATTCGTTGACGCCTCGAGCGATGCGCGGTGCGGCGGACAAGAAGACAAAGATGGAGCGTCTGAATTTCCTCGACTTCCAGGGCAATGTTACCAAGGCCGGCCTCCTTGCCGCGGGCGTTTACCCTCAGCAGTTCTATCCCAAGCTCTTCATTGATGTGGCTGTCCACGTGGGAGCTCAAAAGGGAGCTGCGGGGTCGCTGAGGTTCATGGACCGCACAATCTGTGAGGGAACGTTGGGCGAGATGATCTCGGATGCTGTCGCGGCCGTCGCCAAGAATTTGCGGCGAACCTCGACCGTCCAAGGCGTCTCGCGTGTCGACTCGCTGGAGATTCCCGAGGAGGTTCTGCGCGAGGCAATCGCCAACGCCGTAATCCATCGAGAATACGGGGATCGGTTCTGTGGACAATCGATTGCCGTCGACGTCTTTGACGATCGTGTCGAGGTGACGAATCCTGGCGGCCTTTACGGGGGAAAGACTCGCGAGAACTTGTTTGACGGCAGCTCCCGATGCCGTAACGCGACGCTCGTGAAACTCATGTCGATTGTCCCGCTGCCGGATGGCGCAGGTTCGCCGGCTGAGGGCAATGGCTCGGGCATCCCGATGATGATCGATGCCATGCGCGCGCATGGTCTGGCCGAGCCCCTGTTCTGCCCGGGGTTCGATCGGTTCAAGGTCGTACTTTACCGTTCAAAGATCGAGCCGGTCGATCATGGCGGGGGCTTAATTGTGACGGCACTCAAACACTACGGCGAGCTGGGGACGCGTGAGCTGGCAGAACGCACGGGGCTTACAATTTCCCAGGTTAGGTCGCGCGTCAACGCGCTCATTGCTCAAGGCGAGCTTGAGCCCACGGCGCCGGCGACGAGCCGCAACCGCAAGTATCGACTGTCAGAGCGCGTGGAATAAATGCGTTAGTGGACGAGGCGAACCAATAATCGACCCTCAATTGGCGCCCACTAAGATAAAGCGGTTGTTGCTCAGTCGACGGTGATGCTAAAGACTCGGCTTACGCCGGCATGGCCCCGAACCCGTCCATCAAGAACAGCCTAAGAACCAGCTTGATGACATATCCCGGTTTGACTTCTGCCGCGTCAAAGACGTGGCGCTCGGCGAGCTCGCTGCAGTATGCATAGATGTCGCGGATGAGCTTCGCGCCCGAAAGCGTAAACATGTAGCCTGCGTCCGAAAGCGCATTGGGCGCGGCGGGCAACTTGGCCATGTGGCAGAACGTTTGCAGGTCGGGCGCCATAACATTTTGGTAGTCGAGGTGGCCGTTGGCATCCTGTTCGGCAAGCTCCAATTGGCGCACAAAATCCAGCGCCGCCGCTAACACAAAGCTCGGTGTAGGCGCATTGACGTCCTGAGTGGTCGCCACAAGCCTGCCCGCCGCCTGCGTGACAAGCCAAGCGACCTCGCGCTGGCAGCGCACGGCCTTGCGCGTAACCGGCTTGATGGACGAAGAAGAAACGCTCCCCTTAGGCGGATTCGAAGCAGCCATAAGACCCTCCCATGAACAATCCGGCCCAACAAGCCCGGATGAAACACGTGCCACATCAGTATACAGGGGAGTGGGGTAGCGGGGTACGAGCGCGCCAGCGGCAAACCGAGAGCATCAACGATGTGCCGATCGCGGAATGAGATCTCGTAATATTTGACTCTCGGTCATATTATTGAGGGGCATGACTCGCGTTCGTATGGTTGTAGGTGCTGGCGATGAACGACATTGACCTTGCTGTTCCGTTGATGGATGGACCAAGCTATGACCGCGCCTGCAGTCTCGTGCCTTCTGAATACGTTGAGACATGGGAGTGGTTTCTGGGTGAGGAGCAGCGCGGCGGCGTTTGGACCAGCCTTCCGCACCACACCAAGGAAGATAGCCCTCAGTATCAGTATCGTTTGAGAATTGGCTCGGACTTCTTTCCCGTAACGCGGGATTCAGGGATCTTCTGGCCGGGCCAGGATCGGGTGAAGCAAGATCCCAATAAGATCTTTGCGCTCTCGGTCCATAACTCTAAAAAGAGCTTCTACACCGATGTGCCTCCGCTCTATTTGGACGATGGTACGTGGGTCATTAAGTACTCGGTTCAAGCGCCGGGTACCGTTGGTTTTCGAGACCAGAATTACAACCGTAAAATGCTCAACTGCATGGAATGTGGCGTCCCAGTCGGAGTCATATTTGCAACCGAGGTGGGCTATAAGGTGCTCGGCCTTGCGTTTGTTGAGCGGTTCGAGCCCGAAAACGGATGGTTTGTTCTGCACGGTCCTGTTCATAAAGGCGGACCGGACCCACGTTTTGCACCCGACATGAGTTATCTGAAGCGCATGCCCGTCGATATTGAGTTTGCCGGACAGGGTGCGACCGACGACGAAAAGGTCCGCTATGCGTTAAGGCGCGAGCGATTGGGGCAACAATGGTTCCGCAAGCAGCTCGTTGCCGCCTATGACGGCCGTTGTGCGGTGTCGGACTGCGGCGTCAGCGAAGCTCTGGAGGCTGCGCATATCGAGAATTACTCGGGACCCAAATCGCAGGTTGCCAGCAACGGCATTCTGCTTCGGCGCGACCTTCATTCCCTATTTGATGCTCACCTGATTTCGTTTGAGCCTGTTTGTGGTGAATATCGGCTGTGTGGATCGTACCTGCTGGATAAGACCGACTACGCTTCCTTTGCGGGTGCGACGCTAAGGCAGCCGAATGAGCATCAGTGGCGACCCAATACGGTGTTTCTTGAGGCCCATCGCATTGAGTTCGATCGCTCGGAAAAGAAGCGTGAAAAGGCGGGGCTTCTGCCGTATTAGCGTATTTGGTTTTTGGCATTCTTTGACGATCGTGTCGTTTGATCGGATCGCGTGGCGATGCAATCTCGCGCACGCCCGTCGGTGCATGCTCTTCCTGATTTGTATAGCGAGAGGGGAGCGTGTATGAGCTGGCGAGGCGATGTCGCGATGGGGAAGTACGGAAAACTGCCGCGTGCCCTTATCGACAACAATATGTTTCCGGGCGTAGAAGTTGATTGCGGGTCGTTTACTGTCGCCTGTCCTTGCTGCGGCTCGCAAATACCGTGTCTCGACATTCGGTTCATCGATGCGCGCGACAGACTCAGCGACGAAGTGAGAAAACGGACAGGCGTTCATATGCCGGTGTATCCGGAGAAATGCCCTGTTTGTGGCCTCGATATCGTGTACGACGCCGGCGACGAGGGATAGGTGATGCGGAGGAGCTGACTGTGAAGGCCTCTCCGTCCCTACAAATAAACCCCCTCACCGAGCTGCTTGTGGAACTCGGCGTGATGGTCGCGTGCCCAGGTAAAGAGCGCCTGGTCAAAGTCGGTGCGCGTGGTCGGGACGCCAAAGACGCCGGCAACTTCGACGCGCACAAACTCCAGTGCCGGCAGCTTGTTGATGGCAGTGAGGGCAAACGGGGACGAGGGCTCCTCGAACAGATAGCGGCTGCCTTGCAGCGCGTCGCAACTGGTGCACGTGTTGCCGAGCGACGGGGCTTTGGAGGCTCGCGCGCCTACGGGCTTGTAGCCGCAGCGCTTATGAAGGTAGTCGCGGATCTCGCCCGGCACGCAGCCAAGAGCGGGAACAATGGCGAGCGCGTTGGCGTTGGCCGTGTCGATGGCAATGTGCCCGGCCTTGTTGGGCGCGTGAGCAATGGCTATGCTCTCGTCGTTATCGGTTCGATAGGGAATGCCGAAGGCCGCGACTGAGGTCTCTTTGTGACACTTCCAGCATTCGCGCTTGCCCAGTACTAGATAAACATACGGCGCTGAGGGGTCGGATCGGTCAACGCCGGGCAGCCACTCGGCAAAGGGCTCGGGGTTAACGCCGCTGGGTACATACCAGATCTTCTTGGTCCGGTCCCATTTGGCGCCCAGCGCCTGGGCTTCTTCTTTGTGTGAAAAGGGGACATCGAGCTCGGTGCGCATGGCGGCTCCTTGGTGCTGCAGGTGCAAGTGACTCAAGGATACCGCAGGGTGTGGACGTTGTGGCGTTTTGCCGAGAAGCTGCGGCGCGGATGGGTTCGAGACGCGTTGGTCTCGGCCTCGGTGGCTATTGGGGCGGTTTCGATTGGCTGCGGAGTCAGCCGGGATAGGCACTTGGGTCGCTGACGCGGTTTTGTGCATGGGCAGGGTGGTTGTTTGAGCGGTTGGAGCTGCCAGTGGATTTGGCGACATAAAACAAAACAGCTCAGAGGCGAAGCCTCTGAGCTGCGAACATTTGGTGGGCGTTAGAAGATTTGAACTTCTGACCTCTTCCGTGTCAGGGAAGCGCTCTCCCCCTGAGCTAAACGCCCGATCAAGGGTGCGCAAGTGCGCAAGGGATAATATAACGGAGCCTGAACTCGGTGGCAAGAACATTTTTAAAAATCGCTTACATTGTGGAATTCGGGGACTTTGTCATATCCATTTCAAAAGAGCCTGCTGCCGCGATTTGGCTGTCGTATGAATGCAAGGCCATTGCGGTATCGAGCTATGGAAAGACGCCTGCGGAATTGTCCTACCGATAAGCAGACAAGCCTCCAGCTGGTACCTTCGCCGTGGTAAGGTAAGCCGAATTGTTTCCAGGCTGTTTCGGGGGAGTGGAATGAGCAAAGAGTGTGTCGAGCAGGTCGAAGGCGCAGGGGCTTCGGTGCCGATGACCGATATATCGAACATTGATGTGCCCGAGGGCACCGACGAGCTCAGCCGCAACACCCGTCGCGCCTGGCGCGACCGTCTCAACGACGCCCAGACGCGCAAGATGATCACGGGTGTTTTAGCCACGCTGGTGGGCGGTTCGTTTTGGGGTTTCTCGGGTACCAGCGCGAGTTTTTTGTTCGATACCTACCATGTCGATACGCTGTGGCTGATGAGCATACGGCAGATTCTCGCCGGCCTGCTCTTTATGACTGTGGTTGTCACGCGCGACCGCGCACGCCTGGTCAAGCTTTGGACGACGCCCGCCGATCGCAAACAGCTGCTGTTCTTTACCGCCTTTGGCCTGCTCTTTAACCAGTTTTGTTATCTTTCGGCCGTGCGCCTGACCAATGCCGGAACTGCGACGGTGCTCCAGTGCCTGCAACTGGTCATCATTATGGGCTACACCTGCGTGGTCGACCATCGCATGCCTCGCGTGCGTGAGGCCGTTGGCATTGGGTTGGCCCTGGGCGGCACCTTTTTAATCGCTACCGGCGGCGACCCGACCAGTCTGAGCATATCGCCGCTTGGCCTGGTCGCAGGCCTTATGTGTGCGGTCAGCGCCACCTGCATGGCGGTGATTCCCGCCAAGATTCTGCCCGAATACGGCAGCCCTATTGTTACGGGCTCGGCTATGCTCACGGCGGGTGTCGTTTCGAGTGTCTTTGTGCAGCCGTGGGCTCATATGCCGGCCCTCGATGCTGCCGGCGTCGAAGCGCTCGCGGTGTTTGTGATCGTGGGCTCTTTCCTGGCGTATATGCTCTATATGGAGGGCGTCAAGGATATTGGCTCCGTACGTGCGAGTCTCATCGGAACTGTGGAGCCGGTCTCGGCAACCATCACCAGCGCCGTTATGCTGGGCACGGTGTTTTTGCCGACCGATCTTATCGGCTTTGCCATGATCATCGTGATGATGTTCCTCACGGTGTAGCTGGCGCCACCGCCAAGACGGAAAAGGTGTTGTGCCGCATTTTCGCCAATTGATGTCCGTGTCTGGAGTTTAGCTGTCGATGCTCAAAATGCCATAAACTAGTAACGTTATGGACTTTTTCATTGCGACTCAATTGCGAGGATTTCTTTATGGCTGGTAATCACTTTAAGGGCAGCGATAGCGGCCGCCCTGCAGTTCCGCCGCGTCCGAACGGGGCTGGTAAGGCCGGCACGCCGGGCGGCGCTGGACAGGGCGGTTCCGGTAAGCGCGTGTCCCCGGGCGAGACGGCGATGTTTACCGCTTTGTACGAGCAGTCTCAAAAGGCAAAAAAGACCGGCCGTGCAAGAGGGAATGTCTTTGCGGACGGTGCAACCTCCACGTCGCAGCCGAGCGGGGCTCCTTCGGTACCTGCGAACAACGCAGGTGTTGTCAACGCCGCGAATGCCGCCGGCAACGTTAATGCCGGCAAGGCCGCCAACAATACTCCCTCTGCCGGTGGCGCGGGGCTTACGGGTAACCTTGGCACGATCTACACCGGCGCCTCCGAGACTGGCACGTTCGCCCGCCTGGATGATAGCGGTGCCGAGTTTGCGGGCTCGGGATCCAAGGAAGATTATTACGATTTTGGCTTGAACTACGGTAGCGACGCTTCGTCGAGTTCGACCTCTGACGGTCTGGTCCGTCATCGCCATCGCAAGGGCGAGGGCAAGAGGCGTCACACCGGCGCCATTATTGCCGTTGTAGTCGCGGTGCTTCTCGTTGCGCTTGGCGCAAGCGGCTTTATGCTGCTTAACTCGGCAAAGACCGTAAAGAGCGAAGCGAAGGAGGCTGTCGAGATCGTCGGTGGCCTTAAGGACAAGGTCACGTCGGGCGATTTTTCGACGCTGCCTGACGACGCGAAGAAGATCGATGAGCTCTGTAACAGCATGAAGGCGGAGACCTCGAGCCCGCTGTGGGCGGCGGCTTCGTTTATCCCGGTGTATGGCAGCGATATCAATGCGGCCCGCACCATGATTGACGCCCTGTCCGATGTCTCGAGCAATGCGCTGGTTCCCATGGCCGATAACCTTTCGCAGGCTACGCCCGGCAAGCTGTTCCAGGACGGCATGATTAACGTGTCCGCGCTGCAGGCGGTCGCCGATTCGCTTTCCAGCAGCTCGAAGGTGTTCAAGAGCGCCAACGAGAAGGTCCAGGGCATTGGCGATACTCATATTTCCCAGGTGACCGAGCTGGTCGATAAGGCCAAGGACGGCTTTGCCACCCTCAACGGCGCGGTTGACGCGGCGGAGAAGGTCGCCCCCGTCCTTCCCCAGATGCTCGGCGCCAACGGCCAGACGCGCAACTACCTTATGTACGCCATGAACAACGTCGAGATTCGTGCTTGCGGCGGCTTTGGCGGTTCGCAGGGCCTGATTTCGGTCACTGACGGCCAGATGTCGATTGGCGAGTTTGTTCCCCGCATTGGACTCAGCGAGGATGAGGCAGTCGAGAGCGTCGACGAAGAGGATGAGGCGCTGTTCGGCAACCACAGTAACCTGTACAACTCGGGCAATACCTATTCGCCTGATTGGCCCCGCAACTCGCAGCGTGTCGCCGCGCTGTGGAAGTCCCAGTATGGACAGGACGTTGATGGCGTCATCGGTATCGACCCGGTGTTCCTGCAGTATCTGCTGGGCCTGGTCGGTAATGTCTCGCTGCCCGACGGAACGGTTGTCGACGGCACCAACGCCGCAAAGGTCCTCATGCACGATGTGTACTGGAACTATCCGGTCGAGGAGTCGGACGGCATCTTTGCATCCGTCGCCAGCGCTGCCTTCGACAAGATCCTTGGCGGTATCGGCGATGTCGATGTTACGAAGCTTGTCAGCGCCGTTGAGCGCGGTGCCGAAGAGGGCCGCCTGATCGCGTGGATGAGAAACGATGATGAGCAGAATGCCATCAAAGAGACGGGCATTGACGCTTCGCTGCCCGATCCGGATGACCCGAGCGCCGATCCTGTTGCCGGCGTTTACTTTAACAACCTGAGCTTCTCCAAGCTCGACTGGTACCTGAACGCCGATACGCAGATTGGTCAGGGCGTGAAGAACGGTGGCGGCACGTGCTCCTATCGCATCACCGTTACCCTGACGAACATCATGACGCAGGAGGAGGCTGGCAAGCTGCCCGACTACGTTGCGGCGAGCGCACCCGATGCTGCGCGTGACGACGAGCGTCTGAATGTCTCGTTGTTTGCCCCGACGGGCGGCAACATTACTGATCTGACCGTCGAGGGCACCCAGTTTGGTCTTGGCGCCGCTACGTGGCATGGAATCCCCTTCTATTCGGGCACCGTTGACCTGCATGCTGGCGAGACGACGACGATCACGTATACGCTGACCACGTCGGCCGAGGCGGGGGACAAGCCGCTTACGCTGCGTCAGACTCCTACATGCCAGGCGGCTCGCGACAGCGCGTCGGCGTAGGGTTTTTCTGGTAGCGCAGATAATCGAGTACCATTTTGGGGCGGACAGGCAATCTGTTCGCCCCTATTTTGTAAGGAGAGCGCATGAAGTACTTTGGCACCGACGGCTTTCGTGGTGAGGCCAACGTTGGGCTGACGGTAGAGCACGCTTATAAGATTGGCCGTTTTGTGGGCTGGTATTACGGCGCCAACCGCGAGCGCAAGGCACGCGTGATCGTGGGCAAGGACACGCGTCGCTCGAGTTATATGTTCGAGGCGGCGCTGGTGAGCGGCCTGGTCGCGAGCGGTGCGGACGCCTATATGCTGCACGTGATCCCCACGCCGGGCGTAGCGCATCAGACTGTGGAAGGCTGCTTCGATTGCGGCATCATGATCAGCGCGAGCCACAACCCGTTTTGCGATAACGGCATTAAGCTCGTCAACAGCGACGGCTTTAAGATGGACGAGGACGTGCTGGAGCTCATTGAGGACTACATCGATGGCAAGAGCGAGGTGCCGCTGGCAACGGGCAACCACATCGGCGCCACGGTGGACTACATGCAGGGTCGCAACCGCTACATTGCTTCGCTCATCGCCAGCGCGAACTTTTCGCTGCAGGGCGTCAAGATCGGCATCGATTGCGCCAACGGCTCGGCATCCTCGGTGGCCAAGCCGGTGTTCGACGCACTGGGCGCCGATGTGCGCGTGATCAATGCCGCGCCCGACGGCTTTAACATCAATGTCGACTGCGGCTCTACGCATATTGAGCGCCTGCAGCGCCACGTGGTGGAGCAGGGCCTGGATGTGGGCTTTGCCTACGACGGCGATGCCGACCGCTGCCTGGCCGTGGACGAGCGCGGCCGCGTGGTCGACGGCGACCAGATCTTGTACGTGTGCGGCGTGTACCTGAACAAGCACGGGCGTCTCTCGGGCGGTACCGTGGTACCGACGATCGCCAGCAACTTTGGCCTGATCAAGTCGTTGGAGCTTGCCGGACTGAGCGCCGTGACCAGCGGCGTGGGCGACCGTCACGTGTATGCCAAGATGCGCGAGGGCGGCTACAGCCTGGGTGGCGAGCAGACGGGCCATACGATCTTTGGCGATATCGAGCGCACGGGCGACGGCATTATGACCTCGCTGCGCGTGATGGAAGTGATTCGTGCCGAGCGCGAGACGCTCTCGCAGCTCACGGCTCCGTGCAAGCTGCTGCCACAGGCGCAGGTGGCCGTGCACGTGGCGGACAAGGACGCCGCGCTCGAGAACATGGGCGTGCAGAACGCCATCGCCGAGGCCGAGGCTGCGCTGGCAGGCGAGGGCCGCGTGCTCGTGCGCAAGAGTGGAACCGAGTCGGTTATCCGCGTGCTGGCCGAGGCGCCCGACCAAGCATCCGCCGATGCCGCCATGAAGCGCATCGCCGCCGCGCTGGAAGCTCTGTAAGGTAGTCATTGGGGACGTTCTTAAACAACTAGGTGGAAAGGGGGCGCTGCGGATTGGTTCCGCGGCGCCCCCTTTGCGTTGGCGTGTCGGTTATGCCTTACAGCTCGTACAGCGTGGTGAACTTGTCCTGCAGGTAGCTGCAGTAGTAGCGGGCGTCAAAGTCCATGCCGCACGCGCCCTTGATGAGCTCCGGTGCGTCCTTGGCACGGCCCCACTGCCAAATGTGCTCGCCCAGCCAGGCACGGACGGGCGCCAAATCGCCGCTCGCACAGGCACCGGTAAGGTCGACGCCGTCGCGGCACATGGCCGGCACAAACATAGCGTCGTAGGCGCTACCCAGCGCATACGTGGGGAAGTAGCCAAACGAGCCACCGCTCCAGTGCGTATCCTGCAGGCAGCCGTGCGTGTCGTCGGGAACGGGAATGCCCAGGTACTCATCCATAAAGCGATTCCAAAGCGCGGGGATGTCCTTGGCCGTGGCCTCGCCGGCAAACAGCATGCGCTCGATCTCGTAGCGCACCATAACGTGCAGCGGATAAGTGAGCTCGTCCGCCTCGGTGCGGATCAGCGACGGCCGTGCGATGTTCACGGCATGGTAGAGCGTATCCTCGTCCACACTGCCATAGACCTCGGGCGCGTGACGGCGCAGCACCTCGAGCAGCGGGCCCATAAAGGCGCGGCTGCGACCCACGGTGTTCTCGAAAAAGCGGCTCTGGCTCTCGTGGATGCCCATGGAAGTGCCGCCCTCCAGGCGGGTGCGCGCATAGGCAGGATTGACGCCCAGCTCGTACATGGCGTGTCCCGCCTCGTGGATGATGCTGTAGACGTTGGAGATGCAGTCGTCCTCGTAGATGTGCGTCGCGATGCGCGCGTCGCCCACGGCAAAGCCCTCGCTAAACGGGTGCTCGGTAAAGGCAAGCGTGGTGTCGTCCAGGTCCAGGCCGACGAGCTTCATAAGGTCGAAGCTCATGGCGCGCTGTGCGGCCTCGGGCACGCGGGCGTGCAAAAAGTCGGCAGCGGGCTGCTGGCCGCGCTCGCCGATGGCGTGCACGAGCGGCACGACCGTCGCCTTGACCTCATCGCAAAACGCATCGAAGCTCTTGGCGGAAAGGCCGCGCTCGTACTGGTCGAGCCAAACATCGTATGGGTCGCGCTTGGGGTCCATGAGCTCGGCCTGATGCTTAAGTTGGGCGACGATTCTATCCACATAGGGCTCAAAGCTCGCCCAGTCATTGGCCGTCTTGGCCTTGTGCCACACGGCGTCGGCCTCGCAGGTGAGCCTGGTCCAGGCCTCGGCCTCCTCGGTGGGAATGACGCTCGCTTCGCGCTGGTCGCGGCCGAGTACGCGGATCTCGTCGAGCAGCTGCGGGTCGTCGATCTTGCCGCTGGCGACGGTTTCGCGTGCCAGCGAGCGCACAAGTTCGACAGACTTTTCGCTGGTCAGGAGCTTATGATGCTCGCCGGCAAGGGTGCCCATGGCGTCGGCGCGCGCTGCGGCGCCGTTGGCGGGGGCAATGGTCGCGCCGTCAAACTCGGCAATCTTGAGCAGGTACTCGCGGGTCCACAGCTTGCCCTCGAGCTTGCGGAATTTTTTGACGGCCTTATCGACCTTCATGCTTTTGGGCGTCTTGCCCGCTGCGGGCTCGGCCTTCTTATCGTGCTTCTTTCCCATACCATATCCTTGATCTCGCGAACCGAGCGCCACGGATGGGCGCACGGCCAGTTTACACAGCTACCTGCCTTGTACCCAGCACGAACAAAACGGAACGCGGCGATATGCCCAAACAATGTGGTATCCTGTAGCCCAATGCGTTGACGGAGAGGGTTTTGCCCGCCGCGTCGCCGGCAAGAGAGGGAAGGTCATGGGCTGTAAGCCTTCCTGCGGTGGCAAGGGCCAAGCGTTCACTCCCGAGCAGCGACCTCAACGGGCACGCGGCCGGCGGCGGCGATGTCCCCAGTAGGGAAGCCGTGAGCCTCGCGACAAGGGGCAAAGAGTGGGCGCGGCGGGCCAGACATCCGCCGGGTCAAACAAGGTGGTACCGCGGAATTCAACCGTCCTTGGGCAATGCACATGCCCGAGGACGGTTTTTTGTTACCGAACCGGGCCGCGTTTTCGCAACGTCAGACGGCGGCAGCCGCCTCGGCAAGCGGGGAGCGCGAGAGACGAAAGGGAAGACATGAGTCTGATTGATGATCTGGTCAAACTCGAGGAAGAGGCCAAGGAGCTCGTCGCAGGCGCCGACGATGCCGCAAAGCTCGAGGCCGCGCGCGTTGAGCTGCTCGGCCGCAAGGGCCGCATCACCGGCCTGATGCGCATGATGGGCAAGCTCGCCCCCGAGGATCGTCCCGTGATGGGCAAGCGCGCCAACGAGATGCGCCAGCTGATCGAGGGCATGCTCGACGAGCGCACCACCGAGATGAAGGCCGCCGCCCTCAAGCACGCACTCGAGCACGAGGCCGTCGACATCACGCTACCGGGTATCCGTCCGCAGATCGGCCACCAGCACCTGATCAAGCAGATCATCGAGGAGGCCGAGGACATCTTCTGCGGCATCGGCTACACCGTCGAGTCTGGCCCCATGGTCGACACCTCCTATTACAACTTCACCGCGCTCAACGCCCCCATGGATCACCCGAGCCGCTCGGCCCGCGATACCTTCTATGTGGTCGACAACAACCCCGGCAGCGTCGCGCACCCCGAGGCTCACGCCCACGGCGAGTCCGACGTGCTGCTGCGCACCCAGACCTCGGGCGTGCAGATCCACACCATGGAGTCGCAGAAGCCGCCCATCTACATGATCTGCCCGGGCACCGTCTACCGTCCCGACACGGCCGACGCCTGCCACCTGCCGCAGTTCAACCAGATCGAGGGCCTGGTCGTCGACGAGGGCATCACCTTTGGCGATCTTAAGGGCACGCTCGACTACTTTGTTAAGTGCATGTTTGGCGAGGACCGCAAGACGCGTTACCGCCCGCACTTCTTCCCCTTCACCGAGCCGAGCTGCGAGGTAGACGTGAGCTGCCACGTGTGCGGCGGCAAGGGCTGCAACTTCTGCAAGCACAGCGGCTGGATCGAGATTCTGGGCTGCGGCATGGTCGACCCCAACGTCCTGATTAACTGCGGCATCGACCCCGAGAAGTACACCGGCTTCGCCTTTGGTATTGGCGCCGAGCGCGTCGCGGCCCTGCGCTACGACCTGCCCGACCTGCGCACGCTCATGACAGGCGATATGCGCTTCCTGAACCAATTTTAGGCTGCGGCTTGCCCAAGCACGGCACCTCGGCGCTCATTCGTCGCTTGCGTACCAAAGTACGCGGCGCTCCTCTTTCGGGCCGATCTGCCGCACTTGGACAACCCTCGCTTTGTAAGGAATGTTCACAAAGTTGAAGTTTCCACCTGCATCTCTTCGCAGGCTTTCAGTATGAAAGGAGAGCTAGATGCGTGTTTCTTACGACTGGCTCAAGACCATGATCGATATTCCGGAGGATCCCAAGACCCTTTCGGACGAATATATCCGTACCGGCACCGAGGTCGAGGCGATCGACACCGTGGGCGAGTCCTTCGACCACGTGGTGACCGCCAAGGTGCTCACCAAGACCCCGCACCCCGATAGCGACCATATGTATGTGTGCTCGGTCGACGTGGGCGACAAGAACCTCGACGCCGACGGCAACCCCGCTCCGCTGCAGATCGTCTGCGGCGCGCAGAACTTCGAGGCCGGCGACCACATCGTCACGGCCATGATTGGCGCTGTCCTGCCCGGCGACGTCAAGATCAAGAAGAGCAAGCTTCGCGGCGTCGTGTCCATGGGCATGAACTGCTCCGCGCGCGAGCTCGGCCTGGGCGGCGACCACTCCGGCATCATGATCCTGCCCGAGGATACGCCCTGCGGCATGCCGTTTGCCGAGTACGTGGGCTCGAGCGATACCGTGCTTGACTGCGAGATCACGCCCAACCGTCCCGATTGCCTGTCCATGATCGGCATGGCCCGCGAGACCGGCGCCATCTTCGACCGCGATTTCCACGTTGAGCTGCCTGCCATCAAGGCCGAGACCGGCCGCGCGACCGACGACGAGCTTTCGGTCGAGATTGCCGACGAGGGCCTGTGCGACCGCTACGTCGCCCGCATCGTGCGCAACGTGAAGGTCGGCCCCTCGCCCGACTGGATGGTCAAGCGCCTCAACGCCCTGGGCGTGCGCCCGCACAACAACATTGTCGATATCACCAACTACGTGATGATGCTCACCGGTCAGCCGCTGCACGCCTTTGACCTGGACACCTTTGCCGAGCGCGATGGCCGCCGTCGTGTGGTGGTCCGCGCCGCCCAGCAGGATGAGAAGTTCACGACGCTCGACGGCGAGGAGCGCACGCTCGACGCCGGCATGGGTCTCATCACCGACGGCGAGCGCCCCGTGGCGCTGGCCGGCGTTATGGGCGGCATGGATTCCGAGATCGAGGACGACACCGTCGATGTGATGGTCGAGAGTGCCTGCTTCAACGCCGGTCGCACCTCGCACACCAGCCGCGACCTGTCCCTGATCTCCGACGCCTCCATTCGCTTTGAGCGCCAGGTTGACGAGACCGGCTGCGTGGACGTCGCCAACGTTGCCTGCGCGCTCATCGAGGAGATCGCCGGCGGCGAGGTTGCTCCCGGCTATGTCGACGTTTTCCCTGCGCCCAAGACTATCGACAGCATCAAGCTGCGCCTGGCCCGCGTGCATGCCATCTGCGGTGCCGACATCGAGCCCGAGTTTATCGAGCGTTCGCTCACCCGCCTGGGCTGCACCGTCGAGCGCGACGGCGATGACTTCATGGTCACCCCGCCGAGCTTCCGTCCCGACCTGCCGCGCGAGATCGACCTGATCGAGGAGGTCCTGCGCCTGTGGGGCATGGGCCGTGTGACGGCGACCATCCCGGCTGCCAAGAACCACATCGGCGGCCTGACCCGCGAGCAGAAGCTCACCCGCAAGGTCGGCGAGATCCTGCGCGCCTGCGGCCTCAACGAGACCACGACTTTCGGCTTTGCCGCCCCGGGCGACCTGGAGAAGATCGGTATGTCCACCGAGGGTCGCGGTTGCCCCGTGGTGCTCATGAACCCGCTGGTAGCCGAGCAGACCGAGATGCGTCGTTCGCTGTTGCCGGGCCTGCTGCAGTCCGTGGCCTATAACGAGGCCCACGGCACGCCCAACGTGCACCTGTACGAGGTCGGCAGCCTGTTCCACGGTCGCGAGAACGCCAGCCTGCCCAAGGAGACCAAGTCCGTGGCGGGCGTGCTCTCGGGCCAGTGGAGCGAGCAGTCCTGGAACATGAAGTACCGCAAGCTGCGTTTCTTCTTTGGCAAGGGCATTGTCGAGGAGCTGCTCGCCCAGCTGCGCATCGAGAAGGTTCGCTTCCGTCCCGTCGAGGGCGAGGGCTACGCTTTCTTGCAGCCGGGTCGTGCGGCCGAGGTTCTGTCCGGCGGCACCGTACTGGGCTGGGTCGGCGAGATTCACCCCGAGGCGCGCGAGGCGATGGGCATCGATGAGGTCGTCGTTGCCTTTGAGCTCGATCTGGACAAGCTGATCAAGGGCGCCCGCAATCAGGAGAACTACCGCGAGTTCTCGCAGTACCCGGCTGTTGAGCACGACCTTGCTATCGTGGTCGACAATGCTGTGACCTGCGAGGATCTTGAGCGCCGCATTACCAGCGCCGGCGGCAAGCTGCTCGAGGGCGTGCGCCTGTTCGACGTCTACCGCGATCCCATCCGCATCGGAGCGGGCAAGAAGTCCATGGCCTTTGCGCTTACGTATCGCTCCGACGACCACACGCTCACCAGCGAAGAGGTCGAGAAGGCGCACCAGAAGATCGTCACCAAGGTATGCAAGGGCGTAAACGGCGAGGTCCGCGGATAGGGCTTGCGCTGGGGTATGGGTCAGCGGTGGTTGCCGCCGAGTCTTACGTGACCGCTATGCTCGATATAAGGCACCGTTGAGCCTTCATATATGACACGCGCATTACATAACGGCGTGCTGCTTTGTCGGCAGTGCGCCGTTTTGCTATGATAGCCCGCGGCGTGTTACGAATCTTACAATGCGTAACACTGACAAGGTGATTTAAGCGGCGTTGCAATTCTGTGCGCCGATAACCGGGAGGCGCCCATGCACATTCCAGATAATTATCTGTCCCCGCAGACGGATGCCGTCATGGCAGTGGCAATGGTGCCCGTTTGGGTCCACTGCATCAAAAAGGTGCGTGCCACGCTCGATCGCGAGCACATGGCTTTCCTGGGCATCTGCGCCGCATTTTCCTTCTTGCTCATGATGTTCAACGTGCCGCTGCCCGGCGGCACCACGGGTCACGCCGTCGGCGGCGCGCTCATCGCGCTGCTGCTGGGCCCGGAGGCCGCGGCCATTGCTGTCTCGGTCGCGCTGGCGCTACAGGCACTACTGTTTGGCGACGGCGGCATCCTGTCCTTTGGCGCCAACTGCTTTAACATGGCCTTCGTGCTGCCGTTTGCCGCTGCTATCGTGTTCCGTGCGCTCAACAGCCGTCTGCACGACAAGAGCTGGGGCACCTCGGTTTCGGCCATCGTAAGCGGCTGGGTCGGCCTGTGCCTGGCGGCCCTGTGCGCGGCAATCGAGTTTGGTATTCAGCCGATGCTCTTTACCAACGCTTCGGGCGCGCCGCTGTACTGCCCCTTCCCGTTGTCTATTGCCATTCCTGCCATGATGATCCCGCATATGCTGGTTGCCGGCGTGGTCGAGGGCGTGGCGACGGCTGCGATTTACGGTTTCATTAAGAAGACGGCGCCGAGCGTTATCGTCGGGCCCGAGGCCGTCGATGGCCAGCTTGCTGCCGAGGGCGCTGCTGCCAAGAAGACCTCGCTGGTCCCCACACTCATCCTGGTTGCCGTGCTTGTCGTGGCCACGCCGCTGGGCCTGCTGGCCACGGGTGACGCCTGGGGTGAGTGGGACGCCGAGGGCGCCGCGACCGCCGTTCAGGAGGCTGGTGACAACAGTCTGCAGACTTCGGTCGGCCTCGATACCCCGACCTTTGCCGACGCTCTGCCCACGGGCGATTATCTGCAGGCCTATTCCGAGGAGCAGGGTCTTGGCTTTGCCGGCCAGGCCGCGATGTATATTCTTTCGGGCGTGATTGGCGTGGCGGTGCTCACCATCGCATTCCGTCTGATTTCGCTGACGGTCAAGGAAAGCGGTGCTCATGGCAATAGCCAAGCTGCCTAGCTGGCTTGCGGCCGAGGAGCGATACGAGCCCGCGGGGGTTCGGCATCGAGTGATGCAAAAGAATGTCCTGCACCTGGCGAGCCTGCTTGAGCGGGTTCGCCTGGGTGGAGGCGCGCACGAGGGCGGGTCGATGGTCGACCGCGCCCTTTCTTGCGTTTCGGCTCCGGTGCGCCTGGTGGGGATGTTCGTTTGCGTCCTGTGCGTGTGTCTGACGCAGAGCCCGCTGTACCTCATGCTGATGGCGGCTATCGCACTGGTGCTCGTTGCCGTGCGCCCCGTACGCGGACTGCGGGCAACCTTTGTGCCGGCGCTTGGCGCTGCGGGGCTCGCGGTGGTTCTGGCGCTGCCCGCCTTGCTGCTGGACGCTTCTGCCGCGGGCGCCATGCTCAAGATTGCGCTCAAGACCTTCATTAATGTGTCGCTAGTGCTGGGCGTTTCGTGGACCCTCACGTGGAGCCGCATGTCGGCGTCGCTCAAGATGCTGCATCTACCCGACGAAGTTATCTTTACGTTTGATATGGCGCTCAAGCACATCGAGGTGCTGGGTCGCACGGCGCACAATCTGTGCGAATCGGTCATGCTGCGCAGCGTGGGTCGTGCGCCTGCGGGTTTTTCGCGCACCGACTCGCTGGCGGGTATCATGGGCATGACGTTTATCAAGGCGATGGAATGCAGCCGCGCGATGGACGAGGCTATGCTTTGCCGCGGCTTTGCCGGTGCGTATCCGGCGCCCGCGCGTGTCGGGTTTGGCTGGCGCGATGCGGTCTATGCGGCCGGCGTGGCGCTGCTGGCAGTGTTGTGCGCCGTGCTGTAGACGCTGCTGGTTTCGACTGGGGATGCAAATAGGGAAGGGCGACGTTTTGACGATCGATATGAATAGTGCGGCGGGCACGAACGGCGCGCGCGCCGAGGCCATGCCGCTCATCGAGCTGCGCGACGTGGTGTTCTCCTATGCGGGGCATACGGTTGTCGATGGTGTGTCGCTGCAGGTCGATCGTGGTGAACTCGTTGCCCTGCTCGGTCCCAACGGCTGCGGCAAGACGACGATCATGCGCCTTATCAACGGCCTTGAGCTCGCGGACGCAGGGGCATACCTGTTCGACGGGCATGTGATCGATGCGGCGTTTCTAAAGGATTCCGCGGCTGCTCAGCGTTTTCATCAGCGCGTGGGCTTTGTGTTCCAGAATGCCGATGCCCAGCTCTTTTGCGCTACGGTGGGCGAGGAAGTTGCTTTTGGTCCCGCGCAGATGGGGCTGCCGGCAGACGAGCTCGAGCGCCGCGTGCGCGATGCCATGGAACTGTTCCAGGTTACCGATCTGGTCGATGCCTCGCCTTATCAGCTTTCGGGCGGGCAAAAGAAGCGTGTTGCGCTGGCTGCCGTCGTGTCGATGAACCCCGATATCCTGGTGCTCGACGAGCCTACCAATGGACTTGACGAGGACTCTTGCGACATCGTGGTCAACTTCCTGCTGGCCTATGTTGCTGCCGGTAAGACGGTCTTGATGAGTACACATCATCAGGATTTGGTGCGACGCCTGGGTGCCCGCGCCATCTATATCGATCGATACCACCATGTGGTCGAGGCACCTTCGCCGTCGTATGGAACCGAAAGCGGTGCTACGGACTAGTTGCTGCGTAGAGCGTGCGTAGCCGCCCGCGCGGCTTTGCCGTGATGGTATAGTTATCCAGGTTTTTATGGGGGTGGCTATGCCAAGCTGGAACATTCATATCGCTCAGACGGAGCGTTTGCTGGAGCGCACCGGTGCGCTTGCCAATAGCGTGCGCGACCGCAATGCCTTTTTGTTTGGCTGCGTGGTTCCGGATATCTTCGTGGGCTATATGGTCCCTGGCATCGCCGATCCCATCCCGTACCGCATTACGCACTTTGCCAAGCCTGAGCCCATCCCTAAGCCTCGTGAGCATGAGTTCTGGGATACCTATGTGGCACCGTTGCTTAATAGTTCGCCCACCGGTGCGCCGGCCGCAGCGACCTCGATTATCGAGGAACGCGAGCGACTGAACCGCGTGCACTATCCCCAGCGTTACAAGGATGCCGAGCCGGTTGCCGGTCCCGGCACCTGTGAGTTCTCGCTTGCGTCCGAAGATGTGGCGCAGTCGCTGCTCGATTTAACACTGGGCGTCTGGTCGCATCTGGTGGCCGATACCGTATGGAATACGCGCGTGAATCAGTACCTGGAGGCGCACGGCGGCAAGCCATGTGAGGAGTTCCGCATTAAAAAGCAAGGCGACTTTGACTGGTTTGGCAAGACGCTCGGCATTGTTTCCATCCCGCGTGCGACCGATCGCCTGTATACCGCCGCGACGCGTTTTGGGCAGTATCCCATCCATAAAGAATATGTGCTCAAGACCATCGGCGTTATGCACGAGATTGTACGCGAAAACCCCGGCGAGCCCGATCATCCGCCGTATCGCCTGCTAACTGAGGAGTTCTTCGACTCAACGTTTACCGAGGTCATCGAGCTGACCGAGGCAGGCTTTGCGGCTCGCGTTGCTGCTTCTGACGTTCCGGCAGTCCCCCTGATCGCTAGCTGCTAGCCGGCCGGCTTTACGGAGAACAGTTCATCCCAATTGACCAACAGCTCCCGTCGCAGGGTTTCTGCGGCGGTGCGTTCCTGATCGGTCTTTGGGATGTAGGGGAGCCCCGCCTTTTTATGAATGAGCTCGGCGATGTTGTTAAAGCTCTTCGTGTCCTTGATTTGCTCATAGGTTATCTGGATAACGTCATAGCCCATGCTTGTGAGGGCGGTGGTGCGCTCGGCATCGGAGAGACTTGCGGCTTCGCTGTCATGGGCGGAGCGGCCTTGGCATTCCAAAATGACGCCCATGCTGTCGATGTTGCTCTCTATGAGGATATCGGCGTAGCAGCAGGTTTTGTCATACAGTGAGCGTGCGGCGTCGCTGAGTGGGATGCGCACGTTGTTTGCGATGTTGATGCCCATGCCGCCCTCGTCGCGGGGGAGCGAGACAAGCATGGAGGTCTGTACTTCGAAGGGTGAGGCGGTCTGCCCCGTCATGTGCTCGGCTGCCCAGCGCAGTTGTTTAACGCCGCGCAGGCCTGCGGCCTGCTTGGCGAACGCGGCGATATCCGCTGCGCTGAGGAGCGGTGGGCGCTTCCACAGGTTGGTGTCATTGCCCTTGGTGTCGACAACGCGTTTCCAACCACAGTCGGGCGGAATGAGCTTAAGCGAAATTGCTTCATCGAGCTGCTGCTGCGCCCGTTTACAAGGCGTGAACACTGCAAAGGAGCCGCACATCTCGTAGCAAGCCATGAGTAACTGGTTGCGCGAGACCTGCGTAGCAAGGTTGAGCAGTGTGAACTCCGGGGACGTGACATTAAACCCATGCTCAGTCTGCCTAAACGACCCAGGAGGCGGCTCTTGGGTTAGCAGACGGCTATGAAATAGCTTTCCGTTCGCGCGCTGTTTTCTTTCGCCCACGAATCTCCAAACTGGTGTGCCGAGCAAGTCTTTAAATACTGGTTGTTTTGAGTAATGCACCAAGCGATGGTCATGGTCGGGCGGCAGGATTGCCGGATAGAGTCCTAGTATCTGGGGCGGGATGCGATAGTACTGAAAAGCTGTGGGTCCGCAAGCGAGAAATGACATGGCAATCCGATCGTTCGAGCGTTGTTTGGGCTAGAAAGGCTATCGGTCTCGGAAGTGCGGGGAAAAAGACAAACAGGCAAAGCGCAAGCGGTATTTGAGCCAACTTTATCAGGGGTTTTGTTGAAATAAAAGGGCTTGTGCTCGGGGGTAAGCAATTTTTCCCCGCACTTCCGAAAACCAGGTCGATCTGACTCTTGCTAAAACGATTTAGCAGCGTCGGTCAAGGTGCGGGTTTGCCACCGGGCGAACACTTTTATCGCTTGGGACTATATTTATTGGGCCTCGAAGGGTGGATTTCGCGCTTTTGGTAAAGAAATGAGTGTGTGTTTTGCCGTGTGCCGGCATTGGCATAGAAAAAGGGCCCGGAAGGCTTTGCCTTCCGGGCCCTTTGCAATGCAAACCTGTTTGCAAGTGCGATTTAGCGCACCTGAGCGACGTAAGCGACGTTGGTCGAGGAGACCTTGTCCTCGAGCTGGACGCTCATGCGGGGATCGCCGGCGGTGGCGACGGTCAGATCGCCGGCCTCGACGTAGCCGAGCTCCTTAGCGGTCTCGATCGCCTTGACGATCGTGCCGTTGACGGTGCCCTGGGTAATCTCGGCCTGGTGCGGGATAACGCCCCAGTACATAATCATCTGCTGGACGGCCCACTCGTGGCGGGAGAACGCGCAGATCGGCATGTTGGGACGGAAGTGCGAGATCAGGCGAGCGGTACGACCGGTGGTCGTCGGCACGGTGATGCACTTGGCGCCAACGGTGGTAGCCATGTTCACAGCGGACATACCCACAACGTTGTTGACGACGCGGGTGCCGTGAGCATCGGCCGGAACCTCGAGCGGAGCGTGAGCCGGGAGGTACTTCTCGGTCTCGAGAGCAATGCTGGCCTGCATCTTGACGGCTTCAACCGGGTACTTACCGGCAGCGGACTCGCCGGACAGCATGACGGCGTCGGTGCCGTCGTAAATGGCGTTAGCAACGTCGGCAACCTCGGCGCGCGTCGGGCGCGGGTTCTGCTGCATGGAGTCGAGCATCTGCGTAGCGGTGATAACGGGCTTGTAGGCCGCGTTGCACTTGGCGATGATCTCCTTCTGGATGTGCGGAACGAGCTCGGGCTTGATCTCGATGCCCAGGTCGCCACGGGCGACCATGATGCCGTCGGAAGCCTCGAGGATCTCGTCGAAGTTCTCGACGCCCAGGGCGCACTCGATCTTCGGGAAGATCGTCACGTGCTCGCCGCCGTTCTCGCGGCAAAGCTCGCGGATGCCGCGGACGGACTCGCCGTCGCGGATGAAGGAAGCGGCGATGTAGTCGATGTTCTCGGTCAGGCCAAAGAGGATGTCCTGACGATCGCGCTCGGTGATGGCGGGCAGCGAGATGTTGACGTTGGGCATGTTGACGCCCTTGCGCTCGCCGATCAGGCCGTCGTTCTTAACGACGCAGGTCATGTCCTGGCCGTCGACGGACTCGACCTCGAGGGCAACCAGGCCGTCATCGATCAGGATGAGGGAGCCCTTCTCGACCTCGGAGGGCAGAGCCAGGTAGTCGAGGGAGATGTGCTCAGAGGTGCCGTGGAAATCCTCGGTCGTGGGCTGAGCGGTGACGACGATCTTGTCGCCGGTCTTGACGGCAACCTTCTTGCCGTCGACCAGAAGGCCGGTGCGGACCTCGGGGCCCTTGGTGTCGAGCAGGATGCCGACGGGCATACCGAGCTCCTTGGAAATACGACGGACGCGCTCGATGCGACCGTGGTGCTCGTCGTAGGAGCCGTGCGAGAAGTTAAAACGGGCGACGTTCATGCCCGCCTTGATCATCTCGCGGATGGTCTCGTCGCTATCGCAGGCGGGACCCATGGTGCATACAATCTTGGTGCGCTTGTACATTCAGACCTCCATCTGACATCGTCTTGCGCTGATAGATAAACCATAAGAAATAAAACCGAGTTGATTATAACGAAATGGCGTCCGAATACCCCAAAAAATCGACCGTATGCCGAATTAGAAGTTCATTTTTTGCGGAAAAACGGTATATGCAAAAACTTTACCAACCGTTCTAACCGCTGCTATCTGGGCGATATTTCAATTTGATGATGCGCCGAAGAAAAAACGTTTTATCAGTATTGAGCATCACACGGTCTGCACCGTTGCTTATGGACCATATTTCCAAATGGATTGTTTTGGCTAGACGCGTTGCTTTGGGGTACCATAGCTCCACTATCAACTGCCGCTCAGCACGGCAGCCTTGATGAGCCCTTGCCCTTCTCCTGGGAATTATGATCGGGCATCAATCTGCTGAGTGGCCCGAATCCCAGGAGGGGACTCTATATGCAAAAGGAATACCTGTCCGCCGCGGCGGAGGTGCTCAGCGACCAAGGTGTCGATGAGAACCTCGGCCTGAGCGACGACGAGGCGTCGTCGCGCCTCGCTAAGACAGGCCCTAACAAGCTCGAGGAAGCCGAGAAGACGCCGCTGTGGAAGCGCTTCTTTGAGCAGATGGCCGACCCCATGGTCATCATGCTGATCGTTGCCGCCGTCATCAGCGCGCTCACGGGCATGGTCAAGGGCGAGGCGGACTTTGCCGATGTCGCCATCATCATGTTCGTCGTTATCGTCAACTCGGTGCTGGGCGTGGTCCAGGAGGCTAAAAGCGAGGAGGCTCTCGAGGCCCTGCAGGAGATGAGCGCGGCGCAGTCCAAGGTGCTGCGCGACGGCAAGCTCGTGCACCTGCCGAGCGCCGAGCTCGTGCCCGGTGACGTGATCATGCTCGAGGCGGGCGACTCCGTCCCGGCCGACTGCCGCGTGCTCGAGAGCGCCACGATGAAGATCGAGGAGGCCGCCCTTACCGGCGAGTCCGTGCCCGTCGAGAAGCATGCCAACGTGATCGAGCTCGCCGCCGGCACCGACGACGTGCCGCTCGGCGACCGCAAGAACATGTGCTACATGGGCTCCACCGTGGTGTACGGCCGTGGCCGCGCCGTCGTAGTCGGTACCGGTATGAACACCGAGATGGGTAAGATCGCCGGCGCCCTGGCCGAGGCCAAGGAAGAGCTCACGCCGCTGCAGGTGAAGCTTGCCGAGCTCAGCCGCATCCTCACTATCATGGTTATCGTCATCTGCGTCGTTATCTTTGGCGTCGACATCATCCGCCACGGCGTGGGCAACGTTCTCACCGACCCGACCGCGCTGCTCGATACCTTTATGGTCGCTGTCTCGCTTGCCGTCGCCGCCATCCCTGAGGGTCTGGTTGCCGTCGTGACTATCGTGCTTTCGCTCGGCGTGACCAAAATGGCCAAGCGCCAGGCGATTATCCGCAAGCTCTCTGCCGTCGAGACCCTTGGCTGCACGCAGACCATCTGCTCCGACAAGACCGGTACCCTTACCCAAAACAAGATGACCGTCGTCAAGCACGAGCTCGCTGCGCCTAAGGAGAAGTTCCTGGCCGGTATGGCGCTGTGCTCCGATGCCCAGTGGGACGAGGACCTGGGCGAGGCCGTTGGTGAGCCGACTGAGTGCGCGCTCGTCAACGATGCCGGCAAGGCTGGTCTTACTGGCCTGACTGCCGAGCACCCGCGCGTGGGCGAGGCCCCGTTCGACTCGGGCCGTAAGATGATGTCCGTGGTCGTCGAGACCCTGGACGGCGAGTATGAGCAGTACACCAAGGGCGCGCCCGACGTGGTGATCGGCCTGTGCACCCATATCTACGACGGCGACAGGGTCGTTCCGCTGACCGAGGAGCGTCGCGCCGAGCTCGTGGCCGCCAACAAGGCCATGGCCGACGAGGCCCTGCGCGTGCTGGCGCTGGCAAGCCGCACCTACACCGAGGTCCCGAGCGACTGCAGCCCCGCTGCGCTCGAGCACGACCTGGTCTTCTGCGGCCTGTCCGGCATGATTGACCCTGTCCGCCCCGAGGTCTCCGACGCCATCCGCGAGGCCCACGACGCCGGTATTCGCACCGTCATGATCACGGGCGACCATATCGACACCGCCGTGGCCATTGCCAAGCAGCTGGGAATCGTCACCGATCGCAGCCATGCCATTACCGGTGCCGACCTCGACCGCATGAGCGACGAGGAGCTCGACGCGCACATCGAGGACTACGGCGTGTACGCCCGCGTCCAGCCCGAGCACAAGACGCGCATCGTCGAGGCCTGGAAGTCGCGCGACCAGATCGTCGCCATGACCGGCGACGGCGTCAACGACGCCCCGTCCATCAAGCGCGCCGACATCGGCGTCGGTATGGGCATCACCGGCACCGACGTCACCAAGAACGTTGCCGACATGGTGCTTGCCGACGACAACTTCGCCACCATCATCGGTGCCTGCGAAGAGGGCCGTCGCATCTACGACAACATCCGCAAGGTCATCCAGTTCCTGCTTTCGGCCAACCTTGCCGAGGTGTTCTCGGTGTTTATCGCCACGCTCATCGGCTTTACCATCTTCCAGCCGGTGCAGCTGCTGTGGGTGAACCTGGTCACCGACTGCTTCCCCGCGCTCGCGCTGGGCATGGAGGACGCCGAGGGCGACATCATGAAGCGCAAGCCGCGCAACGCCAAGGACGGTGTCTTTGCCGGTCACATGGGCCTGGACTGCGTGGTCCAGGGTCTGATCATCACCGTGCTGGTGCTGGCGAGCTTCTTTGTGGGCGTGTACTTTGACATGGGCTACATCCACATCGTCGATATGATCGCCGGCAATGCCGACGAGGAAGGCGTGATGATGGCGTTCATCACGCTCAACATGGTCGAGATTTTCCACTGCTTCAATATGCGCAGCCGTCGTGCGTCGCTGTTCACCATGAAGAAGCAGAACAAGTGGCTGTGGGCTTCTGCCGCGCTGGCACTGGTGCTGACGGTGATCGTGACCGTGCAGCCGACGCTTGCCGAGATGTTCTTTGGCCCTGTGACGCTTGAGCTCAAGGGCGTTCTTGCCGCGCTGGGCCTGGCCTTCCTGATCATCCCGCTGATGGAGATCTACAAGGCGATCATGCGCGCGGTCGAGAAGGAGTAAGTTAACCTGTCCGGGCCCGCCCCTGCGTGTTTTCTTCTTCGCTGGTCCTCGCGCTTCGCGCTGCGGGATCGCTCAGAAGAAAACACTCCCGGGGTGGGCCCTACGGTATCCTTGCTGGCTTTACTCCCGTGCGGATGAAAAGGGCTGAGGGAAAGTTTGTGAGCTGGTCGGGCTTTGCCCGGCCAGCTCTTTTTGATTTAAAATACCTGCTCAGTTGTGATTTGTGGTGCTGGGAGGCGCTTGTGGGCAAGGCGAAGGCTAAGGCGAAGAAAAAGACGACGGGGGCGCGGGCTAAGCGTGACCGTCGTCGGAAACTCGCGACCGAAGCGCCCGTGTCTGCCGAGGAGTTGTTGGCGAGCGTACCGGGGCTCGATGCGCTGCAGGACGTTCCGGCGTTTGATGACCTGCCGGTCGATGAAGCCCAGCAGACTGCCTTTGATGATTTCTGCGCACATGCCGAGGAGCCCGAGCAGATGCAGCTGGGTGCCGTTGTTCGCCTGGATCGCGGGTTTCCGCTGGTGGCCACTGCCGACGACACCTTTCGCGCCGAGCATGCCGTGGGGTTTGCCAAGTCGCGCGGCGAGGACGAGGTCCTGCTGCCTGCCGTGGGCGACCGTGTGGCGGTGCGCCGCGCTCCCGGGCACGATATGGGCGTGATTGAGTGCGTGCTGCCGCGCCGTACGAGCTTTGAGCGTTGGCGCGGCCGTGCCCGTGGAGAGCGCCAGGTGCTCTGCTCCAACGTGGATAGCGTGCTAATCGTGCAGGCGCTCGGTGCCGGTGAGGTGCTGCTCGACCGCGTGGCGCGCTCGCTGGTGTTGGCGCTCGACTGCGATGCCGAGCCGGTGGTGGTGCTTACCAAAGCTGACCGCTGCGATGCCGAGGAGCTCGAGCGCGATCTGGACCGCGTGCGCCGCCTGGTGGGTCCGGACGTGCGCGTGATCGTGACGTCCTCTGCCGAGGGCCGCGGCCTGGACGAGGTCCGTGCCTGCGTGCCCGCCGGGAGCTGCGCCATGATTCTGGGCGAGTCGGGTGCCGGTAAGTCGACGCTGCTCAATGCACTGCTGGGCCACGATACGTTGGCGACCGGCGGTGTGCGCGAACGCGACGACCAGGGCCGTCACACTACCGTCGCGCGCGTGATGGTGGCGCTGCCGGGCGACGCCGGCGTGATCGCCGATGCCCCGGGCCTGCGCAGCCTACCGCTCGTGGGTCACGAGCGGGGTCTGGCGCGCGCCTTCCCCGAGATTGTCGAGGCATCGCGCGCGTGCCGGTTTGGCGATTGCACACATACCCATGAGCCGGGTTGCGCCGTTCGCGAGGCCGAGGACGCCGGGCAGATTGACAGCCTGCGTCTGGAAACGTTCCAAAACCTGGCGTCATCCATGCGCGTGAGCGCTCAAATGCTCGATCCCGATGTCCATCTGTAATTGATTTTTCCTATGACAGCCGTCTCCCAACTGTTCGGGAGACGGCTTTTTTGCTGCGGAAAAGCCTCGAAACATGCAGCTTGCTGACGTGCTGACCAAAACCTTGCCATGAGCTTGACGGGCTGGTCAGCTTTTGGTCAGCGATTGGTTTGACATCGAAAACCAAGATCGCGATTGCGCCGCTTTGCACTCTGACCGCCCAGACAATGGTGGTACGGGCATTCGCCCGGCACTGCCATGAGAGGAGCGGCCGTGAACAAGAGCAAGCGCATCGCCATCAGTCTGGTCGCGGGCGTGCTCGCTGCTCTGCTCTGCATGGTTTACGGCTCGTCGATCCGCTCGCAAGCCGAACGGGTCCAGGCTGAGACCTTGGCCAAGTACGGTGGCGATCGCGTCGAGGTATGCGTCGCGGCGCGCGATATCGATGTGGGCGAGACCCTCGATGAGACCAATGTCATAACCCAGGAATGGCTGACGAGTCTGCTGCCGCGTGACGCGGCGACCGAGCTGCGCCAGGTGCGCGGCGACGTGACGACTTCGCGTGTTCCCAAAAACGCCGTGATCTGCAATGTCTACACCAAGGCCGAGAGCCACAAGCTCGAGGTGCCTAAGGGCAAGGTCGCCGTTTCGGTGGCGGTCGATGCCGAGCACTCGGTCGGCGGCGCCACGGGCGTGGGCAGCTACGTGGATGTGTATGTGCAAAAAGACGGCGTAACCGATCGGCTGTGCGGCGCGTACGTGATCGATACCAGTGAGGATTCCGGTGCCACGCGCGAGGGCAAGATCGAATGGGTGACGCTGGCGGCTGACCCCGAAGACGTCAAGGAACTGCTGGGAGCCTCGGGCAAGGGAACGGTCAGCTTGACGATTCCTGCCACGGCGCGCGGCAAAAAGAGCGGAGGCGACGAGTGATGAAGGCGATCTGGCTTGCGTGCTGCGCGTGCGGCGATTACGGGCTGTTGCAGCGGGAAGTCGAGGGCCGTGATGCGGGTGCACAGGTGCTTCGCGTGGGTGACCTGGACGGGCTGATTTCCATGGCTCGGGCGTTTCCGTCGCGCCGCGGGGCTGCCATCATCGCGGCGTCTCTGTTTGATACCGAAGATGTGCGCAAGACTGTTGCGCGCCTGACGGCCGAAGGCCGCGTGAGTCGCGTGGTCGTGTTGATAGAAGCGCTCGATCCGTCGGATATCGAGGGGCTGTTTCGCGCGGGGGCGACCGAGGTCATCGCTGCGCACAGTATATGCGGCAACGGGCGCGCGGGCGAGGGAGCGGTTGATTCCGATCGGCACATGACGATTGAGCCCGATGCTTTTGTTGATAGGGAACCCGGGGCGCCTCGCGCTACAAGAGGCCCGCGTGTTGATGATTATGGAAAAGCGGAAGCCGAGCATGGTCGGCGCCCCCGGAACCCCCTTGTATACGATGACGCTGGAGGGCCGGCGCAGCATGCTGGCGACTCCCCGGCTGTAGATATGGGATACGTGCACGGCGTGAATCTGGCGGATGAACTCGACGAAGTTGAGGGCTTTGCCGGGTGCGGCGAGTTATCGCTGATGCAGCATGAGCAGATTGCGCAGAACGAACCTGCCTCGCAGACCGAACAAGCTGCCATGCCGGCTTGGACGCAGCGTGTGGTTGCGGCGGGGGAAACGGGGACGCTGCCACCGACGCCCGCTCCGCCTCCTCCGATGCCGCCGGCAGACGCTGCCGCTCCGCAGCATCGGGCACCGGTTGTCTGCGCCGTTTCGGGTTCGGGCGGTTGCGGAAAGTCGACGATTGTTGCCACCATGGCACACACATCGTCGCTGTTGGGCTTGCGTGCCGCCGTGCTCGACCTGGACCTGATGTTTGGAAACCTTTACGACTTGTTAGGCGTCGATGCTCCGCGCGATATGGCGGCACTTATCGAGCCGTCGGCGGCGGGCGCGCTTGCCGAGCCGGATATCGTGGCCGCATCGATGCGCGTGGCGCCGGGCGTTACGCTCTGGGGTCCCGTCGCGGCGCCCGAGCAAGCCGAGCTCATGGCACGCCCGGTGGAGCTACTACTTGATGTTCTGCGTCGCGAATCCGACGTGGTCTTTATCGATACCTCGGTCTTTTGGGGAGACGCCGTGGCGGCTGCGGTGGCGGCGAGCGACCGTTGCCTGGTCGTTGGCGATGCGGCGGTGTCGTCCGCGACATCGGCGTCGCGCGTCATTGAACTGGCAAGTCGAGTAGGTGTGCCGCGCACGCGCATGAGCGCCGTGTTCAACCGGTTCGGCGCGCGCGGGGCAGACGAGGACGTCGCCATGCGCTTTGAGATTGCCTGTGCGTTGAGCTCCAAGATTCGTATTGCCGATGGCGGGCAGGATCTCGCCGCGCTCATGGCGTTTGGGCGCGCTGACGAGGCAGTGGGTCAGACCAGCGCTTTTGCGACCAGCGTGCGCGAGGCCACGCGCGAGATGCTCGTGGAACTGGGGTGCGCCGTCGGCCCTTGGAGCGATATGGTCGCCGACCGTGCAACGCGCACCGAACGCCCGCGTATCCGCCTTCCCTGGTCGCGCGAGGGTGATCAGCGATGAGCCTGCAAACAAGGATTAAGGCTGCCGGCGCTGCAGCGGCAGCAGCGCCTGTAGATGCGGGGCGTCGCCGCGCGGTGAAACGACGCACCAAGCGCGCCGTGATGGACCGCATGGGTTACGACGAAGTGGCGCGTATCAGCGCCTATATAGACCCGGTACTTGCCCGCTCGGAATTGCGTCCTGCGGTGGAGGCGGCGCTCAATGTTGAGGAGCCGACCGATCTCGCGACGCCCGAGCGCGAGACCATCATCGACGAGATTTTGGATGACGTGGTGGGCTTGGGGCCGTTGCAGCCGCTCATCGAGGACGACACCGTTACCGAGATCATGATCAACGGCTGCCGCTCGGCTTTCTTTGAACGCGGCGGCGTCTTGCACCCCATCGAGCATGCGTTTGAGGATGATGAACAGATCCGTGTGCTTATCGACCGCATCATCTCGCCACTTGGCCGCCGTATCGACGAGCGCAGCCCCATCGTCAACGCCCGCCTCAAAACGGGCTATCGCGTCAACGCGGTGATTCCGCCTGTGGCGATTGACGGACCGATTCTCACCATCCGAAAGTTCTCGGACCGCATCTGCTCGCTGGACGAGCTTGTGGGGCTGGGGTCGCTGCCGCTTTGGTATGCGCAGCTGCTGTCGTGCGCGGTGTCGCTGCGACAGGACCTGGCGGTTGCGGGAGGCACGGGATCTGGTAAGACCACCCTGCTCAACGCGTTGTCATGCGAGATTTCCACCGGCGAACGCATCGTGACGATCGAGGACTCTGCCGAGCTCAAGTTTGCGCATCATCCGCACGTGGTGCGCCTAGAGGCGCGCGAGGCTTCAATTGAGGGTGAGGGTGCGGTGACGATTCGCGACCTAGTAACTAATGCCCTGCGCATGCGCCCCGACCGCATCGTGGTGGGCGAGGTACGTGGTGCCGAGTGCTGCGACATGTTGCAGGCCATGAATACGGGCCACGACGGGTCGCTCACTACACTTCATGCGGGTTCAGAACAGGAGACCGTGGTGCGTCTGACGTTGCTTGCACGTTATGGCATCGATCTGCCGAGCGAGCTCATCGAGGAGCAGATTGCCATGGCGCTCGACGGCATCGTGATGTCCGAGCGCCACGCCGATGGCAGGCGTTTCGTCTCCTCGTATTCGGGGGTGCGCCGCGCCGCGTCGGGCGGCGTAGAGCTCGAGCGCTATGTGACTTTCGATGCCGCCGAGCGCACCTGGACGCTTGACCGCGAGCCGCCGTTTATTGCAGAAGGCCTGCGGTCGGGGACGCTCACACAAGAGGAGGTGGACGAATGGAGGTCGCTGTGCCCCTCGTCGTAGGGGGTTTGGCAGGGTTTTCTGTTGCGACGGCGTGCGGGGCGGAACCTCGTGTGCCGCAGGTGCCGCCGGCGGAGCTGGCGCGTCAGGCGCTCGAGACGGTGGCAGAGAGGCTGCCGCGTGAGCTGGTGGAAAACGATCTGCTGAAAAAGATCGCCCGTTCGTGGACATCGCTGGCTCCGGCGCATCGCCTTGGCCTCGTGATCGAAGATGCTTCGGGGCGTTTGGCGTTTCTGCTGCTATCGAGCGGTGTCTGCTGCGTTTTACTAACGATGGTGTCGTTATCGCCACTCGGATTTGCCTTGGGACTTGTTGCTCTGATTGCCGTTGGCGCCGCTCGGGACGGCTTTGAGAGCCGGCGCGAGCAACACGATGCAGAAGAGGCCATGCCCGAGGCGTTTACCGCACTTTCCATGTCGCTTGCCTCGGGACATTCGCTGGCCCAGGGCATGCGCTTTGTGGGCGCTCATGCGCAAGAGCCGGTACATACCGAGTTTTTGCGGGTGGCGGCGGCGATCGATTGCGGCATCTCGGCGACCGACGCGCTCGATGGCTTGCTCGTGCGCATCGACGCCCCCGGTCTTTCGCTTGTGACCTTGGCGCTTAAGGTATCTCAGCGCACCGGCGCTCCGCTTGCCGACTTACTGTCCGAGGCGTCGAGCATGGTGGGGGAGCGCATTGAGCTCAAGCGCCGCCTGGATGTCAAGACGTCGCAGGCTCGCATGTCTGCGCATATGGTCGCGGCGATGCCGGCGGGCATGTGCGCGGTGTTGGCGCTGCTTTCGGCAGATTTTCGTCGCGGTCTTGCGACGCCTGCCGGCGCGGGCGCTGTGGTGCTGGGTCTTGCCCTCAACGCCGTTGCCCTGGTGGTTATCCGGCGCATTATGAGGGTGGAGCTATGAGCGCCCCAGTTGCAGTTGCGGCTTGCCTGTGCGCCCTGAGTGTATTTGTCGCGACGGGTTTGGATCGGGCGGATGCACGCAAGATCGCAGGGGCCTGCAAGCGCGAGGCGGTGCTGGTCGCTGCCGCGGGTCGCTCGGTGGTCGATGCTCTGACCGCGCGAGTGAAGGGCGCGGTTGGAGCGGGCAGCCCGGCGCGAGTGTCGCTCGGCGAAGTGTCCGAGATGATCGATGTTGTGCGCTTGGGTCTTTCGGCCGGTCTTTCGTTTGATGCGGCGCTTGAGATTTTCTGCGCCAACCGCCGGTCAGTGCTGGCTCTTCGACTTGAGCGGGCCTGCATGGCGTGGCAGGTGGGCGTGGGCACACGCGAGGACGAGTTGTTGGCCGCCGCGCGCGATCTGGACGTGCGAGCGCTCGAGACCTTTGCCATCACGGTGGGGCAGGCGCTCGCCCTGGGTGCCCCACTTGCCGAGACGCTGGCCGCTCAAAGTCGCGAGATCCGTGCGGCTCATCGCGCCGCGGTCGAGCGTGAGATCGAGCGTGCGCCCGTCAAGCTGCTGATTCCCACCGGCACGCTCATCTTGCCGGCGTTGCTTCTGTCCATATTGGGCCCGCTGCTGGGAGCAGGCGGGATGATGTAGGGAGGAATACATGAACACGATGGTCGAAGTTGCTGACAAGGCTTGGAACCGGGCTTTTTGCCGGGCGATTCGCGCTCGCCAGCATGCCAAGGAGCTGTTGCAGGAGGAGAGCGCGCAGGGTACCACCGAGTACGCCATTTTGGTGGGTGTGCTTGTGGTGATCGCGATTATTGCCATCGTTGCATTTAAAGGCAAGGTCCAAGATCTATGGAACGCTATCAGCGAGGGCATCAACAGCCTGTAGAGGGCGAGCGCCCCATCGGGGTGCTGCTGGTGTTTGCTTGCCTGACCGTGGCGATAGCGGCGGTGCTTTGGGGGCTTAACGCCGCGCGGCAGCAGCGCCCTGGGGCCGCCTTCGATTCGGGCTCAGATTCGGCGGTGGCGTCTCAAAAAGATGAGATGCGAGATGCGGACGATTCGGATGTCGCTGTCACGGCGCAAACCTTTCTGCGGACGCTCGACAAGCGGTCTGGCACTGCGACGGATTTGCCTGAGGACAACGCGATTGCGGTCCGGCTTGCATGGTCCGAGGACCGACCGATGACCGAGGCAGCGGCGGATATGTTACGCGCCTACCGCGAGGTGCCAACGGCCCAGCTCGCCCTGAGCGGCTATCTCGATATTAAGGGCAACGTATGGGGCGCCATCGTGCGCGATGGGCGCGGCTGGGTCGATATGGTGACGGTTGCCGCGGATACCGGCGATGCTTCGTGTCGTCTGCGCGCGGTGCGCCTGGTCCCGCAAACAATAAGCTCAAAGGAGGGATCGTGAAATGCATGGCGTTCTGCGTGAAGAGGTTGCCCAAGCGACTGTGGAATACGCCATCGTCACGGTGGCGCTGCTATCGATCGTGCTGGCGATTGCGGGACTTTGGCGTGCTGGCACCGATGGACGCTTGGCGGCGCTGGTTGAGCGGGCGGCATCCCATGGCGTTGCCTCGACGTCGGTTATCGACGCCGCTGCGGGCGCTAAGGACATCGCGTTGTATTGATATCGCGCGCGAGGACCGGGCGCAGTCTACGGTCGAGGCCGCTTTTTTGCTGCCGACGTTTCTGACGCTCATCCTTCTAGCACTGCAACCGGTGTGCCTGCTTTATACGCGCGCGGTCATGGAGTCTGCCGCCGCCGAGACCGCGCGGCTCATGACCACGACGACGGCGGAGGACGACGATCTTAAGGAGTTCACCCGCCGCCGGCTTGCCGCAGTGCCCAACGTTTCGATCTTTCATGCCGGCGGGCCGTTGTCGTGGGATATCGAGCTTGGCCGGGCCGGTGCGGGTGGCGTCTCGTCCGTGTCCGTTTCCGGCGAGGTCAAGCCGTTGCCTGTGATCGGTGCGTTTGCGCAGGCTATGGGTGGTACCGCCGAGGGCGGCTACGTTGAGCTCAAGGTCGATGTCTCGTATCAATCGCGTCCCGAATGGCTGGAGGGAGATTATGATTCGTGGATTGCTGCATGGGATTAAGCGTTTCTGGTCTAGATGCGTTTTGACGCGCCGTCCGAGCTGCCATCGCAAACGAGGCGGCTTTATGGGCCGCGCCGGTGTCGATCTGTTTATCGAAGACGGTGCCTACACCACGCTTTCTTCTGCCGTGGTCATCCTAGTGGTGCTCACGTTGTTGTTTTCGTCGACCGCGGCGATATGGAGCATGTCGCGTGCCGGGGATACCCAGGTGGCGGCCGATAGCGGCGCGCTGGCGGGTGCCAACGTAGTGTCGTCCTATCACACGGCTGCCACGGTGGTTGATGCGAGCATCTTGAGTCTGGGGCTGGCGGGGTTTGCCACAATCGGGACGGGCCTGGTCGCCATCCTCATCCCAGGTGCCGAATCAGTTGCCGGCAATATGGTCGACACCGGGATTGAGATCATTAAAACGCGCAACAAGTTTGCCAAAAGCGCATCGGAAGGCTTACAGAAAATTGAGAAGGCTCTGCCGTATCTGATCGCCGCGCGTGCCACGCAGGCGGTGTCGGCGCAGGATACCGATAGTGTGACCTATACCGGCACGGCGCTTGCCGTGCCCAGGACATCCGAGTCGGACTTCGCTGCGCTCAAAGGGTCCGAGATCTCGACCGATACCATTAAAGACACATCAGATGATTTAGAGCGTGCGGCCGAGGAGCTGCGGAAGGCCTCGGAGGAGACGGCGAAGGCTAAAGAGCGCGCTTGGCTGGCGGATTGTGGCGGGTCGGACGAGAGTTCGATTGGCAAGTACTCGTGTATGTGGGAGCGTGCGAAAAAACTAGCAGAACTATCTGACAGCCAGAACCGTCATGAAAAGTCGAGCATCACATGGGAGCCGCAAATAGCGCTCGATCGCGCGAAAACCTATTACCGACAGCGCTTGGCGAATGAAAAACCTCAGGGATCGAGCGTCGAGATGAAAGCGCAGTCAGCCGCTCGAAAAGCGTTCTATGCCTATGCGATTGAAGAGGTCGATCGAGCATACATAAAAGATGATGGCGAACGGTTTTCTGCCTATATCCCACTATTGCCGCGTGTCCCAAACGAGGTGCGGCCGACCGAACTTTACACCGATGTCGCATGGCCTGTAAGCAACAACGACGGCAGAACATACCTGCATTATGGAGTCGAATGCCCCGTCTATCAGAAAGGGACTCCGAGTGGGCTGGCATCTGTTGCTGATTATGATGGTCGTGATACATGCGAAGCGTGCGGCTTCGGCGTGGTTACGCTTGGAAGCGCCCTCATGCCGCCATCGTTCATCGAAAACGGCTTCGAGTACCACTTTGACAAGTTCAAAGAGGCTCTGGAAGACTACGTCGACTGCCGCAACAAAGAACTCGAACTTGAGCGTCAGACCGAGGATGAGGCCGACCGTGCGGGCAATGCTTTTGACCAGGCCATTAAAGCGCTTTCGGGCAAGCGTCCGCGTATCGCTCCGCCCGGTCGCAACGGCGTGGTTGCCTTTGCGGCTTCGGGTGCCATCTCGAGCCCCGATGAGCTCAACTCTTCGTTTAACACGGCAGTCAGGCTTGGCGATCGCGGTGCTATTTCTGCCGCGGTGCTGGCGCCCGATGAGACGACGGCGCAAAACAACGTGCTTTCGCGATTTTTCTCGACATTGAAGGAACGCTCGGGCGGCGTTGCCGGCGTACTCGATGGCGTCATGGATGTTTGGGGACGGCTGCTTGTGGGATACGGAGACATCCAAGGTTCGGCCGACGAACTTATGGACGAGATGATTAAGGGCCTGGGAGGGGGCAGCGGCGCGTTGGGCTCCATCGCATCGTGGCTCGGCGATACCGTTTCGGCGTCCGTGGCGGCGTTGGGCCTGGAGCCGTGCGACTTGCGCCTGCGAAAGCCGGTGCTGACCGATTCCGCCAACGTCATTAAGAGTCCGGGGTCTGACATTGCGGGTCTCTCTCAAGCGCAAGGCAAACTGCGAAGTATTCCGTTGGGCGTGACCGATCCCAAGGCGCTTTGCGAGGCATTGGAATATCAAGTCGAACGCACCATTAGCGGTACGGTGTTCACACTTGCGGAGATTCCTTTGCCCGGCGGCGGCTCCATCCCGCTCACCGTCGATGTCGCCACGCTGGTTGGCGCTCTGGGCGGTGGGTCGTAATGAGTATCCGCATGCGTCTGCGCGAGGAGCGCGCCCAAGCGACGGTGGAGATGGCAGTGGTTACGCCCGTTTTGCTGGTGCTGGCACTCATCGTGTACAACGTCATGGTCTTTGCCAGCGCTGTCGCGCGCTTCGACCGCGTGGTGCCCGACATCGTGTTGGCGCACGCCGTGGCGTCGGAGGGGGAGGGCGACGAAAGCTCTGCCGATGCCTCGGCGACGGTTCAGACTCAAATTCTGAATGCCATGGAAGGCTATGACTTGCAGATCGAAGTGTCGAGCGAGCAAGGCGCGAAGGCATTGGATGGTGGCCTGCTCTCCCTATCCGGTACGTTTAGGACCTACACCTGCACCATGCACTATGAGCCGTGGCCGACTTCTCTCAGCATCGCTGGCGTTCCGCTGGGGGCGCCGACAACGTTGTCGCACGAGCGTGCGGTGACGGTCGATCCATGGCGTCCGGGGGTGGTCATGTGACCGCGGTCTCGTCCTACATCGCCTACGCGCGGGCACTCAACAGGCTGGGCTGGACGCCGGCCGAGTTTGTGGTGGCGGAGTCGTTTGTCGTGCGCCTGCGCGGCATGCTGGGACGGCGTCCGGTTGCCGCCAACGGCCTGCCGCTCGTCATGGCGTTTCCACGCTGCTCTTCGGTCCATACGTGTTTTATGGCCTATCCCATCGACATCGCCTTCATCGATCGCGACGGCAATGTCCTCGCGCGCTACGAAAACGTCCGTCCTTGGCACATGTGTTCCTGTCCCGGTGCCTGGGCGGTATTGGAACGCCCTTCAATCCTCGCTACACCTCCCGCCCTCCAACAAGTACCGGCGTAAGAGATTGGCGACGGCGGACTTTCGTCATACGAAATTGGGTAAGATGGAGGAGAAGATGCATGGATGTTGAGATCCATCCGAACGCCAAAAAACACTTGACGGAAAAGCAGGTGCTTGGTGCCTGGTTCGCGGTTACTGAGTGCATTCGCCGCGAGTCGGAGGACGAGCCGCCGAGATGGCTTGCCATTGGATGGCTTCCAGATGGTCGAAGTGTGGAACTTGTTGCGGTCGAACTAATTCGTGGATGGCTCATTATTCATGCCCTGTCTCCGGTTCAGAAGAAATTCTGGCAAGAGATCGAGCGAGCTCGGCAAAGGGGTCGATGATGGGCAAGACGTATACGGCCGCTAATGGTCAGGTTGTAACGGATGAAATGATTGACGCGTGGTGCGAGTCGTACGAGCGCGGAGAGTTACCGGATGGCGAACACACCGTTGGTGGGATCGTGCATGGACGGCCCCCGCTCTCAGGTGAGGGGACGGCAACGCTGTCGGTCAAGATTCCTCTGGGAATGAAGGAGGCCATTCGTCGACGGGCGGCTGCCGAGGGGATGACGCCAAGTGAGTTTGCCCGTGCGGCTCTGAGCGAAAAACTTCTTGCTGCCGGCTGATGCCTCTGACGTGCCGATTTATAGAACCGAGGCTGTGCTCAAAAACTTTTTTAAAATTCTCGGTTGACCGGAACGCGTCCTTGGTTATACTAATTAAGCCTTGAAACAAGGCACACCTCAAATGGCTGGGTAGCTCAGTTGGTAGAGCAGAGGACTGAAAATCCTCGTGTCAGGGGTTCGATTCCCTTCCCCGCCACCTTGAATTGACTAGGACCTCTGCAAAGGGGTCCTTTTCTTTTATGTAGGGTTCTGCGGAAAATGCATCCCAGTCTTTTGCGAAAAACGGGACGCGCTTTCCGGCGCTTACTTCCGACGTGCGTGCACATCTCGGGCCCGCCCGCTCAGACATTCCTCCCGCTTTTGCGCCACTTTACAGACCGTTCGGTCGTCTGTCCGCACGCGCGGGTATACTCAAAACGATACTTTTCCTATGCAATACGATGCAGGCTCGGCCTGCACGATCCGAAGGGGGCAGTGATGGAGAGGATACTCGGCGTTAATCTCTCTGGCTGGTTTATTCCCGAGCCTTGGGTGACCCCGTCGCTATACGCGGCGACCGGTGCATCCAATGCGGCCGAGCTGCAGGAGGCCATGGGCACCGCCGCCTATAACGAGCGCATGCGCCGTCATTACGAGACGTTTGTGAGCGAGGATGATTTCCGTCGCATGGCGCAGATCGGCCTCAACGCCGTGCGCCTGCCGGTGCCTTGGTATGCCTTTGGCTCACAGGAGTCCGATGCCTCCTACATCTCGGTTGTCGATTACATCGACCGCGCGATTGAGTGGGCTGTCAAGTACAACATTCGCGTGCTGCTTGACCTGGCGACTGTGCCCGGTGGCCAGGGCGATTCCAACGATTCGCCCGCCACGCCGGAGGCTGTTGCCGAGTGGCATTCGTCCACTAACGGCCGCCATGTCGCACTCGACGTGCTCGAGCGCTTGGCCGAGCGTTACGGCGAGGCCGAGAGCCTGCTGGGCATTGAGCTGCTGGATACGCCGCAGATGAGTGTCCGCAAGAGTCTCTTTGCCATGACGGATGGCATTCCGGCTCACTACCTGCGCAATTTCTATCGCGATGCCTACGAGCTCGTCCGTTCGTATATGCCCGAGGATAAGATCGTCGTCTTCTCGTCTTCGGGGCATCCCAGCGAGTGGAAGCATTTTATGCGCGGCGCTAAGTACAAGAACGTCTACATGGACCTTCACCTGTACCATTACCGCGACGAACATGCGCTCGACATCACGAGCCCCCGCGGGCTGACGACGGCGATTTCGCGCAACAAGCGCGAGCTTAAAGAGGCGATTTCGACTGGGTTCCCCGTGCTGGTGGGCGAATGGTCGGGCGCGGCGATCTTTGCCAACTCGTCGGTTACGCCCGAGGGCCGCAATGCCTACGAGCGCGTGTTTATTGCCAACCAGCTGGCTTCGTTTGCGCCGGCTGCCGGTTGGTTCTTCCAAACGTGGAAGACCGAGAAGCGCATTGCAGCATGGGACGCCCGCGCGGCGCTCGGTACGCTCGAGCGCGGCATGATTGAATAGGTTGATATGACGCAAAACAGCGCCCATACGGGCAAACTCTATGTGGTCGGCACGCCCATCGGCAACCTGGGCGACCTGTCCCCGCGCGTGGGCGAAGCCTTTGCCGCTGCCGATGTCATCTGCTGCGAAGACACGCGTGTGACGTCAAAGCTGCTGATGCACCTGGGCATTTCCAAGCCGCTTGTCCGTTGTGACGAGAATGTGATCGCCAGCCGCGCCGCCGGCCTGGTTGACCGTCTGCTGGCGGGGGAGACCCTCGCCTTTGCCTCGGACGCCGGCATGCCGAGCGTGTCCGATCCCGGCCAGGCGCTAGTTGAGGCGGCGCGTGAGGCCGATGTGCCCGTCGAAGTTATTCCCGGGCCCTCTGCTTGCGTCACGGCACTTGTTTCGTCCGGCATTCCCTGCGAGCATTTCTTCTTCGAAGGCTTTTTGGGTCGCAAGCACGGCGACCGCGTGCGCCGACTGCAGCGCCTTGCCGTGGTGCCCGGCGCGCTCATCTTCTACGAGTCTCCACATCGCATCGTGGCGACGCTCGAGGCCGTGGCGGAGGTCTTTCCCCAACGTGAGGTTGCCGTCTGCCGCGAACTCACCAAGCTGCACGAGGAGGTCTTGCGCGGGCCCGCTGCCCAGCTTGCCGAGGAGCTGCGTGCTCGCGGCGAGGTAAAGGGCGAGATTGCGCTGGTCATCGCGCCGCCGAGCGAGGGTGAGGAGGCCGGTATCGTGCCGGTTGGCGCCGCGGCAGCGGATCCCGACGAGGCCCTGCGCGAGGATATCCGCGCCGCGCTCGAGGAGGGGGAGCCCGCGTCTGCGGTGGCCAAGCGCCTGTCTCAGAAGTATTCGCGCCGCAAGCGCGATGTCTATGCCATGGTGCTCGATATGCAATAGATGGAGGATATCCAGCCCTTGCGCTAGAATCATCCTCTGTATGCAACGTTTTTCTGGAGGACAAACCCCATGGATCAAAGCAAGCCTTCGTTCTTTATCACGACGCCCATCTACTACGTCAACGCCGATCCGCACCTGGGCACGGCTTATTCCACCATCATCGCCGATGTTCAGGCTCGCTATCGCCGCTCCGCCGGCTATAACGTCAAGTTCCTGACCGGCATGGACGAGCACGGCGAGAAGGTCGCCGAGGCCGCAGCCAAGCACAACATGACGCCGCAGGAGTGGACCGACAGCCAGGCCCCGCACTTCAAGGAGCTTTGGAGCAAACTCGAGATCTCCAACGATGACTTCATCCGCACCACCGAGCCGCGCCAGCATCATGCCGTGCAGTACCTGTGGGAGCGCATGAAGGAGTCCGGCTACCTGTATAAGGGCAGCTACGACGGTTGGTATTGCGTGCCTGACGAGACCTACTTCACCGACACGCAGGTCCAGAAGGGTGACGAGGAGTACGGCAGCGTCGGCCAGCACCTGTGCCCCGACTGCCACCGTCCGCTCGAGCGCGTGCAGGAGGAGTCCTACTTCTTTAAGCTTTCCGCTTTCCAGGACAAGCTGCTCAAGCTCTATGACGAGCACCCCGACTTTGTCGAGCCCGCGTTCCGTATGAACGAGGTGCGCAGCTTTGTCGAGGGCGGCCTCAACGACCTTTCCGTGAGCCGTACGAGCTTTGACTGGGGCATTCAGGTTCCGTTTGACGAGGGCCACGTGACCTATGTGTGGTTCGACGCGCTGCTCAACTATATGACGGCTGTCGGCTACGGTGTCGATACCGACGAGGCCCGTGCCGAGCTGGCCTATCGCTGGCCCGCGCAGTTCCACATCGTGGGCAAGGACATCATCCGTTTCCACTGCGTCATTTGGCCGGCCATGCTCATGGCCATTGGCGAGGCCCTGCCCGAGCACGTCTTTGCCCATGGCTTCCTGACCGTGCGCAATGCCGAGACCGGTAAGGCCGAGAAGATGTCCAAGAGCCGTGGCAACGCCATCGCCCCGCAGGATGTCATCGATATGCTGGGCGTCGAGGGCTATCGTTATTACTTTATGACCGATGTGGTCCCCGGTACCGACGGCGCCATCAGCTTCGACCGCATGGAGCAGGTCTACAACGCCGACCTGGCCAACAGCTGGGGCAACCTTATCTCGCGTTCGCTCAACATGAGCGGCAAGTATTTTGACGGTTGCGCGCCCGCCAAGCCCGCATCGTTCGATGCGTTCGACAACCCGCTGGCAAAGATCGCCGATGGCCTGGTCGACCGCTACATGGCCAAGATGGACGTGCTCGATTACGGCGGAGCCAAGGATGAGGTCATGGAGCTCATCCACGCCGCCAACCACTACATCGAGGACTCCGAGCCTTGGGCACTTGCCAAGGACGAGGCCAAGGCTGACGAGCTGGCGTTTGTGATCTACAACCTGCTCGAGGCCATCCGCATTGCCGCTCACCTGCTGATGCCGCTCATGCCCCAGACTTCTGCCGAGGCCCTGCGCCGCCTGTCCTGCGAGGACGAGGCCGCGAGCGACGACCTCAAGGGCATTTGCACTTGGGGCCTGCTTGCTGGTGGTCAGCCCGTCGAGAAGGGCGATCCGCTGTTCCCGCGTCTGGCGTAGAGACCGCGCGAGCGCCATATCGGCAATTTGCTGTTTAGCTGTAAGGGCATGGCCGCCACGGTCCATGCCCTTTTGTTTCAAGACGCCGCCATCATGCTAAGGAGGCAACCATGACAACTTCGCCTTTGGCAAACCCCACGGCCACCAGGGAGCTGCTAGAGGAGTTTGGCCTTGCGACTAAGCATCGCCTGGGCCAGAACTTTCTAATCGACAATCATGTGATCGAGCGTATCTGCGAGCTTGCCGAGCTTGCAGGTGACGAGCGCGTACTCGAGGTGGGTCCGGGTTGCGGCACGTTGACACTTGCGTTGCTGCAGGAGGCGGCGTGCGTTACGTCGATCGAGGCCGATCCCGAGCTTGAGCCGGTGCTTGACGCCCACGCCGCCGACTATGCCAACTTCCGCTTTATCATGGGCGATGCGCTCAAGGTGGGCCCGGAGCAGATTGAGCAGGCCGCCGGCGGCGAGCCCACGGTATTTGTCGCGAACTTGCCCTATAACGTGGCGGCGACAATCATCCTGCAGTTCTTCCAGACGATGCCGGCGCTCAAGCGTGCCGTCGTCATGGTGCAAAAGGAGGTTGCCGATCGCATTGCCGCAGCGCCGGGCAACAAGACCTATGGCGGCTATACGGCAAAGCTCGGCCTGTATGCGCAGGTGACGGGTCGCTTTGAGGTGCCGCCGCGTTGCTTTATGCCGGCGCCGCACGTGGACTCGGCCGTCGTGCGTATCGACCGTGTTGACGGCGTGGTGCCCGAGGGGCTCGATCGCGAATTTGTGGCCCGCGTGATTGACGCTGCATTTGCTCAGCGTCGCAAGACCATCCGTAATTCCATGAGCGCCAACGGCTTTGCCAAGGACGTGCTCGATGCCGCCTTTGAGGCTTGCGGTATCGCACCAACCACGCGCGCCGAGACGCTTGATGTTGCCGACTTTGTCCGTCTGGCCCAGGAGCTAATCCATGATGCCTAATGCCGAACGTGTGACGTTTACCAAGAAAAAGAAGACGGTTGCTTGTCCCGTGCCCTTGGCACCGCTTGCCGACACGCATGCGCATCTACTTTCGTTCTGGGGCAAGGATGTGCCTGAGACGCTCGTGCGTGCCAAGGCGGCAGGCGTCGACCTGTTGGTGACGATGCTCGACCCCATCGCTGACAAACGCAGCGTGACGGACTATAGCGACTGGCTCGTGCGCGAAATTCTGCCGATGCAGGATATCCCGCAGATCAAGTATCTTGCCGGCGTGCATCCGTATGGCGCACCGGACTATACCGACGACGTTCACGCACAGGTCGTTGCCGCGCTCGATGATTCCTTATGCGCCGGTATTGGCGAAATCGGCCTGGACTACCACATGGACTATGACGACGATATCGCGCCGGCACCCCATAACGTGCAGATTGACTGCATGGCGCGTCAGCTCGAGCTTGCCGTGTGCCGTAACGTGCCGGTGGAGCTGCATCTGCGCCACGAGGACACGGACCATGAGCGCACCTCGCACGTTGATGCGTACAACGTGCTTCGTGAGGTGGGCGTGCCCCAGGCCGGTTGTGTGCTGCACTGCTTTGGCGAGGACCGCGCCACGATGGAGCGCTTTGTGGAGCTGGGCTGCTATATCGCCTATGGTGGTGCGGCCACCTTTAAGCGCAACGACGACGTGCGCGAGGCATTTGCGGCAACCCCACTCGATCGAATTTTGTTCGAGACGGATTGCCCGTATATGGCTCCGGAGCCCATCCGCGGTCTTGAATGCGAGCCCGCAATGATCTCCATTACGGCAAACGCGCTGGTTAACGACCGTGTCGATCGTACCGGCGAGGATGCTGAGGCAATCGCGCAAGCCGCTTGGGAAAATGCCTGCAAACTTTTTCAAAAATAGTTCTTGCGTTCGCGGTGGCGCTCCGTTATTCTAATTCCTGCACGCGGGCGTGGCGGAATTGGCAGACGCGTACGGTTCAGGTCCGTATGGGGGCAACCCCATGAAGGTTCAAGTCCTTTCGCCCGCACCATTAAATGAAAGAGCTCCCAGCAATGGGGGCTTTTTTGTTATGGGCCTCTTGTTGATGTCACGTTGCTGCTTCGTGCGGGTATCCTAATGCCAACGTGTGCCTATCAGAGGAGAGACCATGCTGTTGTCCGGTATCATCGCCGCCCTTACCAGCCTTTTGATTCCCATCATCATTCTGTTGCTGCTGCTTCCCAACGCCTGCTATGTCGTTGAACAACAGCATGCCGTGATCATCGAGCGCCTGGGCAAGTTCAATCGCATCGTCAACGCGGGCTTCCACATGAAGGTACCCGTGATCGACCGCAAGGCCGCCACGGTGAGTCTGCGCACCATGAAAAACGGTTTTGGCATCGACGTTAAGACCCAGGACAACGTGACCATCGGCCTTGAGGTCTCTGCTCAGTACCACGTGAGCTATGACATGGGCGCCGGCCCGGCAGATTCGGGTATCTACAAGAGCTACTACATGCTGCAGGAGCCCGTCGACCAGATGCGTGACTTCATCACCGACGCCCTGCGCTCTTCGATTCCCGTCTACACACTCGATGAGGTCTTTGCCAAGAAGGATGACATCGCCAAGGATGTCAACGCTACCGTTTCCGAGCAGATGGCCGCCTACGGCTTCACCCTCGTGTCGACGCTCATCACCAAGATCGCACTGCCGACCGAGGTTGAGAACTCCATGAACGACATCAACGCTGCCCAGCGCAAGCGCGCTGCGGCACAGGAGCTCGCTGAGGCCGACCGCATCAAGCGCGTCACCGAGGCGACCGCCGAGGCCGAGGCAATGGAAAAGGCGGGCGAGGGCATCGCCAACCAGCGCAAGGCTATCGCGTTGGGCATCAAAGATTCGCTCGAGATCATCCAGGAGACGGGTGTCGGCAATGACGAGGCCAACCAACTGTTCATGTTTACGCAGTGGTCCGAGATGATGACGGAGTTCGCTCGCACGGGTAAAACCTCGACGGTCGTGCTGCCGAGCGATTTCTCGCAGTCGGCCTCGATGTTCGAGCAGATGCTGACAGCCAGCAAAGTTCAGAACGAGTCAAAGGAGTAGACACGCGTGAAATACACCGTCGTTTGCGTCGGTAAGCTCAAGGAGCGCTTTTGGAAGGACGCGTGCGCTGAGTACACCAAGCGCCTAGGTGCCTATGCCAAGGTTGATATCCGCGAGGTGGCCGATATCGACCCGGCTAAGGCGGGCGGCGTGGATGCCGCGTGCGGCAAGGAGGGGGCGGCGATTCTTGCTGCCTTGCCGTCTCGAGCGCATATGATCCTGCTGGCTATTGAGGGCAAAGAGCGCTCGAGCGAGGAGTTTTCGGCGCGGCTCGATGATCTTATGCTGCGTGGTAACAGCGACATCGCCTTTGTGATTGGCGGATCGGACGGCGTGAGCGATGACGTGCGCGCACGAGCCGACGAGATGCTCAGCTTTGGACGCATTACCTTGCCGCATAACTTGGCGCGCGTGGTGCTGCTAGAGCAGATTTACCGTGCCTGCAAGATCAGCCGTGGCGAGCCGTATCACAAATAGGTCGGCAATACGAAACAATGGCGTGGGACAATACCTTTCGTTTTGAGGAATGTGTCTGAAAGGACTATGCGATATGAAGATTGGATTTGTCGGTTTTGGCAATATGGCGAGCGCTATGGCTGATGGCTGGATCGCTGCCGGTGTAGCTGCGAGCGACATGTGCGCCTGTGCGGGTCGCTACGACGCACTGGTTGAGCGCTGCGAGGCGCGCGGCATGGCCGCCTGCCACGATGCCGCCGAGGTTGTCGCCGCATCCGATATCGTGGTCGCTGCGGTCAAACCGTACATGATCGAGAAGGTATTCGCCCCGCTCAAGGATGCTCTTGTCAAAAAGGTCGTTCTGTCGGTTGCCTGGACCTGGGACAGTGCCAAGTGGGAGCAAGTCCTGCCGGGCGTCGCGCATATCTCGACGGTGCCCAACACACCGGTTTCGGTGGGCGAGGGCGTCATCGCTTGCGAGAAGGCTTCCACGCTTAGTGATGAGCAGAGCGCAGTGGTGCTTGATCTGCTTGGCAAGCTCGGTGCGGTGGTCGAGCTCGATACGAGCCTGCTGTTTGTGGGCGGCACGGTGGGTGGTTGCGCTCCGGCATTTGTCGCTATGGCAATCGAGGCCCTGGGCGATGCGGCGGTCAAGCACGGTATCCCGCGTGCCGATGCCTATCGCATTGTGAGCCAGATGGTGCTGGGTACGGCAAAGCTGCAGCTTGCAACTGGCCAACATCCTGCGGCGATGAAGGACGCCGTATGCTCGCCCGGTGGCGCCACCATCAAGGGCGTCGTTGCGCTCGAGGACGCCGGCATGCGCAGTGCCCTGGTCAAGGCAATCGACGCAACTCTCCAGTAAAACCGACCAAAAAAAGGACGGGTTTATTTTTGGCAGGTATTTTCTGCGGTTTTGTCCTTTTAGCGAAAAGCGCCCCGCAACTGGCTCAATTCCAGTTGCGGGGCGCTTGCGTTTGCCCAGATAAAACAGACCAAAATAAACCTGTCCCTTTTTGGCAGGTTAGTCCCAGAAGCTGTCTTCCTCATCCTCGGACTTGGGTCCGCGGTCGACGTACATCTTATGGGTACGCTTCTCCATTACAAAGGCAAGAATCGCAAATAACAGGATGCCGCCGGCGAAAAGGATGGCAAAGCCGGTGCGGGTGCCAAACAAAAAGGAAAAAACTGCGTCCATTGGGTGCCTTCTTGCGTAGTTGAGTTGGGTCGTAAACGCTCATAAGTATATACTTGCCCATACATGTACAAGGTTGCAACCTAAATGGAATGTATATCGCCGGAGGATCTAATGCTTGATATCAAGTTTGTTCGCGAGAACCCCGATGCCATCGATGTCGCCATGGCTAACCGCCAGACGTCTTGGGATCGCGAGAAGTTCTTTGAGCTCGACGACGAGCGCCGTGCCGTCATCACCGAGGTCGAGGAGCTCCAGGCTACGCGCAATGCCGAGTCCAAGAAGATCGGCGCCCTGATGAAGGAGGGCAAGAAGGACGAGGCCGAGGCCGCCAAGGAGGCCGTGCGCGCCGTCAACGAGAAGATTGACGGTCTGGCCGAGCGCCGTACTGCTCTCGAGCAGGAGCAGTACGACTTCATGGCTCACCTGCCCAACATTCCTTGCGAGGCCACGCCGTACGGCAAGGACGAGGACGAGAATATTGAGCGCCGTCGTTGGGGCACCCCGCGCGAGTTCGACTTCGACTTTAAGCCGCATTGGGATCTGGGCACCGATCTGGACATCCTCGACTTCGAGCGCGGCAACAAGCTCTCCGGCAGCCGTTTTACCGTTCTCGGTGGCGCTGGCGCCCGCCTGGAGCGCGCCCTCATCAACTTCTTCCTCGATACGCACACCAGCCGTGGTTTTAAGGAGTGGTGGCCGCCCATCGTCGTCAAGCGTCAGACCATGTTTGGCACGGGTCAGCTGCCCAAGTTCGAGGACGACGCCTACCACGTCTCGGGCGACAACTTCCTGATCCCCACCGCCGAGGTCGTGCTCACCAACCTGCACGCCGGCGAGGTCCTCGACGCCGACACCCTGCCGCGCCGCTACACCGCCTTCACCCCCTGCTTCCGCGAGGAGGCCGGTTCCGCCGGTCGCGACACCCGCGGCATCATCCGTCAGCACGAGTTCGACAAGGTCGAGATGGTCAAGTTCGCTAAGCCGGAGGAGTCCGACGAGGAGCTCGAGAGCATGACCGCCGAGGCCGAGTACCTGCTGCAGCAGCTGGGCCTTCCGTATCGCGTGATTAGCCTGTGCACCGGCGACTTGGGCTTCTCTGCCCGTCAGACCTACGACGTCGAGGTCTGGCTGCCGAGCTACAACGCCTACAAGGAGATCAGCTCCTGCTCCAACTGCGGCGACTTCCAGGCCCGCCGCGCCAACATCAAGTATCGCGACCCCGAGAACTTCAAGGGTTCGCGCTACCTGCACACTCTCAACGGTTCCGGCCTGCCGGCCGGCCGCACCATGGCCGCCATTCTGGAGAACTACCAGAATGCCGACGGCACCATCACGATCCCCGAGGTCCTGCGTCCTTACATGGGCGGTCTCGAGAAGATCGAGCCGGTCGCGTAAGTTGGCTGCATAGGGGATATGCAAGGGCGCTCCTTCGGGGGCGCCCTATTTCGTGCGCAGGTCCATACCATGCCGTGCGGACAGCTCAATAGAAAACACACGAACAACCGTTCTGTATACAGCCATCTACCTGCTATGCTTTTGCTAAATAAGAGCGAGAGAAAGGGGACGCGATGGAGTTGTTTGATGATCGGGTGGTTTTGTTTGAGAGCGACGAGGGCGGGGAGTACCTGCTTGTAACGTGTGAGCCGTCTGGCATGGGTGGCCTGGTGGTTCGGCAGGCGAGCGAGGGCCCGTTGACCCAATGGTGCTTTGAGGAGTCGCCGCATGTGGTCGAGACCTTTGTGACGCACGAGGGGCTTGTGGCGCTGGAGCACTTCTATGGAGTTGGGACTTCCAACCAGGTCGCGCGCATGCTGAGCATCTCGTTTGCCGATTATGACTGTGCCCAGCGGGTGAGATCGCTCCTGAGGGAACTTGATGCTAAGTTTGACGTGATCGAAAAGCCAATCGATCGTACGGGGAACGTCGGTATGTGCGGAGCAGCATGACAAAACTGCGTTTCACAAAAAAGTTTGAGATTGTGCTTGACTCCAATAAGCTAAAGTGGTTTTATATGTCTTGCGCTGCGGCGTTACCTCAGCTGGATAGAGGGTCTGACTACGAATCAGAACGTCATAGGTTCGAATCCTATACGCCGCACCAATCGAACTTGAAGCCTCCGGCAACGGGGGCTTTTCTTTTATGCCGCCACCGCATGGATTCGAACCTCGGTCGAGGCGCGGGCGTAAAGAAAACGCGGAGCGTTTTTAGCCCGCGGGCGAGCGCGCCGGCAGGCGGGCGAAGCCGGTGCGGATCCGCGCAGCGGATGCGCGGAATCCTATACGCCGCACCAATCGAACTTGAAGCCTCCGGCAACGGGGGCTTTTCTTTTATGCCGCCACCGCATGGATTCGAACCTCGGTCGAGGCGCGAGCGTCTTAATCAGCACTTCGTAAAATTTTTCCAAATTGTCGCTTGACCCATCGAGGGGTCACGTGCATAATAATCCGTGCGTTGCGGCGTTACCTCAGCTGGATAGAGGGTCTGACTACGAATCAGAACGTCATAGGTTCGAATCCTATACGCCGCACCAACTGAACTTTAAAGCCTCCGGTAACGGAGGCTTTTCTTATATGTCGACATACTTGAGAAGTTGCTTTTGCCGTGTTTGAAAGTATCGAGTCGATCGACTGCATCAAATGAGTAAAAATCAAATTCAATAACTTTTTTTGAAAAACGCTTGACGATTATTCAGTCCATGTGCATAATAATCAAAAAGTCGCGGCGTTACCTCAGCTGGATAGAGGGTCTGACTACGAATCAGAACGTCATAGGTTCGAATCCTATACGCCGCACCATTTGAGATTAAAGCTCCCGGCAACGGGGGCTTTTCTTTTACGTAAGCACTGCATGGATTCGAACCTCGGTCGAGGCGCGGGCGTGAAGAAAACGCGGAGCGTTTTTAGCCCGCGGGCGAGCGCGCCGGCAGGCGGGCGAAGCCGGTGCGGATCCGCGCAGCGGATGCGCGGAATCCTATACGCCGCACCATTTGAGATTAAAGCTCCCGGCAACGGGGGCTTTTCTTTT
>CBCTIZ010000008.1:0-92911 GCA_965147105.1 uncultured Collinsella sp. | reverse complement strand
CACGCAAAGGAAAGCACTTAATGTGCTTTCCGTCTTGCGCAGGACTGTAGAGCAGGAAACTTCATATGCGGCCCTCCTGGGCGCAAGCAAAAGGGCGACCCCTGTACGGAGTCGCCCTTGTTGAGCTGCTTATGTTTAGCTGTTACTCGGCGTCGTGGTGACGGCGGGGCTTGCGGCCTCCGTTGTCGCCGGGACGGCGCGGACGATCGCTGCGCTCGCGACGCGGACGCTCACGGCGCTGGAAGTGCTCGCCGTCGCCCTCGGAGGCACCCTCAGCGCGAGCAGGGGCCTCGGGCTTATCCAGACGATCGAGCGAGATCTTGCCGCGATCGTCGACTTCGATGACGACGACCTTGACCTCGTCGCCCACATTGAGGACGTCCTCGACCTTCTCCACGCGGCCCTTGGCGACGCGGGAGATGTGCAGCAGGCCGTCCTTACCGGGCAGCAGGTTGACGAAGGCGCCGAAGGGCTGGATGGAGACCACGCGACCGGTGTACTCCTCGCCCGGCTCGGGAACCTTGATGATGAGCTTGATGCGCTCGACGGCCTGGTCGACGGACTCGCCGGTGCCGCCGACAAAGACGGTGCCGTCCTCCTGGATGTCGACCGAGGCGCCGGTCTCGTCCTGGATACCGCGGATGACCTTACCGCCGGAACCGATGACGTCGCGGATCTTGTCGGTCGGAACCTGGATGGAAACGATGCGCGGAGCGGTGCTGCGCGTGGTGTGGCGCGGCTCGGGGATCACATCGAGCATCTTCTGCAGGATGAAGGCGCGACCCTCCTTGGCCTGCTGCAGGGCGCGGGCCAGGATGTCGAAGGTAAGGCCGGTAGCCTTGTTGTCCATCTGCAGGGCGGTGATGCCCTCGGTGGTGCCGGTGACCTTAAAGTCCATGTCGCCAAGGAAGTCCTCGAGGCCCTGGATGTCGGACAGGACCACGGTCTTGCCCTCCTCCTGGATCAGGCCCATGGCGATACCGGAGACCGGGCGCTTAATGGGCACGCCGCCGTCCATAAGGGCGAGCGTGGAGCCGCAGGTCGAAGCCATCGAAGAGGAGCCGTTGGACTCCATGACCTCGGAGACGACGCGGATGGCGTAGGGGAACTCGTTCTCGTCGGGAAGCACCGGAAGCAGAGCGCGCTCGGCCAGATTGCCATGGCCGATCTCGCGGCGCTTGGGGCTGCCCATGCGGCCGGTCTCGCCGGTGCAGAAAGGCGGGAAGTTGTAGTGGTGCATGTAGCGCTTGCCCTCGGTGGGCTCGATGGTATCCAGACGCTGGCCCTCGTTGAGCATGCCGAGCGAAAGAACCGAGAGCACCTGGGTCTGGCCACGCTGGAACAAACCGGAGCCGTGAACGAGCGGCAGGTAGTTGTCCTTCACCATGATGGGACGGATCTCGTCGGCGGCACGGCCGTCGACGCGCTCGCCGGTCTCAACGACCATGGTGCGCATGGCCTTCTTCTCGAGCTTCTTGAGCGCCACGGGGATCTCGCGCTCCCAAGCGGCCTGCTCCTCCTCGGTGAACTCGGCGCGGATGGACTCCTTCAGAGCCTCGACCTTACCGATACGGGAGAGCTTGTCGGCGTCGCGAAGGGCGGCTGCCATCTCGTCGTAGTGGGCGAAGATGCGCTCCTGGACTTCCTCGACGGGCTGGTCGAGCGGGTACTCCTTCTTGACGATGGGGCCGTTAACCTGCTCCCACTCGGCGACGAACTCGTCCTGAGCCTGGCAGAAAGCGGCAAGGGCCTCCTGGCCAAACTTCATGGCGGCGAGCATGTCGTCCTCGGAGATCTCCTCGGCGCCGGCCTCGACCATCGAGATGAAGTCGGCGGATCCGCCCAGCTCCAGGTCCAGATCCGAGTTCTCGCGCTCCTCGTAGGTGGGGTTGACGATAAACTCGCCTGTCTCCACGTTACGGCCGATGCGCACGCAGGCAAGCGGGCCCTCGAAGGGCACGCCGCCAAGCGTCATGGCCAGGGATGCACCCATGACGTTGATGACATCGAAGGGGTTGACCTGGTCGGCGACGAGCGAGGTGGCGACGATGTGCACCTCGTTGCGGAAGCCATCCGGGAAGCTCGGGCGAATCGGGCGATCGATCATGCGGGCCGTGAGCGTGGCCTTCTCGCTGGGACGGCCCTCACGCTTGAGGTAGCCACCCGGGATGCGGCCGGCTGCGTACATCTTCTCGTTGAAGTCGACGGTCAGCGGGAAGAAGTCGTAGTTCTTGCGCTCCTTGGAGACGACCACGGTGTCGAGCATCGTGGTGTCGCCCTGCTTGACCAGGCAGGCGCCGGTGGCCTGCTTGGCAAGCTCGCCCGACTCAAAGGTGTAGGTCTTGCCGTACAGCTCAAAGGTCTTGGATACGAGTGTCATTGTTCTCCTTAACCCCGCAGACCCCTTGTCTGCGGGCTTCTCATGTGACGCGGGCCCCCTGCCCCCGCCACGCTTCAGAGCGTGATTGTTCGCGCCCTTACACAAAAAGAGCGCCCCGCTGCGCAGGACGCTCTTAGCATGTACAAATCCTACTGGATGTTGTCGCGGATGCCCAGAGCCTTGATGAGCTCACGGTACTCGACGATGTCGTTCTTCTTGATGTAGGAGAGAAGACGACGACGACGGCCGACGAGCATGAGCAGGCCACGACGGGTGTGGAAGTCCTTCTGGTGGGACTTCATGTGCTCGGTCAGCTCCTTGATGCGCTCGGACAGGATGGCGACCTGAACCTTGGGGTTGCCGGTGTCGACCGGGGTGTTACCGAACTGGGCAGTCAGCTCCGCCTTGCGCTCTTTGGAAACAGTCATTGTTTCACCTTTCGTTTTGCGTCGCCCACGGGCGACTCGATTCGCCTCGGACTGGGAAGCCGCCGGTGGAGCGAACAACCAAGGTCGAGGTACCAACAGGTCGGTATGTTACCACAAGCAGCCCGCGCCTGCGCATCATCACCGACCCAACATGAATTCCATCGCGCGGAGGCGCTGATCGGTGTGCGTCGCAGCCCAAACATGCGAAAGCCCGAGCAGGAATGCCGCCGTATGCGGGTCGATTCGCTCGGCCATGAGCGCATCGAAGGTCATGGACATGAGGGCGCGCAGCCATGCGGTCTCACCGGTCGACACCAGTTCGGCACCTGGAACGCTCGACGCGCACGACCCGCACATGAGACCGCCCGCCTGGGCTGAAAAATACGACAGCATGGGGTCTCCGCACAGCACACAGGCCGAAAAATCGGGACGATAGCCAACGTGCGATAGCAGCTTAAAGACATATGCCGCCACAAGTAGGTCCATATGTGCCGTGTCAAGCCCGCTGCCCACCAGGGCAAGCGCTCGCTGCGTTATGGCAAAGGTAAACGGGTCCTCGGCGTCCTCGAATGAGCACACGCGCGCGACCTCGGCGATCGCGCTTGCGGCGCAGGTCGTCTCGTAATCGGGCGCAGCGCCGAGCGGCGCCTCCATAAGCTCGGCCTGAGAAACCACGTCGAGTGACCGTCCATGTGCGAGCAGCATATCGACCGTACAGAACAGCTCGCAGCGCGCAGCCAGGCGTCCGCCGGGTTTGCGGGCGCCCTTTGCCACTGCACGAACCTGCCGTCCCCGCTCGTCAAGCATCGTCAAGATCAGGTCGATCTCTTTGAGCTTAGTCTTATCGAGCACGAGCACTTTCGTGCGATATGTCCGGGAGCCTGCCATGCGCGCCGCGCGTCCTTAGTCCTCGGCGTTGTAGCCAAAGCGGCGAATCTGGGCCTCGTCGTCGCGCCAGCCGGCCTTGACCTTCACGTCCAGCTCCAAAAAGACCTGCGTGCCAAAGATGCGCTCAAGATCGCGACGGGCGTCGATACCGATATGCTTGATCATCTCGCCGCCCTTGCCGATGATGATGCCCTTTTGACCCTCGCGCTCGACGTAAATGGTGGCGTGCACGCGCAGCACCTTCTTGGTCTGCTCGAGCGCATCGCAGATCACGCCAACGGAGTGCGGGATCTCGTCGCGGGTGCGGCGCAAGACCTTCTCGCGCACAAACTCGGCAACAAGCGTCTCGTCGGAAGCATCGGTACCCATGTCTTCGGGGAACCAACGCGGGCCCTCGGGCAAAAAGTGGGCAACGGTCTCGATGAAGGCGTCGACGTTGAAGTTCTTCACCGACGAGGTCACGATCTCGTCGTCGTATTCCATAAGCTCATGCGCTGCCTTAAGCTGCTCCATGACCTGCGCGGGGTCGGCCTCATCGGCCTTGGTGAGCACCAGGACTTTCTTGCAACGGGCGCATCTGACGCGCTCGGCAACCCAGGCGTCTCCCCTGCCGATGGGCTTGGTGGCATCAATCAAAAACGCGACGACGTCAACGTCGTTGAGCTCGAACAGGGCGCTTTTGTTGAGCTCGGAGCCCAGACCGTCCTTGGGCTTATGAATACCCGGGGTATCGACAAAGACCAGCTGATAGCCAGGGCGGTTAACCACAGCGCGCATGCGGCGGCGAGTCGTCTGGGCCACCGGAGAGGTAATGGCGACCTTTTTGCCATAGCAGGCGTTGAGCAGCGTGGACTTACCGGCGTTGGGACGACCGACCAGGGCCACAAAGCCGCTGCGAAAACCGGGCTCCACATCGCCAAAGCCCAGAGACGTCTCGTCCTCGTCACATAGGGCATCGAGCTCCTCGTCGCTCATACCCTCAAACGGGTCGAATTCCTCGACCTCGTCAAGCGAATCGGTATCCTCGACCTCATCGAGAACCTCGTCGTCCAAAACCTCGTCAGTAGGCTGCATATTGTCGGACATGGGAATCCCTTTCTAAATAAAGCCAAGCGCGTGGGCAAAGACTAGCAGGCCCACGATTGCGGCGGTAATGGAAAGAACGTACACGGAAGCGGCGGCGATATCCTTGGCGCGCTTTGCCAGCGGATGAAGTTCCTGGGTCGCCAGGTCGACGATCGCCTCCATAGCGGTATTGCACAGCTCGCCGTGAATCACCAGGCCACAGCAGATGATAACCGTGGCCCACTCGGCAATGTCGAGCCCCACGATACAGCCGGCAATGACGGTACACACGCCCGCCACGAGCATGACTTTGATGTTGCGCTCGGTTTTAACGGCGGTGACAAAGCCCTCCATGGCGTAGGAGAACGACTTTAAAAAGGACGGATGGTCCTTGTTCGATCCGGGAATCATAGACGGCTCCTAGTCGTGGGCATGGTTGGTGATGGGACCGACGTGGACCAACTTGGGGTCCTCGCCGCGCTCGAGCGCCAGATCGCGCAGGATGGTATCCTCGCGGGCCTCCATGACCTCAGCCTCGTCGTCCTCGATGTGGTCATAGCCCAGCAGGTGCAGCATGCCGTGCACGAGCATCAACCGGCACTCGTCGGCGGGACTGTTGCCAAAACCGGGAGCCTGACGGGCGATGACCTGCGGGGCCAAGATAATATCGCCGAGCTCGATCGTCTCGTCGGCGGGAATATCCTCGTCAAAGGCAGAGTCGCACTCAAACGAGAGCACATCGGTGGTGCGGTCGATACCGCGCCACTCGTGGTTGAGCTCGTGCATCTCGTCCTCGTCGACATACGAAAGGGAAATCTCGACTTCACGCTCAACGCCCTCCGCCGCAAGCACAAACGCGCAAATGTGCTCAACCTCCTGGGCGTCGAGCAGCGTATCGAGCTCGGCATCGTTGCTGATCAATACACTCAACGGGACTCCTTTCGGTCGCGCGAGCGCTGCTCACGCACGTCATCATACGCATCATAGGCCTCGACGATCCTGCCCACCAGGGCATGGCGCACCACATCGGCGCGCTCCAGGTGCGAAAATGCCACATCGTCGACACGGCCCAAAATCTTCTCGACGTCGGCAAGACCTCCGCGACGACCCACCAGGTCGCGCTGGCTCAGATCGCCGGTAATCACAAACTTGGAGTTAAAACCCAAGCGCGTCAGGAACATCTTCATCTGCTCAGGCGTGGTGTTTTGTGCCTCGTCGAGTACCACGAAGGCGTCGCTCAGCGTTCGGCCGCGCATGTAGGCAAGCGGGGCAATCTCGATCACGCCACGCTCCATGAGCTCATCGGTGCGTTCACGGTCCATCATGTCAAACAAGGCATCGTAGAGCGGACGCATGTAAGGGTCGATCTTTTCCTCGAGGGTGCCGGGCAAAAAGCCCAAATTCTCCCCCGCCTCGACAACGGGCCGCGTAAGCACCAGACGACCCACCTCGTGGCGCTTGAGCGCGGCGACGGCGAGGGCCATGGCTAGATAGGTCTTACCGGTACCGGCGGGACCCAGGCCAAACGTGATGGTATGCGAGCGGATGGCGTCAACATAGCGCTTCTGGCCGAGCGTCTTGGGACGAATGACGCGGCCGCGATACGACAGCAGCACGTCATCGCGCAGCGACGAAGCGTCGTGCTCACCATCGCGCAGGACAGCCAAGCAACGCGAGACGTCGTCGGCAGACAGCGTGCGACCGGCAGCCGCCTCACGAAAAGCGTGTTCGAAAAAACGCGCCACGAGTTCTACCTCGTCCGGGTCGCCGCTCACGGCAATCTGGTCACCGCGCGCAACCACATGGGCGCGAACCAAGTCTTCGACCGCGCGAAGAACAGCGTCGCCGGCGCCCAAGACGCGCGAGGGGTCAATCCCCTCGGGAACGGTAAGTCTAATCTTCGAGGCTTCCATGGACCTCCCTGCGAGCATGGACTAAGCCGGAATCGTCGACTCCGATGATAGCAACATCGAGCAGGCACGGGGCCTTGAGCCCGCAGACATCGTCAAGACGGGCATGATGGAACGAGCCGAGCGTCAGGTTGTCGCCATACTCGAGCACCGCACGCTCGACCGTGCCCACGCGGCGGCGGGCATCGGCGATCGCAAGCTCCTGAGCGGCGGCACGCATGCGGCGGCTGCGTTCGGCCATAATCTCGGGCGGCACCTGATCGGGCATATCGGCCGCAAGCGTGCCGGGACGCTTGCTATAGCGGAAGACATGCATGCGCGAAAAGCCCACGCGACGGCACAACGCCAGCGACTCCTCGAACTCCTCGTCCGTTTCGCCGGGGAAGCCGACGATGACGTCACAAGAAAGAGACGCCTGCGGCAGATTGGCGCGAATCATGCGTACCGTGTCCTCAAAGGCCTCCGCACTATAGGGACGACCCATGCGATGCAGGGTCGCCGTACAGCCGGACTGCACGGGAAGATGTAAGAACGGCGCGATACGCTGCGGATAGCGCGCCATCACCTTGAGCAGGCGCTCGGAGATATCCATGGGCTCCACTGAGGAAATGCGCACGTGGGCAATCGTGGTGCGCTCCATAATGGCCTCGAGCAGCTCATCGATCTCCACGTGTTCGTCAGTCGCGCTCTTGCCGTCATAGGCGCCCAGGTTCACGCCAGTCAGCACCACCTCGGGCACACCGGCCTCCTGGGCCTCGCGCACCTGCTCGAGCACGGACTCGACGGGCACGGAGCGCTCAGGGCCGCGCGCCTTCCACACAATGCAATACGTGCAGCGGTGATTGCAGCCGTCTTGGATCTTCACGCCCAGACGCGAGCGCCCCAGAGCATCGACCACATCGCTGTCGCTGCAAGCGGCCACACTATCGGATTCGACACCCAGCACCTCGCAGACACGCTCGGCGACGTCGATTTTCGACGGCTCGGCAATGACGCGGTCCGAAAGCTCCAGCAGCTCTTCGGGATGCAAGTTGACGACGCAGCCGGTCACGACAACGTAGGGCTCACCTGGATATGACAGCGCATGACGGACGGCCTTACGGGTCTTGGCCTCGGCCTCGCCCGTCACGGCGCAGGTATTGATTACAATCAGGTCGGCATCCAGGGGCTCCACCATCGCAAAGCCCTGGCGCATAAGATCGGCAGTGATACGGTCGGACTCAACCCGGTTGACACGGCAGCCAAGGTTGACGACGGAAATATGGGGTGCGAGCAAGCGGGCTCCTTAATCGAGGATATCGTCGAGGGCGCTCTTGATACGATCGGTTACCGACTTCTTACCGGAAGCGACGTCATCGCCCATCTCGTCGGCAAAAGCGCGGAGCAGCTCGCGCTGCTTGTTGGAAAGGTTCGTGGGAACGACCACGCGCAGCTGCACGACCAGACGACCACGTGAGCCGCCACCGCCGATGCGCGGCATGCCAAAGTTGTTGACGCTGACGGTGTCGCCATACTGCGTGCCGGCAGGGACCGTAACCTTGACGACCTCCTCGGGCATAATGCCCTCGACCTCGATCTCGCAGCCGAGCGCGGCCTGCGCGATGGAGATATCGCTCACCAGGTACAGGTCGTCGCCGTTGCGCTTAAAGCGCTCGTGATCGGCGACACGCACGTTGACGATCAGGTCGCCCGAGGGCTCGCCACGAAGGCCGGCCTCGCCAAAGCCGCTCACGCGCAGCTGGCGACCGGTCGAGACGCCGGCGGGAATATCGATGTCGATCTTTTCGTGCGAAGGCGTGCGGCCCTGACCGTCGCAAGTCTCGCAGGGATGGTCGATGACCGTGCCCTCGCCGTGGCAGTCGGGGCAGGGCGAAGAGGACTGGACCTGACCCAAAAACGAGCGCTGGACCGTGGTGACATAGCCCGTGCCGTGGCAGCGGCTGCACTGCTTTTCGGTCGCACCGTCAGCCTTGCCCGTACCGTTGCAATCCTCGCAGGGAGCAAGGCGGTCATAGCTGATCGTCTTTTTGCAGCCAAGTGCAGCTTCCTCGAGCGTCACCGAAAGCGAGATGGCCATATCGCGACCGCGACGGCGCTCGCGACGGCTGCGGGCACCACCGCCGGCGCCGCCGCCAAAGAACGACGAGAACAGGTCGTCCATGCCCATGCCACCAAAGATATCGTTGATATCGACGTAACCCGAACCACCAGGGCCATCGGCAGTGCCAAAGCGATCGTAGTTGGCACGCTTCTGCTCATCGGAAAGGACAGAATAGGCCTCGTTCAGCTCTTTGAACTTGGCCTCGGCCTCGGGGTCGTCCGAAACATCCGGGTGTACCGTACGGGCTTTCTTTAAAAACGCGCGCTTAATGGTCCGCGCGTCGGCGTCCTTATCGACGCCAAGTACCTCGTAGTAATCCCTATTTTCCGACACGACCGAATCCTTCCGACTTTCAATATTGTCACAGTGCGTCCTATACCCATGCAGGGCCGGCCGCAAACAGAGGGTTTGATGTTATTGCATCCCGTAGGGCGAAAGCATCGCGCGCTGCGAGCAGCTCGCAAACCACACCGACACGAGCGCGAACATGAAGCCGTTGGCAAAACCGTTGGCAAACTGCAACGCGCCACGCTTCCACCACAGCAGGCTACGGTGAAGTACCCCATCCGAGAGCACCATGAACAGGCCCATGGCAAACGGAATAAAACACATCACGGCAAAGGCCGAGAACACGCCCGAGATGGCCGAGAGTACCAAAAACGGCGCGACAATGCCCATCAGGTAAAAGCCGGTACGGGCCTTGCCCTCCAGGCGCTCGGCCTCCACATGGGCGCGACCGACCAGGTCACCACCCGTGGCGCCATTGGTACCGGCATGGCCCATGCCGCTAATGCGAACCTCGTCGCCGTCGTGCGTGCCGGCAGGAAACTCAATCGTTTGCTCGGAGGTCACGCGGGTACGACCGCTGCCGCCGCAATCGGGGCACGGATCGGCTACGACCTTGCCCGAGCCGCCGCACTCGGGGCAAACCGACTGAAACGTGCCAGAGCCAAACAGGAAGGACAGGTCCACATCGATATGGCCGCGTCCGCCACAGCTTGGGCAGGTATGGGCATGCTCGGAGGAGACAGAACCCGAGCCGCCGCAGTGTCCGCACGTATCGAATCGCGTGTAGCGAACGGTTTTGCGGGCACCGCCCTTGGCCTCCTTGGCATCGAGCTTAATGTCGACGACCACGTTGGCACCGCTTTCGGGATTGTATGCTGCCCGCCCGCGACGCGGCTGGCCCCAAGCGCCGCCAAAGGGAAAACCGCCCTCAAAGGGATTGCCGTACCCGGCGCCGCCGGCGTAACCGCCACCATAAGGCGAAGCCGTAGGAGCGCCGGCGAAGGGATTGCCCGAGCGCATGGCGTCATAGCGCGCACGCTTCTGCTCATCCGAAAGCACGGCGTAGGCCTCGGAAACCTCTTTGAACTTTTCCTCGGCACCCGGCTCTTTATTGACGTCCGGATGGAGCTTACGGGCCTTCTGCTGAAAGGCCTTTTGAATATCACGCGAGGTGGCGTCCTTGGAGACACCGAGAATCTCGTAGTAATCTTTTTCGTTCATCGTCGCCATGTACGGCAACCTCCTGCTCACAGCAGCGTATATCTTGCGGTAATTCTACCCGAGCGGCCTATGCTAGACCCCAAAACAGCTCGAACAGAACATTTCCATCGAGCCAGCCCAAGTGGGTGGGCGCTAAACGGGCGCGGGCGCGACCTGCGATAACGTCTTTCGAGGCGATGCGCCCCGCATATCCCTCGACGCCATCGGGCACCCACGTGGCAAGACCCAATTCGAGTGCGTGATCGCAGGCAGCTGCCAGCTCGTCCGTTGGGATAACGCAAGCCGCGCGAGCCAACAGGTCGGACCCAACACCGCGCGTCATGCGACAGGCGAGCATCAGGTCCTCCGCCGCAGCCTCGCGCTGCGACAGATATTCGGCCTCGAACGCCGTCGCGGCATCATCGCGTTGCGCCAGACGCACGCGATGCGCATCGCCTCGAGAAGACACGCCGGGAAACAGCCCGGCCAAGCGGTCGAAATCCCCAGCATCGAGCATACCTGCGGCAGAACGGCCCAGGCCCAGATAGCCCTGTCCGGTCCAGTAGGCAATGTTATGGGCGCATTCATGGCCGTCGAGCGCGTAACTCGCCACCTCATACGGATGATAGCCGGCCGCACCCAGGAGCTCGCGCGCCACGTCCATGCAGGCGGCTTGAAAATCCTCATCAGGCTCGAGCGACTCGTCGCGGCACGCCATGCGATAGAGGGGTGTCCCCTCCTCGAGCGTGAGCGGGTAAACCGACACATGATACGGAGCCGCCGCCAGCACGCCATCAAGCGTGCGACTCCAACTCGCTGCGGTCTGCCCGGGAAGACCGCACATAAGGTCGCACGACACGTCAAGCCCAGCGTCCTTGACCGTCGCGATAGCAGCGAGCGCCCGATCGGCATCGTGAATACGGCCGATGGCGGCAAGTTCGGTGTTATCGAGCGTTTGCACGCCCAGAGAGACGCGTGTGACACCCACCTTGGCAAGCGCAGTGGCGAGCTCGGCGGTCAGCGACTCGGGATTGGCCTCGCAGGTAAACTCAACAGGGGCGCACCACGCACGAATACGCCGCGCCAGCTCCACCAGGCGCTCCCCCGCCAGCGACGGCGTGCCGCCGCCAACATAGACGGTGCGGATCTGGTCAAGGGCCCCAGCCTTGCCAAAAGCATCGAGGCGCGCGAACAACTGCTCAAAATAGGCATCGAGCGCAGCGCTCAGATCGCACGGAGCAAAACTGCGCGAGTCAAAGTCGCAGTACCGGCACTTTTGGGCGCAAAACGGCACGTGCACGTACAGCGCGGTAACGGCCACTATTAGGCCTCCAGCGGATGAGCAGGCACCGACTTGCCAGCGGCAAGGGCGGCCTCGCAGGCCACCACATCACGCTCGATCTCATCGACCAGCGCCATAAACTCCTCGTAAGTGGAACAGCGCACCACATGGGCACGCCAAGCGGCGGCATGGGGCATGCCTTTTAAGTACCAGCTTGCGTACGTGCGGGCACGCGACATGAGCGGTAAGAGTTCATGCGTCAGCGTAAGGTGCTCACGCAGGGCGTCCAGGCGCTCGACGGAGCTGCGTGCCGGCACCGGTATGCCATCGAGTGCAAGGGCGCGAGCATCGCCGAACACCCAGGGGTTGCCATAGATACCGCGCGCGATAAACACCGCGCTGGCACCCGAGCTGCGCAGATGCTCCGCGGCATCCTCGGCCGAGAACACATCGCCCGAACCAATCACGGGAATCTCGACGGCATCTGCGACCTCATCGACGACCGACCAATCCGCCTGGCCCGTGTAGAGTTGCGTAGCGCAACGACCATGCACGGCGACTGCGGCAGCCCCTGCGCCCTCAAGCATCTGGGCAAATGTCGCGGCATTGCGGTCCTCGGCATAAAAGCCCTTGCGAATCTTGACGGTCACGGGCACGTGCGCCGCGCCCACCGTGGCCTCGACGATCTTCTCCGCAAGGTCGGGCGTGCGCATGAGCGCCGAGCCCTCGCCCTTGGTAACGACCTTGCGGGCGGGGCATGCCATATTGATATCGATGAGCGACAGGCGATCGCCAACGCGCTCCTCGACGGCGGCGACGGCGCTCGCAAACTGATCAGGCTTGGAGCCAAAGAGTTGCACGCAAATCTGCTGCTCTTCGTCAGCCGGTAGCACCAGGCGCCAGGTCTTGTTGCTGGCATAGGCAAGGCCCGCCACGCTCACCATCTCGCTGTAGGCAAGGTTGGCACCGCGGCGGCGACACATGATGCGGTAGGCAGGGTCGGTCACGCCCGCCATGGGAGCCATAAGGAACGGCTGCTCGACATAGGCGCCCAGCAGCCGCTTGCTGTATTCAGAAAGCGCCATAGGCCTACTCGTCCACCTTGAGAATCGCCATAAAGGCCTCCTGCGGGACCTCGACCGAGCCGATGGCTTTCATGCGCTTCTTGCCCTCTTTCTGCTTTTCGAGCAGTTTGCGCTTACGCGAAATATCGCCGCCGTAGCACTTGGCAAGCACGTCCTTGCGACGCGCCTTGACGGTGGAGCGGGCAATGATCTTGTTGCCGATAGCACCCTGGATGGGCACCTCAAACAGCTGACGCGGGATGATCTCCTTGAGCTTGTCGCACAGACCGCGGGCCAGGCCATAGGCCTTGTCCTTGTGCACGATAAACGACAGCGCGTCCACCTCATCGCCCGAAAGCAAGATATCGAGCTTCACAAGCTCGGAGGGACGGTACTCGTTGAACTCGTAGTCGAGCGAGGCATAGCCCTTGGTACGACTCTTGAGCTGGTCAAAGAAGTCCAGGATGAGCTCGGCGAGCGGCATGTCAAAGCGCATCTCGACCGATTTGCTCGTGAGATGGATCATGTCAGTCGTGACGCCACGGTGCTCGATGGCGAGCTGCATGACGGCGCCCGTGTACTCAGGCGGACAGATGATCTTTGCCTTGAGGTACGGCTCCTCAATGCGCTCGATACGCGTGGCCTCGGGAAGGTCCTGCGGGCTGCGGACATCGATCATCTCGCCGTCGGTCTTGTAGACGTGATAGTCGACCGAGGGACTCGTGGCAATGAGGTCCAAGTTGAACTCGCGCTCCAGGCGTTCCTTAACGACTTCCATGTGCAGCAGGCCCAGGAAGCCCACGCGGAAGCCAAAGCCAAGCGCCACCGAGGTCTCGGGCTCCCACACCAACGACGGGTCGTTGACGTGCAGCTTATCAAGCGCGTCACGCAGGTTCTCGTAGTCCTTGTTATCGATCGGGAACAGGCCCGTATAGACCATAGGCTTGGCCTCGCGGTAGCCGGGAAGCGGCTCGGGGCAGGGATTCGACGCCCACGTGAGGGTATCGCCCACGCGCACGGCCTCGGGGTCCTTCAGGCCCGTGACCACGTAGCCCACCTCGCCGACCGTCAGCGCATCGACCGGAGTCTCGGCGGGACGCTTGACGCCCACGCCATCGACCAAAAAGTCGCCCTTTGCCTGCATCATGCGCAGGGTATCGCCCTTTTTGATGGAACCGTCAAAGATGCGCACCGTGGCGACGACACCACGATACTCGTCGAAGTACGAATCCAGGATGAGTGCCTTGAGCGGCGCGTTCGCATCGCCCTTGGGCGGAGAGATCAAAAAGACAATGGACTCCAGCAGATCGTGGATGCCCTCGCCGGTCTTGCCCGAGACACACACGGCATCATCGGCAGGAATCGCCAAGTCATCCTCGATCTCGGTCTTGACCTCATCGGGATGGGCCGAGGGCAGGTCGATCTTGTTGATGGCCGGCACAATGTCCAGATTGGCGTTCATGGCGAGCGTCGCATTGGAGACGGTCTGCGCCTCGACACCCTGGGTGGCATCGACGACGAGCACCGCGCCCTCGCAGGCGGCCAGCGAACGCGAGACCTCATAGGTAAAGTCCACGTGGCCCGGCGTATCGATGAGGTTGAACTGATACGTCTCGCCGTCGTCGGCGTCATAGGACACGCGGACGGCGTTGGACTTGATCGTGATGCCGCGTTCGCGCTCGATATCCATAGTGTCGAGCAGCTGCGACTCCATGTCGCGCTCGTCAACGGTATGGGTGAGCTCGAGGATACGGTCACTGATCGTGGACTTGCCATGGTCGATGTGCGCAACAATTGAGAAGTTGCGGATGTGGGAAATGTCAATTGAAGTATTCATGCGGACTATCTTACCCGAGCGATACAAAAAATGGAGCCTGTTCCATAAAACAGGCTCCATTTATGCGCGTAATCTGTGTGGTGTGAAATTTACAACTTAGGCGTTGATGCTGTTCACGAGCTTGGCAAGACCGGACTTGCGGTTGGAAGCCTGGTTCTTGTGGATAACATGCTTGGCGGCAGCCATGTCGAGACGCTTGGTGACGGTCTTGAGGGCAGCCTGGGCCTTCTCGGCGTCGCCCTCGGCGACGGCGGACTGGACGTGCTTGGTCAGCGTCTTGAGCTCGGACTTGACAGCCTTGTTACGCATGCGAGCTGCCTCATTGGTGCGGATACGCTTCTTCTGAGACTTGATGTTTGCCACTTCTGGAGTTCCTTTCGAGTTCCTTGCAAAAAATGTATGACACCTCTGAGACACGGTGAGGTCATGCAAGCGCCTACTATAGCACGCTCCCCCTCAAAGGGATAGAACGAATTTGTCAAATAGGCAGGTATCATCACGATTTTCTCAAGATGTTCGTAATCCAGAGCAAAAGCGCGGTCTGAGAATCGGCCGAACCCTTCAGCGCGAGCTCCACATCGACCGCGCCCTCGAGCGCGGCAACGAGCTCTGCCATCGAAAAGCGACGTGCCCAGGTCAGGTGATTCTTGACCTGCCAGGACTGGAGCTTAAGTGTTGCGGCCAACTCACGACCCTGTCCGCGCGCATCGAGCGCCTTGGCAACGATAAGCTCGCGGATGCGGCCGCACAGCAATGTGTAAGTCCACACGTAGCTCTTGGCGGGCAGTAGATTGAAGAGCTCGAGAGAGCGTCGCATGTCACGGGCCGAGACCGCATTGAGAAAGTCCCAGGGTTGAACCTCGGCCGTACGTACAATCCAGCGCTCAACGTCGGCAAGCTCAATCTGCGGCGCCTCGACCATCTGGGCAAGCTTAGCCAAGTCGTTATCGAGCATGCGAGTGTTTTCACCCGAACGCGAGACGAGTTCCTCGGCGGCCGCCGTCGAGATCGACTTGCTGTGCTGCGTCGCCATCTGTTGCACGCGGCGCGGTAACTCCCAGCGCTTGGTGCCGGAGCAATCGATCACGGCCTTCTTGTCGATTTTGGCGATCGCCTTATACAGGCGCGTGTTCTTGGCAAGCGAGTCGGCGATGATGAGGCAGACCGTTGTGGGGTTAGGACTTGCCAGATACTCAACGAGCGGCTCCGAGACCGCCTTGGCGAGCTTTGAACAGCCGTCAAGGATTACCAGGCGAAACTCACTACCCATCGGAAAGGTGTTAAGCGATCCGATAATGGACTCGATATCGGGGTCCTTGGTCATGTCGCGCTCGTCGAGGTTGAACTCGACCATACCCGACTTTTCCAGACGCGCTTTCATACGCGAGACGGCGTGATCGCGCTTGACTCCGTCGGTACCGACGATCAGATATGCCGGCAGCAAACCGGTTTCGGACATTGCGCTCCCCTCCCGCGGGCCTTCGTATTCGTTCCGTGCCATTCTAGCCCAGGGGCCCACCACACGCCAACGACGTCGTCACGGTTGCTGGCATCGCATCGCAAAGCCATTCGCAGTCGGCGTGACGGTAATGTCACCGTGTTCGATAGTGCACGCGAAAACGCCGCCCGTTTCCTTAACGGCATCGATGCAGGCATCGGACGGATGGCCGTATCGATTCCCCTCGCCCGCGCTCGCGAGGGAAAGCTCGGGCTTCAGGACGTCCAGCAACTCACCATCAACTGAAACCTTAGAGCCGTGATGCCCAAGTTTAAGGACATCGATATCCCCCACCTCCTGCACGAATTCCCGTTCTTGGTCGAGCTCGGCATCACCGGTGAGGAGCATACGCAGGCCCTTGCCTTCCTGAACATAAGAGAGCAGCAGGACAAGCGAATCCTCATTTCCCTCGCCATCCACGGACTCGAATGGCCACATCACGCGGGCGCAAAATGTGCCGACGTCGACCGTATCCCCACGGCGCACCTGCCGATACTCCACGCCAGGTCGGTTCAATACCTCGGCAGGAGCATCCTCCAGCGCATCCGCCGCCACGGCAATCGTTCCGACCGAAAACTGTTCGAGCACGGCAGGCAGACCACCCCAGTGGTCCTCATCCCAATGCGTCACAAAGACGGCATCGATATGGTGCACGTTATTGCGAACCAACGCCGCCACCACGCGCTCGTCGAGCCCGCAGTCGACGAGCGCCACTGCGCCGCCCTGGCGAATAAGAATCGCATCGGCCTGGCCCACATCGAGCACCGTCACCGAAGGCGGAGCGAATCGATCCCAGTAGACGTACGGAATCGCAGCCAAGAGCACCAGGCATGCAAGCCCCACCGCCATAGGACGTGCACGGGGACGCGGCCACCAGACAAGCAGAACCGCCAGCAAACACGGCACTAGGTAAATCCACATGCTATCGGGCGGCACGCTCACGGATGCACCCGGCACGGCGGCAAACAGCTGCTCAAAGAACAGCGCGCAACGGGCGGCAATCATGGGCACAACGAGCGCCCAAGTCCGCAACGGCGCCAGGAGCGAAAAGGGAACCAGCACGATCGACACGGCGAGCAGTGCGCTCACCACCGGACCGAGGACCGCATTTGCCAGCGGAGCAATGAGCGAGAACGTACCGAAGGCAGGAATGGTAATGGGAAGTGTCGCCAGTTGCGAGCACAGCGTGACGGAAAGCATGCTGGCAACGCCCGACGGAACACTCAGCTCACCCAAAGCGTAGGTCGCATAGGGGCAAAAGCACAGAATGGCTAAGACGCTGGCACATGAAAGCTGAAAGCCCATCTCGAACAGAACCGTCGGCCGCAGCAACACAAAGATGGACATGGTAACGAAGAGTGCCGATGCGCCGTGCCGGCGCCGCCCCGCGCCGTTTACGACAAGCGTCGCGAACACCATGCAGCACGCGCGCACGGCCGAGGGAGACGCGCCCGTAAAAGCAGCGTAGCCCACAAGCGTTATCGCCAATATCGCCCGTTGAAGACCGCGTGAGCACCGAGTCTTTTGCAATACACCCTCGATTACAAACCCCACGATTGCCAAATGGCTGCCCGAGACGGCGATAAGATGCGCCGTTCCCGTCACCGAAAACCAGTCGCCCGCCGGCTGGGCGCGCAGCTCGGCCGAACGACCGCAGACGACACCGGCTATGAGTGCACGCGCCGGGTCGGTCGCAGGCGCGATGGACGCAAGCAGCCCATTTCGCAGCCGAAGCAGCGGCCCCGGAGAACCCTCATCGATCGACACGATCCGAACGGCTTTTACCTTGCGTACCTCGCCTCGGAGCGCGCGCGATCGTCCAAACGCATCGTTCTCAAAACGTGAAACGCGACCGATAACACGCACGTGCGCCCCGACCTTGAGCTCGAGGTCGCACGATAGGCGAACCATTGCCAAGTTCTTACCGTCCGTGCGTGCCTCGCAGGTATAGGAATACACGTCGTCGTTTATGGATGGGTCACCCTGCACGACAAACTCAAGGCTGCTTGCCGCTCGACCGTCGAGCGCCTTCGAGGCGCTTAGCACGCCCACAGCCCACCACGCCGAGACGACCGCTCCCGCCACGAGACCGACGGACGCGGCATACAGCCACCGCTTCCAAGGGGCAAGCCGCGCACAAGATTGAGCCAGCACAACGAATACCGCCGCCGTAACGGGAATGGCCCATAGCGGCCCGACCGCCGAAGCCCGCTCCCGCAGCAGCGCATCGGCGGCCACGTTGAGCACCAAGGCGCAGCTCATGCACATGCCGGCACACAGGGCCATCGTCCACGTCATCAGAGGCCGCGGAGGCATCACATGCTCGCACTCGGTCGCACTCATACGCAGATGGAATCTTTGATTTTGGCAAGCTTCTTCTCGCCGATTCCCGACACACGCATCAGATCGTCAACCGAGGCAAAAGCACCGTTCTTTGTCCGCTCATCGATAATCGACTGGGCCATGGAGGGACCGATGCCCGAGAGCGTCTGCAGCTCTGCCGCGCTTGCCGTATTGATGTTGACTAGGCCCGTTGCGCCACTCACGCCCAATGATGCGGAAGCCCCACCATCAACACCGGCTTCCGCAATGGACGCCTGCTGCTCCCCTACCGTTGGAACGTGGATTTTTTGTCCATCAGTGACCTTAGATGCCCGATTGAGCCCCGTAACGTCTGCCTCGGGCGCCAGCCCGCCGGCGGCATCAATCGCCTGAGCCACCCGCGCGCCGTCCTTGAGGCGATATACACCGGGCGACACAACGGCGCCATCGACATCGACATAGACCTCTGCCGCGGCAGAAGCCTTAGTCGAAGAACCTTCGGATGTCTTTCCGCTCGAGGCATCACCGGATCCCGGCTCCATCAACGAGCCCGTACCGTCAGTGCGCTCAAACGACACACCGCCGGCACCGCCGCCAAGGTTCGCCATCGCCAAGCCGCTCGCCATCGCAATGACGACCAGTATCGCCATCACCACTGCCTTATGACCGAGCAGCTTGTCCGCCAAGCGGTCCATCCGTTTGACCCGTTCGTGTTGTTCGCGCTGCGCCATAGCAAAACCTCCCAACACCATCGTGTCAGGAAAGGAGCCCTGCAACAGCCACGCTCCAAAACCGGTTTTAGCGGTCAAACCAAAAACCGACCAAAACCTTGCACAAATCTGTCCATTTATTCAGGCACACGTCAGCAAATGAACACTTAGCCGCAAAATGCCCAGATAGCAAAAGACCGACGATGCAGGCGCATCGTCGGTCTATGCACAACATTACTCGTGATCTTGGTAAATCTCACGCGGAGCAAGCTCCGAATGTTTGCGTTTTAAGGTCTTAGGGGCCTTATACGTGTTGCTCTCGAAGTCGATGTACTCGGTCTGCTTGAGCAGGCGCTCAATCATCTCCTCGTGATCGAACAACTCCCAGGCCTCATGCACGGCATCGAGTTTAGCGTGCGTCTCGGGACGGCGCGGCATAAACAGCGTGCAGCAGTCGGGAGCGGCCTCAGTCGAGATATCAAACGTACCGATCTCCTCGGCGCGCGCGATGATCTCCTGCTTGTCCGAACCGATGAGAGGGCGGAACACGGGGATCTTCACGGCCTCGTTGACGGCCATGATGTTCTCAAGCGTTTGGGAGGCAACCTGCCCAAGCGATTCGCCCGTCACGATAGCCTTGGCGCCCTCGATGTGTGCAATGCGCTCGGCAACCGAATACATAATGCGGCGATACATGATCACGCGCAGGTTGCTGGGACAGGTCACCGAAATCTCGCGCTGGCAGTCGCCAAACGGCACAACATACAGACGGCCGATCTGGACACCCGGCTCAAGGGCGCGAATGATGTCCTGCACTAGATACTCGCTGGTATCTGGCGTCTGCGGACGACCGGAAAAATGCACCGGCACGCACACGGCTCCGCGTCGCGCGAGCATCCAGGTCGCCACCGGCGAGTCGATACCCGATGACAGCAGGGTCACGACCTTACCGGCAGAGCCCACCGGCAGACCGCCCACACCGCGCTCGGAGCGCGCGTACACATAAACGCTACCCTGAACAACCAGCACGTGAACCATCGCGTCGGGATCGTGCATTTGAACCTTTTTATCGGGGAACGCCTCGCACAGCACCTCGCCAACCTGTCGATTGATATCAATCGAGGTGAGCTCGTAGTCGGTATTGGAGCGCTTGGCGTGCACCTTAAACGAATCGAAGGGGCCAAACTCACGCAGCGCCTTCACGGCGGCGGCACAGTACTCCTGAGGGTCGCGATTGGTGTGATACGCCAAAGACACGCGAGCAACGCCGGGAACGGTGCGAATGACACGAGCCGCCTCGTCGGCCTGATGCTCGTTAAAGGTCACGAGGATATAACCGGAAATTCGAGACACGGCATTCACGGAAAAGGCGGCCAAGGCCGCCTTGATGTTATCCATGAGGATATGCTCAAAATGTGCGCGGTTCTTACCCTTAAGTCCAACCTCGTGATAGTGGACCAGGCAGACGCGAGCCGCCATTTAGGCTTCAGCAACCTTGTGGCCGAGCGCCTTCTCGTAACGGGCCTCGTCGTAAGAGATGTCGCCGTCGACAATCTCGTCCATAGCCATCGAGATGGTGTCGGCACCGGAAAGCCCGATGGTGATGTCATCGACATCCTGGACGGCAAGCACGCGGTTGTGCTGGCCACGCAGCATGCTATTGATGTCGCAGGCGCGCTTGGAGGCAAGCGAAGCGAGCAGGAAGCGGTTGTGATCGGTCTTCTCCAGAAGATCGTCAATGCAAGGCTTTACAACGGACACGGACCTCAGATCCTTTCATGCATATCGAGAACGCGAACGAGCTCATCGGTCGCGCGGTCGAGATCGTCATTTACCACGACTTCGTCGTAGCGGTCGGCAAGGGCAAGCTCATCGGCGGCGTTTGCCATACGCAGCTCAATCGTCTCGGGCGTCTCGGTACCGCGACCGACTAGACGCTCGCGAAGCACCTCGAGCGAAGGTGGCTTGATAAAGATCAGCACGGCCTCGGGGAAACGCTCCTTGACCTGCAGGGCACCCTGGACATCGATCTCCAAGATGAGAGACGAACCAGAGGCGAGCTTGGACTGAACCTCGCTCACCAATGTGCCGTAGCAGTTACCGTGGACCTCGGCCCACTCAACAAACTCACCGTTTGCCACGCGGCGGTCGAACTCCTCGCGCGTCAGAAAAAAGTAGTTGACGCCGTCGGCCTCACCTTTGCGTGGTGCTCGCGTGGTAGCCGAAACCGTCAGGCCCAGGTTCGAGCGGCGCTCGCGCACACGAGTGACGAGCGTACCCTTGCCTGCGCCTGACGGTCCAGAAATCACAAAGAGCTTGGAATCCTGAGCGCTCACTTATTTGGTCAGCTGCTCGAGGAGCTGCTCGCGCTGACGGACGCCGAGGCCCTGGACGCGACGGGTAGCGGAGATACCGAGCTCCTCCATGATCTTGGCGGCCTTGGCCTTGCCATAACCAGGAAGAGACTCGATGAGGGTGGAAACCTTCATGCGGGAAGCGATGGGGTCATCGGAGTTGAGCACGGACTCGAGGGACTTCTCGCCCTTCTTGATCTGCTCGCGAAGCTCAGCGCGGGCGTGACGTGCGGCAGCAGCCTTCTCAAGAGCCTGCTTGCGCTGCTCATCGGTAAGCTGAGGGAGTGCCATTCGTACCTCCAAATAGTTGGGTTATATCTGATTCAATAATTGGCATTTTAGCACGTAGAACGTACAAAATGCCCAATCGCGGCTCCATAGGTTAGACGATACCCGCAAAAAGTGCAATATACTGCGCCCAAAGTTAAGCCCCTGACCTGCGATTCCACACAAAGGATGGGAAAGATTACGCAGGCACAGGGGCTATTTTGTGCTAATGAGACCCAAAAGTGGTGACTTAGGGGAATCTTTTACGCGACGTTTTCGACCAGCTCAGCGACGATGGCGTCAAAGGCGGCAACCGGATCGTCGGCACCGGTGATGGGACGGCCCACCACAATGTGGCTTGCGCCACGCTCGATAGCCTGGGAAGGCGTCGCCACGCGGGACTGGTCACCTAAGGCGGCACCCACCGGACGCACACCCGGAGTCACGATCAGGGCATCAGGGCCCAGCAGCTCACGCATGTCGTGAGCCTCCATCGGCGAGCACACGATGCCATCGATGCCGTTGGCCTGAGCGAGCTTTGCCAGGCGGGCGGCCTCCTCGGCCACGGGCGACTCGACGCCGATCTCGCTCAAGGCATCCTGATTCATGCTCGTGAGCACGGTGATGGCGACGAGCTTGGCGCGGTCCTCGCGCGCCTCCTCGGCACCCTCGCGGCAGGCAGCGAGCATGGCGCCCGAACCCAAGCCGTGAACCGAGAGCAGGTCGGCACCGGCAAGCGAGGCCGAACGGGCGGCACCGCGAACCTGATGCGGAATATCATGGAACTTAAGGTCAAGGAAGACCTTAAAGCCCAGGTCCTTAAAGGTCTTGACGATCTCGGGGCCCTCAGCGTAATAGAGCGTCATGCCAACCTTGAGCCAGGCGGCATGGCCCGAAAGCTCGTGGGCGAGCTCGAGCGAACGTTCACGATCGCAGTCGAGGGCGACGATTACGCGGTCGCGGGCATCGGTCTCTAGCATTCGAAAGCACCTACCAGCTCGTTGATGTCCTTTACGCCCTGGGACTCGGCCCAGGCCTCGAGCTCATGCGCGATCTTGAGCGAAGCGCACGGATCGACGAAGTTGGCCATGCCGACCGACACGCAGGTGGCACCGGCCAGGATAAACTCAGCCGCATCCTCACCGGTCATGACACCGCCGACACCGTTGATGGGGATATCGACGGCCTGGGCAACCTCCCAGACCATGCGCACGGCGATGTGGTGGCACAGCGGGCCCGAAAGGCCGCCCTTGGGCTTGGCCACGCGGGACTTGCGGGTATGGACGTCGATGGCCATGCCCTGAATGGAGTTGATGACCGAAAGGCCGTCGGCGCCGGCAGCCTCGAGGGCCTTGGCGATCTCGGCGACGTTGACCGGCGCCATCTTCACGAACAGCGGCTTATCGGTCACCTTGCGGCAGGCAGCCATAACGGAAGAGGCGCCCTCGGGCGTGGAGCCCATGGCGGCACCGCCGGCGGCGATATTGGGGCAGCTCACGTTGATCTCGTAGCCGGCAGCCCAGGGGCACAGCTCGACATACATCTCGAGTGCGCGGACAAACTCGTCAACGGAGTGGCCGGCAACCTGACAGATGACCTGGCAGCCGTCCTTGGAGAGCTGCTCGAGCCACGGACCGGACTCGCGAGCAAAGGCGGCCACGCCGGGGTTCTGAAGGCCCACGGAGTTGATCATACCGCCGGGGATCTCGGCCATGCGGGGCGCGGGGTTACCGGGCCAGGGCTCGGCTGCGCAACCCTTGGTGGTGATGGCGCCCAGTTGGGAAACATCAAAGAAGTTCTGGAACTGCCAGCCGTAGCCAAAGGTACCGGCTGCGGTGTTGATGGGGTTTTGCATCTTGACGCCGCCGAAATCGACGGCCATGTTCACGGTACCCACTAGAAGACCACCACCTTGGAAGCATCGAACACGGGGCCGCACATGCAAGCGCCCTTCATACCGTCGACCGTCTCGACATTGCAGGTGTTGCAGGCGCCAAAGCCACAGCTCATCATGCGCTCAAGCGACACCTCGCAGTACGCACCGGCCTCGGCGGCAGCGGCGGCGACTTTCTTCATCATGACAGCGGGGCCGCAGCTGGCGACGTAGTCGTAGCCGCCCTCGCCGAGCAGCTCGGCGGCAGGATCGGTGCAAAAACCGTGCGAGCCGAGCGAGCCGTCGTCGGTGCAAACGTTGACCGTGGCGCCCAGCGCGCGGAACTCATCGACACCCACGGCCTTGGAAGCGGTGCCAAAGCCCAGGCACACGTCAACATCCACGCCCTGCTCGGCAAGCATACCGGCAAGACACAGCACAGGCGGAACGCCGATGCCACCGGCGACGAGCAGGGCCTTCCTGGTGCCCTCGGGTACCATCCAGCCACGGCCACCGGGGCCCAGCAGGTTAGAGGTGGAGCCAGGGCCCATCTGGGACAAACGACGGGTATCGTCGCCCACGACGGCGTACCACAGCTCGACGGTGCCGGCCTCGGCGTCGACGCGGTAGTAGCTCAGGGGCACGCGAAGCAGCGAGGACGCATCGCCGGGTACGGCGATGTTCACAAACTGACCGGGCTTGAGCGCACTTGCAAGCTTGGGGGCCGAGATGACGAGCGAGAAGATGCCATCGGCGATCTCCTGGTTCGAGACGACCTCGAAGTCGTGCATGCGTGCAGTGGAAGGTGTGGGCATAGACGCTCCAATCCCCCATGCGGTTGCATGGTCAAAACGAACAGAAAGCGCGGCACCGCAAGGGCGCCGCGCACAAAAGCGATAAGGCTATGCTAGCAGATGCAGCCGTCGGCAAGCGTCTGCTTACCGCCGACAAACACATCGGTGGCACGACCGGTGAGCGTGCGGCCGGCAAAACCGGAGTTCTCGGCGCGCGACTCGTAACCGTCCTCGCCAACCGTCCAGGTGGCGGACGCGTCGAACACGGTCAGGTCGGCAACGGAGCCCGCCTTGACCTGAACCTGGTCGAGGCCCAGGATCTCACGCGGCTTGATGGCCATGAGCTCGACCATACGGCCCATGCTCATCTTGCCCGTGTTGACCAGCTCGGTGAGTACGAGCGACAGCGAGGTCTCGAGGCCGATCATGCCAAAGGGCGCAAGCTCGAACTCGCGGGCCTTCTCCCACGGGGTGTGGGGAGCGTGATCGGTGACGATAACGTCGACGGTGCCGTCGATGACGCCCTGACGAATGGCCTCGGCATCCTCCTCGGTACGCAGCGGCGGGTTGACCTTGAGCGAAGTGTTGTAGGTCTCGTCCAGGTCGTTCTCGGTCAGGAACATGTGGTGCGGGGTGGCCTCGCAGGTAACCTGAACGCCAGCGGCCTTACCGGCACGCACGATCTCCAGACCATGGGCGGTGGAGATGTGCTGGATGTGCAGCTTGGCACCAGTCAGCTTGGCGATCTCGATGTCGCGGGCGATCTGGAGCTCCTCGCCGGCAGCCGGCCAACCCTCGAGAGCCAGACGGGTCGAGACCTTGCCCTCGTTGATCTGGCCGTGGCCGACCAGATCCTCGTCCTGGCAGTGGCTCATAAAGACCTTGCCGAACATCTTGCCGTAGTCCATGCAACGACGGAGCATGCCCGCGCCCTGCACGCCGCGACCGTCGTCGGTGAAGGCGACGGCGCCGTGGGCGACCATATCGCCCATCTCGGACATGGCCTCGCCCTTAAGACCGCGGGTCATGGCGCCCGACGGATAGACGCGGCAGTGACCGACCTCGGCAGCACGGGACTTGACGAACTCCACGACGGTGCCGTTATCGGTGACGGGATCGGTGTTGGGCATGGCGCACACGCCGGTAAAGCCGCCCTTGGCAGCTGCGCGGGTGCCGCTCTCGATGTCCTCTTTGACCTCGTAGCCGGGCTCGCGAAGGTGAACGTGCATATCCACCAGGCCAGGGACGAGGTACTTGCCGGAAAGATCGCGGACCTCGGCTCCCTCGACGGCGAGATTCTCGCCGACCTCGGCGATCTTGTCGCCGTCAATCAGGACGTCAACGACACCGTCAAGCTCGACGGACGGGTCGACGACGTGGGCATTCTTAAGAAGCAAGGCCATTATCGGCACCTCCAAGCAGCAGATACAGGATAGCCATACGCACGCAGATACCGGCGTAGACCTGCTCCAGGATGACGGAGCGTTGCGGGTGGTCGGCCATATAGGAGTCGAACTCGACACCGCGGTTGATGGGGCCCGGGTGGCAGATGATCGCGTCGGGCTTCATGAGCTTCTCGCGGTCCTTGGTCAGGCCGAAGAGCTTGTGGTACTCGCGAATCGTGGGGAACGGGGCACCCTCGAGGCGCTCCTGCTGCACGCGCAGCATGTAGACGACGTCCAGCTCGGGCAGGACGGAATCGAGGTCGCTCGTCACGTGGTCGCAGCCCAGGACCTCGGGCGCCGGCGGCAGCAGCGTGCCGGGGGCGACGGCGTAGGTCTCGCAGCCCATGATCTTAAGGGCGGGGATCAGCGAGCCGCAGACGCGGGAGTGCGCGATATCGCCGACGACGGCGACCTTCAGACCGTGGAAGTCACCCTTGTGCTCCCAGATGGTGTACAGGTCGAGCAGGGCCTGCGTGGGGTGGTTGTGCTTGCCGTCACCGGCGCAGATGACGCTCGCGGGCGAGTTCTGCGTGACGATGTAGGGAGCGCCGGCGTGCTTGTCGCGCACAACGATGCAGTCGATCTTATAGGCGTTGAGGGTCTCGACGGTATCGACGAGGCTCTCGCCCTTGACCGTGGAGGTCGAGGAGCCGCCAAAGTTGAGGCTGTCGGCCGAAAGACGCTTCTCGGCGAGCTCGAAGGAGCTACGGGTGCGCGTCGAGGGCTCGTTGAACATGTTGACGATGGTCTTGCCCTTGAGCGTGGGGACCTTCTTGATCGCACGCTCGTTAACCTCGGAGAACGCCTTGGCGGTCTCGAGGATGAGCTTGATGTCCTCTTCGGAGTACTCGGTAATGTCGATCAGGTGCTTATGGTTGAACGCCACGGTACTACTCACCTCCCAGCGGCGCGGAGCCCACGTGGGAACCCGGCGCGACGTCGTTAATCTCGACGGCGGTGTGGCCGTCGACTTCCTTCATATATAGGTGCACGTTCTCCTCATGCGACGAGGGAACGTTCTTGCCGACAAAGTCCGGCGAGATGGGGAGCTCGCGGTGGCCGCGGTCAACGAGGACAGCCAGCTCAATGCGGTTCGGACGGCCCAGGTCCATGACGGCGTCGAGAGCGGCGCGAATGGTACGGCCCGTATACAGGATGTCGTCCACCAGCACGACGCGCTTGCCGTCGACGCTAAAGGGAATGTTGGTGGCGTGGATCGCGGGAGCGAAATTGGTCGCATAGTCATCGCGGTAGAAGCTGATGTCGAGGCTGCCGAGCGGAACGTCGACGCCCTCGATCTCCTTGATCTCCTCGGCGAGCTTCTTTGCCAGAAGGTCGCCGCGCGTGACGATGCCGACCAGAGCGAGGTCTTCACAGCCCTCGTTGCGCTCGAGAATCTCGTGCGCGATGCGGGTCATCGCTCGATTGACGGCGGTCTCGTCCATGATGACCGCCTTGGGGGAAGTCGTGCCCATCGATCTCCTTCCTCACATGTCTTGACTGCTGACACAGTCAAAAAAATAGATGCCCGACCGCTTAAAGCGGACCAGACACCCACAGGAAGGGCTGCTCTTTGGGCAGCTATGTAATTCCATGTGGGTATCTCGTACCCCTTTAATGGTCATGGGATAGTGTAGCCAACCTCGAGCTTAATTGCGAGCATAAATACAGAGCAATCCGTAAACGGAGCCCAAAGCTCAATAAACCTATATATTTGTGGGACGAGCTTGAAAACGCACGCACGAGCTGGCATAATCCCCTCTGCTGCACGCAAATCGGATCTACGTCCAGGGCCGTGGCGTGAGCACTATCGCCAAAAGAGGAATATCTCTGTGTAGATTGCGCACAGGGAGCGACTTCTGTGCTATAGTTCAGGCTTGTTTGTTAACGCGACATGTTCGTTTGTCGCCCAAGGAGGGTCAGTTATGTCCAAAGTTTGCGAAGTTTGCGGTAAGCACCCCGTTGCCGGTCGCTCCATCAGCCACTCTCACCGCGTCACCAACCGTAAGTTCCGCCCCAACATCCAGCGCGTTTACGTCGTCGTCGATGGTCACCGTCGCAAGATGAACGTTTGCTCCACCTGCCTCAAGTCCGGCAAGGTTGCGCGCTCGTAAATAAGGTCTTACCAACAAGTACCTCGGACTCTCCGGGTCAAAGACCTCGCGTTCACATAGAACTTACCAAAGGCGCCCTCCCCAATGAGGGCGCCTTTTTGCACTCATTGGGGAGGGCACTCATTGGGGACAGACTTACATGAGTGCTTTCACGCATTGGGGACAGACATGAAGCACGCATGCGGCGCACTGACTGGCTCCGGCCCCTGCCTCACGCAGCATCCTTCCAGCCTGCAGTTGCCTTGGTCACGCTTGTAGCGCCGATGCCGGTGATACGGGCAATTTGCTTGACCGTGAGATGCGCCCGCCTGAGCCTCAGCAGACACGCATCGCGTTCGGGGCGTGGCAGGGCTTTGAGCAGTGCAGGATCTATGCTCGGCAGAACTTCGCGCGCAACGGAAAGGGCCTCATCATCGGAGATCCGCCGGCGTGGAAGAACCTCCATTGACCAGATGCGCCCGGCAACTTCCTCGAGATGCTCGCAATAGCAACGGGAGCCACCGACAATATCGAGCATAGGGGCCGCATCACAGATGTCAAAGGGATCATAGCCCAGCTGATACGCCTTATAGCTTGACCAGCGGTACGTCTCGAGTGAGTCGAGCGCACCTTTCACGGGATTGAGATGAATATAGTCGAGCAGCTGCACCGCCTGCACGTCCGACTCAACCGCGACCCGCGAATAGCGATTATCAAACAGATGCCCCGTTCTCCCCGTTTTCCCATTGAAATACTTAGCATATGCTGTCAACGCGCACTGCATTGCCTTTGAAAGATTGTCAAATGGATCATCAATCATCAAATGGAAGTGATTGTCCATAAGGCACCAAGCCAACACCGCCACTTTATGGCGTGCAAACCTGTCCGAGATGTCCGATAAGAAACGATATCGGTCAGAGTCATCTTCAAAAATAATCTGTTTGGAGTTGCCGCGGTCAAAGACGTGGTAATAGCCGGTGAGCGAAACGGCGCGGGCGCATCGAGGCATAATCTCTCCTTTCAAAACTGAACAGGCAACACCTAAAAGGAGAGAAGGAACGCGAAATGCTGAGCCTGTGACCTATTTATATCCAATGAGAGGCAAAAACAGGCCCAGAACGGCAAAATGGCAAATCGATGTCTGTCCCCAATGAGTGAAAGCACTCATGTAAGTCTGTCCCCAACGAGCGGGGCGGTGGAGCATGCAAATAGTTTTAGTTAAAACGCTTCAGTTTATTGAAGCGTTTTAGTGTGCCTTTTACGGGAATCTTACCGTTCACCGAATAATTTCTTGCTATCATGCAAGACGTAGGGTAAATCTCCGATCGCAAGGAGACACAAATGGTGAAAAAGTCACCGGAAAACACTACTCCCGCAATTGTGGACAACGTAGAGGCGCTTGAGGCTAAGCTCGCTCAGATGCGAGAGGCCCAGGCGCTTTTTGCTACGTACACGCAGGAGCAGGTCGACAAGATCTTCTATGAGGCCGCCATGGCCGCCAACAAGGCTCGTATCCCGTTGGCGAAGATGGCCATCGAGGAGACCGGCCGCGGCGTTCTTGAGGACAAGGTCATCAAGAACCACTACGCCGCAGAGTACATCTACAACGCTTACAAGAACACCAAGACCTGTGGTGTCCTGGAGCGCGACGAGGCTTACGGCATCACCAAGATCGCCGAGCCCATCGGCATCGTGGGCGCCGTCATCCCGACGACCAACCCCACCTCCACCGCGATCTTCAAGACGCTGATCTGCCTGAAGACCCGCAACGCCATCATCATCTCCCCGCACCCGGCTGCCGCCAAGTGCACCATCGCCGCCGCCAAGCTCGTGCTTGACGCCGCCGTCAAGGCCGGCGCCCCCGAGGGCATCATCGGCTGGGTCGATGTTCCCTCCATTGAGCTGACCAACATGGTCATGCGCGACGTCGACATCATCCTCGCCACCGGTGGCCCGGGCATGGTCAAGGCCGCTTACTCCTCGGGCAAGCCCGCCCTGGGCGTTGGCGCCGGTAACACCCCGGTCGTCATCGACGACACCGCCGACGTGCTGCTCGCCGTCAACTCCATCATCCACTCCAAGACCTTCGACAACGGCATGATCTGCGCTTCCGAGCAGTCCGTGACCGTCATCGACAGCATCTATGACCAGGTTAAGGCCGAGTTCCAGAAGCGCGGCTGCTACTTCGTCAAGCAGGGTGCCGAGATGGAGGCCCTGCGTGCCGCCATGTTCAAGAACGGCGCCCTCGATCACCGCATCCCCGGCATGTCCGCTGCCAAGATCGCCGAGCTCGCCGGCATCGAGGTTCCCGCCAAGACCAAGATCCTGATCGCCGAGGTCACCTCCACCGACCCCGCCAAGGAGGAGTTCTCCCACGAGAAGCTCTCCCCGGTCCTGGCCATGTACCACGCCAAGGACTTCCAGGAGGCCGTCGACAAGGCCGAGCACCTCGTGCTCGCCGGTGGCCCGGGCCACACCGCCTCTCTGTACGTGCACCCCGCCCAGGCCGAGAAGATCAGCCTGTTCGAGCACGTCATGAAGGCCTGCCGTATCGTCATCAACACCCCGTCCTCGCACGGCGGCATCGGTGACCTGTACAACTTTGGCATGAAGCCGTCTCTGACCCTGGGCTGCGGCTCCTGGGGCGGCAACTCCGTCTCCGAGAACGTTGGGGTGAAGCACTTGATCAACGTTAAGACTGTGGCCGAGCGCCGTGAGAATATGCTGTGGTTCCGCGCTCCCGAGAAGGTCTACTTCAAGAAGGGTTCCACGCCCGTCGCGCTCGACGAGCTTGGCAACGTCATGGGCAAGAAGCGCGCCTTCATCGTCACCGACCAGTTCCTCTTCAAGAATGGCAACACCCGCGCCATCGAGGCCAAGCTCGACGAGATGGGCATCGCCCACGACTGCTTCTACGACGTCGAGCCCGATCCGTCGCTGCAGTGCGCACGTCGCGGCGCCAAGCAGATGGCTCTCTTTGAGCCGGACGTCATCATCGCCGTCGGCGGTGGCTCCGCTATGGACGCCGGCAAGATCATGTGGATGATGTACGAGCACCCCGAGTGCAAGTTTGAGGACATGGCCATGGACTTCATGGACATCCGCAAGCGTATCTTCACCTTCCCCGAGATGGGCAAGAAGGCCTACTTCGTCGCCGTCCCGACCTCTTCGGGTACCGGCTCCGAGTGCACGCCGTTCGCCATCATCACCGACAAGGAGACCGGCATCAAGTGGCCGCTCGCCGACTACGCGCTGCTCCCCAACATGGCTATCGTCGACGCCGACAACTGCATGACCGCCCCGCGCGGCCTGACCGCTGCCTCCGGCATCGACGTCATGACCCACGCCATCGAGTCCTACGTCTCCATCATGGCTTCCGACTACACCAAGGGCCTCTCCGAGCGCGCTGCCAAGCTCGTCTTCGAGAACCTGCCCTCCAGCTTCACGAACGGCGCCAAGGACCCGCACGCCCGCGAGGAGATGCACAACGCCTCCTGCATGGCCGGTATGGCCTTCGCCAACGCCTTCCTGGGCCTCAACCACTCCATGGCCCACAAGCTCGGCGCTTTCCATCACCTGCCCCACGGCCTCGCAAACGCTGTCATCCTGACCCGCGTTATGCGCTACAACGCCGCCGAGGCTCCCGTCAAGATGGGTACCTTCTCCCAGTATCCTTACCCCAACGCGCTGCACAACTACGCCGAGATGGCCAAGTACTGCGGCATCGAGGGCAAGGACGACAAGGAGGTCTTCGAGAACTTCATCACGAAGCTCGAAGAGCTCAAGGACTTCATCGGCGTCAAGAAGACCATCGCCGACTACGGTGTTGACGAGCAGTACTTCCTCGACACCCTCGACGAAATGACCGAGCAGGCTTTCAACGACCAGTGCACCGGCGCCAACCCGCGCTACCCGCTCATGAGCGAGATCAAGGAGCTCTACCTGGACGCCTACTACGGCCGCGAGCCCCAGGATTACGCCGTCTGCTAGTTTTAGCACGGTTTTTAACGGCGGGGGTGCACGGGTGCTTCACACACCCCCGCCGTCGCTTCTATCGCATCGTTGAAAGGATGCAACCATGCTGCTACCCGATTCCAAGACCGAGCTCGTCCGCCGTGGCAACAAGGTCGTTTACGACCTGGGCGACAAGATTGTCAAGGTCTTTAACGAGACCAAGCCTGTCTCCGACGTGTTCAACGAGGCTTTGAATCTTGCCCGCATCAATGAGTGCGGCATCCGCAGCCCCAAGGCGCTCGAGGTTTCCCAGCTCGAGAACGCCAACGGCTGGGCGCTCGTGACCGAGAAGGTTCCGGGCACCACCCTTGCCGAGAAGATGACTGCCGAGCCCCAGCGCTTTGGTGAGTACCTCGAGATGTTCGTCGACCTCCAGATCGAGATCCACGGCTACACCTCCCCGCTGCTCAACCGTCAGCGCGACAAGTACGCCCGCATGATCGACAGCCTTGATCAGCTCAATGCCACCACGCGCTACAACCTTCAGGAGCGTCTGGACGGCATGACCAAGGAGTTCAAGGTCTGCCACGGCGACTTCAACCCCTCCAACGTCATCGTCGGCGACGACGGCCAGCTCTATGTGTGCGACTGGGCACACGCCACCCAGGGCTCCCCTGCTGCCGACGTTGCCACCACCTACCTGCTCTTTGCCCTCAACAGCAAGGACCAGGCCGAGGCCTACCTGGAGCTCTACTGCGACCGTGCCGACATGCCCATGCAGGTCGTGCGTCAGTGGACGAGCATCGTCGCCGCTTCCGAGCTCGCTCGTAAGCGCAACGTGAACGATGAGTTCCTTAAGAACTGGATCGACGTCGTCGATTATCAGTAATATCTGAGCGATTTATTTCGCATCGGAGGCACAAGAAAACCCCGCAGCTCATATGGGCTGTGGGGTTTTCCTTTTAGCGATTGAGCACGCAGGCAAGGTAAAATGACGGCCCCGCATCTCCCCTATCTGGAGAAATGCGGGGCCGTCCCGTATATCGAACTACAAGCGAAATCGTCGATTAACGGCGAGCCGCCTTAACAAGCTCGGCAACCTTGGCGACGACCTCGTCGATCGCCACGTCCTCGCGCTCGCCCGTGGAACGGTCCTTGAGCTCAACGGTGCCATTCTTAAGGCCGCGCTTGCCCAAAACCACCTGATATGGGAAGCCCATGAGGTCGTTATCGGCAAACTTAAAGCCCGGACGCTCATCGCGATCGTCGACGACGACCTCGATACCCTCGGCACACAGGCCATCAACGATCTGCTCGCAGACGGTAGCGCACTCTTCCTTCTTGGGATCGAGCGGAATCACCGCGACCTCGTACGGGGCAACGGAGACCGGCCAGACGATGCCGTGCTCGTCGTTGTGCTGCTCCACGACGGCAGCAAGCGAGCGGGACACACCAACGCCGTAGCAACCCATGATAAGCGGCTTCTCCTTGCCGTCCTCATCCATAAAGGTGGCACCCATGGCCTCGGAATACTTGGTGCCCAGCTGGAAGACCTGGGAGACCTCGATACCGCGAGCAGCGGAGAGGGGCTTGCCGCAGTGTGGGCAAGGATCGCCGGCCACGACGGTGACCAGGTCGGCCCACTCGTCGACGGTAAAGTCACGCTCGGGGCAGGCACCGGTAAAGTGATAGTCGACCTCGTTGGCGCCGCAGGCCCACTGCTTGGACTCACGCAGGCTCTCGTCGCACACCAGGCGGATGCCCTCGGGCAAGTTAACCGGTCCGATAAAGCCCTTATGCAGACCGTAGGTCTGGAGCTCCTCGTCGGTCATCATGCGATAGCCCTTGCCAAAGACATGCTCGGCCTTGCAATCGTTGAGCTCGTGGTCGCCCGGGACAATGGCCACGACCGGCTTGCCCTCGGCGTCGATGAGCGCCAGCGACTTTCGCGTGCCGTTCTCGGGGAACCCAAAGAACTTAGCAACAGCCTCGATGGTGCCCATGCCCGGAGTCTCGACCTTGGTAAGCGTACCGTCGCCAGGACCCTCGGTCACGATGACCTTGGTGCTTGCAGCCTCATCGTCGGCGGCGAAGCCGCAATCATCGCAGTAGACGAGCGAAGCCTCGCCGGCGTCGGCCAAAGCCATGTACTCGACGGAGGTATCGCCACCGATCTCGCCGGAGTCGGCGACAACGGGCAGGGCCTTGATGTAGCAGCGCTCACAGATGTTGGCGTAGGCCTGCTTCATCTTGTCGTACTCCTCCTGCAGACTCTCCTGCGTGGCAGAGAAGCTGTAGGCGTCCTTCATGATGAACTCACGGCCGCGCATCAGGCCAAAGCGGGGACGGAACTCGTCGCGGAACTTATCCTGGATGTGGTACAGGTTGACGGGCAGCTGTTTGTAGGAGCGCAGCTCGTTGCGCACCAGGGCCGTGACGGTCTCCTCGTGCGTGGGGCCCAGGACGAACTCGCGACCATGACGGTCGTCAAAGCGCACAAGCTCCTTGCCATAGGCATCGATACGGCCGGACTCACGCCACAGCTCGGCATCGACCATGATAGGCATCATAAGCTCCTGGGCGCCGGCAGCATCCATCTCGTCGCGCACGATGTTCTCGATCTTGCGGATCGAGCGCCATGCGAGCGGCAGATAAGAATACAGACCGGCGGCCTCCTTGCGGATCATGCCGGCACGGAGCAGCAGGCGGTGGCTGGCGAGCTCAGCGTCCGCCGGATCCTCTTTAAGCGTCGGCGCATAGAGCTTAGACATATACATTGCTCGGGTCATTTATTTCTCCTCAATAAGCTTGTCGACCTCTGCCATAAGCGCGTCGACAATTTGGTCCTCAGCTACTTTACCAATGATCTGGCCATGCGAAAAGAGCAAGGCCTGACCACGTCCGCAAGCAACGCCCAGGTCGGCATCAGAAGCCTCGCCGGGGCCATTAACGGCACATCCCATAACGGCAATCGAAAGCGGCGCGGTATAGTTCTTAAGCCGCTCGGTTACTTCCTCGGCAATGGGAATAAGGTTAACCTGGCAGCGGGCGCACGTGGGGCACGAGACAATCTCGGGGCCACGGCGACGCAGGCCCAACGACTGCAGAATACCCCAGGCAACCGGCGGCTCCTCAACCGGATCGGCTGTGAGCGACACACGCATGGTGTCGCCAATGCCTTCGGAAAGCAAGATACCCAAGCCTACAGAGCTCTTGATGGTGCCCTGGAGCTTGGTCCCCGCCTCCGTCACGCCCAGGTGAAGCGGAACGTGGGGAATCTCACGCGACAGGGCTCGATAGGTATCGAGCGTCGTTTGCACGCTATGGGCCTTGGCCGAAAGCACAATGTTCGTAAAGCCGCGGTCCTCAAAGTGCTTGACGAAGCGCTCGCTCGACATCACGAGCTTTTCGGGCTGCGTGAGGTCGTCGCGCTCGGCGATATCCTGCTCAAGCGAACCAGCGTTGACACCGATGCGAATTGCGCAGCCCGCAGCACCCGCGGCATCGATGACAGCATCGACCTTGGCCCAATCGCCGATATTACCGGGATTGATGCGGAGCTTGGCGGCACCGGCCTCCACAGCGCCAATGGCCAGCTTGTGGTTAAAGTGGATATCGGCAACGATTGGCACCGGAGACTCGGCACAGATGGTGCGGAAACCCTCAAGCGCGGCCTCGGTGGGCACGCTCACACGCACGATATCGCAGCCAGCCTGCGCCAACGCGCACACTTGCGCAAGCGTTGCCTGGGCATCAGCGGTATCGGTGCAGGTCATGGATTGGACCACCACCGGCGCGCCGCCACCGATCTGCACACCGCCCACATGCACGGGGCGCGTCAACTCGCGAGGCAAAGGATGGGATAAAGACAATCCAAACACTCCCCTACAGAATAAATCGAAGGATGTCGGAACGAAGCATATAGACAAACAGCAGCGCAAAGAGCGCGATGCCCACATAGCTCACAATCGTCTGGACCTTGAGAGGTAGCTCGCGGCCCGCAATCTTTTGAATGATCTCGATGACCAGCTTGCCGCCATCGAGTGGTGGGATGGGCAGCAGGTTCATAAAGCCAAGCGAGAACGAAATGAGGGCGGCAAACGAAAGGAACGTGGCAGGGCCGGCAGCAGCAGCCTGTGAGGACATAACGCTAATACCCACGATCGACGAGGACTGGTCGAGAATCTCCATCGTATGCTGCGGCTGGAGTAGGCGCATCACGCCCTCCGCTGTCTGCACGACATAGGAGAAAGACAGGCGAGCCGACGTGATGAGGTCTAAACGGACCACCTGCGTAGAGGCATACACACCTAGGCGCTCATCCTCTTTGAGCGCAACCGTGGTCGAATGCTGCTTGCCGTCACGCTCGTACTCGATGGCGATATCGTCCTTACCGGCAGCCTTGCCGATGGCATCGTAAACGTCCATCCAGGTAGAGCACGATACTCCGTCAACCGAAAGGATCGCGTCGCCGCCCTCGATACCCGCCTTGGCGGCAATAGACCCCTCGTCAACCTGACCGATCACGTTGGTATCCATCGGCACGGTGACACCCGTAATGGAATAGATGCTCATAAGGAGCAAAAAACCCGTCAGGATATTGACGAGAATGCCCGCGAGCAGCATAAAGGCGCGCTTGAGAAAGCCCTGGCCAAGATAAGTGTGCGAGCGCTCTTGCGCCAAGAAATCAGCCTCGCCGCACGGCAGCTCCCACACATCGCCCTCGGCAGTCGCATGCTCTCGATCGAAACGGCGGCCGTCAAAGGTGGTGTAGCCCGCCACGTCTCGCGGCAGCGTCTGATACTTGGTGGGATAGTAGCTCGGCGAGGGCTTCTCCCCTTCCTCATACCAAGGCGCGATAGAGCCCCAACCCAAGAGCAAGGCGCATGCCTCAAGCACATCCTCCTCGGATAGCTCGAGCTCGGCGGCAAGGTCGGCCACGGTCACGCGACCATGACGATAGATAGCCGCGAGCACGCGATCAGCGCACGAGACGTCGGTCGGATCCATACCGCAGATGGCAGCGTAGCCACCCAGCAGCAGCGGGGTCACGCCAAACTTGGTTCCAATGCGACGCGACGTGTAATGGATGTCAAAGCGGCACGGCAGGCCCAAAAAGAACTCGGTCACACGGACGCCGCAGGCACGCGCCGCCAAAAAGTGGCCGCCCTCGTGCAAAAACACGAGGACGGAAAGCATCAGCAGGCCCCAAAAGACAGATGAGAGAACGCTCAGAACAGTATCCATAAAACGAAAAAGCAATCCTTATGGGTTAGGAACGGGTTGCGGCGAGCACCTGCGCAGCCTTTTCACGCGCCCACGCATCGATGTCGCGAAGCTGCTCAAACGAATCGACCGCCTGCATATCGTGGGCATCCATGCAGGATTCTACAATGCGATCGATATCGGTAAAGCTGCAGCCATCGTGCAGGAAGGCATCGACGGCGACCTCGTTGGCGGCATTGAGCACGCACGGCATGGTGCCACCCGTCTTGCCAGCACGTTCGGCCAGTGCCAGACAGCGAAAGGTATCCATGTCGGCAGCATCAAACGTGAGCTGCCCCAGCTCGCGGAAATCGATACGAGGCGCTGGGGTATCCCAACGCTCGGGATACGAGAACGCGAACTGAATGGGAATACGCATGTCGGAAGCACCGAGGTGCGCCATCACGGAGCCGTCGGCGAACTCGACCATAGAGTGAATCTTGGACTGACGCTGCACGACCACGTTAATGAAATCGAGGTCGCAGTTAAACAGATGCATGGCCTCAATGCGCTCCAAGCCCTTGTTCATGAGGGTGGCGGAGTCGATGGTGATCTTGGCACCCATGGCCCACGTGGGATGTGCGAGGGCATCGGCACGCGTCACGCGGTCGAGCTCGCCGCGCGTGCGGCCAAAGAACGGACCGCCCGAGCAGGTGAGCCAAATACAATGAGCCTCGCGTGGGTTCTCCCCCAGATAGCACTGGTAGATGGCGGAGTGCTCAGAGTCGACTGGAATAAGCTGGCCCGGTTGCGCCAACGGCATAAGCAAGTCGCCACCGACGACGAGGGACTCCTTGTTGGCAAGGGCAAGGCGCTTATTTGAGGTCAAGGCCGCATGGCTCGCCTCGAGACCGGCGGCACCCACAATAGCGACGAGCACGCAGTCGACATCGTCGCGACGCGCGAGCTCGCAAACCGCCTGCGCGCCAACGCCGAGCTTCGTTCCCTCGGGCAGCTCCTGCAGCACGGCGTCATCGCCATGAGCGACATCGGCCACGGCAACCGCCGGAACCGAGAACTCGCGGGCAGCGGCAACGAGCTCGGAGGTACTGGAGTTAACGGACAGCGCCGTCACCTGCAGGCGATCGGCATGCTGGCGGCACACATCGAGCGCCTGGGTGCCGATGGAGCCCGTACAACCCAGGATGGCAACACGGAGGCGTCCATCGGGGCCATACGTCGTCTGGAATGACATTACAGCACGCCTCCGATCATCAGCATCAGCTGCGCGGTGATGCAGCCGAAGATAAGCGAATCGCTACGATCGAGCATGCCGCCGTGGCCCGGGATAAGGTTGCCGGAATCCTTGACGCCCACGCCGCGCTTGATGCGCGACTCGATAAGGTCGCCGATAACGCCCAGAATGGACACGACCACGCCGCACAGCAGCGCATAGAGCAGGCTGAGCTTGTAGAAATGCGTCGCCCACAGGATGAGCCAAATCAAAACCGAGCCCAGGATGCCGCCGGCAAAACCCTCCCAGCTCTTTTTGGGAGAGATCTTGGGAACCATCTTGTGTTTGCCGATACGACTGCCCACGATGTAGGCAAACGAGTCGGAGACCCAAAGGGACGCGCAAACGCCCACCGAAAGCAGGGCGCCGGCAAAACCGGGCACGGCATCGCGCAGCAGCACGATAGCCGACAGCATAAAGCCAGTGTAGATGGGACCCATGAGCGTCACGGCCACATCAGAGATGCGGGTACGCGGCGACCAGACATACCAAATGCCCACAGCGAGCATCAGGGCAAAAAGCAGGGCATTCAGCAACATCGAATCGCCCAACGCCGACAGCGGAAAGAGTACGGCGGCAGCGATACCCATGCGCTCGTTAGCCATCTTGCCATCGAGCCTTGTCATACGGAAAAACTCATAGCAGCACAAACCGCTCATGACGGAAACAAAGATGGCCGTGGGCACGATACCCATAACCAGGCACAGGATAAAGACGACGGCGTAGACGATACCGGCGGCGGCACGGGTAATAAAGCCCGCAAGCCACGAACCGGAGCCGCTCTTCGCTGCAGGAGCTCCCGCAGCGGTAGCTTTGCGCGCAGGCGTCTTGGGAGCAGATGCCTTGGGACGATCGGACACGATTAAGCCTCCTCGGTCTTGCTCAGTCCACCAAACCTACGGTCACGGCCCTGATAGGCCAAAATGGCGTCGACAAGGCCCCAACGATCAAAGTCGGGCCAATAGGTATCGGTGACGTAGAACTCGGAATAAGCCACCTGCCACAGCAGATAGTTCGAAAGGCGCCGCTCACCAGAAGTGCGAATCACAAGCTCAGGATCGGGAAGGCCGGCGGTATAGAGGTGGGAAGCCACCATGTCGTCATCAATTGTGGCAGGATCGATCTTACCGGCGGCAGCGTCGAGTGCGATCTGACGGACAGCGCGGGTAATCTCGGCACGCGCGCCGTAGTTGACGGCAAGCGCCAGCGTCATGCCGGTGTGATTGGCGCACTCGGCAAGACCGCGTTCAAAAACGTCGCGGGTCTTCTTGGGCAGCGCGGAAATGTCACCCAAAAAGACAACGCGCACGTTTTCGCGCTTCAGAAGCGGCAGCTCGTCGATAAACGTCTTGGCAAACAGGTGCATCAAGACGTTGACCTCATGCTGCGGGCGGTTCCAGTTTTCGGTAGAAAACGCATAGGCCGAAAGCACGTCGACGCCCAGACGCACGCAGGCGGTAATAATCTCACGAAGGGAGACGATACCCGCCTTGTGGCCCTCGGTGCGTGCAAGACCGCGCGATGTGGCCCAACGACCATTGCCGTCCATGATGCAAGAGATATGGTGCGGAATGTTATTGAGGTCAAGGTCGGAAAAACCGACGCCCGCAGGGGCGTCGGCAAAGTACTCGACCAGTTTATGCTCGTCGTATTGCACCTTAGATCTCCATGACCTCGGCTTCTTTTTCCTTCAGAAGCTCCTCGACCTTGGCGACATACTCATCGGTGTGCTTCTGGACCTTGGCCTGCTCGCGACGGACATCGTCCTCGGTGAGCTCCTCATCGCGCTCAAGCTTGTTGTTGAAGTCGCGACGGATGTTACGGATAGACACCTTGGCCTGCTCGGCGTACTCGCGGCACTCCTTGACGAGCTCGCGACGGCGCTCCTCGGTGGGAGCCGGGAACGGAAGACGAACGACGGTGCCATCGGAGTTGGGGGTAATACCCAGATCGGAAGCGCCGATGGCCTTGACGATAGCATTGATGAGTGCCTTGTCCCACGGCTCGATGAGCAGCATGTGGGCCTCGGGGGTCTTGACGGCGGCAACCTGCGTGACCGGCGTGGGAACACCGTAATAATCGACGGTGATGTCGGACAGAATGTTGGCATTGGCGCGGCCGGTACGGACCTTGGAGAAGTTATGCTTGAGGGACTCGAGCGACTTGTCCATATGGGCGGTGATGTTCTCTGCCATGCTTAATCCTCCTGATAGACGAGCGTGCCGACGGGCTCACCCGCGAGCGCGCGCTTGACAGTGTCCTCGCCATCGATGTTGAGGACCAAAATCGGCATACGGTTATCTTGGCACAGTGCCGTAGCCGTGGAATCCATAACCTGCAGACCGCGGACGAGCACCTCATGGTAGGTGATCTTGTCAAAGCGGACGGCATCGGCGCACTTGACGGGATCCTTGTCATAGATGCCGTCGACCTTGGTGGCCTTGATCAGAATCTCGGCGCCGATCTCGCACGCACGAAGAGCCGCGGCGGTGTCGGTCGTAAAGTACGGATTGCCCGAACCGGCAGCAAAAATAACGACGTTGCCCTTGGAAAGGTGGTTGATGGCGCGACGGCGAATATAGGGCTCGCAGATCTCGTTCATCTGAATAGCGCTCATCACGCGGCAGGGAACATCGTTATGCTCGAAGGCATCCTGCAGGGCGAGCGCGTTCATAACGGTTGCCAGCATGCCCATGTAGTCGGCCTGAGCACGCTCCATGCCACCGGCAGCGCCGGCCATGCCGCGGAAAATATTGCCGCCGCCGACAACGACGCCGACCTCATGGCCAACGGCGAGCAGCTCCTTGACCTGCTTGGCAAGATGGTCGGTAACCTTGGGGTCGATGCCATATTGGCCGTCGCCCATCAGTGCTTCGCCGGAAAGCTTCAAAAGCACGCGTTTATATCGGATGTCGGACAAAGCGATCCTCCTTTAGATTGAACTCTCAACATTCTATCAAAGGCTCTAAGAAGAGCCATGAAAAAGCAGGCTGTGAGTAAAACCCACAGCCTGCTCATTACCAGCTACAAGAGCTTATTTACTCGCCACGGACCAGACGGTCAAAGGCAACGACGGTAATGGTGTCGCCGAGCTCCTTGGAGACCTGCTCAGCGTACTTCTTGATGGTGAGGGAGCTGTCCTTGATGAACTCCTGCTCGGTGAGCACGGACTGCTTGTAGAACTTCTCCAGACGGCCAACAGCCATCTTCTCCTGAATGGCCTCGGGCTTGCCGGACTCGGCAGCCTGAGCCATGTAGATCTGCTTCTCGTGCTCGACAGTCTCGGCCGGAACCTGATCGCGGGTAGCGCAGATCGGGGCGACGGCGGCAACCTGAAGGGCAACGTCGTGAGCGAAGGTCTTGAAGGACTCAGCCTGAGCGGTCTCGGCCTTCTCGAAAGCAAACTCGACGAGGACGCCGATCTTACCACCCATGTGGATGTAAGAAGCGAGAGCGCCGTTCTCGGCCTTACGGGCGGCGAAGCGGGAGATCTTCATGTTCTCGCCCATGATGTGAATCATCTCGGTGAGCTCGGAGGAAACGGTCTCCTCGCCCATCGGCTTCTCAAGCAGAGCGTCGACGTCAGCAGGCTCGGTGGTAGCGACAACCTCAGCGACCTTGGAAGCAAAGCCGGTGAACTTGGCGTTGGAGCCAACGAAGTCGGTCTCGCAGGAGAGCTCGAGCAGAGCGCCGGTCTTGCCATCCTCGGAGACGAACGCGGCGACAGCGCCCTCGTTGGTCTCACGGCCAGCCTTCTTGGCAGCCTTGGCAAGGCCGTTCTTACGCAGAACGTCGACAGCGGCGTCCATGTCGCCGTCAGCCTCGACGAGAGCCTTCTTGCACTCCATCATCGGGGAGTCGGTCATCTCGCGGAGCTGCTTGACCATAGCGGCGGTAATCTGGGCCATTGTGGTTCCTTTCAAAGAGATGAAAAAGAATTAACTAAGACTGATTTACTCGGCCTTGGGCTCAGCGGCCATCTCGGCCTCGGAGACCTGCTCCTTGCCGGAGCCAGCGAGGCAGGCGTCAGCCATGAGCTCGCACATAATGGTGACAGCGGAGATAGCGTCATCGTTGCAGGGGATGCCGTACTCGACCTCGTCGGGATCGGAGTTGGTGTCGATCAGAGCGACGACGGGGATGTTCAGGCGCTGGGCCTCCTTGATGGCGTTCTCCTCGCGCTTGGTGTCGATGACGAAGAGAGCCTGGGGCAGACCCTTCATGTCGCGGGCGCCACCGAGGTTGGTCTGGAGCTTGGTGAGCTCCTTACCGAGCACAGCCTGCTCCTTCTTGGGGAGCACTGCCATGCGGCCGTCCTCGACCATGGCCTCGAGCTCCTCCATGCGGTTGATGCGGGAGCGGATGGTGACGAAGTTGGTCAGCATACCGCCGAGCCAACGCTGGTTGATGTAAGGCATGTTGGCGCGCTCAGCAGCGTTCTTGACGGCCTCCTGAGCCTGCTTCTTGGTGCCGACGAACAGCACGTTGCCACCCTTGGCGACGTTCTTGACGAAGGTGTAGGCCTGGTCGGCGTCGAGGATGGTCTGCTTGAGGTCGAGGATGTAGATGCCGTTGCGCTCACCGAAGATGAACGGCTTCATCTTGGGGTTCCAGCGACGGGTCTGGTGACCGAAGTGGCAGCCGGCCTCGAGCAGGGTGCGGATATTAATCTTGGTAGCCATGTTAAACCTCCTGTGGTTTGCCTCCGCGCGGGGTCATCCTCCAAAACCAACCCGGACATGTGCTACCAAAGCCCGGGCACCACGGTATGAAGTAGCCGCGCGTGCGTGATAAAAACATGTTGCCGTGAAGCAACCCGATGAATGATAGCAGGAATGCATCTTCCTGCCAACCCGCAATCAAAACCACACACCTGAGTGCAGCGCGGGACGTCCCAGCAACTATTCGCCGCGGGGATGGGCTTGAGCCACGGCCCGCTTAAGCCGATCGGGCGTGAGATGCGTGTAGATCTGCGTCGTGGACAGACTCGCATGACCCAGCAGCTCTTGAACCGAGCGCAGGTCCGCACCGCCCTCGAGCAAGTCGGTCGCAAAGGTATGGCGCATCGCATGCGGCGCGATGTCGGGCGGAATGCCGGCGAGCGTCGCCAGCGTATGGAACCGCCGCCTGAGCATGGCGGCGCTCATGCGATTGCCGCGCGCCGATATAAGCAGCGGATGCGGCCCGGTAGCGGGGTCACGGCGCTTTGCCTGAGCGAGCAACTCCGGCCTCCCCTCCTCAATATAGAGACGCGTCACCTCGAGCGCACGACGATACAGAGGGACAATACGTTCTTTGCTCCCCTTGCCCCACAGGCGCAGCGTGCGTTCGGACCAAGCGATGGACTCCACATTGAGTGCTGCGAGCTCAGAGATACGAGCACCCGAGGCATAGAGCAGCTCGAGCATCGCCGCATCGCGCAGTCCCGCGGGCGTCGAGGTATCAGGCGTCTTGAGCAGCGCCTCGACCTGATGGGTCGTAAGGACGCCCGGCAGGTCACGCGGCAGCTTGGGCGATGCGATCGCCGAGGCCACATCGCCCTCGACAATCCCCTCGGCAGCCATCCAGCGATAGAGAGATCGGATAGCCGACAGGTGCGCCGCAAGCGTTCGGGGAGCCACCTGCTCACGCGAAAGCTCGGCAAGATAGCGACGAATGGTGCGCACGTCGGCAGCGAAAGCATCGATATCCTCGCGCTCGCACCAGGCAGCAAAGCGCTCCAACCGCGAGCCATAGGCCGTCACCGTGTTGGGAGAAAGACCCTCGACACGTGCGATGTAGGCGATAAACGAGTCGACGGTGTCGTACAGGTCACAGGCTATGACCGGTCGCCTCCAAACAGATCGGGTCGAGTGGCCAGATAGGCATCAAGGGCCTCGAGCGCACGGTCCGCATAGGCCTGGTAGCGGTCGCGCTTGCTGCGGCGCTTACCATCCTCGAGTGGCGGCACCAGGCCAAAGTTGACATGCATGGGCTGATAGCCCACGGTGGCAGGATCGGTCGCATAGCCCACGAGCGCACCCAGGGCGCCCACGCGCGGCAACTCGACGCCCGCAGCACCGATAGCCTCGGCATAGGTGTTGAGCGCCGCGAGCAGACCCGTCGCCACGGCTTCCATGTACCCCTCGGTGCCGGTGATCTGACCGGCCAGGCGCACGCCGGTACCGGGCACGGCAAAGGTGCCATCGAGCACGTGCGGGGCATCGACAAAGGTATTGCGGTGCATGACACCGTAGCGGAAGAACTCAGCGTTCTCCAGGCCCGGCACCATATGGAAGACGCGCTTCTGCTCGCCAAAGGTCAGGTTGGTCTGGAAGCCCACCAGGTTATAGGCGGTCTTCTCCTTGTTCTCGGCACGCAGCTGAATCGCCGCCCAGGGGCGACGTCCGGTACGCGGGTCGGTGAGGCCGACGGGCTTCATGGCGCCAAAGCGAATGGCATCCTTGCCGGTGCGTGCAACCTCCTCGGCAGGCTGGCAGGCCTGGAACAGATCGCCGCCCTCAAAATCCTTGAGCACCACGCGGTCGGCCGTGGTAAGCGCCTCGATAAAGGCCTCGTACTCCTCCTTATTGAGCGGAGCGTTGAGATAGTCGCCGCCCCCCTGCTCCTCGTAGCGCGACTGCGAGAACAGCACATCCATATCGAGCGTAGAGGCATCGACGATCGGAGCCGCGGCATCGAAGAACGCAAGAGCGTCGCCGCCGACGAGTTTCATGACCTCTTCGCTCAGCGCCGGCGAGCACAAGGGGCCGGCAGCAATGACCACGTGACCCTCGGGAATCTGCGTGACCTCGCCGTGAATGATCTCGATATTGGGGCGGGCGGCAACCTCGGCCTCGACAAACTCGGAAAACTTGACGCGGTCGACCGCCAGGGCGCCGCCAGCGGGAACGGCCGCACGATGGGCGCAATCGAGCAGGACTGAACCCATGCGCTCGAGCTCGGCTTTTAGTAGGCCAGCAGCGGAATCTGGACGGGTCGACTTAAACGAATTGGAGCAGACGAGCTCTGCCAGGTGATCGGTATGGTGGGCCGGGGAGCTCACCTGGGGGCGCATCTCGCACAGCTTTACGGCAAACCCGCGGTCTGCCAGCTGGATCGCGCATTCCGAACCCGCCAGACCGCCACCGATAACCGTCACCTGATCGAACTGCATCTGCAAACACCTTTCTAATTGACACGTTTTCCATTGTGACCGAAGGGCGTCTGGGCGTGAAGAGCAAACTTGGAGGGCGCATACCTTCCATCCATCATGCGCTCGATAAGGCCCTCGAGTTCAAGCGAACCCAGGAGTTTGAGTACGCCGACAGCATCGAGCGAGACGAGCGCCGCGATGTCGTCGACCTTGAGCGGAGAGGCGATGAGCGCATGCATCACGGTCTGCTGTGTTGGATTCAGGTCGGCAATGCCGGGAGCATCGGGGCGCGAGTAGCGCAGGGTGCCGTATATGCGAGAGATAGCCATCTCGATGGACTCCTCGTCGACAATGCAGCAGGCACCGTTCGCAATGAGATAATTCGTGCCACGCGACTCGGGCGATAGGATCGACCCCGGCACGGCAAGAAGTTCGCGCCCCAAATCCATAGCAGCCTCGGCTGTAGAAAACGTCCCGGAAGGCATACCCGCCTCGGATACAAAGAGGGCTTGCGACAGGGCCGCGATCACGCGATTGCGACGCGGAAAGGCAAACTTGCGCGGACCCATGCCCCACGGAGAGATCGACACGACCGCGCCGCCCGTATCGAGCGTGCGCGTAATAAGCCCCGCGCTCGAACGCGGGTAGACCACGTCGGCGCCCGTCCCCAGCACCACGACGTGTTTGCCGCCGGCGTTGACCGCAGCCCAACCCGAGGCCTGGTCACAACCGACCGCACCGCCCGAAACTACCGTCACTCCCGCCTCAACCGCCACCTTCGCCGCAAGCTCTGCCACGGCAAGACCATACGGCGAGGCCTTTCGCGCACCGATGATGGAGAGCGCGGGCGTCGAAAGCGCCTCGGGGTTGCCGCGCACATAGAGCGTCTGAGGTACATCAGAAAGCTCCAAAACGGTCTCGGGATACAACGCGTCACCTGGATGCAGCTCGAAGGTCCCCTCAGCCATCATTGGTCCCTCCTTCCCTGGTACATCGCCGCCTCGAGCACGTGGTCCTGCGTCACCTGCTCGCTCTCGGCGACATCTGCGATCGTGCGCGCAATGCGAACAAGGCGCACGATGCCACGCCCTGTGAGATGCGTGCGCTTCGACAGGCCGAGCACACACTTCTCCGCCGCATCATCGAGCTCAAAGGTCGAAACGACGCCGTCAATGGACCGAGTCTCGTCATCCTCGGCCTCGGCATCCGCATCGTCCATGCGGGATTCGCGCCAGGCGCGAAAGGCGCGACCGCGCACAACGTAGTCACGTAACTCGGCCGACGACATGCCCTCCGCACCCTCGATAATCACTTGAGGGTCGGGACGGGTCACATCGATCATCATGTCGATACGGTCGGCCAAAGGACCGCGCAGTTTAGACCGATAGCGCTCGACCATCGCCGCCGAGCAGCGACACGGCACCTCGCGATCGCCCAAAAAGCCGCAGGGGCAGGGATTGCTCGCAGCCAGCAGCTGAAAGCGCGACGGGAAGGTAAAAGCCCCGTCGACGCGTACGATCCTCACGTAGCCGCGCTCGATGGGCTGACGCAGCGTCTGCAGCACGCCAGTGGGAAACTCGGCAAGCTCGTCCAAAAAGAGCACGCCGCCATGAGCAAGGCTGATCTCACCCGGGTGCACCGGGCGCCCGCCGCCGATAAGGCCTGCGGTCGAAATACTGTGGTGGGGACTGCGGAAGGGGCGGTGCCCCGCCAACAAGCCATCAATGTTCTCACCCAAAACCGAATGGATGCACAGTGCCTCCTGCTGATCCTCAACGGAAAGCTCGGGCAGGATGCCGGTCATACGGCGTGCGAGCATCGTCTTGCCCGATCCCGGAGACCCGATCATGAGCAAGCCGAGTTCTCCTGCCGCCGCAAGCGCCATGCCGCGTTTAGCGACTTCCTGCCCCAGCACGTCTGCATAGTCGAGCTCGGGCTCAAAGGTCGCCTCGACACCCTCGGAATCCAAGTAGTGCCGTGCGGCATCGCCCATGCCGTGAGCAAGCTGAGACAGATGGTCGATAAAGCCGCAATCTACGCCCGCGAGTGGCACATGCTGGTCGGACCTGCCGGCGATAAAAGACAGCCCCATGTCGCGAGCCAATAGCTGAAACGCCACCTCGCCCTTGACGGGAAGCACCGTACCGTCCAGACCAAGCTCACCTGCGATAAGGCAGCGATCGAGGTTGTCACGGGGAATCTGCTCATCGGCCGCTAGAACCGCGATGGCGATGGGCAGGTCAAAGCCGCTACCGGTCTTGCGGATATCGCCGGGTGCCAGGTTAACGGTAATGCCCGAGCGTGGGATCTCGAACCCGGCGGAGCGCATCGCACAACGAATACGACCACGTGACTCCATCACCTCCATACTCGGGATGCCGAGCATCTGGATGCCCGGGATGCCACCGGCAAGCGAGACCTCGACCGTGACGTGAATCGCCTCGACGCCGCGGATGCAGGCCGCGTGAACGGCAAACGTCTCGAACGCCATCACGACACCTGCCAATCGAACGCGTTGTACTGGTGCTCGATCTCGGCGATATGCCCGCCGCGAATGGTGACGCCCACGGCATCGAAGCGAATCGCCTTGAGCGGATAATGCTCCATGAGATAGCAGCTTGCGATGCGGCGGTAGCGGCGTTGCTTTTGGGCATCCACGGCCTCCTCGGGAAAGACCCGCGTGGTGCAATCCAGGGCGACGCGTCTCGTCTTGACCTCGGCCATCACAACGACATCGTCGAGCTCATCGAGCAGCACCAGGTCGGCCTCGCCCTCGGTGCAACGATAGCCCTGCTCCAGCAAGGTGTAGCCGCGCTCGTTAAAGTAGTCGATGGTGATCAGCTCGCCCAGCATGCCTAGCTCGCGGGGACTGAGTCCCTTGATAAACTCGGGCGTCATCGCCCCGGAGTCGAGCTCGCCGTTTTCCCAACGCTCCTTGAGCTGCTGCGTCTTGCTCTTTTTGCTTGCGGCACTCATGGGGTCTCCTTTCCCGCACACTGCATTGCCCCGATGATGAGGGCACCTTTCATGCGGGTAAGTACCGGAAGCAAACCAAAAGCTGACCAAATGCCGTCAAAAAACGGGCCGTACGCAACAATGGTGTTGCATACGGCCCGCTACCAGCAGGTTTATAAAACCCCAGAGGTCCATGTCTCCACAATTGGCCTAGAAAAGGCGCTCAGTCTGCAGAAAGTTTCCGCAAAAGCTCACGCGGTGCAGCGGACAAAGTCCATGTTTGCGAATGGCCTCGATGTGCTCGGGGCTCGCATAGCCCTTCGACTCGGCCAGATGGTACTCGGGATACTCGGCGTCGTACTCGACCATCATCTCGTCACGCGTGACCTTGGCCATGATGGACGCCGCGGCGATGCAGGCGATCTTGGCATCGCCCTTCACCACATCGCGCTCGTTAGGAACGGCGCCCAAGGGGTTGCCATCCATAAGCACGCAATCGGGCTCGAGCCCCGTATCGGCCACGGCGCCCGCAACGGCGGTACGGATAGCACGGGCCATGCCCATCTCATCGATATCCTTAGGCGCGATATGGCAAAAACCGATCGCCGTCGCCACCTCGGCAATCTTCACTGAGAGCAACTCGCGGCGCGCCGGCGTGAGCTTTTTGGAATCGTTGATGCCCCAGACGCGCGGCTCCATAGGAAGACAGACGGCGCATACCGTCAAAGGACCGGCCACCGATCCGCGACCAACCTCGTCGACACCAACGACCACCCCATCGCCGCCAAGCTCATGCATAAGCTCGTACATGCCATTGACGCGCTCGCGCTCGGCAACCTCTTTGGAATGGCGTTTGAGGGCGCGTTCACAAGCCTTGATCACCTGCTGGCGCGGGTCCTCGCGATAATGCTCCACGAGGGCGGGGATCTCCTCAAACGTTGCGCTCGCCAGCTCTCCGGCAACCTGCGATGCCGAAACCGAGCTCGTCATATTGGCCATACCAGGCCCTCCTTGCATGCAAATCAGATAAAAAGAAGGGCCACCCGAAGGCGACCCTTGTGTCCAAACGAGTGGACAGACGCTGCGATCTTCTTAGCGCTTCTCGGGGATGCGAGCAGCCTTGCCCACCTTGTCGCGGAGGTAGTACAGCTTGGCGCGACGGACGCGACCATGACGAACGACCTCGAGCTTGGCGATCTTGGGGCTGTGAAGCGGAAAGGTACGCTCAACACCGACACCGAAGGACATCTTGCGGACGGTGAAGGTCTCGCGGGCACCGGCGCCGGCCATGCGGATGACGTCGCCCTGGAAGACCTGGATGCGCTCGCGGTCGCCTTCCTTAATGCGGTAGTGAACCTTGACGTTGTCGGCGACGCGAACCTGAGGAATGTCCTCGCGGATCTGCTGACGCTCGATTGCGCGGATGTAATCCATGTGCAATTCCTTACTCTTCTAGAGGTGCCGTACCACCTTGGCCGGCACGTAGTTGAACAAACGTATTCGAGTATACACGCGCGGGTTTCTGCTGCAAGAACAATTTTTTACGCAGACAAAAAGACAAAACCCGCACATGATAACCGCCCGTCTCACGAATGAGACGGGCGGCATGAAGGGGGCTACGCTAGGCGTCTAAACCCAAAACGTTAGGCGGAACGCTTGGCCTCGAGCTTGGCTTGAGCGGCAGCCAGGCGTGCGAGGGGCACGCGGTAGGGCGAGCAGGACACGTAGTCCACGTCGGCCACGTTAAACAGGCCCTTGATGGACTTGGGGTCGCCGCCGTGCTCGCCGCACACGCCAAAGTGCATGTCGGGGTTGGTGGCTCGGCCCTTCTCGACGGCCATGCGCACCAGCTCGAGCACCGCCGTATCGATGGTCTCGAAGGGATTGTCCTTCAAGATCTTCTTATGCATGTACAGCGGGATGAACTTAGCCTCGGCGTCGTCACGCGAGAAACCGAAGGTCGTCTGGGTGAGGTCGTTGGTGCCAAAGCAGAAGAAGTCTGCGTGATGGGCGATCTCGTCAGCGACCATGCAGGCGCGCGGCAGCTCGAGCATCGTGCCCACGGGAATATTGAGCTCGACGCCTTCTTCGACGGAAACCTCGGCGATCACGCGCTCGATAACCTCGCGGGTCTGAACATGCTCGGCCGTAATGGAAACGAGCGGGACCATAATCTCGGGGCGCGGGTCGACGCCCTCCTTGATAAGGCGGGCGGCAGCCGTGGCGACGGCGCGGACCTGCATGAGCGGCAGATCGCTAAAGACGACGGACAGGCGCACGCCGCGTAGGCCGAGCATGGGGTTCGACTCGACCATGCCGTCGATACGACGCAGGCGGGTGCGCAGGACGGCAAGCTCTTCCTCGCTGGCGCCAGCGGCTTCCTTCTTGGTGATGGCAACCTCGAGCTCGCGAGGATTATCCAGGAACTCATGAAGCGGCGGATCGAGCAGGCGGACGACCACATCGCGACCGGACATGGTCTTGAACATCGCCAGGAAGTCCTCGGTCTGAACCTTGAGCAGGTCGGCCAAGGCCTGCTGCTTCACGGCCTCATCGTCAGACAGGATAAAGCTCTGGATGATGTTCTTGCGGTCACCCAGGAACATGTGCTCGGTGCGGCACAGGCCAATGGCCTCGGCGCCAAACTCGAGGGCGAGCTCGGCATCCTCAGGATTGTCGGCGTTGACGCGCACATGGTTGGCATGGCCACAGGTCTCGTCCAGGCGAATCTCGTCGGCCCAGGACAGGATGGTGTCCAGGTCGCCGGTAAGCTCGGCGGAGACCAGGTCGACGGGACCATCGACGACGATGCCCTGGGTGCCGTCGATGGAGATGACATCGCCCTCGTGCAATACGCGGTCGCTGCCCTCGATGCGCACGACCTTCTCGGCGGCGTCGATGTGGAAGCGCTCAACGCCGCAGACGCAGGGCGTACCCATACCGCGGGCGATAACAGCGGCATGGCTCGTCTTGCCACCGTGGCTGGTCAGGATGCCCTCGGCGGCGACCATGCCCTTCAAGTCGTCGGGGTTGGTCTCCCAACGGACCAAGATAACCTTATGACCCTCGTTTGCGCGCGCGACGGCGTCATCGCTCGAGAACACGACCTCGCCCACGGCGGCGCCGGGGCTGGCGTTCAGACCGCTGGCCAGCGCCTCGTACCTCTTGGAAGCGTCAAACTGCGGGTGCAGGAGCTGGTCGAGTTGCGCGGGATCGATACGGCTCACGGCCTCTTCGCGGGTGATCAGGCCTTCCTCGACCATTTCGATGGCGATGCGCAGGGCGGCGGTGGCAGTGCGTTTACCCACGCGTGTCTGGAGCATCCAGAGCTTGCCCTGCTCGATGGTGAACTCGATATCGCACATATCGCGGTAATGGTCCTCGAGCGTCAGGAACACGCGCTCGAGCTCCTCACCTGCAGACTCGAGGCCCGGGGTGGCCTTGAGGTCGGCGATGGGCTCGGTGTTGCGGATACCGGCGACGACGTCCTCGCCCTGAGCGTTGACCAAAAAGTCACCGTAGAACTCCTTGGTGCCGTCGGCCGGATTACGCGTAAAGGCGACGCCCGTCGCAGAGGTCTCGCCCTTGTTGCCAAAGGCCATGGCCTGTACGTTGACGGCGGTGCCGAGGTCGTCGGAAATGCCATGCTGCTTGCGGTAGATGCAGGCACGCTCGTTCATCCAGCTGCCAAAGACGGCCTGGATTGCAAGGCGTAGCTGAAGCTCCGGGTCGTGCGGGAAAACGGGCTTGCCGTCAGCGACCTCGAGCTCGGGATACAGGGAGGCATCGACGTTCTCGGAGAAGATGCCCTTAAAGGTCTCGACGAGTTCCTGCAGGTCCTCGGCCGAAAGCTCGGAATCGACGCGAACGCCGGCGACCAGACGGGCCTGGGTCAGGGCGTTCTCGAACAGATCGGCGTCAACGCCCATGACGACATTGGAAAACATCTGGATAAAGCGGCGGTAGCTATCCCAGGCAAAACGCGGGTTCTGCGTCTGCGCGATGAGGCCCTGGACGGAATCGTCATTGAGGCCCAAGTTGAGGACCGTGTCCATCATACCGGGCATGGAGAACGGAGCGCCCGAGCGAACCGACACGAGCAGCGGATCGGAGGCGTCGCCGAGCTTCTTGCCGCAGCGGGCCTCGAGGTCCGCCTCGGCAGCAACGATCTCATCGAGTGCGCCCCCGGGCCACACGTTGCCGGCACCGGAGTACTCGACGCAAGTCTGGCAGGTAATGGTAAAGCCACCGGGAACCGGCAGGCCGATGCGGCTCATCTCGGCAAGGTTTGCGCCCTTGCCGCCAAGCACGAAGTTCATGGACTTGTCGCCCTCAGTGACACAGGTGCCCTGGGCGTCGGTTCCAAAACGGTAAACCCTCTTGCAATCGCTCACGATACTTCCCCTTCCATGCACTTACGCGCACGACCGTGGTAACGAATCGACCCACCGGATGCGGGCCGTGAGGGAACTATACGGCGCGTTTTGGGCAGGCTTGAGCAGAGGGTGCGCGGTTTGGTAAACGTGCTAAAACTGGCGGTAAACGGTAGATAAAGGTGGTTACCTTATGAAGATACCACTGCAAGAGAAATGCAGGTCAGATGCAAGTTTCTTGCTAAATCGCTTTATCATTATCGTGCATTATTTTGAGGTAGTCTATTTAGGACGGGGCTTTTTAACTACTCCAATGAGCTAACTTTGCTGCACTCGACTGGCGGCGCGGCGGGCGCGGGCTTCTTGGATTTCCTCCAAGTGGCTAATGATCTCGGCAGCGCTTTCCTCGATGGCCTTGCCGTCGGTACGCACCACAAAGCAGCCTAGGCGCTTCATGAGGGCACGAGCTTCCTCGAGCTCGCTGCGCACGCTCTCGGGCTCGGCATAGGAGCCGGCAACGGCACGGGCGTAGTCATCGCCCAAGCGGCTATCGCGAATCTCGGAAATAACGTCGACGGTCGAAATCAGGCCAAACAAACGCATCGGGTCGACCTCGTAAATTGACTTGGGCGGCTCCATGCCATGGGCCAACGGAACATTGGCAACCTTGTAACCTTGAAAGGCCAAAAACATCGACAGCGGCGTCTTGGACGTGCGCGATACGCCCAGCAGCACGATATCGGCTCCCGAAAGGTCGTCGCAGCCGCGTCCATCATCGTGCTCAACGAAATATTCCATGGCCTCGATACGATGGAAATAGCGGTCATCGGTCCTGTGAATCACGCCCGCAACGCCTTTGGGCGGCACACCGATGAGCGACGACAGCACGGCGAGCGTCGGGCCGATCAGGTCGACCGAGCGAATATGCAGCATGCCCAGGTAATCGAGCACACGAGCACGTAGCGCCGGGTCGACGATGGTATGGAACACGGCGATATCGCGATGGTCGGCATCGACGCGCGGTCCCACAAATGACTTGACCTGCTCCACAGAAGTCACCTTAGGCAGGCGCAAAACACAAAAAGCCCCTTCATCAAATTGCCCGGACGCCGCAAGCACCACCTCACAAGCGGTATCACCGAGCGAGTCGGAGATAACGATAACGGTGGGACGAGCGGTGACCGGGCAATCCATGCGGGGCTCCTTTTGCGCTTACGCGCAGGCTGGCTTACTTTTTGCGGGCAAGCTCACCGATGTTGGCAATGCCGGAGAAAACGGCCTCGAAGCGGTTGAGCAGCTTAAGGCGATTATCGCGGAGCTGCTCGTCCTTGTCCATGACCATAACCTCATCGAAGAAGCGGTCGATGGGGGCGCGCAGGGCGGCAAGGGCGGCAAATGCGGCCGGGTAATCCTCGGCAGCAAGGGCGGCGTCGACAGCGGTCTGAGCAGCCTCGGAGGCATCGGCAAGCGCGAGCTCGACCTCGCCCATCAGGCTGCGGTCGTACTCCGCGCCCAGCTCGGGCTTGGAGATATGCGCGGCACGGGCATAGGCCGTCGCCAGGTTGTCAAAGGTCTCGGCGTCGTTCTTGCGAGCCTCGTCGAGGGCGGCGCAGCGGGCGAAGAAGACGGACGGGGCGATGATGTGCACCGCAGAGACGGCGGCAACGGTATCGGCCGGGATCTTCTCGTCGCGGGCCATGCTCACCAGGCGGCCATGGAAGAAGTCGCGAACCTGCTGGGCGACTTCGGCGGCGTCAAACTCAATGCCCTGCTCACTATAGAGCTCGAGCGCAAAGTCGATGAGCGACGTGGGGTCGATCGGCAGGCGGTCGCGCAGGATGTTGATGATGCCGATAGCGGCACGACGCAGCGCATAGGGGTCGGAGGAGCCGGTCGGGGGCTCGCCGATGGCAAAGATACCGGCAATGGTATCGAGCTTGTCAGCACAGGCCACGATGCAGCCAGCGGTGCCCTCGGGCAGATCATCGCCGGCAAAGCGGGGACGATAATGATCGCGGATAGCATGGGCGACCTCGTCGTTCTCCCCCATCGCGATGGCGTAGTAACCGCCCATCACGCCCTGCTGGCTCGTGAACTCGACGACGGCGTTAGACACCAGGTCGGCCTTGCACAGGTGAGCGGCGCGAGCCGCATCGGCGGCCAGATGGGCACCCAGGTGAGCCTCGCGGGCGATGGCGAGCGCGAGCTGCTCAATACGCTCGGACTTGGCGAGCACGCTACCGAGCTTCTCCTGGAAGGCGACCTTGGCCAGACGCTCGCGGAACTCGTCAAGGGAGATCTTCAGGTCCTCCTCATAGAAGAACTTGGCGTCGTCCAGACGGGCGCGCACGACGCGCTCGTTGCCGTCGATCACGCGCTCGGCGTTCTCGGGCTTGCTGTTGGAGACGACTACGAACTCACGCGTGAGCTTGCCCTCGCCGTCATAAATCGGGAAGTAGCGCTGGTTGGTGAGCATGGACTCGCAGATGATCTCGTGCGGGACCTTGAGGAACTCCTCATCGAAGGTACCGACAAGCACCGTCGGCCACTCGCAGAGGTTAATGACCTCCTCAAAGACCTTCTTAGGCGTGTCGACATGGCAGCCGGGGCGCGCAGCCTCGACCTCGGCGATACCGGCATGGATGGCCTCGCGACGACGCTCGGCAGAGAGCACGCCGGCGTCCTCGAGCACCTGCTCGTAGACGGCGGGGCTGGCGACCACATGGTCACCGGGGCCCAGAACGCGATGTCCGCGCGTGGTATTGCCACTCGTCACATCGGCAAACGACACGGGCACGACGTCCTCACCCAAAAGGCAGCAGATCCAACGGACCGGACGAACAAACGTAGCGTGCTCGTGGCCCCAGCGCTGGCTGCGGTAGTTGGGCCACTGCAGGCCGGCGATAGTCTTCTCGCACAGAGACGTCAGGATCGGCGTAGCCGGAGCGGAGGGAATGTTCTTCTCGGCGAACACGTACTCGCGGCCGTCGGTGTCCTCGCGACGGACCAGGTCCTCGGCAGCCACACCGCACTTGCGGGCAAAGCCCTGGGCGGCCTTGGTGGCGTTACCGTCGGCATCAAAGGCAATGTTTGCCGCGGGGCCGCGCTTGACCTCGTGAACCTCGTCGGTCGCGGTGGCGACGTCGGCAACGAGCGCAGCCAGGCGGCGCGGGCTCGAGATCACGCGGACCTCGCCGTGGGCCAGACCGGCCTCGTCGAGACCCTTGGCGATCATGGTGCCAAGCTGCTTGACGGCATTGTTCAGCGGTGCGGAGGGCATTTCTTCCGTACCGATCTCAAACAGGAAATCCTTAGCGTCTGCCATGGCTTACGCCACCTCGCCTTTCTGGTCGGCATTCTCGTTGACTCCGGCGACCTCGGCCATGTAGGCCTCGCAGCACGCCTTGGCGACGGCGCGGACGCGCAGGATGTAGTTGGCACGCTCGACCGCGGACAGCGCGCCACGGGCATCGAGCAGGTTGAAGGCGTGGCTGCACTTCATGACGCAGTCGTACGCCGGCAGCGGCAGCTTGCGCTCCAGACAGGAGTGGCACTCGGCCTCGTAGTCGTCAAACTTCTGACGCATCATCTCGACGTTGGCGACCTCAAAGTTGTAGGCGCTGAACTCGCGCTCGTTCTCGAGGAACACGTCGCCATAGGTCATGGGCGTGCCGTCGGGCAGGTAGCTCCACACCAAGTCGTAGACGGAATTGACGCCCTGCGCATACATGGCGATGCGCTCCAGGCCATAGGTGATCTCGACGGGCACGGGGTCGACCTCGATACCGCCCACCTGCTGGAAGTACGTAAACTGCGTGACCTCCATGCCATTGAGCCAGACCTCCCAGCCAAGGCCCCAGGCGCCGAGCGTCGGGCTCTCCCAGTCGTCCTCGACAAAGCGGACGTCATGGTCGTTGGGGTCCAGACCGATAGCGGCAAGAGACCCCAGGTAAAGCTCCTGGGCGTTGACCGGAGAGGGCTTGATGAGCACCTGGAACTGATAGTAGTGCTGCATGCGGTTGGGGTTCTCGCCGTAGCGGCCGTCGGCGGGACGGCGGCAAGGCTGCGCATAGCAGGTGCGCCACTCGGCGGGACCGAGCGAGCGCAGCGTGGTCGCGGTATGGAAGGTACCGGCACCGACCTCGGAGTCATAGGGCTGCATAATGACGCAGCCCTGCTCGCCCCAGTACTGCTGGAGACGCAAGATGATGTCTTGGAAGGAAAGCGATGAAGCGTTCATGCCTCTAATATCCCCTCGTCGAAACGATTACACGGTTAGGTACTGTACTATAGCGGTTTTTAGTCGATAGCGCCGATGCGGTTGAGCGGCCAGTAGCGCACAAGCGCCACAGCGATCAAATCAGAGCGATCGACGGGACCAAAGTAGCGTGAGTCGGCAGAGTTTTCGCGGTTGTCGCCCATCACCCACACGCACCCGTCGGGAACGGTGTAGGGATAGCTTACCTGAGCGCCGGGCGCTTGGACCGAAAGTGGCCAGCTCATGCCCGTCATATAGTCCTCGTCGAGCGCTTGGCCGTCAACGACCACCTTGCCATCCTGCAGGTCGACCGTCTGGCCGGCCGTGGCAATAACACGCTTGACAAGAACATCATGCTCGGAGGTGCCATCGGGGTTGTGAAACACCACGATATCGCCCTGCTTGACGGGCTGACCGAGCTCGAGGCTCACCTTTTGTGCCAGGATCTGGTCGCCAATCTCGATCGTGTCCTCCATAGAGCCGGTGGGCACCACAAAGGGCTCGACCACAAAGGTGCGGATCAGGAAGGTGGCCACGAGCGCGATCGCGATGACCGCGATCCACTCAAAAGCGCCCCTCAACGCGGAATGTTGCGTAGGAACCATACTCACTCCTCGCTCTGCGAATACGAAGCGTCAAGGATCTCCTGCGCGTAAGCGCGCTCCTCGGGCGTGAGCCGCGCCGTCTCGATCAGATCGGGACGCCAGCGGCAGGTGCGCTCGATGGCGTTCTTGCGACGCCAGGCATCGACCTTGGCGTGATCGCCGCTCACAAGCACCGGAGGCACGCCCTCGCCGTTGAACTCGGCAGGACGGGTGTACTGCGCGTACTCGAGCAGGCCTCCGTCCTCGGCGGTCGAGAACGACTCGTCCACATTGCTCATCTCGTCGCCCAGGGCGCCGGGAATCAGGCGTACGACGGCATCGGCAACGACCATGGCAGGCAGCTCGCCGCCCGTAAGCACGTAGTCGCCGATCGACAGACGCTCATCGGCATACGCATACGCGCGCTCGTCGACGCCCTCGTAGCGACTGCACACAAACAACAGGCGCTCACTTTTGAGCAGGCGCTCGGCCACATGCTGCGTAAAAGGCTCGCCACAGGGGGTAAAGAACACCACAGTGGGCTTGGGACCCTCTGCGCTAATGGCCTCGATGGCCTCTGCGATAGGCTCGACCTTCATGAGCATGCCCTGCCCGCCGCCGTACGGCTCGTCATCAACGGTACGATGACGGTCGTGCGTCCAGTCACGCAGGTTATAGGCCTTAAAATCAAAAAGGCCGGCCTTGCGGGCGCGGCCCAAAATCGATGTGGACATGACGGGCTCAAACATCTCGGGAAAGACCGAAAGGGTCTCAATCAGCATGTTGTCCTCCCTACTTGTCCATATCGATCAGGCCGTCCATAACGTGGACGGAAATTGTTCCTGTGTCGGGAAGATCGAGCACAACCTGCTCGATCGCGGGAATCAGCACCTCGCCGTACCGATCGCCCTCGACAACCCAAACATCGTTAGCGGGCGTCGACATGATCTCGACGATCGTGCCGAGCGAACCGAAGCGCCCGTCGACCACCTCGCGACCCATCAGGTCGGTATAGGCAGCGTCGAGCGAATCGAGCTCAAAATCGTCACGATTTGCCAGCACGTAGCATCCCGTGATACCCTCGGCGGCCGTCAAGTCGTCAATGCCCTCAAACGAGACCAGATCGCCATCGCCCGTATCGGTGACGGACACGACCGTGCAAAAGCGGTCGCGCTTGAGCGCCGGCGGCGTCAGGGCGACGCGCATACCCGGCTCTAATACAGAAGGAAGCCCCCGCAGCGGCTGCGCGAGGACCTCCCCCTTCCTTCCGTGCGGCTTGACCACACGGGCGATGTTTTTGTACTGGGACCTCAAGGTCCTAGCCCAGAACCTCTACCTCGACAGCAGTGTCGAGGCGAGCGGCCAGTGCACGGGCGAGCGTGCGAATGGCCTTGATGGTACGGCCACGACGGCCGATGACCTTAGCGACGTCATCCTCGGCGACCGAAACCTCAATCGTAGAGGCGTCGTCACCATCGATGACCTCGAGGCTCACGGAATCCGGGTCGTCGACGATCTGAACAACGAGATATTCGACGAGATCGGCGATGCGATCTGAGAGCATTGCCTCACCCTCGAGCTGTGCAGCGTCAACCTCAGGCACGATTTACTCCTCGGCGCCCTCAGCGGCCTCAGCGGCAGCCTTAGCGGCCTCGGCCTCTTTGGCGAGCTGCTTCTTGGACTTCTTGACGACGGTCTCGGTCTTCTCGCCCTCGTTGGCGGCCTTGACCAGAGCGGCGACGGCGTCGGTAAGCTGAGCGCCCTTGGACTGCCAGTCGGCGATCTTCTCGAGGTCGAGGTTGATGGTCTTGGGGGCGGTCATCGGGTTGTAGCGGCCAACCTCCTCGATGATACGACCGTCACGCGGGGCGCGGGAATCGGCGACGACGACACGGTAGTACGGACGCTTCTTAGCGCCGTGACGAGCAAGGCGAATCTTGACTGCCAAAGGAAACTCCTCCAACCAAGCAGCTTTAGGCTGCAACTACAAACAAACAGTTGAACATAATACGCCATCGACGCGGGCAGGTGAAGTCCGTGAGACCAACTTCTTCGGTTTAGTCGAGGGCAAATCCATATCTTAGACAAGAATTCGGGATTTGCAAGCACATACACGCACCCCACATGAGCTGCGCGGTATACTCATGACATGGAAAGACGCGAACATACATACGGTTATGAGGATGCCATGGGCGTCACGCCGCCTCCCTGGACGGGTCCGGCGGTGGGCCTCATGGACCTCGATGCGTTTTTTGCGAGCGTGGAGATGCTCGACCATCCCGAATGGCGCGGAAAACCGCTCATCGTGGGCGGAGACGCCGATTCGCGTGGCGTCGTGTCCACGTGTTCATATGAGGCACGTCGCTTTGGCGTGCACTCCGCCATGCCCTCGGCCGAGGCACGGCGTCTGTGTCCTCAGGCCATTTGGACGCACGGGCATTTTGATCGCTACCGCGAGGTGAGCGCGCAGGTCATGGCGATTCTTGCCGAGGAGACGCCGCGCGTGGAGCGCGTATCCATCGACGAAGCCTTTATCGATATCACACCGGGTCGCTTTGCGCCCGAAGACCCGTTGCTGGTTGCGCGGCGTATAAGCGACCGCGTGGCAGCGCTGGGAGTGACGTGCTCCATTGGTGTGGGCTGCAACAAGACGGTCGCAAAGATCGCAAGCGAGCGGGATAAGCCGTTTGGGCTGACCATCGTGCGCCCCGGAACCGAGCAGCGCTTTTTGGCCGCGCTGCCGGTATCTGCCATGAGTGGCATCGGGCGCTCGGCCGAGGAGCGACTGCGCCGCATGCGCATCTACACCCTCGGCGAGCTATCACGTGCACCGGAATCCACCTTGGCCTCTATTTTTGGCGTCAACGGCGAACGCATGCGCCAGCGTGCGCTGGGACTCGAAATCTCCGAAGTCACGAGTCTCGATGAAGAGCGCGAGGTCAAGTCGGTCAGCAATGAACGCACCTTTGCTAAAGATTTGACTGAGCGTGGGGATATTGAGGCGGCGATTGCGCTGCTGGGCGAGTCAGTGGGACGCCGTCTGCGCCGTCAGGGACTAACAGGCGCCACGGTAACGCTCAAGCTCAAGTATTCGTATGGAAACGGTCGCTCGGCACAGCGCCGGCTGCCTCATCCGACCGACGATGAGAACATCTTCGTGGCGGTTGCACTCGAACTGCTCGGCAACATCTGGCAGGAAGGAATGCACGTTCGCTTAGCAGGCATCGGCATGAGCGACTTCGACCACCAAGGCGGCATCCAGACCGACCTGTTCTGCGAGATCGATGACCGCGGAGCCCAATCCAGCGACCGCCGCGACCTCTCCGTCGCCATCGACGCCGTCCGAGACAAATTCGGCGACACCGCCCTTTCCTTCGGCCGCCAATCCCGCTTCAACGATTAATCGCCTTTGGGCAAAAAGAAAGCCGGGCAGGTGCGGAAAACCGCAACTGCCCGGCAATATGCGTGAGGGTAGCTAAAACCCCGTCTCAAATGAGCTACTAGAGGAGGTTGAGGGGGAGCTGGGGGGCGTCTCCCCAGAGTTTCTCGAGGCGGTAGAAGTCGCGGGCTTCAGGAGTGAAGACGTGGACGACAACCGAACCATAGTCCATGAGCATCCAGGTCTTCTGCTCGCGGCCCTCGATGGAGAACGGATGCTCGCCGCAAGCCGCGGCGACCTTCTCCTCGATCTCGTCGACGATAGAATCGACCTGGCGGTTGTTGGTACCGGTGGCAAGCACAAAGTAGTCGCACACATCGGAAAGCTCGGTCAGGTCGAGCACCTGAACGTCCTCGCCCTTCTTGTCGTAGGCGGCCTGCGCGGCGGCGCGGGCGACATCCTCGGCGGCGACACCGCTCGCGGACAGCGAGGCGGCAGTGCGGTCGGACGTGGCGGCGAAGCTCTTGTGCTCCACGCCTTCAAGAATCTGCTCGTCGGTCATGGTCTCGTCGGCCATGGAATACCTCTTTCTAGACAGCCCGAGCTAGCGCAGCTGGGCGTAATGGTTGTAAATCGTAATAGCCGTGGGATAAAGATAGCGCCCGGACTGGATCACATAGACCAAACCCTGCGCAAAACAGGAGAAGAACAACTCGTCGAGCGTCGACTCCCCCACCATCTTGCGCAGCGCATGGGCATAGTCGCCATGACGGTTGGGCTCGATGGCATCGGCCACAAAGACCACCATATCGAGCGGCGTCATGTCGCAGGCACCCACGGTGTGACGGTCGACAGCCTGGAAAACGGCCGGCGACAGCTCGGGAAAAAGCTGCGGAAGCTCATAGGCGGCAACAGGGCCATGCAAAAGCGGCGTCGCGGCAGAAGGAGAGCCGGCAATCTTAATGCCGTAATGCAGAGCGCGCGTGACCAGCTCGTCATCGGAAAGCACCTTGTCCCAGTCGTGGATCAAGCCGGCGGCAGCGGCATCAAAGCGGTCGACGCCGTAGACCTCGGCCAGATGAAGTGCGGTCTCGGCAACGCCCAGCGAATGCACATAGCGCTTGCGCTTATCCTTCATGCGAACATCGAGCAGCTCTTGAATGCGCTTGAGCAGCGCGCGCTCATCGCCCTCAAACTGATCCTCTACCGACAACGTAGACCCCCATCACTCAAAATCTTCTTGGCCCAAATCGGCATATAGCCTGCGTTTGCGAATGTAGCCGAGCACGGACTCGCTCGTAAGATAGCGCACGCTCATACCGCGGGCAACTCGCTTACGAATGTTCGTCGAGCTGATCGCCAGCGCCGGAATCTGAATATAGCGCACGTCGAACGGCAGCCCCGACTCTTTGATTCGGGCACGCGCCGTATCGATATCAAAGCCCGGTCGCGTCGCCGCAATAAAGGTAGCAAGCTCAGCGATTCGTTCGGCATCATGCCAGGTCACAATATCGATAATCGCGTCGGCGCCCGTAATAAAGTAGAGCTTTACCTGCGGCGGGTAAAAGTCGCGAAGGGCATGAAGCGTATCGGCCGTATAGGTTACGCCCGGGCGGTCGATCTCGAACCGGCTCGCCAAAAAGGCCGGGTTCGCAGCGGTGGCGAGGACCGTCATGGCATAACGGTCCTCGGCAGGCGTCACCGGCTTGTCAAGCTTAAAGGCAGGAGAGCCCGCCGGCATAAAGAGCACAGCGTCCAAGTCGAGCGACTCGCGCGCCTGCTCGGCGGTCACCAGGTGCCCGTAATGGATGGGATCAAAGGTGCCACCCATAATACCGAGCCTAAACTCCTGCCCGTCCTCTAGAGGAAGCTCGGGCAAACCGATTCCACCGCGCAGCGACATGGCTTACTCGCCCTCCGGTGTCTCGGTATCGTCCGCGGCATCCGCCGCATCAACAACCTCGACGCCCTCATCCGCAGCATCGGTCACGTCAATGGCCTCAACGGCAACGTCCTCGCCAGCATCCTCGAGCTCCTCGTACTCCGAGAAGTCCTCAGCGCCCTCAAAGTCAAAGGCGCGCTGGCAAATGCGAACCTCGTCGCCCGCACGGCAACCGGCCTTCTCGAGCGCATCGTCAACACCCATACGCGCAAACTTATGCTGCAGGTAAATGACGGCTTCCTCGTTTTCCCAATCGGTCTGGATGACCATACGCTCAATGGCACGACCGACCACGCGGAAGGCACCGGGCTCTTCCTGAACAATGCGGAAACGCTTCTCACGCTGCAGGCGACGGCGCTCCCACTCATCGTCGCGCAGGTCGACCGGCTCATCGGAGACCGCCAGCTCGGCGCGGAGCTTGGCCACCTGCTCACCCACGGCAAGCATCAGCGTGTTGAGACCGGCGCCCGTCACGGCAGACACGGCAAAGAACATATGGCCATCGTCGAGCGCTGCACGCTTGAGGTCGGCAATCTTATCGGCCGTGCCCGGCGCGTCGCACTTGTTGGCAACGACAATCTGCGGACGCTCCGAAAGCTCGGCGCCATACTGCTCGAGCTCGCGGTTGATGATGCGATAGTCCTCGACCGGATCGCGATCCTCAAAACCACCCGTCATGTCGACGACATGCATGATTAGGGCCGTACGCTCAATGTGGCGCAGGAACTGGTGACCCAGGCCCTTGCCCTCGCTCGCGCCCTCGATGAGACCGGGGACGTCGGCAACGACGTAAGAATATTCGCCGGCACGCACCATGCCGAGGTTCGGCACGAGCGTGGTAAACGGGTAGTCAGCGATCTTGGGGCGGGCGGCACTCATGCGCGCAATGAGCGATGACTTACCCACCGAGGGAAAGCCCACGAGCGCGGCATCAGCCATAAGCTTCATCTCGAGCTCGATCCAGTGCTCCTCGGCCGGCTCGCCCAGCTGAGCGAACGCGGGCGCGCGGCGCACCGACGTCACAAAGTGCGTGTTGCCCAGACCGCCGGCACCGCCGGGCGCCACGACAACGCGCTCGCCATCATGCACCAGGTCGGCAATCTCGAACATCGGGGTCTGCGTCTCGGGGTCGAGCTCGCGTACCACGGTACCCATAGGGACCTTGAGAATCAGGTCCTCGCCGCTCTTACCGTTACGACGGGCACCCTGCCCGTGCGTGCCGCGCTCGGCGCGGAAGTGATGCTTAAAGCGGTAATCGATCAGCGAAGACAGCTGAGCATCGGCCTGGATGACGACATTGCCGCCACGACCGCCGTCGCCGCCATCGGGGCCGCCCTTGGGGACAAATGCCTCGCGCCTAAACGACATGCATCCGGCTCCGCCGTCGCCGCCGCACACGTTAATGCGGCTGATATCGGTGAACTGTGACAACAGAATCGCCTCCTACAAAAAAGAGGGAGACCCTTGAATCCTAAAACTCAAGTGCCTCCCACATATGTGCTCTATGAAGGGTGAATTACGCGTTCGCGAGCGGGCGTACGCTGACCCTGTGCTTGATACCCTTGTGGAACTCAACGGTACCGTCGACCAGCGCGAACAGCGTGTCGTCCTTACCACGGCCAACGTTCTCACCCGGGTGGATGTGCGTGCCGTGCTGACGGACGAGAATCGTGCCCGTGGTTACCGTCTGGCCGGCATAGCGCTTCGTGCCAAGGCGCTGACCGCGGGAGTCACGGCCATTACGGGAGGAACCGAGTCCTTTTTTGTGTGCCATTGTGTATACCTACTCTTTCGTTACGAGTGTAATCTACTCGGCGACGGGAGCCTCGGCAACAGCCTCAGCCTCTGCCTTGACAGCCTTCTTGGCGCGGGAGGTAGCCTGGACCTTCACGATCTTCAGCTTGGTGAGCTGCTGACGGTGACCCTTCAGACGACGATAGCGCTTGCGCTTGTGGAACTTGTAGACCAGCTGCTTCTCGCCCTTGAACTGCTCAACGATCTGAGCGGTAACCTTGGCCTTGGCCAGCTTGTCGGGATCGGTGACGATCTTCTTACCATCGTTGAGGAAGATAACCGGCAGGGTGACCTTGTCGCCCTCATTGCCCTCGATCTTCTCGACGGTGATGACATCGTCGGTGGCGACCTTGTACTGCTTGCCGCCCGTGTTAACGATTGCGTACATGTTTACTTGCCCTTCATGCATCAGTTAGTGCAACAGCCGAATATAGTAGCAGGCGAAAATACCCCCGTCAACGAGTATGTGGAGCAAATCCACAAGTTCGCACAGGTATGGGGCTGACGAGTCGGCCCTCGTCGTCCTCGCATGCTTGATTCTGACGCTCGACATCGTAGGAGCAGATGGTCACGAGGTCTTGCATACCAGTGGAAACAATAGGTGCATCCACGCCCGGGGTCAAGCCCTGCAACAAAACATCAGCAGCAGAAAGCAAAATCTCCGGACGCATGGAGCCCTCGTTGTCGGCATGGGTGTCGAGCATGAGCACCAAATGGTCCGGGCGCTCCCCCGCCGTGAGCTCATAGCCCACGAGCGTGTGGTCCAAATCCAAGCGCTTGCTCTTTTTTCCGCGCGCGTAGTCGATGCCATGGCCCGCGCGCAGCGTGTCGATCGCACGATGCACCTCGTCGGCGCTTACGGGCGCCTCGGGGTCCAGATGCAGGTCGATGCGATACGACAGGCGCGTGAGCTGCGCCGTCAACGCCGGCGTGCGCACGTCGATGTACGCCGCCTCGATGGGCGCCAGATCGGCCGGAGACGCCGCAGCCAGGCGCCCAAACGCCTCGTCGAGCGCCACGAACTCGGTCATAAACAGGTCATACCACTCACATGTCGACGACGTACCCACCGGTAGCGCCGAAGAGAAGCCCACGCGCATGTGCGGAGAGAAGCCCTGCGTGACGGCATAGGGAAGTCCCGCACGGCGCACGATGCGCTCAATGGTATGGATCACTTCGAGATGGCCCAGGTACTTAAGGCGATCGCGCTTGCCATAGCGAACACGAAGCCTAAAGAGCGAGGGGTTGTCGGTCAGGCGCTCACTCATGCGCGATCACCCATCAATACATTCTTGGCGTGGAGCGTGGGGCAGATCCCGCAGCCGGTGCACGACGTGCGGGTGCAGTCGGGAGTCGTGACGCCCTCGAGCGAGCGACGGTACTCGCGCTCGAGAAAGCCGCGTGTGCAGCCGGGGCTCACGTGCTCCCACGGCAGGCGCCAGTCCAACTCGTAGGGCAGGTGCACGAGCTCATTGAGGTCGATGCCGTTTTTGGCAGCAGCCTCCTTCCAGTTATCGAGCGAGAAATGCTCTACCCAGGCGTCAAAGCGAGAGCCCGAGCGCCAAGCGTCGATGATGACGGGCGTCATGTCACGACCGGCGCGGGACAGTGCGGCCTCGATGAGCGAGGTCTCGGCATCGTGGTAATGAACGCGGACGGCACGGTTGCGAACGCTCGTGATAAGCAGCTTCTGGCGACGCTTGACGTCGTCGTAGTCGAGCTGCGGGCACCACTGGAACGGCGTGGCAGCCTTGGGGATAAAGACCGAAACCGAGATCGACACCGAGATCGAGCCGCGACGAGCCTTGGGCACCACGGAACGACCGAGCTCCAGCACGTGATCGGCCAGATTGGCGATGGCCACGATGTCCTCGTCGCGCTCGCCGGGAAGGCCCATCATAAAGTAGAGCTTCATGCGGTTCCAACCGGCCTCGAAGGCCGCCTTGGCCGCACGGTCCAGGTCCTCCTCGGTCACGTTCTTGTTAATGATGTCGCGCATGCGCTGGCTGCCGGCCTCGGGCGCGAACGTCAGGCCGCCCTTCTTTTCGCCAGCAACCGACTCGGCCATATCCACGCCAAACGAATCCAGGCGCTGCGACGGAATAGACACGCGAATACCCGTATCCTCCAGGCGACGGTTGAGCCTGCCGAGCACGTCGCGAATGCAGGAGTGGTCGGTCGTGGAAAGCGAGGTCAGCGACACCTCGTCGTAGCCGGTCTTTTCCAGACCCTGAATCACCGACGAGACGATCTGGTCGGCCGAGCGCTCGCGCACCGGGCGATACGTCATGCCGGCCTGGCAAAAACGACAGCCGCGGGCGCAGCCGCGCAGAATCTCGATAGACAGGCGGTCGTGGACCAGCTGCGCATAGGGTACGCACGACTGCGACAGCGGATTCGTGGCGCCGAAATCCTCGACGACACGCTTGTAGACCACGGTCGGCGCATCCTTGCCCTCACGCGGCACGGTGTAGCCATGCGGCGAGCAGGGCTCGTCGTGACGAACCTCATAGAGCGACGGCACGTAGTTGCCGGCAATGGATGCAAGCTGCTCGACAATCTGCGCGCGCGGGACTCCTTCGTCACGCAGGCGGCGATGCAGCTGGCAGGTCTCGAGCAGCGATTCCTCGCCCTCACCGATGAGGATGGCATCGAAGAAGGCCGCGTACGGCTCGGGGTTGTACACCGAGGGGCCGCCGGCGATGATGATGGGGTCATCTTCACCTCGGTCGGCCGCTAACAGCGGAATGCCAGCGAGGTCGAGTGCCTCGAGGAAGTTCGTCACCGCCATCTCGTGCGGCACATGCAGACCGACGATATCAAACGAAGCGACCGGCGCTGCACCCTCGAGCGAGAGCAGCGGAATGCTCGCCTCGCGCATAGCGTCACCCATATCGGGCCACGGCACATAGCCACGCTCGCAGGAGATGCCCTCGGCCTGGTTAAGGATGTTGTAGAGGATGGCGATACCCTGGTTGGGCAGACCGACCTCGTACACATCCGGATAGATCAGGCAGCAACGGTAGTCGGCATCGGCCTTGGAAAGCGTGCCCCACTCGTGATCGATATAGCGACTCGGCTTCTCGACCTTGGCGAGCAACGGCTCAATTAAATGAAAACAGTCTTGGTATGCAACGCGCAACGGAAAACCCCTAAGCAGCAAGATCTGATGCGTCCTGATAGGACGCCATAGGACGGGTAGCGCCCGCGACCGTGGTCACCAGATCGCGAACGCGGGAGAACGTGGCAGTGACCACCTCGTTGGCACGGCTGTAGTCGACATCGCGCTCGTAGAGCGAAACGAGCGCACGGCCCATGCCATAGGTGCCCGCGGCAGCAGTGAGCGCCTTGACGGCAAACCCAATATGCGGCGTCTGCTTGACGAGCGCGCGGGTGACCGCGCGGATCACAAGACCGCCGGCAAGCACGCCGGCGACCTCGTAGCCGCGCTCGGGCTTAATGCCGCGTCCAAAGACGGCAGCGAGCTCAAAGAGCATGCCCACCTGCGCCAGCGCCATAACGGGATAATCGGCGCCCGGCAAAAACACCAAAGCCCCGGTCGCCATATTGGTGAGCGCACACGAGGTGATGATGCGGTTGGCCGCCGCGATGCGCATGAAGGCAAAGTTCGCCGCAAAAGCCGTTTCCTTGTCCGTGCGATCGAGAATCCAGCGGGCAAGCGTCTCGAGCAGATACGTCTTATCGGTTGCCGCTACCACGCCAAGCATGGGCGTGGACTCCTCGATAAACGGCACCTCCACAGCAGACTCGGCAAGCACGCACACGGGCACGCCGGCGATCACGAGCTCCTGCACGGCACTCTCCAAGCGGTCGGAACCACACGAGAGCACCAGCACCACATCGGTATCGGTCTTTGGAGCAATTCGCTCCTCCCCCAGACGCTCGACGCGCACAATGCCCGAGGTCGTCTGCGGCACAAAGGCATCACGCACCGTCTCGGCCAGAAAGCGCGAGGCAGACGAATCCAGATAGACCGAGACGCGCACCGGCGTATCGGAATCCTTCTTAACGGACGCGCCCATCTTAAAAGCGCGGGTCAGCTTATCTACGGGAATTTTCATAGCAAACCCCTCCAGCGGTTACGCGGCGCCCGAACGATGCCGCCATATGGATTGTACGATACCCACCGTCAGCAGCTGAATCATCATCGAAGACGAACCGAAGCTAATAAACGGTAGCGGAATACCGGTAATCGGCATCATGCCGATGCACATGCCGATGTTTTCGAAGGTCTGGAACGCCCACATGCCAACGATGCCAACACACGAAAGACGCAAAAACAGGGACTCGCACTTAAAGGCGACGCGAATCGTCGAAAAGATCAACAGCACGTAGAGGCACAGGAGCAAAAAGGAACCGCAAAAGCCAAAGGTCTCGGACAGGAAGGCGAAGACGAAGTCGGTGTGGAACTCAGGCAGAAAGCCGCCGGCCGACTGCGTCGCATGGCCCAAACCCTTACCAAAGAAGCCGCCCGAGCCAACGGCGATAAGCGACTGCTGCAGGTTGTAGGCATCGTCCGAATCGGCATTATCGGGGTCGATAAAGACCGTCAGACGGTTCATCTGGTACTGCTTGATGAGCACATCGTGGCCGAGCAGCGAATCAAAGACCGAATCGAGCGCCAGGACGAGGGCCACCAGGCCCACGAGCAGGGCCAAGGTCGACAGCACCCATTCGCGGCGTGCACCGCTCATACAGATGACGATGGCGCCCGAAACCAGCACGACCAGGCCCGAGCCCAGGTCGCCCATGGCAACGACGGCCAAAAACGGAATGGACAGCATGCCGCAGAGCTTGACGTAGTCGCGAACGGTATCGATGCGACCGTTATACTGCGAGCCAAGCGTAGCAATAAAGAAGATGGTGATGAGCTTGGCAAGCTCAACCGGCTGGAATGTCAAGCCGATACCGGGAATCTTGATCCAGCCCGTCATGCCCAGACCGCCCGTATAGGACAGGCCCGGAATCTTGGGCGAGAAGATCACGATCAGGTCGATGACGAGCAACGCCGTCGAGAAATTGGAAATACCGCGCAAGTCGGTACGCCAGACCAACACCGCCAGCACCGCCCCGATGCCGATTCCCAGCAGATGGCGTGAGAACGAGGCATCGGCCTTAAACTGCGAAGCCGACCAGATGATGATGGCACCGTAGGCGACGAGCGCCACAGTAGCCACGAGCACACCGATATGCACCTTTTGGCGAAACGTGCCGCGCGAGGCCGAAAGTTGCTTGTTGACGCGGTCCAGGCTGCTGCGAGAGCCGGTCTTGGTTGAACGGAACAGATCCGCCGGAGAAAAATCCATCGCAACCTCCTATCGAACCGAAGAATCGCCCGAGGCCGAAGAGGTATCGGGCTCGTCATAAATCACGCCGAGCACGTCGCGCACGACATGCATCGCGGTATCTGAGCCGCCGCCGCCCTGCTCCAGGACGGTAGCGATGACATACTTGGGATCATCGGCCGGTGCATAGGCGCAGAACCACGCGTATTCATCCTCGCCGCTTTTCTCGCCCGTGCCCGACTTGCCGTATACCTGCGGCGTCAGGGTGCCAAAGTGAGCCGCCAGGGACGTCGATGCCGTGTAAATCACGTCGTGCATGCCGTTGCGAACAAGAGCCAAATCCGAATCACTGTTGATCTTGGCCTCCAGGCGCTTCTTCTTGCCCTTGCCGTTGTACTTATAGGCATCGCCGTCGCCATCGCGCGACACGGCAGACAAAAACACGTGAGGCACGTACTGTTTGCCGCCGTTGGCAAGACCCATATAGGCACACGCCATCTGTAGGGGCGTCACCAGGATGTCACCCTGACCGATGGCAATGTTGGTCATATCGCCGGCATTCCACTTGCGGTCCTCGGCAGAGGCGTCGGTGAAGTACGACTCTTTCCACTCGGCATCGGGAATACGGCCCGCGCCCTCACTCGGCAGATCGATACCGCAGGTCTTGCCTAGGCCCCAGCGACGAAAGACCTCCTGCAGGCCCTCGGGATGTTGCTCGTCATAAAAGAACGCCTTGCCCATGTCGTAGAAGACGGGGTCGCACGAGTTGGCGATACCCGACTGCAGCGTCATGGTGCCGTGGCCGGAATGCAGCCAGCAGTACTTGCCCCACGACTTGCCCAGACCCGTCCAATAGCCCGTGCAGTTGGTCGTCTGCCCCGACGTGTAGGTTCCAAACTCAAGACCGGCCAGCGCCGAGAGCGGCTTAATGGTCGAGGCCGACATGTACTGTCCGCTAATGGCGCGGTTGAGCAGCGGGTGCGAACCCTTGTCATCATTGAGCTCGGTCCACACGTCATTTGAGACGCCGCCGATAAAGACGGACGGATCGAACTTGGGCTGGCTCGCCATGCCCAGGATCTCGCCATTGTTGGGATCGAGACACACCACAGCGCCGTTGCCGGCATTGCTGTAGCCAGTGGTCTTGGCAAGCTCGATAGCGCTCGCCAGTGCCGTCTCACAGGCCTGTTGGATCTTAAGGTCGAGCGTGAGCTTAATGTCGGAGCCGGCCTTCGCGGGCACGGCGCCGGCCTGACCGGTCACATTGCCCGAGGCATCGACCTTGACGGTCTGCTCGCCACGAATACCTTGCAGCAGGTTTTCGTAGTAGCTCTCAACGCCCGCCTGGCCCACGATATCGCCCGACTGGTACGTAATCTTGCCAGCAGAAGCATCATCATCGCCAGAGGTTTTCTTATTCTGGGCCTCGAGCTGCTCGGAGGTAATGGTGCCGGTATAGCCCAAGATATGGCATGCCGTCTCGCCATATGGATACTGGCGCTCGGTACGCTCGGCAATCTTGACGCCCGGGAACTCGCCGGCGTGTTCCTTGATATAGGCAACCGTGGAGCGACGGACGTCCGTCGCGATAGTATGCAGGCTCTGGGCGCCCTCTGTATTGTCCTGAATATTGCGAAGGACCGCCACGTAAGGCATTCCAAGCACGTTGGCAAGATGGCGAACCAGAACCTCATCCTCGGCAAGGTCGCGGTAGGCCACGACAGCAAGTGAGGGACGGTTCTGGACAAGCGCCACGCCATTGCGGTCGAGGATGCGGCCGCGTACAGCGGGAGTGGTAACGGTGCGAGTCTGATTGCTATTGGCCTGCTTCTCGTAATAGTCCGACGAGACCATCTGCATGCCCCACAGCTTGACGGCGAGCGCCGCAAACATCGCGCCCACACCCGTGGTGAGGATGGAAAAGCGGTCCTTAAAGGCGGTCGCCGCGGTATTGCCCTCGCCCTCGGTGGCGCGTGGGGCCGTTCCATGCTGCGTATCGTAGGTAAAACGGGAATCGCCACGACGCATGATGACCAGCGCGACCACGATGGCCACAACCAGCACGATACCGGCGATAATAACCGTCAACTGGGAAGACATCTACGGGCCTCCCCTATTTGAGCTTGCGGGTCTTGGGCTTAAAGCGCATACCCGTCTGGCGTCCGCCACGTGCGGAGAATCCATAGCCGGACTGCGGCACGACGCCGGACATCAAAAACGGAATGGCAACCAGACCCGTCAGGATCGAGGACGGCAGCGCATGGCCGAAGATCGCCACGACAAAGCTCGTCTCCAAACCCATAAACAGCAAGATGATGCTGTAGATCACATTAATGACGAGCGCAAAGGCGCCCACAGTGACGCCGCGCGCACTCGGGGTACCGCCCGTCTGACCGACGGCGCTGTGCACCAGGGCAAAAGAACCCACGGTCAGCAGGAGCGACATAACGCCCACCGGCACGGCAGCGGACAGGTCATAGAACAAGCCGCTGCAAAAACCGCACACGACGGCACGGGTCGGGTCGCCCGAGAACACGCTTAGGCACACCAGGATAATCATGAAGTTGACACGACCGCCCGCAATGGAGATCTGCGGTGCCAGGCCTGCCTGCAGCAGCACGCACACAATGGCGGCGATTACAAACGTGCGGGAGCTCATCCCCTGCTCGTGTAGATCCATGGACATGCCCCCTATTCGCTCGAGCCAGAATCGGTCGTCTCGGACGTGTCGGAACTGTCATCCGAGCTCTCGTCCTTCGTCTTGGTCGCAGCATCGCGCGACGTTCCCTGCGGCGTGCTGTTGGCCGTGCTCACGTCCTCATCCGAGGCCGACTGTTCGTCGGTCAGCGAGGTGATGACCAGCACTTCCTCGTTGTTCTCGGCCGTGGTCTGAGCGCGCACCACAATGGTGTAGTACACGTCGTTTGCCGATTTCTCAACCGACGAGACGGTGCCGAGCGGTAGACCCTTGGGGAACACACCGCCAATGCCCGAGGTCACGATGATGTCGCCAACCTTAACATCGGAGTCGACGCTCACGTACTCAAGACGCAGCGTGCCGTCAGCCTGACCCTGCAGCATGCCCTGGGCGCGCGTGTCCTGCACCATGGCGGACACGCCCGAGTTCTCGTCGCCAATCAGGCGCACGGTAGAGGTCTTGGCCGATACCTCGATAATCTGGCCGATAACACCGGCCGAACTCGTTACGGGCATGTTGATGGTAAGCCCGTCGGCAGAACCCTTATCGATCGTGACGGTCGAGGTCCAGGCATCGCCCGAGGCACCGACGATACGAGCTGCGGTCGATTTAAGGTTGTAGGTCGACTGCAGGCCGACCAGCCCCTCCAGACGCTCAGCGGTCTTTTGAGCCTCGGAGAGCTCAGCAACCTTAGAGGTCAGTTCCTCGTTTTGCTTCTTAAGCTCATCAAGCGTGTCCTGCGACGCCGTAAGGTTAGAGAACACGTTGCCGATCGCATTGAAGGGAGCCGCCACAGCCGAACCCACAAAGCGCACCGGCGAGGTAATCGTCGTTACGCCCGAACGCACGGCATGAATCGGTCCTGCCTCGCCCTCGCGGATGTAAAACGTGAGCAGCAACACCGAAATCAGGCTGAAAACAATCAACGGGCGCATACCCGTTGATTGTCGCTTGGTATTCAGATTTGTGGAGAAACCCGAAGATCGTGCCAAATGGAATCCACCTTTTGGAAATTAAGCATTGGTCTGGACGAAGCCGCCATCAAACGCATTGGCCTCGAGCACGCGGGCACAGCCGTTAACGACGTTATCGAGCGCCGTGGGGCTGACGTTGACCGAAACGCCGGTCTCATCGCGCAGGCGCACGTCGAGACCGCGCAGCAGCGCGCCGCCACCGGTCAGCAAAATGCCGTAGTACATAAGGTCCGAGGCGAGATCGGGAGGCGTGGCATCGAGGGCGTCCTTGACGGCCTTGGCCATCTCGTCGAGCGGCTTGTTGAGCGCGCGACGAATCTCCTCGCTCTCGATGCGCACGGTCTTGGGCAGACCGGTAATCACGTCGCGGCCGTTGACCTCGACGTCAAGCTCGTCCTTGAGCGGCACGGCGGAGCCGACCTTGATCTTGATGTCCTCTGCCGTACGCTCGCCGATGGCCAGGTTGTAGGCATCACGAACGTGCGTGAGGATAGCCTGATCGAACTCGTCGCCGGCAATACGAATGGACTGCGAGACGACGATGCCGCCCATGGCGATAACAGCGACCTCGGTGGTACCGCCACCGATGTCGATGACCATGGAGCCGGTGGGCTCCTCGACGGGCAGGTCGGCGCCGATAGCGGCAGCCATGGGCTCCTCAATCAGGTAGGCCTGGCGAGCGCCAGCCTGGATCGTGGCCTCAAAGACGGCACGCTTCTCGACCGACGTGACGCCGGAGGGAACGCAGACGACAACGCGCGGACGCGGGGTCCACGGATAGCGCTTCTCGGACGCCTTGTCGATAAAGTAGCGAAGCATGGCCTCGGTAACATCGAAGTCGGCGATGACGCCGTCCTTCAGGGGACGAACAGCCACGATGTTGCCGGGCGTACGGCCGAGCATGCGCTTTGCCTCGATACCGACCGCCAGGATGCGCTCGTCGTTCTTGTCGATGGCGACGACGGAGGGCTCGCGAATGACGATACCCTTGCCGCGCACGGAGACAAGCGTATTTGCGGTGCCGAGGTCGATGGCAAGATCGCCCGCATAGCTACCGAAGAACATATCCATCAAAGAAAACAACGCAACTCCTGATGTGTTGGATGATTGCTGGAAAACTACTAGTTCATGATACTAGCGCAAGCCCGGCACCTCACTTGCGGTGAAGCACCGGGCAAAACTAAATCCCATAAGGTCACTACTGGTTGTCAGCAGCCGAGAAATCCATATCGAGCGAGGAAACGGCCCAGCCGATATGGTTGTCGGAGCGCACGAATTGGACGGTGTACTCCTGCTCGCCGCCCTTGGACAGCGACGCCTTAACCTTGGCGGTCGTCTCGGTCATGGACTGGTCCATGCCCTCGACGGACACGGTGGCACCCTGCGGAATCGAGGAGATGATCATCGACTTAGCGTCCTCGGACAGGCTCGAGGCCAGGCAAGACTCGGCCTTTGCGGTGTCACCGTCGCCGGCAGCCTGGAACAGATCGGTGATAACCGACTCCTGCGAGGGGAAGCCAAAGCCGCGCGTGTAGGCAAAGCCCAGACCGCCCGCAGCAATCAAAATGAGCAGAAGCAGCACGATGAAGACTTTGAGACCCGTGTGGCGATGGCGACGACGGACCTTGGCCTGCTTACGATCCTGACGGTCCTGCTGGACCATCTCGGACTCGGACAGCGTAAAGAAGCCGGTGTCCGAGGGATCGGGCATAAACTGACCGGTCGCGCCCGTAGGATCGAGCGGATCGACGGCAGGAGCGTCCATCGCGGGCGCCGGAGCCGTGGCCATAGCCGTCTGGGCAGACAGTGCGGCAAGCGAATCATGCACGCGGGCAAGCTCTTCGGCCTGCTCGGAAGTGAGCTGGTAGATGCCATCGGCAGTAGCGGCGTTAAAGGCGTCGAGTGCGTCGGAGGGACGGCCGGCGGCAGAAAGCGCCTGACCCATGCCGGCATTGAGCGCACGCGTGTCGTCGCGGGGGCCGGCAAAGTCGATAGCCGTGCGGTAGGTCTCCACGGCATCCGCCGGACGGCCGAGCTTAATGAAGCAACGACCGAGCTCGCCGAGTGCGGCGGCAGGAGCCGGATTGGCGCCGTCGATGGCAGCCTGACGGAAGGCAGTACCCGCGTTGGCATAATCGCCCGACTGGAACAGCGTATTGCCCAGGCCCAGATAGGCCTTGAACGGCGTGGCATAGGAAGCATCCTGCGTAGCAGCAGAGAACGCCTGGGCGGCCGTCGTGTAGTCGCCCACGGCGGCGAGCGCCTTGCCGCGGTTGGTGAGCAGCGCGCCGCGCTTGCCGTAGGTGCCGTCGTTGAGGGCGGCAGCATAAGCCTCGGCGGCCTCGGCATACATGCCCAGGTGCATCAAGGCGTTGCCACGAAGGTGATCGGCCTCGCCCATAATCTCATCGGGAGTCTTTGCCGCCCCAAGCATCTGGGCTGCAGCGGAAAAATCACCCGCGCGGTAAGCGGCGCGGCCCTGTTGGATCAGCTGGCTATTCAAGGAAGTCCCCTTTACTCGTGAACGATCTCGACATGGACGATCTCGTCGCCGGCACGCAGCTGCGAAATCACATCGAGACCCTCGACCGTGGTACCAAAGACGGTGTAACCGGAATCGAGGTTATGCTGGGCGCCCAGGCAGAAGTAGAACTGCGAACCCGCGGAATCGGGGTCCATGGAGCGTGCCATGGCAAGGGCACCATCGACATGGCTGTTGCGCGGATTGGTGGCAAACTCGCCCTTGATGCAGTAGCCGGGGCCACCGGTACCGGGCATGCCGTCGGGGCCCTCAAGACCAGCGGCGACGTCGGCGCCGGACATATCGCGGGTATTGGGGTCGCCGCCCTGGATGACAAAACCGGGCACATAGCGATGGAACTTAAGGCCATCATAGAAGCCCATCGTAGAAAGCTCGCAGAAGTTCGCGACATGAATGGGAGCGCCCTCGCCGTCAAACTTGACCTTGATGGTACCCTTCGACGTCTCGATAACGGCGCACTCGTCGCCGGCAAGCTGATACTCGGGCGTGTAGAGCTCTTTCTTAAAACCAAACATGTGGTTCCTTCCTCGTGCGTTTAAAGCATATTTGTACGAATTGTAGCAATAAGCATGCGCTTACATCAATTGCGCACGTAGGTTATGCCGACTATGGCGAACTAATTTTAGGAACGCTGCTGCGGCTTCCAGGAGCCCACGTTGGCGTCGTACTGATTAAGCGCGCTGTTGCCACTCTGAGCGATGGGCGCCAGGATCTCGCTTTGGTGAGAACTCATCGACTCGCCATCGGGAATGGCCAGCGAGATGTCCCAACTCTGGCAGATCACGTCGACGCGCTCATACATCCACTCGGCAAGCTGCTTTAAGTGGGCAATGTCGTCCGCATAGACCGTATCGTCCTGGTACTTAAGGTTGCTGAGCTCATCTTGCGTCTTTTTAATCTGGTCACGCAGGGCGTAGGCACTCTGCGACAGCTCCTGACGGGTGGACAGCGGCGTTCGGAGATAGCCGTTGTTAAAGGAATCGATGACCTCGCCGATCTGGTCCTCGTCACCGTAGGACACGATGGTCTGATACAGACCGTCGAGCCTGGTATAGAGCTGATCATCGGTGAGCACGGTTTCTTCCTGGACCACCTCGGCAGAATCGTCTTGCTTGGTATCGTCCTCAGTCGCCTCGCCTTTTTGGCGCGTGGGGAAGGTGGTTTGTGCAGCTTGGCCAAACTGGTCGTAGAAGCCAGGCATGACACCCATGGGATCGGTCGTCACGAACCAATAGGCACCGCCGCAAACGACGGCAAGGACCGCGATGACGATGAGCGGCTTGGGGATATGACGCTTGTGCTTGTGATAGGCGTCCTCGTCGGAATGCACCTTGCGCTTGGCTTTTTGAGCATCGTCATGCAGGGAAACGGGCGTGGGAATATCGACCTTGGGGATACCGAAATCCTTATCGAAAGCCGGCAGCACGCAGGTCTCATTGGGGTCAGCGGCGTCCGAAAGCACCGCAGCGGCAGAGGTCGGCGCATGCGGCACCTCGGTATCGATCTGCTCTTGCGTTAGGCGCGGAAAGCCCGCCGTGCGGCCCGCTGCCAGGTCGGATGCGGCCGCGTCCTCGGAGAGGATACCCGGAGCGGGGCGTCCGCATTTGGGGCACGTACGATCATGCGGAGAAAGACGGGCACCGCAGCCCTCACAGAACACGAACTCAGTGTGCTCGGGGCCATCGCCCGGACCCACATAGGCGTTGCAGTAGGGGCAGAACGAGGCGCCGTCCTCGATAGTCTTAAGGCAATGCGGGCAGATCACGGCATCCTCTTTTCGAAGCAATTCAAACAATCGAGGTTAGAGCATAACATCGCCACGGCCCCACAGGAGCAAGGCACCAATTCAACATCGGCAGAGCGCGTAGTTACTTCTTCTTTTTGCTTGGCATCGAGACTTTGATGCCTTGGGCGGACTTGGTCACGCGAGAGCGCTTGGCTCCGGCACTCCTCTTTTTCTTGGGCTGGGCCTGGGTCACGCCCTCGAGCGCGCGGGCCTCGGCCTCGCGAACGGTGCGATCTTCGCGGCGCTGCGCCATGTCGGCGGCGAAGCGCTTGGCAAAACGCTCGGCCGTCGAACCCGTCGAGCTCACCTTGCCGCCACCGCGACCCAGGCGGACGCGCACGCCGCGACCAAAACCAGTTGCGGCATGACGACGACGCGGCTTGAGCGAATCCATCATCGTGGCGAGCTTAAATAACACCGAGCAGGTAAAGACCACGATGACAGCCAAGATAACCATCTGGCCCATCGACAGGTTGGCAATGGACAGCAGCTCCGGGAATCCGATAACGCCCACCAAGATGCCGGCGACTACAAACACAAAGAGCACCACACGCAAGGGCGTGAGAGGCTGCGAGATGCGCCAGATCAGACTGACGCTCGCCGCGCACGACGTAAGCAGGCACATCGTAGACAGCGTGAGCTGGCTAAAGCCAAACACGCGCGCCACAAAGATATCGAGCGCCGCAGCCAAAATGACCGCAATCGACGCCGGCAGTGCACGCTTGAGTACGTTGGTCAAAAACGCACCCTTCACGCGAGCATTGTTGGGCTCCAGGCCCAACACAAAGCCCGGCGCGCCGATGCAGAAGAAGTTAATGAGCGTCATCTGGATGGGCTCGAAGGGGTACGGCGGCAGCGCGATACACAGCGCCGCCAGGCCCATCGAGAACAGCGTCTTGGTCAGGAACAGTGAGGCCGAACGCTGCAGGTTGTTGATGGAGCGACGGCCCTCGGCCACCACGGCGGGCATCGAGGCAAAATCGTTGTCGACGAGTACGATCTCGGCCACGTTGCGCGCGGCATCGGAGCCGGCCGCCATGGCGACGGAGCAGTCGGCCTCCTTGAGCGCCAGCACGTCGTTGACGCCGTCGCCCGTCATGGCCACGGTGTGCTCGCGGCGCTTGAGCGCCTGCACGAGCTCGCGCTTCTGCTGCGGGGTCACACGACCAAAGACATGGTAGCGGTCCACTGCGGCATCGAGCTTGGCCGGCGTATCGAGCGTCGTGGCGTCCACATAAGCGTCCGCCCCCGGCACGCCCACCACGCGCGCGATCGACGACACCGTACGTGGGTCGTCGCCGCTGATCACGTTGAGGGTCACGCCCTGCTCGTTAAAGTAGCCGATGGTCTCGGCCGCCGAGGTACGAATCTCGTCGCGGATGGTCACAAATCCCACGGGCTCGGCCTCGCCCACCATATCCCCATCGGGCGTAAAGCCGTCCACGCGCGCCACCACGAGCACGCGGCAGGTATCGGCAAGCTCGGCGACACGGTTCTCGACCTGCGAAAACACACGCTCCGAAAGCACAAACTGCGCGGCGCCCATCACATAGGAGCCCTGCGCAAACGAAGCGCCGCTCCATTTTTTAGACGACGAGAATGGAATGACCGACAGCGGCTCGGACACCTCGACCGGGCGATCGGCGTAATAGTTGAGCAGCGCCTGGCATGTCTCGTTGGCATCGGCCGAGGTCGCACGTGCCACGTTAGCCAGCGCAAAATCGAGTACCGTGGTATCGACGGGAACGACCGCCTCGTCCGAGCCGGCGCCTAGGCTCACGCCCTCAACCGGCAGCGGATACGTGCCCTCGACCTCCATGCGGCCCGACGTGATGGTGCCCGTCTTGTCCAGGCACAGCACGTCGACGCGAGCGAGCGTCTCGATGCAGTAGAGCTGCTGTGCCAGCACCTTGCGGCGAGCCAGGCGCACCGTGGCGATGGCGAGCACCGACGAGGTCAGCAGCACCAGGCCTTGCGGGATCATGCCCAGCAGGGCGCCCACCGTGGACAGCAGCGCCGACGAAGGCACATGACCAGCCAACAGCTCGGAGAAGCACCACGAAAGCGCGCTATCGCCCGGGGTTCCCGCGGCATCCCACAGCTCGCTCACACTTGAGGCAAACAACGCCAAACCGAGCGGGATCATGATGATGCTCACAAAGCGCACGATGGCGTTAAACGCGTTCATGATCTCGGAATTGACCTTTTTGACGTACTTGGCCTCGTTATTAATTTTAGCCACGTAGTTGTCGGCGCCGACATGAATCACGCGGGCGCGCAGCAGGCCCGAGTCGATAAAGCTGCCGCTCATGAGCTCGGAACCAGGCTGTTTCTTAATAAGGTCGCTCTCGCCCGTCAGCAGGCTCTCGTTCACGAGTGCCTCGCCCGAGACCACCACGGCGTCAGCGGGAATCTGGTCGCCGCGCCCCAGGCGAATGATATCGTCGAGCACGATCTGGTCCAGGTCGAGCTCCACCTCGACGCCGTCGCGCACCGCGATGGCCTTCTTGGAGGTCAGCAGCGTGAGCTTATCGACCATCTTCTTGGAACGCATGGACTGAATGACGCCAATAGCGGTATTGAGGAACACCACGAACAGGAACGTCAGATTCTTAAACGAACCGGTCAAAATGACCAGGAACGCCAAGATCACGTTGATCAAATTGAACAGCGTGCAGAGGTTCTCGATGATGAGCTCTTTGACCGACTTGGTCTTGAGTTCCATGTTGCGGTTGATCTTACCGGCGGCGATGCGCTCCTCGACCTCGGCGGTCGAGAGTCCGCGCTCGATATCCGTTACTGCCATACCACGTCCCATCACGTCGCGTCGGTATAAGAAAAACCGCCCGGACCATGCGAGGTTCGGACGGTCTTACGTTCGATGGTGCCCCATGTTGGATTCGAACCAACGACCTTCTGCTCCGGAGGCAGACGCTCTAATCCCCTGAGCTAATAGGGCGAACGACTGGCATTATACCCAAGTGCGTCATGGGCTAACAAAAGAAAAGAAAAAGCTTTGCAATTCCGTGGGAGACGAGGCGCAACGGCCCACTTTAGAAGGCAAAAGCGAGTCAGATAGTATAAACTCACATGCACCATATACACGGCTCGCGATGCGGGCCGTTTTTGCAAAAGTTATCCATCGAGGTGAGAGGCACACCATGATTGCAATTTTAAAGCAGAGCGCCAGCGACGAGGCCGTAAGCCATATCGTCAGCTGGATTGAGAAAAAGGGTCTGAAGACCGATGTCTCGCGCGGCGAGAACGAGACGATCATCGGCCTGGTGGGCGATACGACCAAGATCGACCCGTTCCTGCTCGAGTCCATGGACGTCGTCGAGCGCGTGCAGCGCGTCTCCGAGCCTTTTAAGCGTGCCAACCGTAAGTTCCACCCCGAGGACTCCGTCATCGACTGCGGCCACGGCGTCAAGATCGGCGGCGACCAGTTCCAGGTCATCGCCGGCCCGTGCTCCGTCGAGGGCGATAACCTCATCCGCATCGCCCGCCGCGTGAAGGCCGCCGGCGCCACGATGCTGCGCGGCGGTGCCTACAAGCCCCGCACCTCCCCCTACGCCTACCAGGGCATGGGCCCTGCCGGCCTCGACCTACTGTGCGAGGCGTCTGCCGAGCTCGACATGCCGATCGTCACCGAGATCATGGACCCACGCGACGTGCAGGTCTTCCTTGACAAGAAGATTGACGTCATGCAGATCGGCGCCCGCAACGCCCAGAACTTCCCCCTGCTCAAGGAAGTCGGCAAGACCCAGACCCCGATTCTGCTCAAGCGCGGCATGTCCGGCACGATCGACGAGCTGCTCATGGCTGCCGAGTACATCATGAGCGAGGGCAACGACAACGTCATCCTGTGCGAGCGCGGCATCCGCACCTTCGAGACCCGCACCCGCAACACCTTCGACCTTAACGCCGTGCCGGTGCTGCACCACCTGTCGCACCTGCCTGTCGTTGCCGACCCCAGCCACGCCACCGGCTACACCCGCTACGTTGAGCCCATGGCGCTCGCCGCGACCGCCTGCGGTGCCAACGGCCTGGAGATCGAGGTCCACGACGAGCCGAGCCGCGCCTGGTCCGACGGCGCCCAGGCCCTCACCCCCGATCAGTTCGACGACACCATGCGCCGCATCCGAGCCATCCGCGAGGTTGTCTGCCAAGAGACCATGGAGTAGCCCATGGGTACGGTGAGAAACGCGCGCGTTAACCAGGGCGGCCCCAAGTGCGCCGGCATCGTCGGCCTTGGCCTCATCGGCGGCAGTTTTGCCCGCGGCTATGCGCAGGCGGGCGTCCGCGTGCTGGCCTGGGACCCCGATGACGATGTCATGACGGCCGCCAGCATGGGCACTGTCGCCGGAGAGCTCAACGACAAGACACTCGGCGAATGCGACATCATCGTCCTTGCCTGCTATCCCGAGGCATGCATCGAGTGGCTTGAGGCGCACGCCCAGGCGCTCGCCGACGCCACCGACACCGACGCCATCATGGGTCCCGTGGTGATCGACACCGTGGGCGTCAAGGGCATCGTGTGCGAGCGCGCCTTTGAGCTTGCCCGCGAGAACGGCTTTTACTTTGTGGGCGCGCACCCCATGGCGGGCACCCAGTTCTCGGGCTACGCGCACTCCCGCGCCGACCTGTTCCAGGGCGCCCCGCTCGTGCTCGTGCCACCCGCGGTGGACGATGCGCTCAAACTGGAGCTCTTGGGGCAGGTGCGCGAGATGGTGCGCCCCTTGGGCTTTGGCAAGTTCAGCGTGACCAGCGCCGCCGAGCACGACCGCGTCATCGCCTTCACGAGCCAACTTGCGCACGTGGTGTCCAACGCCTACGTAAAGAGCCCCACTGCCCAGGTCCACCACGGCTTTTCGGCCGGTAGCTACCGCGATCTCACCCGTGTGGCGCACCTCAATCCTCAGATGTGGTCCGAGCTTATGATCGACGACGCCGATGCGCTCGCCTTCGAGATTGACCATCTGATCGAGTCGCTTGGCGCCTACAGCCGTGCGCTCAAGGACCGCGACCAGCGCTATCTGGAGAATCTCCTTGCCGAGGGCGACCGCATTAAGCGCGCGCTCGACGACGAGGCCTCCCACTAGACCACCTATCACGCCAGGTCGAAAGGACCGAAGCTTATGGCGATTACCATCGATATCGACACCGCACGCCCCTACCAGGTGCATGTTGGCACGTTTTTGCTGGAGCAGGCGGGACCGCTTGTGCGCGCCGCTGCCGGCGGCACCAAGGCCGTCATCGTGACGGACACCAACGTGGGTCCGCTCTACCAGATGCCCGTCAAGCAGAGTCTGGAGGCATCAGGCTACGAGGTGAGCATCTGCACCTTCGAGGCCGGCGAGGCCCATAAGCGCGCCGAGACCTATGTTGCCATTTTGGAGTTTGTGGCCGAGCACGAGCTTTCGCGCTCCGACGTGATCGTGGCACTCGGCGGCGGCGTCGTGGGCGACGTGGCGGGCTTTGTGGCCGCCACCTACATGCGTGGCTGCAAGTTTGTGCAGATCCCCACGAGTCTGCTCGCAATGGTGGATTCGTCGGTGGGCGGCAAGACCGCCATCGACCTGGCTGCCGGCAAGAACCTGGCCGGCGCCTTTTGGCAGCCGAATGTGGTTATCGCCGACGTGGGGTGCCTGGCCACCCTTACGCCCGAGCAGTTCGCCGACGGCTGCGGCGAGGTCGTCAAGCACGCCGTGATCGCCGACCCAGAGCTTTTCGCCGAGCTGGAGAAGACCCCGCTCACGCTGGAGCTGCTCAACCGCGATGTAGCCCGCGTAGCGCTCATCATCGCCCGCAATATTGACATCAAGCGCGCCGTGGTCGTCGCCGACGAGCGCGAAACCAACCAGCGCAAGCTCCTCAACTTTGGACACAGCGCCGGACACGCCGTCGAGGCCTGCGAGCACTTTGAGCTCGGACACGGCAACTGCGTGTCGATCGGCATGGGCATTATCACGCGCGCCGCGGCCCTGCACGGCGTTTGCGATGCTGCACTGCCCGGTCGTATTGAGGAGCTCTGCGCCCGCCATGGCCTCAAGACCCGCTGCGACCTAGATGCCGATGCCGTCTTTGCCGAGGCGCTCCACGACAAGAAGCGCGCGGGCGACACCATCGACCTGGTGATTCCGCACGGCATTGGCCGCTGCTACATCGACCGCACGCCGCTTTCCACTTTCCACGAACTCATTGCCGAGGGCCTCGGCCAGAAGGGAGACGCATCCGCATGCTAGCCCGCATCACCCCCTCCCCGCTCAAGGGCACCGTTCCCGCGATCGCGTCCAAGTCGATGGCGCATCGCCTCATCATCTGCGCTGCGCTTGCCAACGGCGAGACGCACGTTACCTGCAACACCACCTGCGCCGACATCGAGGCCACGGTGCGCTGCCTTACGGCCCTGGGTGCTCGCATCGAGACCGTCGAGGACGGCTTCCAGGTCCACCCCACTATGAAGAGCATTGAGTTTGGCCTGCTCAAGGCACTTGCCGGCGGAACGCTTGACTGCGGCGAAAGCGGCTCCACGCTCCGCTTTATGTTGCCCGTCGCCTGCGCGCTGGGCGCAGAAGCAACTTTTGTGGGTCAGGGACGCTTGGGCGCCCGCCCGCTGTCCCCGCTCTCGGACGAGATCATCGCCGCCGGCTGCGACCTGCAGGGTCTGGGCGGTTTTCCGCTCAAGACAAGCGGCCGCATGCGCCCGGGCACCTTTGTGCTGCCGGGCAACGTGAGCTCGCAGTATATCTCGGGCCTGCTGCTGGCGGCCCCGTTGCTCGCCCAGCCCTCCTGTGTGCAGGTGACCGGCCTCATTGAGAGCCGCCCCTACATCAACCTAACAATCCAGGCCATGAAGGCCTTTGGCGTTGAGGTCAACGTCGAGCGCATTCCCGCCAAGGACGGTCAGCCCGAGGTCACGAACTTCCGCGTGAGCAGTGGCTCGTACCGCACGCCCGGCAGCGTGGCCGTCGAGGGCGACTGGTCCAACGCCGCCTTTTGGTTGTGCGCTGGCGCCATCGGCACCGATCCCATCACCGTGGAGGGCGTGTCGCTGAGCTCCGCGCAGGGCGACCGCAACGTGCTTGCCGCGCTTTCGCGCTTTGGCGCCCGCATCGTGCGCTCCACCAACGCCGCCACCGTGCAGTCCGACAAGCTCGCCGGCTTTGAGATGAGCGCCCACGACATCCCCGACCTGGTGCCCGTTATCTCGGCCGTGGCCTCGCTGGCACAGGGCCGCACCTTTATCCGCGATTGCGCCCGTCTGCGCATCAAGGAATCCGACCGCCTGGTCACCACCACCCGCGAGCTCACCGCGCTGGGCGCGCAGGTGCGTATTGCCGGCGACGACCTCATCATCAAGGGTGTCGACGCCTTTACCGGCGGCGAGGTCGATTCGCACAACGACCATCGCATCGCCATGATGGCCGCCATCGCCGCGAGCCGTGCCACCGGCGAGGTCGTGATCCACGGCGCCGAGGCCGTCAACAAGTCCTATCCCGATTTCTTCGACCACTACCGCCTGCTGGGCGGCAAGGTCACACTCGAGGAGGAATAGCATGTCCTCGACCTTTGGCAACGTCTTGCACTTAAGCATCTTCGGCCAATCGCACTCCCCCGCTATCGGCTGCTCGCTCGATGGCATCCCGGCGGGCATCGCCGTGGACCAGGAGAAGCTGCAGGCCTTCCTCGACCGTCGCGCCCCCGGCCGCGACGAGACCGCAACCAAACGCCGCGAGGCCGACGCCGCGCATATCATCGCCGGTGTGATCGATGGACATACCACCGGCGCGCCCATCGCCGCGATTATCGAGAACACCAACACGCGCTCCAAGGATTACTCCGAGCTGCGCCGCAAGCCCCGCCCCGGGCACGCAGACTTTCCGGCGCGTGTGAAGTACCACAACATGCACGACGTCGCCGGCGGCGGGCACTTCTCCGGCCGCCTAACGGCCCCCTTATGCATCGCCGGCGGTATTGCGCTGCAGGCACTCGAAGCCCGTGGCATCAAGGTCATGGCGCACGTCGCGCAGATCGGCGGCATCTCCGACCTGCCCATGGACGACATGGTCTATCGCGAGGCCGACCGCAAGGCGATCCTTACGAACGACCTGCCCTGCATTGACGCTGCCGCTGCCGGTCGCATGCGCGAGGAGATTCTGGCCGCGCGCGACGAGCTCGACAGCATCGGCGGCATCGTGGAGTGCGGCATCTACGGGCTTCCCGCAGGCATCGGTGACCCCATGTTCGACGGCATCGAGAACCGCATCGCGCAAATCGCGTTTGGCATTCCCGCTGTAAAGGGCGTGGAGTTTGGCATGGGCTTTGCCGTGGCCGCCATGCGCGGCAGCGAAAACAACGATCCGTATCGCATCGATGCAGAGTCGGGCGAGATCGAGGTTGAATCCAACAACGCCGGCGGCATCCTGGGCGGTATTTCGACCGGCGCGCCCGTCATGTGGCGGATGGCCGTAAAGCCGACGCCCTCAATTGGCCGCGAGCAGCAGACCGTAGACATGGACGTCATGGAAAATGCCGAACTCTCGGTGCACGGCCGTCACGATCCCTGTATCGTCCCCCGAGCTGTCCCCGTAGCTGAAGCAGCAGCTGCCCTCGCGATTTGGGACGCCCTCCTTGAGGGCGCAGGCCAGCTTTAGTCCACCCACCCCAAGGGTAGTTAATTTGGGACGGGGCTATTTTAGCTACCCCCATATGCCAGTTGATATTTGCCCTGGCACCCATCGATTCGTCGACAGTCAAAGGGTAGCTAAAAAAGCCCCGTCCCAAATTAACTACCCCAGGCAACCATTCACGAAAGGGGCCTCCATGGACCTTGCCGATATTCGCCAGACCATCGATGGCATCGACACCACGCTCCTAAACAGCTTTGTCGAGCGCATGGACATTGCCACCGAGGTCGCCAAGTCAAAAATCGAGATGGGCAAGGCCGTCTTCGACCCCGCCCGCGAGCGCTCCAAGCTCAACAACCTCGCCAGCCGCGCGCCCGAACGCTACGAGGCACAGACCATCGCCCTGTTCCGTCTCCTCATGAGCATGAGCAAGGCCGAGCAGCAGCGCTACATCAACGAGCTCAAGGGCATCACCATCTCGCAAAAGGCCCACGCCACGGCTGCAGCCTCCGACACGCCCTTCCCTCAAACCGCCACCGTCGCTTGCCAGGGCGTTGAGGGCGCTTACAGTCAAATCGCCGCGTGCAAGCTCTTCGACGTGCCCGATATTGCGTTCTTTGAGACCTTTGAGGGCGTCATGCGAGCCGTGCGCGACGGGTTCTGCGAGTTTGGCGTGCTACCCATCGAAAACTCAACTGCCGGATCGGTCAACGCCGTCTACGACCTGCTCGCCCAGTTCGATTTCCACATCGTGCGCTCGCTGCGCCTCAAGATCGACCATAATCTGCTCGTCAAACCCGGCACCAAACTCACCGACGTGCGCGAGGTTTACAGCCACGGCCAAGCCATTGCCCAGTGTGCGGGCTTTATCGAGTCCCACGACCTGCACGCCACCAAGTACCCCAACACCGCCATGTCGGCCGAGATGGTCGCCAGCTCCGGGCGCACCGATGTTGCCGCCATCGCATCGCGCAGCTGCGCGACACTCTATGGCCTGGAGGTGCTGGAGTCCAACATCCAGGACTCGGACAACAACTACACACGCTTTGTCGTCATCAGCCGCGAGCCGCGCGTCTATCCCGGTGCCAACCGTACCTCGCTCATGATCACCACGGCCAACGAGCCGGGCGCCCTCTATCGCGTGCTCGAGCGCTTCTACGCACTCAACATCAACCTCATCAAGCTCGAGAGCCGCCCCATCCCCGGTCGCGACTTTGAGTTTATGTTCTACTTTGATCTGGACTGCCCCTTTGGCAGCAAGGCCCTCGACGACCTGCTCGATTCCATCGACGACGTGTGCGAGAGCTTTACCTACTTTGGCAGCTACACGGAGGTGCTCTAGATGACCGATACCGCCGCAACCTGCCCCTACGGCGTGCTGGGCCGCGTGCTGGGCCACAGCTACACCCCGACCATCTACAAGGAGCTGGCGGGGCTTGAGTACGTGCGTTTTGAGCGCGAGCCCGAGGACCTCGCGGCCTTTATGACGGGCAACGAGTGGGAGGGCACCAACGTGACTATCCCTTACAAGCGCGCCGTCATGGAGTACCTGGACGAGCTGAGTCCACTCGCCAAGCGCATGGGAAACGTCAACACCATCACGCGCCTGCCCAACGGTCGCCTGCGCGGCGACAACACCGACTACTTTGGTTTTCAGTGCCTGGTCGAGGAGCTGGGCGTAGAGGTTGCCGGCAAGAAGGTCCTCGTACTTGGCGCCACCGGCGGCGCCGGCACCACGGCAAGTATGGTGCTGGGAGACCTGGGCGCCATCGTTGTGCCCGTGGGTCGCACGAGCGAGGTCAACTACGGCAACATCGCGCAGCAGTCCGACGCCGCCTTACTCGTCAACTGCACGCCTGCCGGTATGTTCCCCCACTGCCCCGACGCGCCTTGCACGCTCGAAGGGCTCGATGCACTCGAAGGCGTCATCGACATTGTCTACAACCCCGCTCGCACGGGACTCATGCTCGAGGCCGAGCGCCGCGGTATCCCCTGCATCGGCGGTCTGCTGATGCTCGTGGCCCAAGCGGCACAGGCTGTTGAGCGCTACACCGGCCAGGTCACCCCGCGCAAGCGCATCCTGGATGTAACGGAGCGCTTGTCACGCCGCGAACAGAACATCGCGCTGATCGGCATGCCGGGCTCGGGCAAGACCCGCGTGGGTGAGCAGATTGCCCTGCTCACGGGTCGCGAGCACATCGACCTGGACCGCGCCCTCGAGGAACGCCTCGACATGCCCTGCGCCGACTTTATCATCAAGTGCGGCGAGGCGGCCTTCCGCGAGCAGGAGACGGCAGCGCTGGCCGACATCTCCAAGCGCAGCGGCTTGGTGCTCTCCACCGGCGGCGGCGTGGTTACGCGCGACGAGAACTACCCTCTGCTGCACCAAAACAGCCAGATCGTGATGCTCAACCGCAAGCTCGACGAGCTCGCGGACAAGGGCCGCCCCATCACCGCGCGCGACGGCATCGACAAGCTGGCCGAGCAGCGTATGCCGCGCTACCGCGCCTGGGGCGACTACATCATCGACTCACGCGACTGCGCCGCCAACACCGCCCATGCCCTCCTCGACACCCTCCCACCCGCTCTCTAACCAAAACCACCACAAAGGGGGCAGGCACCTTTGTGGTGGTTTTTCAACTGCAAAGGAAGCAACCATGAAAGCACTCGTCATTAACGGCCCCAACCTCAACATGCTCGGCATTCGCGAGCCAGGCATCTACGGCAGCGACAACTACGATCGCTTAGTGCAGATCTGCCAGGAGGCAGGCGCCGCACAGGGCTTCGACGAGGTCGAGGTCTTCCAGTCTAACCACGAGGGCAGCATCGTCGACAAGATCCAGGAGGCCTACGGCAAGGTCGACGGCATCGTCATCAACCCGGCCGCCTACACGCATACGAGCGTGGCCATCCTGGACGCGCTCAAAGCCGTCGCAATCCCGGCTGTGGAGGTCCACATCAGCGCTGTCGAGACCCGCGAAGACTTCCGCCAGGTGAGCTACGCCCGTCTGGCCTGCTTCGCCACCATCACCGGAGAGGGCCTCCAAGGCTACGCCCACGCGTTGGAGCTGCTGAAAGAGCATCTCGAAAAGTAAAATGCCAACCCCAACAAACAGCAGCGGCTTGCTCGCGCTCGGCTCCAGCAACACACAAGATGAAAAAAGCCCGGACCACCAAGCGGTCCGGGCTTAATAAACGATGGTGCTCCATGGCGGATTCGAACCGTCGACCTTGGGATTAGAAGTCCCCTGCTCTATCCAACTGAGCTAATGGAGCAAATAACCGCACGCCCAGCCAAACAATTCGGCCAAGCGCAAGTAATTATAACCTAGTTGAACTGCTCGCGGTACGCCTTGCAGACCTCATCGACCGGGCCGTCCATGCGAAGGTCACCCTTCTCAATCCAAACGGCACGCTGGCAGATACGCTCAACCTGCTCCATGGAGTGCGAAACGAACAGAACCGTCACGTCACCGCTCTGGATAAAGTGCTGGATGCGGTCCTCGCACTTCTGCTGGAAAAACACGTCACCGACGGACAGCGTCTCGTCAACGATCAGAATATCGGGCTCGGTAATCGTCGCGATTGCAAAGGCGATACGCGCCACCATGCCTGAAGAGAAGTTCTTAAGCGGCATATCGACAAAATTCTGCAGCTCAGCGAACTCAATAATGCCGTCAAAATTGGCGTAGATGAACTCCTTGGTATAGCCGAGCAGCGCGCCGTTCAAATAAATGTTCTCGCGGGCGGTCAGCTCGGGGTCAAAACCGGCGCCAAGCTCAATCAGAGGCGCGATGTTGCCGTGCACCTTAACGCTGCCCTCGCTGGGCTCGAGCACACCGGCGATAATCTTGAGCATCGTGGATTTGCCAGAGCCGTTGGTACCGACCAGGCCCACGACCTCGCCGCGATGAATATCGAACGAGATGTGCTTAAGTGCCCTAAACTCCTCAAAGAACAGCTCGTGCTTGGCAAGCTTGATGAAGTACTCCTTGAGGTTGGTCAGCGACTCGGACGCCATGTTAAAGATCATGGTGACGTCGTCGACCTCGACAGCCAGAGGCTGCTCGCTGTAATCAACAACAGATTCAGTCATCACAGCACTCCTTAGATGTAGAGGATAAATTTGCGCTCGGACTTATGGAACACGGTGTAGCCAATAACAAGCGCAAGGACCGCCCAAGCGACACACATACCAAACGTCATAAGCGAGGGCGTAGTCTGGAACAGGAAGATATCGCGCATAAACTGCAGGTAGTTGTACATGGGGTTCGCATACATCAAGATACGCACGAGATGCGGCATTTGCGCAATATAGTCAGTCGTCCAGAAGATGGGCGTAATGTAAGTCCACGCCGTAATGATGACGCTCCACAGATGCATAACGTCGCGGAAAAAGACCGTAAGGGCAGAGAGCATCATGCCCAGGCCCATGCAGAAGCACATAAGCAGCAGCAGGCAAACCGGCAGCAGAATCAGGTGCCAAGAAGGCATAACGCGGAACCACAGCATAACGATGGCGACGGCAACCAGCGAGAAGGCAAAGTTGACTAGCGAGAAGAGCACCTTCTGCACCGGGAAGACCCAGCGGTGCACCTTAACTTTCTTGAGCAAAGGGGCAGCACCCACGATCGACGTCAGGGCCTGGTTCGTAGACTCGGACATGACGGCAAAGGTAATGTTACCCACGATCAAGTACAGCGGGTACATCTCGGGTGTCATTGAGCCATTGCGGCCCTGGCCAAAAATCGTCGAGAACACGATGGCCATGACGATCATCATCAGCAGCGGATTGAGCACCGACCATGCGACGCCCAGAACACTGCGGCGATACTTGATTTTAAAATCCTTGGTAACCAGCTGGCGAAGGATAAACGCATCCTTCTCAAATTCATTCTTAGCAAACGTCGCAGGCAGACTGCGAGTTTCTTGTTGCTTTGTCTGATCCGACACGGATGCAACTCCCTTACTCGTAATCGTTGACAAACGTACAGTATAGACCCGACAGCAAAGTAAATGATTCGCGCAGCAAAACTGGAGAACTATCCCACATCTTAGGATGTCAGGCGCAAACGGCTATACTTTCAAGGATTGAATGTATAAGGAGCATTGAGTGAATTCTGAATCCATCGCCGTCATCATCCCCTGCTACAACGAAGCGCTCACGATTGGTAAGGTCATCGACGACTTTCACCGCGAGCTTCCGCAGGCGACGGTCTATGTCTATGACAATAACTCGTCGGACGATACCTCACGCATCGCCACCGAGCACGGCGCCACGGTGCGTTTTGAGCCGCGTCAGGGAAAGGGCAACGTGTGCCGTCAGATGTTTCGCGACATCGATGCCGATTGTTACCTGATGGTCGACGGCGACGACACCTACCCTGCCGAAGCGGCCAAAGCCCTCTGCGAGCCCATCCTCAACGGCACGGCCGACATGACCGTGGGCGACCGTCTTTCCAACGGCACCTATGCCGAGGAGAACAAACGTGCCTTCCACGGCTTTGGCAACAACCTGGTACGTGCCATGATCAAGTGGATCTATGGCTACAGCTTCGATGACGTCATGACCGGCTACCGCGCCATGAGCCGCCCGTTCGTTAAAACCTTCCCAGTGCTTTCCGAGGGCTTTCAGATCGAAACCGAGCTCTCGATCCACGCTGTCGACCACCGCTGGCGCATCAAAGATGTGCCCATCGAGTACCGCGACCGTCCCGAGGGTTCCGAGTCCAAACTCAACACAGTGAGCGACGGCATTAAAGTCGTTGCGATGATCGGCACGCTGTTCAAGGACTACCGCCCGCTGAAGTTCTTCAGCCTCGTTGCGCTTCTGTTCGCGGTATTCGGCCTCGCCCTGGGCATGCCCATCGTTGTCGAATATTTCCAGACCGGCCTCGTCCCGCGCTTCCCCACCGCTATGCTCGCCGCCTCGTTTATGTTCCTGTGCGGCCTGAGCCTTGCGACCGGCTTCATCCTAGATTCTGTAGCAAAGGTCGAAAAAAAGCAGTGGGAGGTCAACGTGTACAGCAAATACGCCTACAACGACCAGCCCGGCCACCCTACTTCCAAGCCAAGCGAGAGGTAGATCTTCCGCAAAATACTATTGGCACCACTGCGCAGATAGCCACCAACAAGAAAAGCCGCCGTTAAAGAACGGCGGCTTTTACTCTCGAAAAGTTAATAGCGGCTAGAGCGTCTTGATGTACTCCCCCAGCTCTTCCTCCCAGTCGGGCATGTGGAAGCCGGCAGCCTCGAGCCTGGACAGGTCGAGCGCGGAGTGGACCGGGCGCGGGGCGACGGGGC